>JAJXWD010000031.1 GCA_021781835.1 Pseudomonadota bacterium | reverse complement strand
GGCATTGACCAAGGCCGGGCGCGGCGACGGGTTGGCCGCCGGCGCGCCACGGGCGAGCGCGCGACCGCCAGTGCCCGTGCCGCCAGCGCCGGCGGGCAAGTTTGTGAGCCTGCCCAAAAGCCCCGCCGCCGCCGAGGATTGGGACGAGTTTTAACCCGCGCCCTTAGCGAAATTTTATTCATTAGCCCCGAAAGCTGAAACCGATGACGGAAGGGTTGGAATTGCCGGCGATACTGGATTTGGTGGCGGCGCCGGGGCTGCTGGAGGCGTTTACCGGCCGACGCGGCCGGGCGCTGGTGGTGAGCGGCGCCGGTGTGCAGCGGCTGGGGGCGCAATGTTTGCAGGTGCTGCTGGCGGCGAGCCGGGCTTGGGCGGCGGATGACGTGCCGTTTGCGGTGCAGGCGCTGTCTGAGGAATTTGCCGCGAATTTGGAATTGATGGGGGCGCGGGCGGCCGATCTGGCGCACCGCGCGCCGCAGGCAGGCAAGGAGTTTGGGGAATGACCACCACGGTGCTGACCGTCGATGATTCGCGGGCGATGCGCGATATGCTGCGCCACTCGCTGCTGGCCGCGGGGTTTAGGGTGATCCAGGCCGAGGATGGGCTGCATGGGCTCGAAGTGCTGGAGACCGAGACGCCTGATGTCATTGTGACCGACATCAACATGCCGCGCATGGATGGGTTTGGGTTTATCGAGGCGGTGCGCGCCGATGAGGCACGCCGCGCCACGCCCGTGCTGGTGCTGACCACAGAGGTGGACGCGGAGAAGAAAAACCGCGCCAGGGCGGCGGGGGCAACCGGCTGGATTGTGAAACCCTTCGACCCGGTGAAGCTGGTCGAGGCCATACGCCGCGTGGCGGCCTGAAACGGGAGGGGCACATGGAAGACCCGATGGCGGCAATCCGCGAGACGTTCTTTCAGGAATGCGAGGAGCAGCTGGCGGAGCTGGAGACCGGGCTGATCGCCATGGAAAACGGCACCGCCGAGGCCGAGACGGTGAATGCCGTGTTTCGGGCCGTGCACTCGATGAAAGGCGGGGCGGGGATTTTCTCGCTCGATGCGCTGGTGCGCTTTGCCCATGTGTTCGAGACCGCGCTTGACAAGGTGCGCTCGGGCGAGCTGGTGGCCAGCCCGCATGTGGTGGGGGTGTTTTTGCGCGCCGCCGATGTGCTGGCCGATGTGGTGCGCGCGGCGCGCGACGGGTTGCAGGTGGATGAGGCGCGCACCAGCGCCATGGTGGTGGAGTTCGCGCAGATTGAGGATGGCGGCGCGGCGGCGGGCGGGGCGGTGCCGGCGGCGAGGGAACAGCCAGAGCCGACGGCCGATGAGGCGGGCGGGTGGGAGATTTGCTTCACCCCCCGGCCAGAGCTTTATGCCAAGGCCAATGAGACGGCGATTATTCTGCGCGAGCTGAAGCGGCTGGGGCCGGTTGTGGTGGAGCTGGATGCCTCGAACCTGCCCGAGCTGCATGAGCTGGACCCGGAAGGGGCTTATTTGACCTGGCGGATCAGGCTGGCGGCGGCGTGCGCGGAGGAGGAAATCCGCCATGTGTTCGAGTTTGTCGAAGATGATTGTGTGCTGAGCATTACGCCGCGCGCGGGGGCGGCGGGAGTGGCTGAGGCGGCTGAGGGGTTTGCGCCGGGGACGGTGATTACCGGCGATAATGGCTTTAAGTTCGAGTTTTTTCCGCCGGTGATGGAGGATGAGGCCGGGGCGGACGCTGGGGCGGATGCTGGGACGGACATTGCGGCGGACGCCGAGGCGGAGATGGGGGCTGAGCCGGTGGCGGCGGCTGTGGCGGAGGTGCCGGTGGCGGCGCGCTTTGAGCCCGCGCCGGAGGCGGCCAAGAGTCCGGCGGTGGAGGCGATGGCCGCCAAGGCCGAGGCCGGGGCGGCGGTGAGCGCCACGATCAGGGTGGATCTGGACCGGGTGGACCGGATGATCGATCTGGTGGGGGAGCTGGTGATCAATGAGGCCATGCTCTCGCAGCGTGTGATGGAGGCGGGGATCAACCGGGCCTCGGGCGTGGCCATGGCGCTCGAGGAGCTGGAGCATCTGACCCGCGAGATCCAAGATAGCGTGATGGCCATTCGCGCCCAGCCGGTGCGCTCGGTGTTTCAGCGCATGCCGCGCCTGGTGCGCGAGGTGGCGGCCCAGACCAGCAAGCAGGTGAGGCTGCTGATGGAGGGCGAGGGCACGGAGGTGGACAAGACGGTGATCGAGCGGATCGCCGATCCGCTGACGCATATGATCCGCAATGCCATCGACCATGGGCTGGAGCCGACCGAGACGCGGCTGGCGGCGGGCAAGCCGGCCGAGGGCACGGTGAAGCTGACCGCCTTGCACCGCTCGGGCCGGATTGTGCTCGAGGTGGCCGATGACGGCGGGGGCATAAACCGCGCGCGGGTGAAACAGAAAGCCATTGAAAACGGCGTGATCGCGCCGGATGCTCAGCTGACTGACGATGAGATCGACAATCTGATTTTCCTGCCGGGGTTTTCGACCGCCGCCAAGGTCTCGGATATTTCGGGGCGCGGGGTGGGCATGGATGTGGTGCGCCAATCCGTGGCGGCGCTGGGCGGGCGGATCTCGATTTCATCGAAGCCGGGCGTGGGCTCGGTGTTTACCCTCTCGCTGCCGCTGACCCTGGCGGTGCTCGACGGCATGGTGGTTTCGGCCCATGGCCATACGCTGATCATTCCGCTCGGCGCGATCGTGGAAACGCTGAAGCCCCGCGCGCAGGATGTGTTTCCGCTCGACCGCGACATGAACGTGCTGGCGCTGCGGGGAGGCTATGTGCCGATGGTGGATGTGGCGCTCTCGCTTGGATATGCGGAGGCGCCGATAGAGCCTGAGCAAAGCGTGGCGCTGCTGGTGGAAGGCGAGGGCGGCGTGCGCGCCGTGCTGCTGGTGGATGCCATTCATGGCCAGAGGCAGGTGGTGATTAAGAGCCTGGAGGCGAATTACCGCGCCGTGCCCGGCATTGCCGCCGCCACCGTGATGGGCGATGGGCGCGTGGCGCTGATTTTGGATGTGGATGCGGTGGTGAAGACCGCGCGCAGCGAAGCCCGCGGGGCCGAGCTGACGCTGGATGTGAATTGAAAGGCGCGGACCATGGAGATTTCGGCGCATGCGGAAAAAACCAGCGACAAGGGCAATCGCGAGCTGATCGCGTTTCGGGTCGGCAGGCAGGAATTTTGCATCAATGTGATGATGGTGCGTGAAATTCGCGGTTGGACGGCGGCCACCGCGCTGCCGCGCGCGCCGCGCTATGTGAAGGGCGTGATCAATTTGCGCGGCGCCGTGCTGCCGATTGTGGATTTGGCCGTGCGGCTGGGGCTGCCGGGCACGGAGCCGACCGCGCGCAATGTGATTATTGTGGTGCAGGTGGCGCAGAAGCAGGTGGGGCTTTTGGTGGATGCGGTCTCGGATATTTTGACCGCGTCGGATGGCAATATCCAGCCTTCGCCGGATGTTTGTTCTGAACTCGTCAAGAGTTTCGTGAAGGGGCTGCTGCCGGTGGATGGGCGGATGATCAGCCTGATTACGCTCGATAACGTGTTGCCGGCGGCGGAGCTGGAGGCGGCATGAGCCAGACGCCGCGCGCGCATAGCCTTGTCGGGAACGCGGAGTTTGCCTTCACCGCGCGCGACCTGGAGGTGATTACCGAGATCATGCGCCGCGAGACGGGGGTGAGCCTGACCGGCGCCAAGGCGAATTTGGTTTATTCGCGGCTGGCCAAGCGGCTGCGCAAGCTGGGGCTGGAGAGTTTTGGGCAATATTGCCAGCTCATCCAGAGCCATGAGGGCGAGGCCGAGCGCATGGAGATGCTCGCCGCGCTGACCACCAATGTCACGCGGTTTTTTCGCGAGCCGCATCATTTTGAGCATTTGCGGGACAAGATGCTGCCCGGCATGGCGCGGTATGCCCAAAGCGGCGGACGGGTGCGGTTATGGTCGGCGGCGTGCTCCTCGGGGCAGGAGCCTTATTCGATGGCGCTGACCTTGTTGGAGGCGATGCCCGATGCCGCGCGCCTGGATGTGAGGATTTTGGCCACCGACATAGACCCCAACATGCTGCGCGAGGGCGAGGATGGGATTTATGAGGATGGTCTGCTCGAGGGCGTGCCGCCCGCCATGCGCCGGGCCCATTTTACCCGCCAGCCCGATGGGCGCTGGCGGGTGAGCGAGGAGGTGCGCCGGCTGGTGCGGTTCAGGCGGCTCAATCTCATTGGCCATTGGCCGATGAAGGCGAAATTTCAGGCGGTGTTTTGCCGCAATGTGGTGATTTATTTCGATGGCCAGACGCAGGAGACGATCTGGTCTCGGTTTGTGCCGCTGCTCGATGATGGGGGGGCGCTTTATATCGGCCATTCGGAGCGCGTGACCGGACCGGCGGAGCCGCAATTTCAGAACGATGGCATTACCATTTACCGGAAGCTGGGCGCGGGAGGCAAGGCATGACCGTGCGGGTGGTGATTGTGGATGATTCGGCCACGATGCGGGCGGTGATTGCCGCGGCGCTCAAGGCCGAGCCCGGGATTGAGGTGGTGGGGCAAGCCGCCGAGCCGCTGGAGGCGCGGGCGATGATCAAGGCGCTTTCGCCCGATGTGGTGACGCTCGATATCGAGATGCCCAACATGAACGGGCTGGAGTTTCTGGAAAAAATCATGCGCCTTAGGCCGATGCCGGTGGTGATGGTCTCGACGCTGACGCAAAAGGGCGCGGATGTGAATTTGCGCGCGCTGGAGCTGGGCGCGTTTGATTGCGTGGCCAAGCCGTCTTCCTTTAACCCCGATAGTTTCGCGAGCCTGGCCGCCACGGTGAGGGCGGCGGCGCTGGGGCGGGTGCGCCATGTGCCGGCCCGCCCCGCCGCGCCGCCGGCACGCGCGGCGGGCAGCTATGCCCCGGATGGGCGGGTGGTGGCGATTGGCTCCTCGACCGGCGGGGTGGAGGCGCTGATTACCATGCTCTCGAAATTTCCCCCCAACTGCCCGCCCACCATCATCAGCCAGCACATGCCGGCGGCCTTTACCAAAAGCTTTGCCGCCCGGCTGGATAAATTATGCGCGGCCCAGGTGAGCGAGGCGGAAAACGGCGACCGGCTGGTGGCGGGGCGGATTTATCTGGCGCCGGGCAACGCGCATATAGAGGTGAGCGGGGCGGCGAACCCGAGCGTGCGGCTGAATGAGGGCGAGCGCGTGAACGGCCACCGGCCGAGCGTGGATGTGATGTTTCAGTCGGTGGCCAAAATATTTGGCGCGCGGGCGGTGGGGGTTATTCTCACCGGGCTCGGGCGCGATGGCGCGGCCGGACTGTTGGCCCTGCGCGAGGCGGGCGCCGAGACCATTGGCCAGGATGAGGCGAGCTGCGTGGTGTATGGCATGCCGCGCGCGGCCTTTGAGCTGGGCGCGGTGGCGCGGCAATTGCCGCTCGAGCGCATTGCCGAGCGGGTGCTGGGCGTGACCAATGCCCGGCTTAAGGAGCATGTGCCGTGAGCGCGGGGGCGGGGGTGGCGCCGCATGAGAGGAAAATCAACATCGTGCAGGGGGAGCATCATGTGGATGACGACCCCAACGCGGTGCTGACCACCATTTTGGGCTCGTGCATTGCCGCCTGCATCTGGGATGGCGTGGCCGGGGTGGGCGGCATGAACCATTTTTTGCTGCCAGGCGATGGCCGCCACCGCCAGCCCGGCGGCGATGCCATGCGCTTTGGCGTGCATGCCATGGAGCTGCTGGTGAACGGGCTGCTGCGCCGGGGGGCGGTGAAAAGCCGCATGCGCGCCAAGCTGTTTGGCGGGGCGCGCATGATTAAAGGGCTAACCGATATTGGCGAGCTGAACGCCAATTTCGCCGAGAAATTTTTGCGCGAGGAGGGGATTATGCTGGTCGGCGGCTCGTTGCGCGGCGAACAGGGGCGGCGGATTCAGTTCTGGCCGGTTTCGGGGCGGGCGCGCCAGGTTTTGCTGGCCAGGGAAACCGAGCAGATTTTGCTCGCCGAGCGCGTGCGCCCGGCGCCAGTGGCCTCGGGGGCGGTGGAATTGTTTTGAAGCTTGGGAAAACATTAAGCATCGGGCGCGATAGTTTGAGGGCGCGGGCGGCGCGGCACCGAGGTGAGTGGAGAGGCGATATGAATGCAGTCCGGGGGTGTGAGGATGAACGCCACCATGCCTCGCTGAATGCGATTTTTGAGGCGCTGGGCGAGGAGTTTCATGAGCTGGGCCGGTTTACCGAGCAGTTTCAGACCACGCTTAGCCCCGCGCTGCTGCAGGTGGCCAAGGATGCGGCCTGCCACAGGGATGTGCAGTCGCTCGATCTGTTGGCGCAGAGGCTGACCGCCTTGTCGAAATATGTGCTGACCATTGGAAGGTTGCTGCCCGAGGACTGGGCGGTGAATTCGCAGCACGCGCTGAACAACATTACGCTCTCGGACCTGCAATACCGGCTGAAAGGCACGCCGGAGCCACAGGAGAAGGGGCATCAATCTGGTGAGCTGGAGCTGTTTTGAGCGAGGCGGTGTGAGGAGGGGCGCATGACGCAGGCAAACATGATGCAGGCGAACATGATGCAGGCGAACATGATGCAGGCGAACGTGATGCAGGCAAACAGGCGAACAAGACCCAGGCGAACAAGATCCAGGCAAACATGAACCAGGCAAACATGATGCAGGCAAGCAAGATGCAGGCGAACGCGATGCAGACGAACAAGGCACAGGCGCGGGGGGGTACGCCGGGGGAGCGGCGGATGGAATTGCTCTCGGTGCGGATTGGGGCGCAGGAATTCGCCATGGATATCAGGTCCATCCGCGAAATCCGCGGCTGGATCGCCTCGACGCATCTGGCGCATGCGCCGTCTTTCATCAAGGGCATGATCAATTTGCGCGGCACGGTGCTGGTGGTGATCGATCTGGCCGAGCGGCTGGGGTTGCCGCCGGCGGAGCCCAATGCCGCCTCGGTGGTGGTGGTGGTGGAGGATGGCGCGCGCGTGGCCGGGCTTTTGGTCGATGCGGTGTGCGATATCATTACCGTTACCGACGATATGCGCCAGAAAACCCCCGAAACCGGCGATGCCACACCGGCAACCTATGTGGAGGGGCTGATTATGTTTGATAACCGGATCATCTCCATTGTCTCGATTCCGGCGCTGATGCCTGAGGAGAGCGTGCAGGACATGGCCGAGGGGGTGGCGTAGCCGCGACCCGCCGCTTTTGCGGTTGTGGGGGGTGGGCCGGCGGCTCTATAGGCCGGGCATGATGTTTGAAAGCCACACCCCATGACCCCCGCCGGACAACTGGCCGCCGCCATTGATCTGCTGGCCGAGATCGAGGCCAGCCCCCGCCCGGCCGATGCCATCGCCAACCAGTTTTT
Source organism: Pseudomonadota bacterium (assembly GCA_021781835.1). GTDB lineage: Bacteria > Pseudomonadota > Alphaproteobacteria > Acetobacterales > Acetobacteraceae > Acidocella. Next base: position 25,684 of record JAJXWD010000031.1, on the reverse strand, counting down.
CCGCAATCGCCGCTTTATCGGCGGGGGCGACAGGCGGGCCGTTTCGGCGCTGGTGTGGGGCGTGCTGCGCGCCCGGCGGCATTTGGGCTGGTGGCTGGAGCGGCTGGGCGCACCGGCCACGCCGCGCGCGCTGCTGATCGCGCAGGCGATGTTTTCGGGCCAGACGCCCGGCAAGATCGCCCAGGCCTTTGTGGCCGGGCGCTACGGGCCGCCGCCGCTCTCGCGCGAGGAGGAAATGCTGGCCGAGAAGCTGGCCGGGCACACGCTGCACCACCCCGCGCAGTCCGACGCCGTGCGGTTTGAGGTGCCGGACTGGGTGCTGCCCAAGCTGGCCGCGCAGTTTGGCGCCGGGCTGGAAGCCGAAATGGCGGCCATGAACGAACCCGCGCCGCTGGATTTGCGGGTGAATTTGCTGAAGGGCACGCGCGATGAGGCGGTGGCCGCCCTGGCCCGCGAGGGGTTAAGGGCCGAGCCGACCCGGCTCTCGCCCTGGGGGCTGCGGCTGGCCGGGCGCCAGGGCGTGACCCAGGGCAAGGCGTTTCAGGACGGGCTGGTCGAGATTCAGGATGAGGGCAGCCAGCTGATCGCTCTGCTGGTGGAGGCCGCGCCCGGCATGCGCGTGGCCGATTATTGCGCGGGCGCCGGGGGCAAGACGCTGACCATGGCCATGTGCATGCAAAACAAGGGGCATATCGTGGCGTGCGATGTCTCGGTGCCCCGGCTCGATGGCGCGATCAAGCGGTTGCGGCGGGCGGGGGTGCATAATGCCGAGCGGCATTTGCTGGAGCCCGGCGATAAATGGGCCAAGCGCCAGGCCGGGAAATTTGACCGCGTGCTGGTGGACGCGCCCTGCTCGGGCACCGGCACCTGGCGGCGCAACCCCGATGCCAGGCTGAACCTGACCGAGACCGATCTGGCCGAATTGACCGCCAAGCAGGCGGAAATTCTCGATATCGCCCAGAAACTGGTGCGGCCGGGCGGAAAACTTGTTTACGCCACCTGCTCGGTGTTGAATGATGAGAACGAGGCACAGGTGGAGGCGTTTTTGTCGCGGCACCCGGAATTCTCGCTCGAGCCGCTGAGCCAGCCCGCGCCGCTGGCCGGGCAGGCGTTTATGCGCCTCTCGCCGCGCGGCTTTGGCACGGATGGGTTTTTTGCCGCCAAGCTGGTGCGCGCCACGTGATCGTCATCCGCCGCGCCAGAGTGAGCGATGCGCCCGGCATTGGGGCCGTGCATGTCGCTTGCTGGCGCAGCGCCTATGCCGGGCTGCTGCCCGATGGATTTTTGGCCAATCTCTCCGTGCGTCGGCTGAGCGCGTTTTATGAGCACCAGCTGCGGCTGGGCGCCGGGCTGTTTGTGGCGGCGAGCTACGGCGAGCCGGCGGCGCCGGGCGTGCTGGGCTTTGCCTCCAGCGGCCGCAGCCGCGACCCGCGGCTGGCGGAAGGCGAGGTGGAGACGCTTTATGTGCTCGACGATTACCGCGACCGGGGCCTGGGCGGCGAGCTGCTGCGGGCTTCGGCGCGGCATCTGGCCAAGATGGGCTGCCGCTCGGTATATGCCTGGGTGCTGAGCGAAAACCCGGCGCGGTTTTTTTATGCCCGCATGGGCGGGCGGTGCGTGGCCCAAGGCAGCACCACCGTGGGCGGCGAGCCGATTGGCCAATGCGCCTTCGCCTGGGACCCGATCGAGAGCCTGCTGGATGTGAATGCCTGACCGGGCGTGACGAATTTCATGCGCGGGGCGCGCTTATGGCTATTCTATCTTGGCGCGGATTGGACTAGGGGAGCGCATGTCCGATGAAAAAATTCTGATCCTGGACTTTGGCAGCCAGGTGACGCAGCTGATCGCCCGCCGTGTGCGCGAGAGCGGCGTTTATTGCGAGATTCTTCCCTATAACGCGGCGCTCGAGCGCATCCAGGGCTTTGGTGCCAGGGGCATCATTCTCTCGGGCGGGCCGGCGAGCGTGGCCGATGAAGGCAGCCCGCGCGCGCCGGAATGGGTGTTTGCGGCCGGGGTGCCGGTGATGGGCATTTGCTACGGGCAGATGACCATGTGCGTGCAGCTGGGCGGCGATGCCAAGGGCGCGGAAATTCGTGAATTTGGCGCGGCCTATGTGGACGTGGTGGCCGAGTGCGCGCTGCTGGACGGCGTGTGGGAGGTGGGCGCCCACGAGAAAGTGTGGATGAGCCATGGCGACCATATTTCGGCGCCGCCCCCGGGGTTCAAGACCGTGGCGGTTTCGGAAGGCGCGCCTTACGCGCTGATCGCCGATGATGAGCGGCGCTTTTATGGCGCCATGTTCCACCCCGAAGTGGTGCACACCCCCCATGGCGCGCAGCTGATCCGCAATTTCACCCATAAAGTGTGCGGGCTTTCGGGCAACTGGACCATGGCGGGCTTTCGCCAGGCCGAGATTGCCAAGATCCGCGCCCAGGTGGGCACGGGGCGGGTGATTTGCGGGCTTTCGGGCGGGGTTGATTCGAGCGTGGCGGCGGCGCTGATCCATGAAGCCATTGGCGACCAGCTGACCTGCATTTTCGTCGATCACGGTTTGCTGCGGGCGGGCGAGGCGGAAGAAGTGGTGCGGGTGTTCCGCGACCAGTTCAATATTCCGCTCATCCATCGCGATGCGGCGGATTTGTTTTTGGGCGAGCTCAAGGGCGTGACCGACCCGGAGGCCAAGCGCAAGATTATTGGCAAGCTGTTCATCGATGTGTTCGATGAAGAGGCGACCAAGCTGGGCGGCGCGGCGTTTTTGGCCCAGGGCACGCTCTACCCCGATGTGATTGAGAGCGTCTCGGCCATTGGCGGGCCGAGCGTGACCATCAAGTCGCACCATAATGTGGGCGGGCTGCCGGCTTATATGAAGCTGAAGCTGGTGGAGCCGCTGCGCGAATTGTTCAAGGATGAGGTGCGGGCACTCGGCCGGGAGCTGGGGCTGCCCGAGACGATCGTGGGCCGCCACCCGTTTCCGGGGCCGGGCTTGGCCATTCGGGTGCTGGGTGAGGTGACCGCCGAGCGCGTGGCGGTGCTGCAGAAGGCCGATGCCATTTATCTCGAGGAGATCCGCGCGGCGGGGCTTTATGACGCCATTTGGCAGGCTTTTGCCGTGCTGCTGCCGGTGAAGAGCGTGGGGGTGATGGGCGATGGCCGCACCTATGACAGCGTGTGCGCGCTGCGCGCCGTGACCAGCACGGATGGCATGACCGCCGATGTTTACCCGTATGACGTGGGGTTTCTGACCCGCGTGGCGGGGCGGATTGTGAACGAGGTGCGCGGCATTAACCGCGTGACGTATGACATTACCTCGAAGCCGCCCGGCACGATTGAGTGGGAATGATTTTTGCCCCTCCGGGCGTATCTGGAAATATGCCGGAATGCGACATCATACCAGTCAGCCCTGAGGCTGGCTGGTATGATACAGCAAGATCAGGGTGATGGTTCAGAAATTCGGAATATGAGAAGTTGCGAATTTCTGAGGCTGAATCACAGGAGAGCGGGATGCGTTATGACGCACCCGCTCTTCTCTTGTTCTGGCGATCAATTTCATTGGGTTGGCTTACGTCTGTCGACTCAATCTAAACCAATATTGATCTAGGCGTTCGACGCCGCGCTCTTGGTGGGCGTGGGCACGGCGCGCATGTCGTGGCCGATATAGGTGGGGATGGCCAGCAGCACGCTGTTATGGAAGGTGACGGTGAGCACGGGGCCGGGCGTGAAGCTCTGGAAGGAGCTGGCGCAGAATGAGGCGGTTTGTTCCATGCTCCAGGGCATGGAAAGCACCAGCACGTTTTTGCCGATGAAGCTGGCCGGTGGCGCCGAGAAGGCGAATTGGTGGGGCCCGCCCGCGAACACGGTGACGGGGATGTCGATGTGGTCGAGCGCCAGCGCGTAGCCGACCTTGCCGGCATCATACCAGCGCTGGGCGGCGATGGCGTCTATGCCCGGCGGGATCTGGGCGCCGATGCTGGTCCAGTCGATGATCTGCAACAGCGGCGATTTGCCGGGCTTGGAGAGCATGTCGAGGTGAGGGAGAAAGGCGAACTGCACCTCGGCGGTGATGAACAGCATGGCGCCGGCCAGCAAGGCCCCCGAGGCCGAGGCCACGCCAGCGCGCAGGCCTGGCGAAATGCCGCGCGCCCAGGCGCCGAGCAGCGGGAAGAGCATGAGCTCGCCCGGCGCCGCCCAGTGGAACAGGATATGGGTGGATGACCAGATGCTGATGGCCGCGAACAGCAGCACCGGAATCAGCCCGGCCCACGCCAGCAGCCAGGGCGCCGCCTGGGCCGGGCCGGCGCGCAGGGCGCGGATTTGCGCCCAAATCATCGGCAGCCACAGCCAGGGCAGAACGAACAGCGCCTCGCCGGCCCAGACATAGAGCGGCATGTAGGGGCGCAGATGCAGTCCGGCCACGCGCCCACCCTGGTAATGGAGGCTGACCCAGCCATGATTGGCATTCCACCACAGCACCGGCGCGGCCAGCACCAGCGAGAGCAGCACGCCCAGCCAAAGCTGCGGGCGGCGGAACTCGCCGCGCAGCTGGGGCGTTAGCAGCAGGCCCAGCCCGACCCCGGCGATGACCAGCGCGGCGTTATATTTGGAAAGCATGGCGAGGCCGGCGAACAGTCCGGCGGCCAGCCAAAACATGGGGCGGGGCTTGCCGCCAATGAGGCCCGGCGCGCGCAAGACGGCCAGCATGAAGGCGGTGAGCGCGAGATCCACGGGGCCATCGGGCAGCACCCAGCAGCCAGACGCCATGGAGAAGACCGGCGAGACGCTGTAGGCCACCACCGCCCAGAAACCGGCCCGCTCATCATAGAGCCGGGCGGTGATGACGAAGAGAAGCCAGGAGGTGAGGGCGGCCATGATGACGAAGGGCAGGCGCACCACCAGGGGCGCGGCCGAGCCGGTGAGGGCGCGGGCGGTAAGCTCGAGCCACCAGGAGGCGAGGGGATGGTCGAAATAGGAGGCGTCGAACGTGTGGGCGGCGGCCACCATGTAGGATTCATCGATCCCCAGCCCGGTATAGCCGGCAAAGACGAGGCGCAGGAGGGTGGCGAGGGCAATGAGCCAGAGGGTCGCTTTCATGCACGCTGCTTGGCGCAGCTCCGCGTAATCATCAAGAGCCCGAGAACCAGTTATAGCCCTGATCTTCCCAATATCCGCCCGGGTAGATGTTGGTGACCGAGAGCGCCACCAGGCTCTTGGGGTTTTTAAAGCCGAGCTTGGTGGGAATCCTCAGGCGCAGCGGCGCGCCGAAGGGGGGCGTGAGCGGAGCGCCCAGAAAGCTCAAGGCCAGGATGGTTTGCGGGTGCAGGGCGGAGGCCATGTCGATGGAGGTGTAATAGCCGTCGGCGCAGTGGAAGCCGACATAGCGGCAGGTGAGATCGGCCCCCACGCGGCGCAGGAACTCGCTCAGCCGCACCCCCGCCCATTGGCCGATGGTGCGCCAGCCCTCGACGCAGGTGAGCTGGGTGATCTGGCTTTGCTGCGGCAGGGCTTGCAACTCATCGAGCCGCCAGGGGCGCTGGTCGGCGATCTGGCCGGAAAGCGCCAGCCGCCAGCTGGCGGGCGAGACCACGGGCGCTTGTGAAATATCGTAGAAGGCGTTGAAGCGCGGCGGGCGGGTGATTTGGTCTGGGCGGAAGCTGGGGGCAAGAGTGTGGGGGTTGAACAGCGCCGCTTGCACCATGTCGTTCCAGCGCGACATGGCGGACAGGAATTTATCGGCGAGGTCGGGATGGGCGGGGTCGTCGAAATCGCAGGCGGTGAGGGGGGAGATGAGGCCGAGCGCGATGGCGCGCTGGAGCAGGGCGCGGCGGCGGATCATGGCGCGCGGCCCCCAAAGATCATGGGCGGCAGCACCTTGGGCACGGCGATGACCAGCGCCAGATGCACGGCCAGAAACAGCACCACCACGCTCATGGCGAAGAAATGCACATAGCGCGCCACCACGAAGCCGCCACACAGATCGCAGAAAAACCATAGCTGCACGGGCTTCCAGATGCCGAGCCCGGAAATGACCAGCACCAGCCCGGCCAGCAGCACGCCCACGTAAAACAGCCGCTGCACGGCGTTATAGGCGCCGGTTTCATGGGCCAGGCGGAAGCTGAGCGCGGCCTTGAAATCCTGCCAGACCAGCCTGGGCGTGAGCGGCAGGAATTTGCGCCAATGGCCGGAGGCGAGGCTCCAGAGGACATAGCAAAGGCCGTTGAGCACCAGCAGCCACATGAAGGCCAGATGCCAGGCGATGGCCGCGCCCAGCCATTGGCCGATGGTGATGGTCTCGGGGAAGGTGAAGCCGAACAGCGGGGAGGCGTTGTAAATCTGCCAGCCCGAGCCGATCATCATGATGATGGCCAGGGCGTTGAGCGCGTGCAGCAGCCGCAGCGGCCAGGGGTGGATGGGCTTGTGTGCCATGTCCGGCTCCTTTCGGGCGCCATTAGCGCCGGGAGATACACGCTCCTCAAGGTATCGGATTTATGCCGCGACGGCAGTGGCGCAAGGGGCGCGTATAAACCGGCACCCCGAGGGGGGCCCCGATGGCGATATGAGCCAGGGCGGCATGGCCAGACAGGCCGCCGCCAAACCCGATATTTACCACCGGCTTGCCAGGATTTTAAGCCCCAACGCCTCGCCCGGGGCCGCGCGTGATGCTAAGAGCCCCCCATGTCTGACCCGCAAGATCCGTTTTCGGCAGGCGAACGCCTGGCCCCGTCCCGCCGCCAGCCCGAGCGCAAGCCCGAGCGGCCGCACCGCCCCGAGCGCAAACGGCACCACAGCCTGGGCGCGCGGCTGGTGGGCGGGCTGGTGTTTGGCCTCTACCGGTTCATTTTCGCGGGGGCGGTGCTGGCCATCGCCGCCGGGGTGGGGGTGTTTTTCTATTTCTCCGCCAACCTGCCCAGCGTCGACAGCCTGAAGGACTACAAGCCGCCGCTCGAGAGCCGCGTCTATGCCGCCGATTTCGAGGAGCTGGGCTCGATCGGCAGCGAACACTCGATTTACGTGACCTACGACCAGATCCCGCCGATCGTGGCGGATGCCTTCATCTCGGCCGAGGACAGGCTGTTCTGGTCCGAGCCAGGGATCAACCCGATCGCCATCGTGCGCGCGGCGCTCACCGACATCACCCTCATCGGCACCGGCCGGCGGCCCATCGGCGCCTCCACCATCACGCAGCAGGTGGTGAAGAACATGCTGCTCGACAACCACATCACCTTCGGCACCAAAATCAAGGAGGCGCTGCTGGCCATGCGCGTCAGCCAGGTGATGACCAAGCAGCAGGTGCTCACGCTCTATCTGAACGAGGTCGATCTCGGCCATAATTCGTTCGGCATCGCGGCCGCCGCGCAAACCTATTTCGACAAGCCGCTCTCCCAGCTCGACATCGCTCAGGCCGCGACCCTCGCCGCCCTGCCCAAGGCGCCAACCAATTACGATCCCTTCCTGCACCCCGCCGATTCGCTGGCGCGGCGCAATTTCGTCATCAGCCGCATGCTGGCCGACGGCGCCATCACCCAGGCCCAGGCCGATGCCGCGACCCAGGAGCCCCTGTTGCCGCGCGCCGGCACGCTCGACCAGGGCATAACCGATGGCGGCTATTTCGCCGATGCCGTGAAAGCCCAGCTGATCTCGCAATTTGGCGCCAATATGGTCAACCAGGGCGGGCTGATCGTGCACACCACCATCGACCCCACGCTGCAAAAAGCCGCGACCGACGCGGTGCGCGACGGGCTGGAGCAATATGACCACCGCTATGAAGGCTGGCATGGGCTGGTTACCACCATCGATGCCCCGGGCCTTGCCGCCAACTGGCAGAAGATGCTGGCCAAGCAGGCCACCCCGCTCGGCATGCGCGAGACCTGGCGGCTCGGGGTGGTGCTGAACGCCGGTGCCCAAAGCGCCGAGATCGGTTCGATCGACCCGGCCTCGGGCGCCGCGGAAACCGGCAGCCTGCCGCTGGCCAACATGCGCTGGGCGCGGTTGCGCGGCCATGGCGCGCCCGGAGCCGTTTCGCAGGTGCTGCACCGGGGCGATGTCATCATGGTCTCGGGCCAGGGCAACAAGCTTTCGCTCGAGCAAATCCCCATCGTGCAGGCGGCCTTGTTCTCCATCGACCCCAATACCGGCCGGGTGCTGGCCATGGTCGGCGGCTGGAGCCACGGCGTCAGCCCGTTTGACCGCGTGATGCAGGCCGAGCGCCAGCCCGGCTCATCGGTCAAGCCGCTGGTCTATCTCACCGCCATGCAGCAAGGCGTGCAGCCAGATGCCGTGGTGCTCGATGCCCCCTTCGTGCAGCAATTGCCCGACGGCACCGTCTACCGCCCCGGCAATTACGAGCAGAGCTTCCAGGGCCCGGTGCCGCTCTTCCATGCGCTTGAGCAGTCGCTCAACCTCGCCACCTTGCATCTGGCGCGCCAGATCGGCCTGTCCAACATTGCCACCACCTTCCAGAATTTCGGCATCGTCAACCAGATGCCGCCTTATTACCCCTCGGCCATCGGCGCCATCGACACCACGCTGTGGAAAATGGTCACCGCCTATGCCGCGCTCGATAATTACGGCCGCGAAGTGCAACCCACCATGATCGACAGCGTGGTCAACCCCGACGGCACCGTGCTCTACCAGGCGCCGGGCGAGAGCTGCCCCAGCTGCGTTACCGGCGGCCCCACCCAGCCGCCCACGCTCGGGCAGTCCGGCACCCAGGTCGCCGATCCCGATTCGGCCTTTCAGATCATCACCATGATGAAGGGCGTGGTGCTGCGCGGCACCGGCGTACCGGCGGTGGTGGGCATTTCTCAGCCAGTGGCCGGCAAAACCGGCACCACCAATAATTTCAACGATGCCTGGTTCATCGGCTTCACGCCTGGCATCGTGACCGGCTGCTGGATCGGCTACGACCAGCCCAAGGGCCTGGGCAATAACGAAACTGGCGGCAGCGTGTGCGGGCCGATCTGGAACGAATACATGAAAGTGGCGCTCAAGGACCAGCCGGACCTCGATTTCGCCGCCCCGCCTGGCATGAGCCTGCAGCAAGTGCCCGAGCCCGACGGCACGCTGGTGACCGAGGCCTTCAAGCCCGGCCAAACCCCCGGCGCCCAGGACCAGAACTCGCTGCTCGGCGGCAATGATACCGGCCTTGGCGCGCCCGGCACCGCCACGCCGCCCGGCCAGCCCGGCACCGCCAGCCCGCCCGCGAATGGCGGCTCCTCGCTCGGCGGGCTGTACTAGGCTGGCCTTTTTGGAGTAGTACGCCCCAATGTCTGCTGAATCCGACCAACTGAATGAGCAAATCGGCCGCTCGGTCGCCTTGCTGAGGAGGCATCTTTGACTGGGATGCCGCTGTCATCAAGCTCGCCGAGCTGAACCACCGCGCCGAGGACCCCAACCTCTGGAACGACGCCGACGCCGCCCAGACCGTGATGCGCGAGCGCAACCGCATCGCCTCCATGGTCGAGGGCGTGCAGGCGATCGAGGGTGAAACCAAGGACACGCTCGAGCTGATCGAGATGGCCGAGGCCGAGGCCGATGAGAGCATGATCGCCGATGGCATCAAGGCGCTCGAGCGGCTGGCCGAGACCGCCAAGCAAAAGGAAATCGAGTCCTTGCTCTCGGGCGAGGCCGATGGACGCGACGCCTTCGTTGAAATCAACGCCGGGTCGGGCGGCACCGAGGCCCAGGACTGGGCGCAGATGCTCTACCGCATGTACACGCGCTGGGCGGAGAGCAAGGGCTTCAAGGTCGAGGTGCTCGACGAGTCCGAGGGCGAGCAGGCCGGCATCAAATCGGTGTCGCTGCAAATTTCCGGCCCCAACGCCTATGGCTGGCTGAAAACCGAATCGGGCGTGCACCGGCTGGTGCGCATCTCGCCCTTCGATTCGGCGGCCCGCCGCCATACCAGCTTCTCCTCCGTCTGGGTTTATCCGGTGGTCGATGACACGATCGAAATCGAGATCAACCCGGCCGATCTGAAGGTGGATACGTTCCGCGCCTCGGGCGCGGGCGGCCAGCACGTCAATAAAACCGAGTCGGCCATCCGCATCACCCACGTCCCCACCGGCATCATCGTCGCCTGCCAGACCGACCGCTCCCAGCATCGCAACCGCGCAACGGCCATGAACATGCTGAAGGCCCGCATGTATGAGATGGAGCTGCAAAAGCGCGAAGCCGCCTCGGCCGCGACCGAAGCCGCCAAGACCGATATTGGCTGGGGCCACCAGATACGCTCATACGTTCTGGCGCCTTACCAGCTGGTGAAAGACCTGCGCACCGGCCATGAGAGCGGCAACCCCAGCGCCGTGCTCGATGGCGCGATCGACCCGTTCCTGGCCGCCTCGCTGGCGGCGCGCGTCGGCGCCACGCGCTCCGAAGCCTCGGCGATGGCCGAGTAATACCACTCAGCCCTGAGGCTGACTGGTATGCGCGCGGGGGTGGTGGAGCGGCCATGCGCGAACTCAAAGTTGCGCGTGGGGCTGGTGGGGCGGCCACGCGCGACCTCAAAGAGTTATACCATCCCGCCACCTGACCCGAAGGGTCAAACATCTGGCGGGAGGGTATAAGAGGTCCAAACGTTTTTTGGTGTCTCCTTGTTTCCAAAAAAGGGGGACGTCTTTTTCCAGCCAGACACCGCCCCGCCTGGCTTTCATGGCGCGGCGCCGGGGGCTAGGCTCGGGCCATGCTCGCGCACATACCCGCCCTGCTTGCCGCGTTTTTCGCCTCGAGCGTCGAATTCATCGAAGCCCTGACCATTGTGCTGGCGGTCGGTGTCGCGCGCGGGTGGCGCCCGGCGCTCTCGGGGGCGGGAGCGGCGCTGACCCTGCTTGGCGGCAGTGTCGCGCTCATCGGCCCGCTGCTGGCGCGGGTCAATTTGCGGGTCATTCATCTGCTCACCGCCGCGCTGCTGCTCACGCTCGGCCTGCGCTGGCTGAAAAAATCCATCCTGCGCGAGGCCGGCCGGATGAAGCCGCGCGACGAGGCGGCGGCCTATGAGCGCGAGCTGAAGCTGCTGCAAAGCCCCTCGGCCGCGGCCTTTGGCACGGCGTTCAACATCACCCTCACCGAGGGCATAGAGGTGGTGTTCATCGTGCTGGCCATCGGCGCCGGGGCACCCGTCTTGCTGCCCTCCGCCATCGCGGGGGCGCTCATCGCCTTGTTGCTGGTCATGCTGGCGGGGGTGCTGGTCCATCGCCCGCTCGCCCATATTCCCGAAAACAAGCTCAAATTCGGCGCCAGTGTGTTGCTGGTCGCGTTCGGGCTGTTTTGGGGGGCGAGCGGCCTGGGGCTGGCGGTGCCGGGCGGCGAGGCGGCCTTGCCCGTGCTTATCGCCCTGGTGCTGGCGGGCGCCCTGCTTACCGTCAGGGCGCTGCGAGGCTAGAGCGGGATGCGTTATGACGCACCCGCTCTAGTTATATTTTAACGATCAATTTCATTGGTTTAACTTGCGTCTGTCGACTCAATCCAAACCAATATTGATCTAGGGGCTGGCGATCAATTTCAGTTGCTTAGCCGGCCATGCGCTGCTGGGCATAATGGGCGAAATAAACATCGATCGCCTGGGCCAGGCGCTCGGCGATCAGCCGGCGCTGTTTGGGGTCGCGCAGGCGTTGCTCGTCGAGCTTGTTGGTCAGGCAGCCCATTTCAACCAGGGTGGAGGGGGTTGAGGCATCGCGCAGCACGGCGAAATTGGCCGAGCGATTGGGGTCGGGCAGCATGGGCACCGCGCCCGTGAAGGCGTGCTTGATGTCATGGGCGAGGCTGATGGAGTTGAGGTTGGTGGCCCGCGTTTCCAGGCTGGCCAGAATATCGGCCACTTTGGGTGACACGCCGGTGACCGTGGGGGCGGAGGTGTCGGCGCTGTTTTCGTCGCGGGCGAGGTCGGCGGAGAGGGCGTCGGAGGCGGTGTTGGAGAGGGTGAACACGCTCGCCCCGCGCAGATTGTCGATCGGCAGATGGTCGCAATGGAGAGAGATGAACAGGTTGGCGTTCTGGTTCACCGCGTCGTTCACCCGGCCCTGCAAGGATATGAACACGTCGCGCGTGCGGGTCATGGCCACGCGGTAGCGTTTGGTGGCCAGCAGCACGCGGCGCAGCTCCAGCCCCGCTTCCAGGGTGATGTGTTTCTCAAATAGCCCATCGGGGGCGATGGCGCCGGGGTCATGCCCGCCATGGCCGGGGTCGAGCATGATCAGCGGCCGTTCGGCGGGGGGCAGCTCGGCCGTGGTGGCGAAAGCCGGCCGGGATGCCAGCGCGGCGGCACCCGCCGCGCCAAGCGCGAGTCGCAGGAAGGAACGCCTGGTCCAGTTACAAGTCTCGCACATGGGAAGGTTCTAACACGCGACTTTCAACTTTGGCCAGGAGTTATTGATTTTTAATACAATGGTGCGACAAAACCGCCACAGACGCCGAGCCTGCCCAGGGGGCGGCATGAAAATGCGCCGCGTGGCTTGCGCTGGCCCATCCGCTTCGCTATAGGCTGGCCGCATCGGAGTGTAGCTCAGCCTGGTTAGAGTACTGTGTTCGGAACGCAGGGGCCGGAGGTTCGAATCCTCTCACTCCGACCAAATTTACCCTTCCCTCATACGCTTACATCCCCTCGTTTGACCCCGCATGCGAGCGGGGCGGCGGCGTTTGGCGCTTGTTAAAATCACCGCCATGTTTCATGAAGACGGCACAGGCCGCCGCAGCACGGGGCGGTCATCAAGACAGGGGGAACATATGGCCATTGCCGCCGCCGAGAATTTTTCGCGCGCCCGAAATGCCGTCATCGCGGCCTATCTGGGGTGGGCGTTGGATGCGTTCGACTTCTTCATCCTCATCCTGACCTTCGACGAGGTCGCCAAGACCTTTGGCGTCTCGATCACCTCCATCACCTTCGCCATCACGCTCACGCTGGCCACCCGCGCCGTGGGCGCGTTCATCTTCGGGCGGCTGGCCGATCTTTATGGCCGCAAGCCGATCTTGATGCTGGTCGTGCTGCTTTATTCGCTGTTCGAGGCGGCCACCGGCTTCGCCTGGTCCTTCACCTCGTTCCTGATCATCCGCACGCTGTTTGGCGTGGCCATGGGCGGCGAGTGGGGCATTGGCTCCTCGCTGGTCATGGAGACCATTCCCGATCGCTGGCGCGGCTGGGTCTCGGGGCTGTTGCAGGCGGGCTATCCGTCCGGCTTCCTGCTCGCCACGCTGCTGTTTGACTTTGGCGACAAGGCGCTGGGCTGGCGCGGCATGTTCTTTGTCGGCGCCGCCCCGGCCGTTTTGGTGTTCTTCATCAACCATTCGGTGCAGGAAAGCCCGGCTTTCGCCAAGATGAAGGCGGGGCCGAAAGTCTCGGTCGGCCAGGTGCTGGCCAAAAACGCCAAGCTCGTCGTTTACGGCGTGCTGATGATGGCGGCCTTCAACTTCTTCTCCCACGGCACGCAGGATATTTACCAGAAGGCGTTCCTGGGCAAGCAACTGCACTTCACCCATGCCGAGATCGCCAATACCGGCATCATCTTCAACATCGGCGCCATTTTGGGCGGGCTGCTGTTTGGCTATCTCAGCCAGAAGATCGGCCGTCGGCGCGCCATTATCGGCGCCTGCCTGCTCTCGCTGGTGGCGCTCTGGCCCTGGTCGCATGGCACGGATTTCGCCACCATCGCCATTTCGGCCTTTGTGATGCAGGTGGCGGTGCAGGGCGCGTGGGGCGTGGTGCCCGCGCATCTCAACGAGCTGTCGCCGTCCGAGATCCGCGGCACTTTCCCGGGCTTCGTCTATCAGCTGGGCAATTTCGTCGCCTCGATCAACGCGCCCATGCAGGCCGCCATCGCGGCCAGTTATGGCGGTGATTACGGTTTCGCCCTCATGCTGGTGGCCGGCGTGGTGGCGGTGGTGCTGATGCTGCTCATGATTTTCGGGCCCGAGGCGCGCAACGTCTCCATGACGCACATGACCGAAGGGTGAGCTGGCTCAATCGTCCGGCCGCGCCGCCTACGATATGGCGCGGCGCGGGCGGTGTGCGTTCAGGCTGGCGGGCCCTGCTGTTTGGCGGGGCCTTGCTGGCTTTTTTGTTTGGCGTGGCGCTGGAGCTGGCCCGCCTGGCCGGGCCGTGGCTGCGCGCCAGCCTGGCGGCGGGGCAGGTGGGGCCGGGATTTGTGGTGGCCAATGAGCTGATGCTGCTTGTGCCCGTGGTGGGGGCGACGCTGCTCATGGCCCGGCTGGAGGGCGTCTCGCCGCTGGCGTTCGGGCTGGCGGGCGGGCGGCGGGCGCGGCATCTGGCCTGGGGCGGGCTGAGCGCGCTGGTGGCGCTGGGCGCGTTGCTGCTGGGGCTGGTGGCGCTGGGCGAGGGGCGGTTTACCTATGGCGGGCTCGCGCCGCCCAGCGCGCTGGGCTATGCGCTGATGTGGGGGCTGGCCTGCGCGCTGACAGGTTTGGCCGAGGAGCTGTGCTTTCGCGGTTATCTGCTGGGGGTGCTGGGCCGCGGGCTGGGGGCGTGGCCGGCGGCCTTGATCACCGCTCTGCTGTTCGCGCTCGCCCATGGGCTCAACCGGGGCGAGAGCCGCATCGGCTTTGCCATGCTGCTCGCGGCGGGGCTGCTGCTGGTGGTTTCGCGCTGGCGCACGGGGGCGTTGTGGTGGGCCATTGGGTTTCATGCCGCCTGGGACTGGGGCGAGAATTTTCTCTTCGGCACCCCCGATAGCGGCCAGCTTTGCGCGGGCGCGCTGTGGCATTTCAGCGCATTTGGTCCGGTCTGGCTGACGGGCGGGCTCACCGGCCCCGAGGGCAGCGTGCTGGCCCTGCCCGTGCTGGGGGCGGCGGCGGCCATGGTATTTTGGGTGTGTCCGGCCCAGGGCAGAAGGAAACCGCGCGTAAACCAGATGATTGATCTGGATCAATCCCCTTAGCTTTGTTAAATGCAGTCCATGACGTCGCTCAACAAGATTACGGATTTCCGCCGCCCGGTGGCCATCAACCTGGCCAATCGCACCGCGACCTCCGCCTGCGACGATTGCGCCGCGCGCCACCATGGGCTGTGCGAGGCTCTTTCGGATGAAGAGGTCGGGTTTCTGTTCCGCGCCGCCCAGCGCCAGACCTTGCCCGCCGGCACCGTGTTCATCGAGGAAGGCGAGGCGGCGGCTTATTTTTATAACGTCAATTCGGGCAATGTGCGGCTGTTCAAGTCTCTGCCCGACGGCCGGCGCCAGATTACCGGCTTTGCCGGCCCAGGGCATTTTCTGGGCCTCGCCGCCACCGAGAAAAACGTGTTTTCGGCCGAGAGCATGGAGCCCGTGCGGCTGTGCCGCTTCTCGCGCGCCGCCCTGCTCTCGATGTTCGCCGAATACCCGATTCTCGAGCGCAAGCTGCTCGATGTCGCCATGCATGAGCTGGTGCTGGGCCAGCAGCAAATGCTGCTTTTGGGCCGCAAGACCGCCATCGAGCGCATCGCCAGCTTTTTGCTCTCCTGGGCCGAGCGCCAGGATGTCTGCTCCTCGGGCGCGTTGCCCAAGCCCCATTCCTCGCTCACCCTGCCGCTCTCGCGCACCGATCTGGCCGATTATCTGGGCCTGACCATCGAGACCGTGTCGCGCTCGCTCTCCACCCTCAAGCGCGAGGGGCTGATCGAGATTCCCAATATCCACGAGGTGGTGCTGCTGCGCCCGCAGGCGCTCTCCGATATCGCGGAAGCCGCGGTCTGAGCCTTCGCGCGGGCGCGCGTCTGCCAAGAGCGCGGATGCGCGTTTGCCACTCGCGCGGGCGCGCGTTTGCCATTCGCGCGTGAGCGCGTTTGCCTTAAGGGCGGTTTGACCTGCGTCATGGAGGCGCGGCGCGATTCGCGCCAGAAAGGGGAATAAGCCAGCCTATCGCGGAGGATATTATGAAAGTTTCAGAGGTGATGAACCGCAGCGCCATTTCGGTGATGCCGGCGACCACCGTGGCCGATGCCGCGCGCATCATGCTCGCCAACCATGTCAGCGGCCTGCCGGTGATCGATGAGCACGGCACGCTGGTGGGGGTGGTGACCGAGGGCGACCTGCTCCGCCGCGCCGAGATCGGCACCGACGGCAAGCCCGCCGGCTGGCTCAAATCCATGCTCATGCCCTCGACCGTGGCGGCCGATTATGTGCACACCCATGCCCGCCATGTGAGCGGCGTGATGACCCATAGCCCGATTTTCGTCTCGCCCGAGACCGACCTCGCGGAAGTGGCCGGGCTGATGACGCGCAAGCATATCAAGCGCCTGCCGGTGGTCGAGGATGGCAAGCTGGTCGGCGTGGTCAGCCGCTCGGACCTGCTGCGCCCGCTGGCGCGCCGGCTGATCGAGACCCATAACGGCGTGACCGATGAGCAGATCGTCGCGTACATCAAGGAAGAGCTGGCCCGGGCCAAATGGGCGCCGAAATCGGGCCTGCGCATCGAGGTGAAGGACAAGGTGGTGAGCCTTGAAGGCACCATCTTCTCCGACGAGGAGCGCCAGGCCGTGATCTGCCTGGCCGAGAACGCGCCGGGCGTGAAAGAGGTCGAGGACCGGCTGGTGTTTGTCGATCCGGGGTCGGGTCTGGCTTTTCCGGCCGGCACCTGAGATTTTCCGGCATTTCTGGCCGCGCTGCCCGCCTGCCTTGTGTTTCAGGGCGGGCATGTGCCGCATCTGGGGCTGATCGCCCGCGCGCGGGGTTGTTGCCCGGCATGTGACCCAGCCATGCGCGCGGCGCAGCATGAGCGGGCGGGCTGGTCCGGGGGGCGCGCATCGTCCCACAACAGGACACAGAAATTCGCCCGCGGACAGGCGTGAAAGCCCGTGTTTGGCCGGGCTGGAGCCCTTTGGGGCGCCAAAACGGGTTGTTTTGCCTGCTAAATTGGCGGCGGGGCGGGTGGCAACCCCCCAATATGTGCGGGCTGCCCCGCCGTGAGCAGGGGCGCGGCGCAGGTGCACAAAGCAGGTGCACAAAGCAGGTGCAAAAACCTTGCCCGCGCAATGGACGCAGGGCGGCGCCTATGGTTTAAGCCGCACCAAATCACAAGCGGCAACAGCAGAAAGGTTTTGCCCATGACAGCGATCGGCGTCGATACTCTGCAAACCCAGAAAACCTTGTCCGTCGATGGGAAGGACTACAAATATTACGCGGTCGCCGAGGCGGCCGCCAAGCTGGGCAACATTTCCAAGCTGCCCAAGACCCTGAAAATCCTGCTCGAGAACGTGCTGCGCTTTGAAAATGGCGCCAGCTACACGGTCGATGACGCCAAGGCGATCGTCGAGTGGCTGGAAAAAGCCTCCTCGGTCAAGGAAGTGCCCTTCAAGCCCGCCCGCATTCTGATGCAGGACTTCACCGGCGTGCCGGCGGTGGTCGATCTCGCCGCCATGCGCGACGGTGTCATCAAGCTCGGCGGCTCGCCCGACAAGGTGAACCCGCTGATCCCGGTTGACCTCGTCATCGACCACTCGGTGATGATGGACTACACCGCCTCCGCCGACGCGCTGGACAAGAACCTCGCCCTCGAATTCGAGCGTAATGGCGAGCGTTACCGCTTTTTGCGCTGGGGCCAGGAGGCGTTTAATAATTTCCGCGTCGTGCCGCCCAACACCGGCATCTGCCACCAGGTGAACCTGGAATATCTCGCCCAGGTCGCCTGGACCTCCGAGAATAACGGCCAGACCTTCGTCTATCCCGACACGCTCTATGGCACCGATTCCCACACCACCATGGTCAACGGCCTGGGCGTGCTGGGCTGGGGCGTGGGCGGCATCGAGGCCGAGGCCGCCATGCTCGGCCAGCCCATCGCCATGCTCATCCCCGATGTCATCGGCTTCCGCCTGCACGGCAAGCTGGCCGAGGGCGTGACCGCCACCGACCTGGTGCTGACCGTGACCCAGATGCTGCGCGCCAAGAAGGTGGTGGGCAAGTTCGTCGAGTTCTTCGGCGAGGGCCTGGACGAGCTGCCGCTCGCCGACCGCGCCACCATCGCCAACATGGCCCCCGAATACGGCGCCACCTGCGGCTTCTTCCCCGTCGACGACGCGACGCTCGGCTATCTGCGCCTCTCGGGCCGCGATGAGCACCGCATTAAGCTGGTGGAAGCCTATGCCAAGGCCCAGGGCCTGTGGCGCGTGACCGGCGAAGACCCCGTCTTCACCGATACGCTGGAGCTTGACCTCTCGACCGTGCAGCCCTCGCTGGCCGGGCCGAAGCGCCCGCAGGACCGCGTGCTGCTCAAGGACGCCGCCTCGGCCTTCAACGCCGAGCTGACCAAGGGGCTGGGCGTCGCCGCCGATGCCGTTGGCGTGAAGGCGCCGGTGGCGGGCAAAACTTACGAGATCACCCATGGTGATGTCGTGATCGCCGCCATCACCTCGTGCACCAACACCTCCAACCCCTATGTGCTGGTCGCCGCCGGTCTCGTGGCCCGCAAGGCCCGCGCGCTCGGCCTCACGCCCAAGCCCTGGGTCAAGACCTCGCTGGCCCCTGGCTCGCAGGTGGTCACCGACTATCTCGACAAGTCCGGCCTCACCGCCGACCTCGACGCGCTGGGCTTCCAGACCGCGGGTTATGGCTGCACCACCTGCATCGGCAATTCGGGCCCGCTGCCCGACGAGATCGTCGATGCCATCGAGACCAACAAGCTGGTCGCGGCGTCGGTGCTCTCGGGCAACCGTAACTTCGAGGGCCGCGTGCACGCCAATGTGCGCGCCAACTACCTGGCCTCGCCGCCGCTGGTGGTCGCTTACTCGCTCTTCGGCAATATCCGCGAGGACATCACCACCGCCCAGATCGGCACCTGCCAGAACGGCAACCCGGTGTATCTGAAGGACATCTGGCCCTCGACCAAGGAAGTGCAGGACACCGTGCACGGCACGCTGACGCGCGAAATGTTCGTCGAGCGCTACAGCGACGTGTTCAAGGGCCCGGCGCAGTGGCAGGCCATCGAGGTTACCGGCGGCACCGACACCTATGCCTGGCCGTCGGGCTCGACTTACGTGAAGAACCCGCCTTATTTCGAGGGCATGACGATGGCGCCGCGCGGTGCCGCCGACATCAAGGGTGCCCGCGTGCTGGCGCTGCTGGGTGACAGCATCACCACCGACCACATCTCGCCCGCCGGCAACATCAAGAAATCCTCGCCCGCCGGCGTGTACCTGACCGAGCACCAGGTCCTTCAGAAGGACTTCAACTCCTACGGGTCGCGCCGCGGCAATGACGATGTGATGGTGCGCGGCACCTTCGCCAACATCCGCATCAAGAACGAGATGCTGGGCGGCGCCGAGGGCGGCAACACCAAGTACTATCCGGGCGGCGAGGAGCTTTCGATCTTCGACGCGGCCGTGAAGTACAAGGCGGCCGGCGTGCCGCTGGTGGTCATCGCCGGGCAGGAATACGGCACCGGCTCCTCGCGCGACTGGGCGGCCAAGGGCACCATGCTGCTGGGCGTGCAGGCCGTGGTGGCCGAGAGCTTCGAGCGCATCCACCGCTCGAACCTGGTTGGCATGGGCGTGCTGCCCCTGCTGTTCAAGGAAGGCACCAGCCGCAAGTCGCTCGGCCTGACCGGCGATGAGGTCATCGACATCGTGGGTCTCGACAAGCTGAGCCCGCGCATGGACCTGACCCTGGTCATCACCCGCGCCGATGGCACGAAGACCGAAGTGCCGGTGCTGTGCCGTGTCGATACCGCCGATGAGGTCGAGTACTTCAAGCATGGCGGCATTTTGCAATACGTGCTGCGCGGCATGGCCAAGGCCAACTAAGCCGGGGGCAGGGGGCGTTTGCGCCCCCTGCGCCGCCGCCGCAGGACAAGATCAGGTGCCCCGGTTCGCCGGGGCATCTTTTTTATTTTGTGATCATTTCGTTAAAACACGCCGCCGGCCATTGCGCGGGGCTGGTGTTGTTTGCATCTGTGCGCCGCAATAGCTGGCGCAAGGTTGGGTCATGGGTGTTTTCGAGTCACTGGTTTCGGCGATCAACGACACGGCCGCGCAGCCCGGCGTT
Source organism: Pseudomonadota bacterium (assembly GCA_021781835.1). Lineage (GTDB taxonomy): Bacteria > Pseudomonadota > Alphaproteobacteria > Acetobacterales > Acetobacteraceae > Acidocella. The sequence goes on along the minus strand of JAJXWD010000031.1, from coordinate 5,732 downwards.
ATCGGGCGGCTCAAAACCTGGGGGCGCGTGGCCGGGCTGGATGAGAAAACCGCCGATATCGAGGCGCAGTTTCTGGCCGACCCGTCGCTGCCCGGTCTGATCATCCGCGAAGGCCGCGAGATTTTCGGCATTCTCTCGCGCCGGGCGCTGCTCTCCACCATCAGCCAGCCTTACGGGCGCGAAGTGTTCATCAAGCGCCCCTTGCGTGAAATGGCGGCCCGGATGGACACCGCCCCCCTGATGCTGCCCGCCACCACCACGGTGCCGGCCGCGCTCAAATTCTCGCTCACCCGCGCCGATGAGCTGCGCTTCGAGCCCGTGCTGGTGCACTCGGCCGAGGGCGTGACCCTGCTCGAGATGCATGTGCTGATGATCGCCCAGGCCAATATGCTCGAGGAAACGCTGAGCTCGCGCGACCGGCTGCTCGAGAAGATCAGGGGCGTGGTGGGCGGCAGGTGAGGGGGAAACTGGTGGGCGCGACAGGGATTGAACCTGTGACCCTTCGCGTGTGAAGCGAATGCTCTACCGCTGAGCTACGCGCCCGGTTTTGCGGCCCCCAAGGGGCAAACACCGGAGAAAATGGTGGGCGCGACAGGGATTGAACCTGTGACCCTTCGCGTGTGAAGCGAATGCTCTACCGCTGAGCTACGCGCCCGGTGTGGGGGCGGCTTTAAGGGGGGCGGCCGCGTCTGTCAATCCTGTCTGGCACCTTCCCGGCTCATATACAAAAATGCTACAGCCCGCCCATGGCTGGACATTCACACGCAAAAAACATCATGCACCGCAAAGGCGCGCAGGACGCCAAGCGGGCCCGCATTTACGCCAAGCTCATCCGCGAAATCGCGGTGGCCGCCAAGGAGGGCCTGCCCGACCCGGCCGCCAACCCGCGGCTGCGCGCCGCCATAGGCACGGCGCTGAAGCAGAACATGACGCGCGACGCCATCGACCGCGCGATCAAGAAGGCCACGGGCGCGGGCGGGCAGGAGAATTACGAAGCGGTGCGCTATGAGGGCTATGGCCCGGCGGGCGTGGCGGTGATTGTCGAGGCGCTGACCGATAACCGCAACCGCACGGCCTCCATTGTGCGCGCGGCGTTCAACAAATCGGGCGGGGCTTTGGGCGAGACCAACGCGGTCTCCTTCATGTTCTCGCGCCTGGGCGCGGTGCGCTACCCCGCCACCGTGGCGGATGCCGACACCATGCTGGAGGCCGCCATCGAGGCCGGCGCCGACGAGGTGGAGAGCGACGAGGAAGGCCACGAGGTGCAGACCAGCATCGAAAATTTCTTCGCCGTGCGCGACGCGCTGGCGGCCCGCTTCGGCGACCCCGCCGAGGCCGCCCTGGAGTGGCAGCCCAACACCACCGTCATGCTCGATGAGGACAAGGCGCGCGCGGTGCTCAAGCTGGTCGATGCGCTGGAAGACGATGACGATGTGCAGAATGTCTATGCCAATTTCGAGGTGGCTGACGACGTGGCCGCGAAGCTCTCGGCGTAAATGAGCGGGCGGGTTGTCCGGATTTTGGGGCTAGACCCCGGCCTGCGTTTCACGGGCTGGGGCGTGCTCGAGGCCGAGGGCAACCGGCTGCGCCATGTGGCCGATGGCGTGATCGCCACCGATGGCGATGAGAGCGTGCCGCTGCGGCTGAAGGCGCTCGATGACGCGCTGGCCGGGATTTTGGCCCGCTACAGCCCCGATGAGGCGGCGGTGGAGGAAACCTACGTGAACCGCAACGCCACCGCCACGCTGAAACTGGGCTATGCCCGCGGCGTGGCCCTGCTGGCGCCGGCCAAGGCTGGGCTGGCGGTGTTTGAATATGGCGCCAAGACGGTGAAAATGGCCGTGGTCGGCACTGGCGCGGCCGACAAGGACCAGGTGGGCCAGATGGTGCGCCGCCTGCTGCCGGGTGCCGCGCAAAAACGCGCCGACGCGGCGGATGCGCTGGCGGTCGCCATCTGCCATGCCCATCACCGCGCGACGGTAACGGCCTGGAAGGTGCGGGCATGATCGCGCATTTGCGGGGCGTGGTGGCGGGGGTGGCCGAAAGCTCGTGCGTCATCGATGTCAACGGAGTCGGTTATCTGGTGTTTTGCTCCAGCCGCACGCTGGCCAGCCTGCCGCAGGGCACGGTGACGCTGCTGACCGAAATGCAGGTGAGGGAAGACGCCATCACGCTTTATGGTTTCGCGGCGGCGGCCGAGCGGGACTGGTTTTCGCTGCTCACCACCGTGCAGGGCGTGGGGGCCAAGGTGGCGCTGGCCATTCTCTCCGCGCTCTCGCCCGACCAGCTGATCGCCGCCATTTCGGCGGGCGACAAGGCGGCGCTTTCGCGCGCGCAGGGCGTTGGCCCCAAGCTCGCCATCCGCCTGGTGACCGAATTGCGCGAGAAGGCGGGCGCCATGCCGGGCGGCGGGGCGGCCGCCTTGCCGGCGCCCGTGGGCGCCAAGGGCGCGGTGGGCGATGCGCTCTCGGCGCTCACCAATCTCGGCTACAGGCGCGCCGAGGCCGAAGCCGCGCTGGCCAAGGCCGTTGAGATCCACGGCGAGGCGGCAAGCCTCGATCAGCTGATCCGCGCGGGTCTGAAAGCCCTGGCCAAATGAGCGAAGACCGCATCACCTCCGGCGAGCGCCTGCCCGACGATAATGGCGAGGCCTCGCTCCGCCCGCAGACGCTCGATGATTTCACCGGCCAGAAGGCCAGCCGGGAGAATTTGAAAATCTTCATAACGGCGGCCAAGACGCGCGGCGAGGCGCTGGACCATGTGCTGCTGCACGGCCCGCCGGGCCTGGGCAAGACCACGCTGGCGCAGATCGTGGCGCGCGAGATGGGGGTGGGGTTTAAGGCGACCTCTGGCCCCGTGATCCAGAAATCCGGCGATCTGGCGGCGATTCTCACCAATCTCCAGCCGAAGGACGTGCTGTTCATCGATGAGATCCACCGTTTGCAGCCCGCGATCGAGGAAATCCTCTATCCGGCGATGGAGGATTTCCAGCTCGATCTCATCATTGGCGAGGGGCCGGGCGCGCGCACGGTGCGAATCGATTTGCCGCCCTTCACGCTGGTGGGCGCCACCACGCGGGCTGGCCTGCTGGCCACGCCGCTGCGCGACCGGTTCGGGATTCCGCTGCGACTGGTGTTTTATACCCCCGATGAACTCACCGGCATCGTGCTGCGTTTGGCCGAGAAGCTGGGGGTGCGCCTGGCCTATGAGGGCGCCCAGGAAATCGCCCAGCGCTCGCGGGGCACGCCGCGCGTGGCCGGGCGGCTGACCAGGCGCGTGCGCGATTTCGCCACCGCCCAGGGCGCGGGCGAAATCACCCGCGCGCTCGCCGATGCGGCGCTCACCCGGCTCGATGTCGACCATAAGGGGCTGGACGCCATGGATATGCGCTATCTCCGGCGTCTGGCCGAGCATCATAATGGCGGGCCGGTGGGGGTTGAGACCCTGGCCGCCGCCCTGGCCGAGGCGCGCGACACGCTGGAAGACGTGATCGAGCCTTATCTGATCCAGGAAGGTCTGCTGCTGCGCACGGCCCGCGGGCGCATGCTGGGCGAGCCGGGCTGGCGGCATCTGGGGCTGGAACCGCCCCGCGACCGGCCCCTTCAGCCTGATCTGCTGGGCGATTGAGCCCGGCCCTGACGGCCAAGCCCCTGAAAACCGCCGGTTTTTCGCGGCCCGCGCCGTAAAAAACCTTAAAAATCTTTTAAAAACAACCCCCGCGCCACAGAATCGCCCCAAAACCCGCCCATGAGCCCCGCGTGACGTACACCTACACCACCCGCATTTATTACCAGGACACCGATGCCGGCGGCATCGTTTATCACGCCAATTACCTGGCGATCGCCGAGCGCGCGCGCACCGAGGCCCTGCGTGAGATGGGCGCCCCCCATGCGGAAATGGTGGCGCAGTTCGGCGTCATGTTTGTGGTGCACCGCGTCAAATTGCACTATCAGCGGCCGGCGAAGATCGATGAGGTGATACGCGTGGAGACCGAATTCACGGGGCTGGGCGGGGCGACTGTCACGCTTTGTCAGAAATTCATGCGTGGCGCCGACTCGCTGGCTGTGCTTGAGGTCGAGCTCGGTTGCGCGCGGGTGCCCGACGGCCGGGCGACACGGATTCCGCGCGCCTGGGCCGCGCGCCTGAAAATTTAGCTGGGGAAAGACATTGCAGGATTCGGTTTCACAGGCGGCCTCGGCCGCGGATGCGGTAAATCAGGCGGCCAGCACGGCGGCCGGTGCGGTGGCGCAGTCGGGCATCGCCCCGCCTTCGGCCGATCTGTCGTTGTTTGGCCTGTTTTTGCAGGCCGATGTGGTGGTCAAGCTGGTCATGATCGTGCTGCTGCTCGCCTCCGTGTGGGTGTGGGCGATCATCATCGAGAAAACCCTGACCCTGCGCCGCGTCAACCGCGAGGCCAACAGCTTCGAGGATGAATTCTGGTCCGGCGGCAGTCTCGATGTGCTCTATGAGCGCGAGGGCACCGACCCCGCCAACCCCATGGCCGCCGTGTTTGGCGCCGCCATGAGCGAGTGGAAGCGCACCGCGCGCATCGCGGGCTCGGAAATCGCCAAGACCAGCGTGCGCGAGCGCGTCGAGCGGGCCATGAATGTCACCATCATGCGCGAAATGGACCGGCTGGAGCGCTTCATGATCTTCCTGGCCTCGGTCGGCTCGACGGCGCCGTTCGTCGGGCTGTTTGGCACGGTGTGGGGCATCATGCACTCCTTCTCGGCCATTGCCGCCATGCACAATACCGATCTCTCGGTGGTGGCGCCTGGCATCGCCGAGGCGCTGTTCGCCACCGCGCTCGGCTTGGTGGCGGCCATTCCCTCGGTGCTGGCTTACAATAAAATCTCCACCGATCTCACGCGTTTCGCCGGCCGGCTCGAGGCTTTCGGCTCCGAATTCTCGGCCATCCTCTCGCGCCAGACCGAGGAGCATAAATAAATGGCGGGCGGGCTGATGGGCCCGGGCGGGGGCAGAAAACGCTACCGCCCGATGGCGGATATCAACGTCACGCCGCTGGTCGACGTGATGCTGGTGCTGCTGATCATCTTCATGGTCACCGCGCCGATGATCACCTCGTCGGTCAATGTCAACCTGCCCAAGGCCAACGCGGCCCCGGCCCAGGCGGACGCCAAGCCGATCACCATCTCGGTCAATGCCCAGGGGCAGGTGTATCTGCAAAACACGCCGGTCGATCTGGACAATCTGGTCGCCACGCTCCAGCAGGCGGCGCAGAACAATCCCGACCAGCGCGTGTTTGTGCGCGGTGACAAGGATGTGTCCTACGGGCTGATGATCCAGGTGATGTCGACCATCATCCAGGGCGGGTTCACCAAGGTCTCGCTGCTCGCGCAGCCGACGCCCGCGGGCAAGTGACCCGCGAAGGGGGAGTTTAAGTTGGACCGGGACATGCGCCGCGGCGCGACCATTTCGGCTCTGGTGCACGCCACGATCATCGTGGCGGCGATCGTGGCCCTGCCGTTGCAGCCGCTCAACACATCGGCCGAGCAGGATGTGGATGTGGACCTCGTCGGCCCGCAAGTGCCCCAGCATTCGGACCTCACCGGCAAAACGCCGGCGAATATGAAGCTGGCCCAGCTGCACCAGGGGCCGATCGCCACCAGCCAGCCCAAGCCGCAGCCGATTGTGGCGCCGCCGCCGCCCCCGCCGCCGCCGCCGCCCGCGCCCAACGCCAAGCCCACCCCCACGCCGCCCGCCCCCGCCGC
>JAJXWD010000070.1 GCA_021781835.1 Pseudomonadota bacterium | reverse complement strand
GCCCGCGCCGCCGCTGCCCAAGCTCCATAACGCGGCGCCCGCGCGCCCGGCCCCCGCCCGCGCAGCGCCCACGCCACGCTATACGGTCATGCAGGGCATGTCGTTCGGGCAGCCCTCGCCGCTGATGCCCCAGCCGCCCCAGCCGCATTTTCCCCATGCGATGAATTTCAGCCCGCCCGAATCAGACGCCCAGGCGGTGGCCGGGCCCGAGCTGACCATCAAGGGCAATATCGGCGCCGACTGGCAGGCCGCGCTGGATAAATGGGTGAACGAGCATAAATATTACCCGCAAGCCGCGGCCGAGCAGAACCAGCAAGGCGATGTCGAGATCGAATTCACGGTCGACCGCCAGGGCAACATCACCGGGCTGCATCTGCTCAGCGGCTCGGGCTCGGTGTTTCTGGATCAGGCATGGCTTGGGCTGTTCCGGGGCGCGCAGCTGCCGCCCTTTCCGCCCGGCACCAAGGACGGCCACATAACCGTGGACGCCACCATGCATTATATCCTCGAGAACTGATCAGCCCGCGCGGGCAAAGGCCGCCGCTTGCGCCACCATCTCGGCCGCCGGGCGGGTGCCGGTGTAGAGCACGAACTGCTCGAGCGCCTGGATGATGGCGACATCCGCCCCGGAAATGCAGGTTTTGCCGGCCGCCGCCGCCGCGCGCAGCAAGGGCGTTTCCACGGGCAGGGCGACGACATCGAAAACCGTTTCCGCCCGCGCGATGGTGGCGGCGGGGAAGGCCAGCGCCGCCTCATCGGCGCCCTTCATGCCGAGCGGCGTGGCGTTGATGAGCAGCGCCGCCTCCAGACCCTGGGGCGTGGGCGCCCAGCCAAACCCGTAGCGCCCGGCCAGTGCCCGGCCCTTGGCTTCATCGCGCGCCACCACCAGGCCGTTTTCATGGCCGCGATGATAAAGCGCCGCCGCCACCGCCTTGGCCATGCCCCCGGCGCCGCGCAGCACGAACGGCGTTTCGGGCCGAATGGCGGCGCGCGCGAGAAGCTGGGCAATGGCGATATAATCGGTGTTAAAGCCGGTCAGCCGGCCGTCATCATTGACGATGGTGTTGACGCTTTCAATCACGGCGGCGGAGGGGTCCAGCCCGTCGAGCAGCGCGATCACGGCTTCCTTGAAGGGCATGGAGATGGCGCAGCCGCGCACGCCCAGCGCCCGCACCCCGCCGATGGCCGCCGGGAGGTCGGTGGTGGTGAAGGCTTTATAGACGAAATCCAGCCCCAGAAGCTCATAAAGCCGGTTATGGAAGCGCGAGCCGAACTGGCCCGGGCGCGCGGCGAGCGACATGCACAGGCTGGTGGCGGGGCCTAGGGGGGGTTTGGGCATGGGACAACCTCCAAAAATACAGACGACCCTGAAACCATCAAAAATCTCGTGGGCGGCGAGGGGCGCGCCCTTGGCTCGAGCGCCTCAAGGACTCCCCCCAAATCTCAAGCGTCCTGCTTCAAAACCTCGCCCGCCAGATAGAGCGAGCCGCAAATCAGCACCCGCGTGGGCGCGGTGATCTGCGCCAGCGCGCCGGCGATGTCTGGCCCCGGCCTGGCCAGGCCGTTGGAGGCCGCGACGATCGCCTCGATCGGCAAGGCCAGATGCTGCCCCGGCTCGGCCACCGCGTAAATGGCCGCCGCATGGGGCAGCAGCAAACGCAGCACCTCGCCCACATCCTTGCTTTGCTTCATGCCCACCACCAGGGTGGTTGGGCCGCCCCAGGAAGCGAGCTGGCCGGCCAGAACCTCGGCCCCGCCGGGGTTGTGGGCGCCGTCGAGCCATAATTCCGAGCCGGGGGGCAGGCGGGCCGCCAGCTTGCCGGTGAGTTTTTGCAGCCGCGCCGGCCATTCCGCCCGCGCCAGCCCCGCCGCCATCTGCGCCTCGGTCAAGCCGATGCCCATCGCCCGCAGCGCCATGAGCGCGATGCCGGCATTTTCCACCTGATGCGCCCCGAGCAGGCCGGGCCTGGGCAGGGATATGCCCTCGAACACCATGCCCTCCCCTTGGGAATCGGCCGTGAACTCCACGCCCCGGCGGTATAGCGGCGCGCCCATTTCGCGGGCGCGGGCGATGATCGGCGCCAGTGCCGCCGCGGGCAGCGCGCCCACCACCACCGGCACCGGCGCCTTGATGATGCCCGCCTTCTCCGCCGCGATGCCGGCCAGATCCTCGCCCAGAAACTCAACATGGTCGAGCGAGAGGGAGGTGATGGCGCAGGCCTTGGCGGCCACCACATTGGTGGCATCCAGCCGCCCGCCCAGCCCCACCTCGATGATCGCGAGATCGGCCGGGTGTTTGGCGAACATGTAAAAGGCGGCGGCGGTGATCGCCTCGAACACGGTGATCTGCGCCGGGCCGTTGGCGGCCTCTATGGCGTCCAGCGCCTCGGCGATCTGGTCGTCGGTCGCGAGCTCCCCGGCGATGCGGAACCGCTCATTGAAGCGCACCAGATGCGGCGAGGTGTAGACATGCACCCTGAGCCCCGCGCTTTCCGCCAGCGCGCGGGCAAAGGCGCATACCGAGCCCTTGCCGTTGGTGCCCGCCACATGCAGCACGGGGGGCAGGTTGCGCTCGGGGTGGCCGAGCGCGCCCAGCAGCCGCTCCAGCCGCTCCAGCCGGAGGTCTATGAGCTTGGGGTAGAGCGTGTGCAGGCGCGTCAGCGCCGCGTCGAACCGGCTCACCGCCGCCTCAGGCCGCGCGGCGGTTATGGGTGCAATACTCGATGAGCCTGGCCAGCGTGGCGGTCAAATCACCGCGCTTCACCACCATGTCGATGATGCCGTGCTGGTGGAGATATTCGGCCCGCTGGAAGCCGGGCGGCAGCTTCTCGCGCACCGTCTGCTCGATCACCCGCGCGCCGGCGAAGCCGATGAGGGTGTTGGGCTCGGCGATCTGGATATCGCCCAGCATGGCGAACGAGGCGGTGACGCCGCCGGTGGTCGGGTCTGTGAGCACCACGATGTAGGGCAGGCCAGCCTCTTTGACCATCTGGGCGGCGATGGTCGAGCGCGGCATCTGCATCAGGCTGATCGCGCCTTCCTGCATGCGCGCGCCGCCGGAGGCGGTGTAGACAATCAGCGGCGCCTGTTGCAGCACGGCGAGCTTGGCCGCCGCCACCAGCCCCTCGCCCACGCCAGAGCCCATGGAGCCGCCCATGAACTCAAACGACATGGCCGCCACCACCGCGCGCTTGCCGCCCACCAGCCCGTGGGCGACGAGCAGCGCGTCATCCTGCTTGGTTTTGTCGCGGGCCTCGCGCAGGCGGTCGGCGTATTTTTTCTGGTCGCGGAATTTCAGCGGGTCGGGCACCGCCTTGGGCAGATCGATGCGGGTGAAATGCCCGCCATCGAACGTCCAGGCCAGACGCTCCTGGGCGGTGGCGCGCATATGGTGCCCGCAATGGGGGCAGACCTTTTTGGCGGCCTCCAGCTCGCGCTGAAAAATCATCTGCTGGCACGAGGGGCATTGGTGCCAGAGATTGTCGGGCGCCTCCTTGCGGCCAAGCAAAGTGCGGATTTTCGGGCGGACAAATTCGGTTAACCAGCTCATGGGGGGCGTTATTAGTCCCTTTACGGGGGAAAGAAAAGAAATGCCGTCACACCCCCCGCCGCCCCGCCGCCAAAAGCCGCGCCACCGCCCAGGCGCCGGCCTCGGCCACCACCGGGTCTGCATCGCCCGCCAGGGCGCGCGCCACCCCCAGCAGCCCGGCCTCGCCCGCATTGCCCAGCGCGATCGCCACATTGCGCGCGAACCGGTTGCGCCCGATGCGCTTGATCGGCGAGCCGGAAAATTTCGCCCGGAACCCGGCATCGTCGAGCAAGGCCAGCTCGGCCAACAGCGGCGCGGTCAAATCCTCGCGCGCGGCCAGCTTGGCCTCGCGCCCGATGGCCGCGAATTTGTTCCACGGGCACACGGCCAGGCAATCATCGCAGCCATAGATCCGGTTGCCCATCGGCACCCGGAATTCCTCGGGGATCGGGCCGTCATGTTCGATGGTGAGGTAGGAAACGCAGCGCCTCGCATCGAGCTGGTAGGGCGCGGGGAAGGCTTGTGTCGGGCATATATCCTGGCAGGCGGCGCAGGAGCCGCAGCGGTCGGGGGACGGGCTGTCGGCGGGCAGCGCCAGTGTCGTCATCACCTCGCCCAGAAACAGCCAGGAGCCATGGGCGCGCGAGACGAGGTTGGTGTGCTTGCCCTGCCAGCCCAGACCCGCCAGCTGGGCCAGGGGCTTTTCCATCACGGGCGCGGTGTCCACGAACACCTTGACCCCCGCCCCCAGGCCCGCCACGAACTGCGCCAGATGCTTGAGCTTGCCCTTCACCACATCATGGTAATCGCGGTTGCGGGCATAGACCGAGATATTGCCGATTTCGGGCCGCGCCAGGTTGGCCAGCGCATCGCCCGGCGGCGCGTAGCTCAACCCCAGCGAAATCACGCTCACCACCTCGGGCCACAGCGTTTGCGGGTCGCCCCGCTCATCGGCCCGCGCGGCCATCCAGCCCATGGCGCCGTGGCGCCCCTCGGCCAGAAACGCCGCCAGCCGGGCGCGGTGCTCATCGCTCAGCCGCGCGCGCGCGACCCCCAGCGCATCAAACCCCAAGGCCCAGGCCTTGGCCGCGATGCGCTCCCTAACCCCGGCCACGATAGGGCGCCACGCCCTGGTCTGGAATCCAGGCCCCCTCGGGCGGCAGGCCGGTCTGCCAGAACACGTCGATCGGTATCCCGCCGCGCGGGTACCAATAAGCCCCGATGCGCAGCCATTTCGGGTTCAGCAGCTCCACCAGCCGCTCGGCGATCATCAGCGTGCATGCCTCATGAAACCCGCCATGATTGCGGAAGGACTGGAGAAACAGCTTGAGCGATTTGCTCTCCACCAGCCACTCATCGGGGATGTAATCGAGCACGATATGCGCGAAATCCGGCTGCCCGGTGATGGGGCACAGCGAGGTGAATTCCGGGCAGGTAAAGCGCACCACGGCGTTTTTACCCCCCGTGCGCGCTTCCACCCGCTCCAGCACCGCCTCATCGGGGCTGGTGGGCGCGGGGGCGCTTTGGCCCAGCTGGTTCAGCGCCCTATAGCGGTCATCACTCATCACACATCTCCCCTCGCCCATCCCTCGCGCACGCCGGCCACATAATCCTCATACCGGCCGGCAACGATCTCGCGCCGCGCGCCGCGCATCAGCGATTGGTAATAGGTGAGGTTATGGGCCGTCAGCAGCATCGGGCCGAGCATTTCCTCGCACCTGAATAAATGGTGCAGATAGGCCCGCGAATGGCGCGTGCAGGCGAGGCAGGCGCAGCCTTCATCGAGCGGCCGCACATCATCTTGGAACCGCGCATTGCGCAAATTGAAAATGCCGCGCGAGGTGAAGGCGCGTGCCGTGCGCCCGGCGCGCGTCGGCATCACGCAGTCAAACATATCCACGCCGCGCAGCACCGAGCCCAGCAAATCATCGGGCGTGCCCACGCCCATGAGATAGCGGGGCTTATCCGTGGGCAGCATCTGGGGCGCGTAATCGAGCACCGAGAACATCGCCGCCTGCCCCTCGCCCACCGCCAGCCCGCCAATGGCATAGCCCTCGAACTCCAGACCCCGCAGCGCCTCGGCCGACTCGGCGCGCAAATCCTCAAAGGTCGAGCCTTGCATGATGCCAAACTGCCCATAGCCCAGGCGCTTCACAAACGCATCGCGCGAGCGCCGCGCCCAGCGGGCCGACATGCGCATCGACGCCGCCGCTTCCGTGTGGGTCGCCGGAAATTTCGTGCATTCATCGAGCTGCATGGTGATGGTGGCATCGAGCAAATGCTGAATCTCCACCGAGCGCTCGGGCGTCAAGTGAAACGCCGCGCCATCGATGTGCGAACGAAACGTCACCCCGCTCTCATCGAGCTTGCGCAATTTGGCGAGCGACATCACCTGAAACCCGCCGGAATCGGTGAGGATCGGGCCGGGCCAGTCCATCATCTTGTGCAAGCCGCCAAGCCTCGCCACCCGCTCCGCGCCGGGGCGCAGCATGAGGTGGTAGGTGTTGCCCAGCACAATCCCGGCCCCCGTGGCGCGCACCTGGTCCATGGTCATGGCCTTGACCGTGCCCGCCGTGCCCACCGCCATGAAGGTCGGTGTCGGCACCTCGCCATGGGCGGTCAGCAGCGTGCCCGCCCGCGCCTGGCCATCGGTGGCGGCCAGAGAAAACCCAAACCCCGTCATTGCGCCCGCTCCAGCAAACACGCATCCCCGTATGAATAAAACCGGTAGCCATTGGCTATGGCATATTTGTAGGCCGCCCGTATCCGCTCAACCCCCGCGAAGGCCGAAACCAGCATCAGCAGCGTCGATTTCGGCAGATGGAAATTGGTCATCAGCGCGTCCGCGACCTTGAAGCGGTAGCCGGGGGTGATGAAAATATCCGTCTCGGCGTTGAACTCATGCACACACCCGCGCTCATCGGCGGCGCTCTCGATCACGCGCAGCGCCGTCGTGCCCACCGGCACAACCCGACCGCCCCGCGCCTTCACCTCGTTCATCCGGGCCGCCGCCGCGCGGCTCACGATACCCCGCTCGGCATGCATCTTGTGCGCGGCGATCTCCTCGACCCGCACGGGCAGAAATGTGCCCGCCCCCACATGCAGCGTGACGCTCACCATCTCCACCCCGCGCGCCTGCAGTGCCGCCTGCAGCTCAGGGGTGAAATGCAGCCCCGCCGTCGGCGCCGCCACCGCGCCCGGATGCGCCGCGAACATGGTCTGGTAATCCGCCTTGTCCTCGGGCGTCAGCCCCGCGGGGCGGGCAATGTAGGGCGGCAGGGCCAGTGCGCCGGCACGCTCCAGCGCCTGGCCGAAATCATCGGCCACAAAGCGCAGCCGCGCCGCGCCGCCCTCATAAACCTCCGCCACGCGGGCCGAGAAAGCCGGGTCGATCACCAGCTCATCCCCCGCCCGCACGCGCTTGGCGTTTTTGAGCAAAACCCGCCACGTGCCGTCATCCTGGCGGCAATCGAGCGTGATGCCCACCCGCGCCTGGCCCCGCAGCGCGCTCAACTGCGCCGGAATCACCCGCGTGTCATTCACCACCAGCAAATCACCCGGGCGCAACAGCCCCGGCAAATCCCGCACCCGCCAGTCGCTCAACGCCTCGGCCACATGCAGCAACCGCGCCGCATCACGCGGCCGCGCCGGCTGGGTGGCGATGCACCCCGCGGGCAACTCGTAATCGAACTCGGATAATTTCATGGCATGGTGCCGCAGGGGGACGCTGTCCCCCTGCACCCCCTGCCAGGGGCCGAGCCCCTGGACCTCAATAATCGGCTTGTCCTGGGTACCCCCCTTGTGGGGGTACCCGGGATAAGCCGGATGGGATCCAAGGTCCTCTCG
>JAJXWD010000069.1 GCA_021781835.1 Pseudomonadota bacterium | reverse complement strand
TGCCGATGGCCTTCCACTCCTTCGGCGGCTGGAAGCGCTCGATTTTCGGCGACCATGCCATTCACGGCCGCGAGGGCGTGCGCTTCTATACGCGCCTCAAGACCGTTACCACACGCTGGCCAACCGGCATCCGCAAGGGCGCCGAGTTCGCCATGCCGACCATGCGCTGAGCAAGGAGGGGGCGATGGAGATCTCCTGCCTTCTCGATGCGCGGGCCGGGCTGGGGGAAAGCCCGGTTTGGAGCGCGCAAGAGCAGGCGCTTTACTGGGTGGACATCATCGCCCCGGCGCTCCACCGCTTTGACCCCGCCACCGGCGCGTGCCATGACTGGGCGATGCCCTCGGCCATTGGCTGCGTGGCGCTGGCCGATGATGGCGGGATGCTGGTGGCGCTGCGCGACGGCATCCATCATTTCCGGCCGGCAACCGGGGCGCTGCGCCGGCTCGCCCACCCCGAGGGCGATGTGCCCGGCAACCGCTATAATGACGGCAAGGTGTCGCCCGACGGGTATTTCTTCGTCGGCACCATGGATGAGGCGACGCTCTCGGCGCCGCGCGCCGGACTCTACCGGCTGGGCCCGGATGGCGGCGTGGTGAAAATACGCGGCGAGCTGATCGTTTCCAACGGTCTGGCCTGGTCGGCGGATGGGCGCTTCATGTTTCATTCCGACAGCAAGGCCCAAAAACTGTACCGCTATGATTATGCCGGTGGTGTGCCCTCGAACCCGCAAATCATCGCGCGGCCCGGCGAGACGGATGGCCGCCCCGATGGCGGCGCCACCGACCAGGGCGGGCTTTACTGGAGCGCGGGAATCTCGGCCGGTGTGCTGAACGCCTACACGAAAACCGGGCGGCTCATGCGCCGCATCGCGCTGCCCTGCGCCGCGCCGACCATGCCGTGTTTCGGCGGGGCGGATATGCGGACCTTGTTTCTGACCTCCGCGCGGCACCATGTGGCGCCCGAGCGCCTCGCCGCCCTGCCCCTCTCGGGTGGATTATTCGCGCTGCGCCTCGATGCCCCGGGCGTTGCCATCCCCGCTTTCCCCATGGCCCGCGTGCCGCATACGGGAGTTATCAAATGAAGAATATCTGTCTGATCGGTCATGGCATGATGGGCATCTGGCATGCCGAGGCCCTGCGCGGCCATCCCGGCGCGCGGCTGCATAGCGTGGTGGGGCGGGACTTGCCGCAGGTGCGGGGCTTTGCCGACCAATATGGTTTCGCCAAGGCCAGCGTGAACATGGTCGAGGCGGTGAATGACCCGGAGGTCGATGCCGTGATCATCGCCGGGCCCAGCGAAAGCCACGCCGCGATGGCCATGGAGGTGATCCGCGCGGGCAAGCCGGTGCTGGTGGAAATTCCCATTGGCATGACGCTGGAAGCCGCCGAGGCGGTGGTGCGGGCGGCCGAGGCGGCGGGGGTGATGCTGGCGGTTTCGCACCCCATGCGTTTCCGGCCCGAGCGGCGCGAGATGCTGGCGCGCATCAGGGCGGGCGAGGAAACGCCGCGCCATGTGCATGGGCGCTTTTTCATCCACCGGCTGGTCAATATCGGCGCCACCGGCATCAAGCGCAACTGGATCGACAATATCCTCTGGCACCATTCCACGCATCTGCTCGATCTGGGGCTGTGGCTGGTGGGCAAGGGCGACCCGGAAGCAGGCGAGGCGCGGGTGCGCCGGGTGCAGAGCTTCATGTCCGGGATCGATCCGCATACCGGCACACCGATGGAGGTGGCGGTGCTGATCGAGACGCATGATGAGCAGAGCATCCTCGCCACCGGCTCTTATTATGCCCGCGAGCGGATTTATGACACGTTCGTGGTCACCGACCGCGACAGCTACCGGCTCGATGAGCTGAGCGCCACGCTGACCACCGGCGCGGGCACGGGGCCGGCCTTGAGCGAGCATGAAAATGCCTGGGCGATTGCCCGCGATTTCGTGGCGGCGCTGAATGAGGCGCGCGCGCCGCTGGTGACGGGGCGCTCGGTGCTGCCGGTGATGCGCGTGCTCGAGCGCGTGCAGCGCGAGTGGGATGCCCGCCATGGCGAGCAGAGCATTCCCGGCCGGCCGCTGGACCAGTTTAACGTGGCGGTGGTTTAGGGCGGGAGGCGTTGTGACGCACCGGCTCTAAACCAACAATGATCTAGGAGGGGCGATGTCTTTGCAGCAAAAATGGGCGGCGGGCGAGACGGTGCTGAATGGCTGGCTGGCCATTCCGGACGGTTTCGCCGCCGAGACGATGGCGCATCAGGGCTGGGACAGCCTGACCATCGACATGCAGCACGGGGTGAATGATTATCTCGCCGCCGTGCGGATGCTCACCGCCATTTCCACCAAGCCGGTGATTCCGATGGTGCGCGTGCCCTGGCGCGAACCGGGGATCATCATGAAAATGCTCGATGCCGGGGCGCTTGGCATCATCTGCCCGATGATCAACTCGGCCGCCGATGCCGCCGAGTTCGTGTCTTATCTGCGCTACCCGCCGCTGGGTCAGCGCAGCTTCGGGCCGATCCGCGCGCTGCTGGCCCATGGCGCCGATTATGGCGCGCGGGCCAATGGTCTCGTCACCGGGTTCGCGATGATCGAGACGCGCGCCGCCCTCGACCATCTCGATGCCATTTTGGCCACGCCAGGGCTGGATGCCGTCTATATCGGCCCGGCCGATCTCTCCCTGGCGCTGGGCGCCGAGCCGCGCTTCGATCCGGTGGATGAGCGCGTGACCGCGGCGATTGGCCATATTCTGGCGCGCGCCAAACATCATGGCGTGCGCGCCGGGATTCACAACGCCACCGCCGCCTATGCCGCGCGCATGGCCCAGGCGGGGTTTGAGTTTGTGACCGTCGGCTCCGATGCGCGCTTCATGGCCGCCGGCGCCGCCGCCGCCGTCAGCGCCTTTCGCGAGGCCCCGACCATTTCCGCCAGCACCGGGTACTGAACCATGAGCAAGAAAACCTACGAGCAACTGCGCAGCCACCGCTGGTATGGCGTGGACACGCTGCGCGCCTTCGGCCATCGTTCGCGCACCAAGCAGATGGGCTTCTCGCGCCGCGATTTCGAGGGCAAGCCGGTGATCGGCATCCTCAATACCTGGTCGGACATGAATTCCTGCCACAGCCATTTTCCGCAGCGCGTGGAAGAGGTGAAGCGCGGCATCTGGCAGGCGGGTGGCTTTCCCGTGGTGCTGCCGGCAATGAGCCTGGGCGAGCCGTTCGTGAAGCCGACCACCATGCTCTACCGCAATTTTCTGGCCATGGAGGCCGAGGAGCTGCTGCGCGGCCACCCCATAGATGGCGTGGTGCTGATGGGCGGCTGCGACAAGACCACGCCCGGCCTGCTGATGGGCGCGATCTCGATGAACATTCCGGCCATCTATTTTCCGGCCGGCCCCATGCTGCGCGGCAACTGGCGCGGCAAGGTGCTGGGCTCTGGCTCGGATGTCTGGAAATACTGGGCCGAGCGCCGGGCGGGAAACCTCTCGGAGGAGGCCTGGGGGGAGCTGGAAGACGGCATCGCCCGCTCGGCCGGCACCTGCATGACCATGGGCACGGCGGCGACCATGATGACGCTGGCCGAGGCTTTGGGCTTCGTGCTGCCGGGCGGCTCGTCCATTCCCGCGCCCGATGCCAACCATGCGCGCCTCGCCTCCGACACGGGGCGGCGGATTGTCGAGATGGTGTGGGAGGATCTCAAACCCTCCGACATTCTCTCGCTCGGTGCTTTCGAAAACGCGATCATGGCGGCGCTCGCGCTTTCTGGATCGACCAACGCCATTGTCCATATCATCGCGCTGGCGCGCCGCGCCGGGATCGATCTGAAGCTCGAAGCCTTCGACCGGCTCAGCCGCAAGATCCCGGTGCTGGCCGATATCCGCCCGACGGGGCGGTTTTTGATGGAGGATTTTTACTATGCGGGCGGCACGCGCGCGCTGCTCAACCGTCTGCGCGCGCATCTGCACCTCGATTGCCCGACCGTGAACGGCGCCACGCTCGGCGCCAATATCGAGGGGGCGGAGGTTTATCTCGATGATGTCATCCGCCCGTGGGACAAGCCGGTTTGGGCGAGCGGCGGGCTCGCGGTGCTGACCGGCAATCTCGCCCCGCGCGGGGCGGTCATCAAGCCTGGCGCCGCCGAGCCGCATTTGCTCAAACATATTGGTCCGGCCGTGGTGTTTGCCAATTATAACGACATGGAGGCGCGCATCGACGACCCAGGGCTTGAGGTCACGGCGGACTCTGTTTTGGTGTTGCAGGATGCGGGGCCGAAGGGCGCGCCGGGCATGCCCGAATGGGGGCAGTTGCCGATTCCGAAGAAGCTGCTGGCCCAGGGCGTGCGCGACATGGTGCGGCTTTCGGATGCACGCATGAGCGGCACCTCTTACGGCGCCTGTGTGCTGCATATTTGCCCCGAAAGCCGCATTGGCGGGCCGCTGGCGCTGGTGCGAGATGGCGACCTCATCGAACTCGATGTCGAGGCGCGGCGCCTTGAGCTGCTCATCGGCGATGAGGAGCTGGCCCGCCGCCAAGCCGCCTGGACGTCGCCGCCCGCGCATTATGAGCGCGGCTACGGCGCCATGTTTCTCACCCATGTCAGCCAGGCCGATGAAGGCTGCGACTTCGACTTTTTGGAAACCGGCCACGGCGCCCCCGTGGCAGAACCGGAGATACATTGACCGTGACCAATATCGCCCTTTTTGGTGCCGGCCGTATTGGCGGCATGCACGCACGCCTGATTGCCGGGCACCCGTTGGCGACATTGCGCTATGTGGCGGACGCCGTGCCCGAGCGCGCCGCCGAGCTGGCCGCCCGCCATGGCGCCAAGGCGGTGAGCGTGGAGGAAGCGCTCGCCGACCCCGCGCTGGATGCCGTGCTGATCGCCACCGCCACCGATACCCATGCCGGGCTGATCGAGCAGGCCGCGCGCGCGGGCAAGCATATATTTTGCGAAAAGCCGATCGATCTCGATTTGGCGCGCGCCGCCCAGGCGGTTGAGGCCGCGCGCCATGCCGGGGTGAAGCTGATGATCGGTTTGAACCGGCATTTCGACCCGGCGCTGATGCAGCTAAAGGCGCTGCTGGCGGAGGGGGAGATCGGCCGGCCGATTCAGCTGGTCATTCATAATGGCGACAAGAACGCCCCGCCGGCGGCGTTTTTGCGCACATCTGGCTTCATCATCCGCGACATGATGATCCATGACATCGATCTCGCCTGCTGGCTTTTGGGGGGGCAGCCGAGCGCCGTGTTCGCGGCGGGGGCCGCGCAGGTGGATCCCGAGATCGGCGAGATCGGCGATTCGGACACGGGTGCGCTGACCCTGGTCATGCCCGGCGGCGTGCTGGCGCTGCTCACCGTCACCCGTTTCGCCAAATTCGGCTTTGATGCGCGCGTGGAAATCCGCGGCACCAAGGGCGCGCTGTGGCTGCATAATCCGGGCACCGGCCATCCGGTGCTGCAATGCCTCACCGAGACCGGCCTGCGGACCATCGCCGTGCCGGGGCTGGCGCCCGACGGGCCGATGGGCGAGGCCTTCCCTGACCGTTTCTCCGACGCCTTCGCCGCCCAGGCCGATGCCTTTGTGCGGCTGGTGCGGGGCGAGGCGGTTGCCGTGCCCGGCGCCGATGAGGCCACCCAGGCCATGAAGATTGCCGACATCGCCTCACGCCTGGTGGCGGAAGCGGGGGCGGGATTTTCTGAAATAGAATAAGAATTTCATTGACTGAAAAAATAGAACTAACTATTCTATAAATATGAGGGCCTGAATAGCAGCGTTTCGTCCAGGCGCCGCGCCCCATGAAATCGGAGGAAAAATGAACGTCTCTCAAGGCGTGCTTATCCACAATGTGGCCGCCGCTCCGGTTTCTCAGCCGCCGGAGGTGCTGTCGGCCCCTGCGGTGGTGTCCGCGAAAATCCAAAATTGACCAACGAAAGCGCTGCATGGTGTGGCGCTCAGGGAGAAGACCATGACATCCAAGACCTATTTTCCTACTGGCCTGCTGGCTTTGGCTGGCGCGTGCTCGATGACGGCGCTGCTTGCCGCGCCGGTGACGGCCCGTGCCGAGACGCCGCAATATACGTTTGCGATGATCACCCATGCTCAACCTGGCGACACGTTTTGGGACATTGTCCGCAAGGGCGCGGAGGCTGCCGCGAAGAAGGATAATGTGAAGCTCGTTTATGATGCGAGCCCTGTTGCGTCTGGCGAAGCGCAGCTGATCACCAACATGGTTCAGCAGCATGTTGATGGCATTGCCCTGACCCTTGCCTTTCCCGACGCGGAGGAAGCGGCGCTGAAGCAGGCGCAGCAGGCGAACATTCCTGTGGTGGGCTTCAATGCTGGCGGCGACAACTGGAAGCAGGCGGGCTTGCTGATGTATGTCGGGCAGGATGAGCGCATTGCTGGTCAGGCTGTGGGCGAGCGGCTCAACGCGGAGGGTGTCAAAACGGCGGTCTGCGTGGATCAGCAGCAGGGGGCCGTGCAGCTCCAGGCGCGGTGCGATGGCATCAAGGACACGTTCAAGGGCCATTTGAAAGTTCTCTATGTCAATGGCTATGACATGGCGGGGGCCCAGGCGCGTATCGTCGCGGAGCTTCAGCAAGACCCCTCCATTGGCTATGTCATCACGCTTGGGGCGCCCTTCGCCCCGACCGCGGTGCAGGCTGTCACGCTTGCCAACAGCCAGGCCAAGGTTGGCACTTTCGACATGACGCCGCTGGCGGTCCGCTTGATTAAGCAGGGCAAGGTGCAGTGGGCCATCGATCAACAGCCTTATGTCGAGGGCTATGAGGCCATTGATCTGCTTTGGCTTTACAAGACCAATGGCGATGTGGTTGGCGGCGGGGGCCCGGTCCTCACGGGTCCGGCTTTTGTTGATGCCAGCAATGTCAACGAAGTTTCCAAATTTGCCGATAAGGGCACGCGTTAATCCCCGCCTGGTGGCGATATACTCAAGGTTGGCCGCGCGCTTAGCGGCCAACCGCCAATATAGCAGACATGGAGTATAGATAAAATGTCGAGTAGACCGGCAACGAGTGATGTTGCGGCAGGCCCCCCCCACCCGCAACTCGTGAAACAGGGTTTCTGGAAACGCCTCCTCAAGCGTCCGGAAGCCGGGGCGCTTGGCGGTGCTGTTCTGGTGTTTCTGCTGTTTTTCACAGTCGCTCCGCCATTCCGTCAGCTCTCATCGTTCACAACGGTTCTCTACCAAGCCGCGACACTGGGCATTCCCGCGGTTGCGATCTCGCTGTTGATGATCGGTGGGGAGTTCGATCTGACCGCGGGCGTCGCGGTAACCACCTCATCCCTCACGGCCTCGATGTTCGCGACGCAGGTTACCGGCAATCTATGGGCCGGCATCGCGTTCGCGCTGCTGATCTCGTTGGCCATTGGCT
>JAJXWD010000030.1 GCA_021781835.1 Pseudomonadota bacterium | reverse complement strand
CGGCCTCGCCGCCCATCCGCGCGATCACGCTGTTCACCGGCACGCCCTCGGGGACTTCCGCGACCAGAATTTCGCTAAGCGTGCCCTCATCCACGGCTTCCACTTCCATGGTCGCCTTGTCGGTCTCGATCTCGGCGATGACATCGCCAGACTTGATCTCGTCGCCGGCTTTCTTCAGCCATTTGGCCAGCTTGCCCTCGGTCATGGTGGGCGAGAGCGCGGGCATCAAAATATCGATCGGCATGGTCTCAGCCCTCCACGAGCACGTCGGTGTAAAGTTCGGCGGCGTCGGGCTCGGGCGAAACCTGCGCGAAATCCGCAGCCTCCTGCACGCTCAGCTTCACGCGGTCATCGAGCGCCTTCAGCTCGGCCTCGCTCAGCCCCAGCGCGGCCAGCTTGGCCTTGGCCTGGTCCAGGCAATCATGCTCGGCGCGCATGCGCTGCACTTCCTCGCGGGTGCGGTATTTCGCCGGGTCAGACATCGAGTGCCCGCGATAGCGGTAGGTCTTCATCTCGAGCAGAAACGGCCCCTTGCCGGCGCGGCAATGGGCCACGGCCTCGGCGCCCGCCTGTTTCACGGCCAGCACGTCCATGCCGTCCACCGACAGGCTGGGCATGCCCCAGGGCACGGCGTTGAGCGAGAGATCGCGCGAGGCCGAGGCGCGCTCGACGCTGGTGCCCATCGCGTAACGGTTATTCTCGATGATATAGACCACCGGCAGCTTCATCAGCGCGGCGATGTTGTAGCTCTCATAAACCTGCCCCTGGTTGGAGGCGCCCTCACCGTAATAAGTGAGGCTGACGCGGTCATTGCCGCGATACCAGTTCGAGAAGCCAAGCCCGGTGCCCAGAGACACCTGCGCGCCCACGATGCCGTGGCCGCCAAAAAAGCCCTTCTCCTTCGAGAACATATGCATCGAGCCGCCCTTGCCCTTCGAGTAGCCGCCAATGCGGCCCGTGAGCTCGGCCATCACCCCCTTGGGGTCCATGCCCGCGGCCAGCATATGGCCGTGGTCGCGGTACGAGGTGATGATCTCATCCCCCTCGCCAATGCAATGCTGCATGCCCACCACCACGGCCTCCTGGCCGATATAGAGATGGCAGAAGCCCGCGATCAGCCCCATGCCATAAAGCTGCCCGGCCTTCTCCTCGAAGCGGCGGATCAGCAGCATGGTTTCATAGGCTTTTAGCAGCTCGTCGCGGTCCATCGCGTCGGCGGGCTTGCGGGCGGATTTTCGGCTCTTGTCCGGCGTTACGGCCATGGTCGGAAGTTCCCTTTTCTCAAGGTTTTTGCCTGCCCGCCTCTAAGCCAGCGTTACCCCGCCGCGCAAGCAAGATTTTTAAAACCCCTCATGTTGCGCTGCGAAAATTTCAATTAACTTGTTTTTGGTTAAGTATCTTGATTCAGCAAGTCTGGCCAAGGGCTTCACGCAACAATATTTCGCGCACGGACGCCCGCCCGCACGCATCCATCCCTGGTACAGGAAAAATAAACGGATTATTGGGCCGGCTTTGACGGCGCGAGGTCAATGACCAGATCGTTGGGATCGGCGAGGTTGAGCACGGCGCGGGCCTGCTCCTCCAGCATGTCGCGCTGGATGGATTGCGCCGAGAGATCGCTGATCTTGGTGGCCCATTGCTGGCGCAAACTGTCGGTCGCGTTATATTGCGCCTGTGCCTGGGCCAATTCCTGGCGCTGGGTCGCCTGGGCTTCCAGCCCGCTCTTGCCATGCACCGCGTTCCACCCGAAATAATAGGTGATGGCGAGAAAGATCGCCGGCGGCAGGCTCGAGTGGAAATGGGTCTTGAAGCTGCGCAGCACGGAAACGGCCTCGGCGTTTTTTGCGACGGTTGACTGAACGGCAAAACTCTTGCCCAGTTTTGCTCTGTTCCGCAACGGGTTTTTGTGATATTAGCATGATTTTAATGAATTTATTAATGAATTTGCCGCGCGTCCCCCCGCCATGGTCCAGCCTCACTCGGGGCGCGATTTCGCCGTGTTCATCCGCGATAAACCTCGCGAGAGTTGAAAGGAATGACCTGATGAGACCCCTCACACGCTTGAGCTACCTCGCCCTGGTGGCCGGGCTGGCCTTGGCCGGCGCGCCGGCCTGGGCGCAGAACTGGCAAAATGGCGGGGGTGACCACCAATGGCAGGGCCAGGGCGGTGGCGGCCACCCGCCGCCGCCAGATGGTGGTGGCGGCCACCAGCCGCAGGGCGGCGGTGGGCCTGGCGGCGGGCAGCACCCGCAATGGCAAGGCGGCCCCGGCGGCAATGATCATCCCTGGCAAGGCCCTGGCGGCGGCCAACCCAGGGCGCCGCAATGGCAAGGCCAGAACGGCGGCCAGCCCCGCCCGCCGCAATGGCAGGGTGGCCCGGGAGGCAATGACCATCCCTGGCAAGGCCCTGGCGGCGGCCAGCCCCGCCCGCCGCAATGGCAGGGCGGTCCGGGAGGCAATGACCATCCCTGGCAAGGCCAGGACGGCGGCCAGCCCCGTCCGCCGCAATGGCAAGGCGGCCCCGGCGGGGGCGATCATCCGTGGCAAGGCCAGGGTGACCGCCAATGGCATGGCGGCCCGCCCGACTGGCACGAGCAGCCCCATGGCGACTGGTACCGCGACCATGGCGGCATGCTGCCCCCCGTGGCCGCGCCCGCTCCGTGGGATGGCGATGAGGACTACCATGACTGGCGCCATCATGGCTGGTGGGACGCCGACCATCGCTGGCACTGGTTCTTCGGCTGGGGGCCGGGCTTTGGCTATTTCGGCCCGCCGCCCATCTGGTCCCCCGACGCCGAGGATTACTACCCCGAGCCGCCCGGCTATTATTACCAGCCGGCCCCGCCGGCGGTGGTGGTGCCCGTGCCCTCCATCGTCATCACGCCCGGCGGCGTCACCGTCACGCCGTAACGGCCGTCATTCCCCGCCCCTCAAAAGGGCGGGGTTTTCATTTGGGGGCTTGTGGGCGCGCTCAGGGCCATTTCACCTCGGGCGGCATGGACATCAAAATCGCCTCGGTATTGCCGCCGGTTTTCAGCCCAAACATCGTGCCCCGGTCATAGAGCAGATTAAACTCCACATAGCGCCCGCGGCGGATGAGCTGGGCCTCGCGCTCTTCTGGCGTATAGGCTTCGGCCCAGCGCCGCCGGGCAATGGGGAAATAGCCGGCCAGAAACGCCTCGCCGACATCGCGGGTAAAGGCGAAATCCGCCGCCACATCGCCCGAATCGAGATAGTCGTAAAAAATCCCCCCCGCGCCACGTGGCTCGTTACGGTGGGGCAGAAAGAAATATTCGTCGCACCAGGCCTTGAAGCGCGGATAATAGCCGGGGTCGTGCTTGTCGCAGGCGGCGCGGTAGGCGGCATGAAAGGTCGCGCTGTCTTCCCTGGCCTCCTCGGTGCCGGGTTGCAGGGGGGTCAGGTCGCCACCGCCGCCGAACCAGCCTTTTTGCGTCACGATCAGGCGGGTATTCATATGAACGGCCGGCAGCTTGGGCGAGCGCGGATGCGCCACCAGCGAAATGCCCGCCGCCCAGAAGCGCGGATCCTCGTCCGCGCCTGGAATCTTGGCCGCGAATTCGGCCGAGAAACTGCCCTCGACCACCGAAATATTCACCCCGGCCTTCTCAAACACGGCGCCGCGCAGCACGCTCATCACGCCGCCCCCGCCGCCCGGCCGCTCCCAGCCGGTGCGGGTAAAAACCGCATCTCCGCCCGCCTCGCGCTCCACCGCCTCGAATTCGGCGCAAATGCGGTCGCGCAAGCTGGCGAACCAGGCGGCGGCTTCTGGTTTCAGGGTCTCGTGGGTCAGGGGGGGGTGGGTATGATCGGTCATGAGCGCCATTTAACCGTTGCGCCCGCGCGCATCCACTCTTGAAATTTTCCCCCAGTGCGGCTTTGCTGCGTTCACGGGGGCCCACCCCTGGGGGAAACAAAAATGGCTGAAACAGCGACCACCGCAGAGGGCGCCGTTGATCGGCGCGATTTCTTGACCATTCTGGCCACCGCCGGCGGGCTGGTGGCGTCCGCCGCCATCGCCTGGCCGCTCATCGACGCGCTCACCCCCGATGGCGACGCCAGCGCCGGCGAGCGTTTGGTCGTCACCGTCTCGGGCATCGCCGAGAACAGCGCCATCGCCGTGCAGTGGGCGGGGCTGCCCGTCTATATCCGCAAGCTCACCGCCCAGCAGATGAGCGACAACCAGGAGATCGTGCCCTCGACCCTGCCTGATCCCGCCAGCTACGCCGCCCGCGTGCAACCGGGCCACGAGGGGGTGGTGGTGGTGGTCGGGCTCAATACCGGCGTGCCCTGCGAACTCGAGGGCAACGCCCCCACCGACCCGCGCGGCCCCTTCGATGGCTGGCTCAGCCCGTGCGACGGCTCCGCCTACGACCCGCTGGGCCGTCTGCGCGCGGGGCCGGCGCGCGCCAACCTCGCCATTCCGCCGTATAAATTCCTCAACGCCGACCAGATCCAGCTTGGCTGACGGAGGCCCCATGACCGATCATCCCGCCTCATCCTGGGCGCAAAGCCGCATCCCGGGCCTGGGCTGCGCCTGCCCCCCCCGCGCCAAGGGCGGGGCATATTTCGGCGCCGTGCCGTTCCTCATCGCCGTCACCACCCTGCTGGTGCTGGCCTCGGGGCTTGTGCTGCTGGCGGCCTATGATGCCCGCGCCCCCATCGCCAGCCTGCAATTCCTCAGCCACAACGTGCCCCAGGGCTGGCTGGTGCGCGCCTATCATGCCAGCGGCACCACGCTGCTGGCGGGGCTGGTCTATCTTTGGCTGTTTCACGGCCTGCTCACCCGCGCCTACCGCGCGCCCGGCGAATATGCCTGGGTGGTGGGTGTCAAGCTGCTGGCCGTGCTGCTGGCCGCCTCGTGGTTCGGCTATGTGCTGGCCGGCGGGGCAGGGGGTTACTGGTCCTATCAGCGCGCCATGATGGCGGCCCTGCAACTCCACGGCGCGGCGCGCGCGCTGGCCTTGTGGGGCTTGAGCGGCGGCCTGCCCAAGCTGCTGGTGCTGCATATGCTGCTGGCCCTGTCGCTCGGGCTGGCGCTGTGGGTGTGGCTGGCCGCGCGCGCCAAGGTCCGGCCTGTGCCGGCGGCGGGCGAGGGCGTGCGGTTTTGCCCCTATTACGCCACGCAATACATGGTGGCGCTGTGCGCGCTGGGGTTTGTGGGCGCGCTGCTCATCGGGTTTTTCCCGCATCTGGGCATGCCCGCGCTCGCCGCGGTGCCGGGCGGCGGGCTCAGCTTCGCCGCCAATCCGGGCCTGCCCTGGTATCTCGCCCCCATCGGCGCGGCGGCGGGCGGTTTTCATGGCAGCTGGGGCGGCATTGGCGTGGTCATTGCCCTGGTGGCCACGCTCTACGCCACCCCCTGGCTGGACTTGGCACCGCCCGGGGCGCCGCCCAGCCGGCTGCATCAGGCGCTCACCTGGCTGCTTGGCGTGGTGGTGGTGGCGTTGGGCCTCGATGGCGCCTTGCCCGGCTGCCCGGTGGCCCCCATGCTCGATTCGCTGCTCACCCTCTACATATTTCTGCATTTCCTGGTGCTGTTGCCGCTCGTCACCTGGGGGAAGGCCAAATGATGCGCCCGTTCACTCTGTCCCTGCTGGCCCTGCTCGCGGGCGCCGCCCCGGCGATGGCGCAAAGCGCGCCGTCCTTTCCCTCCAGCGGCCCCTTCGGCCATATCGACGATGCCGCCGCCCAGCGCGGCTTCGCGGTCTATGAAAGCGCCTGCTCCGCCTGCCATTCGCTGGGCGCCCTGCATTACCGCGACCTCGAGGGGCTGGGGCTGACCTCCGCGCAGGTCGCGGGCATCGCGTCGGGCATCAAGCTGGCCGACGGCAGCCTTGCCACGCCCGACAGCCCCTTCAAACCCGCCGCCGTGCCCGCCAGCGCCTTTGGCGGCGCCCTCCCCCCCGATCTTTCCAGCATCGCCGCCCAGCGCCCGGGTGGCGCGGCCTATATTTATGCCGTGCTCACCGGCTACACCCCGGCCCCGGCCGGCCTGGCCATCATGCCCGGCCATTATTACAACAGCGCCTATCCGGGCGGGCAGATCGCCATGCCGCCCCCCTTGCATGACGGCGCCGTGACCTACGCCGACGGCACCTCCCCCACCACCGCCCAGGAAGCCGCCGATGTCGCCGAGTTTCTCACCTGGGCGGCCGACCCCACCCTCACCATCCGCCATGAAATCGGCCTGCGGGCGCTCATCTTCTTCGGCTTCCTGTTCCTGGTGGCCCTGGCCGTGAAGCGCCGGGCCTGGAGCGCCCAGAGCTGAACGCGCTCGACGAGCTGGCCCGCGAGGCCCGTGCCTGCACCGTCTGCCCGGATCTGCCGCTTGGCCCCGGGCCGGTTTTCCAGGTTTCGGGCACGGCGCGGGTGCTGCTCATCGGCCAGGCGCCGGGCACCAAGGCGCATATTTCCGGCCGCCCCTTCACCGATGCCTCGGGCGATCGCCTGCGCGCCTGGCTCGCCATCACCCCTGAGATTTTCTACGACCCCGCCAAGCTCTGCATCCTGCCCATGGGGCTGTGCTATCCGGGCCGCCTGCCCAAAGGCGGAGATTGCCCGCCCCGCCCGGTCTGCGCGCCGCTCTGGCATCGGCGCTTCCTGGCGCTGCTGCCGCAAATCGAGCTGGTGCTGCTGGTCGGCTCATACGCCATCAAACATTATCTTGGCCCAGGGCTGATGACCGCCCATGTCCGGGCTGGCGTTCAGGCTGGGCGGGTGGGCAAGGTCTGGCCGCTGCCCCACCCCAGCTGGCGCACCGGGTTGTGGGAGCGCCAGAACCCCTGGTTCACCGAGATCACCCTGCCGGCCTTGCGCGCCGAATTACGCCGGCTCACCGCGTAAGGCGGCCAGGCTCCGCCGCGCATTGCCCTCATCGTCGAAATTATCCGCGCTCAGCCAGCCCAGCAGGGCGTCGCGCCGCGCCGGCCATTCGGGCGCAGTAATCGAGAACATGGCGGTGTCGCGCGCGCGGCCCTTCACCACCATGTGGGCGCGCAGCGTGCCTTCATACACAAACCCCAGCCGCAGCGCGGCGCGGCGCGAGGCGGCGTTCAGCGCGTCGCATTTCCACACCAGCCGCCGGTAGCCCAGCTCATCGGCGGCGTGGCGGAGCAGCAAAAACATCGCCTCGGTGGCCGCGCGGGTGCGCTGAAGCTCCGGCCCGAACCAGATGCTGCCCAGCTCGATGGCCGCATTCCCCGGCTCGATGTTCATGAGCGACAGCCAGCCCGCCGCCCGCCCCGTCACCACCGGGCGCACCGCCCACATGGCCATGTCGGCGCGCGCCGTGTGGGCGGCCACAAACGCCTCCACCCCCGCCCGGTCCCTGAACGGGCCGTAGCCCATATAGGTAAAGCTCTCATCCGCCCCCTTGGCGGCCTCCCACAAATCCCCGACATGGCGTTTATTCAGCGGCTCCAGCGTCATGCGCCCGCCCTTAATCCGCTCGCGCGAGGGCAGGGGGCGGGGCCAGCCATCCACGTCCGGGCCAACCGGCAGGGCGCTCATCCGCGTAGCCTCGCCAGGGTCGCGGTGGTCGAGTGCCCAGGCAGCAGCTCGGCCAGGGCCACGCTGCCGCCCCAGCTTTCCACCAGATCCGCCCCCACCACGGTGGCGCGCGTATAATCCGCGCCCTTGATGAGCAGATCGGGTTTGATCTGCCGGATCAGCTCGATCGGCGTGTCCTCCTCAAACAAACACACCAGATCCACGCTCGCCAATGAGGCCAGCACGGCGGCGCGCGCGGCCTCGGTCTGGGCCGGGCGGGCCGGGCCTTTCAGGCGCTTCACCGAGGCATCGGAATTGATGCCGACAATCAGCCGGTCGCACATGGCCCGGCATTGCTCGAGCAGATGCACATGGCCGGGATGGAGCAGGTCGAAACAGCCATTGGTGAAGCCCACCTTATAGCCCCGCAGCCGCCAGCGTTCGGCGGCCTCGGCGGCGGCGGCGGGTGTCACCACCTTGGTCAGCGTGCCGGTCACGGGTGAGATGGCGGCGAGCAGATCGCTCGGCCGCGCCACCGCCGTGCCCACCTTGCCCACCACAATGCCCCCGGCGATGTTGGCCAGCCTCGCGGCCTCGGGCAGCGGCACCTCCACCGCCAGCGCCGTGGCCAGCGTCGCCACCACCGTGTCGCCCGCGCCCGAAACATCGTAAACCTCCCGCGCCTCGGCGGGAAAATGATGTGCCTCGTCGCGGGTCACCAGGCTCATGCCATCCTCGGCGCGGGTGGCCAGCACGGCGCCGAACTCATGGCGCTCGATCAGCGCGCGCGCGGCGGCCACCACTTCGGCATCGGTGCCGGTGGGCATCAGGGTGGCCTCGTGCAGCTCCTTGCGGTTGGGCGTGATCACATCAGCCCCCCGGTAGAGCGAATAATCCCGCCCCTTGGGATCGACGATGATCTTGCGCCCGAGTTTTTTGGCATTGGTGATGAGCGCGCCCGCCACATCGGGGCTGAGCACGCCCTTGCGGTAATCGGACAGAACCGTGACCGTGGTGGCCGCCATGGCATCTATGGCGATGCGGATCAGCCGCTCGGTCAGTTTTTCGGGCAGCAGGCGGGTTTCCTCGCGGTCGGCGCGCATCAGATGCTGGCCCTGGGCGATGTAGCGGGTTTTCAGCGTGGTGGTGCGTCCGCCATGCACCAGCAGCCAGGGCTCCACGCGCTCCTGCCCGCCCACCAGCCCGGTCAGTTCCGAGCCGGCCTGGTCATCCCCCACCACCGACACAAACGCCGCCGCCCCGTCGAGCGCGATGAGGTTGCGCACCACATTGCCCGCCCCGCCCGGCATGGCGATCTCGCGCGTGACCGTGAGAATGGGCACCGGCGCCTCGGGGCTCACGCGGGTCACCTCGCCATATACGTACCGGTCGAGCATGGCATCGCCCACCACCAGCACGCTGGCGCGGTTAAATTTGCGCACATGCGCGCCAAGGTCATGTGCGCCAAGGTCATGGGTGCCAAGGTCATGGGCGCCGGGCATGGCGGGATCGGGCATCGGCTCAGAGGTCATGACAAACCGCTAACCCTTCGCGCCGGTTCTGGCAACGCCGTTCACGCGCCCGCCCGCCCGCGCCCGCTGGTAAGCGCGGGCAAAGCTGGCTAAATCTCCTTCCAATGACTGACCTTCCCGCTTTCCTCGACACCTCCCGCCCCGATGTCCCCGATCTTTCGGTGCCGCGCGGCGTTTTGCCCTTTTACCTGCCCAACCGCCCCGTGCGCGGCCGGCTGGTGCGGCTGGGGCCGCTGGCCGCCACCCTGCTCTCGCGCCATGAGCACGCGCCGCCCGTCAAGGCCCTGCTCGGCCAGGCGCTGGCGCTGGCGGCGGCGCTGGCCACGGCGCTCAAATTCACCGGCTCCTTTTCCGTGCAGGCGCGCGGCAAGGGGCTGGTGCCCATGCTGGTCACCGACTGCACCGAAACCGGCGCCCTGCGCGGCTATGTGCGCGTCACCGACGATGCCGAAATCCCCAATGCCGCCACCGCCCGCGACCTGCTGGGCGAAGGTTACCTGGCCTTCACCGTCGATCAGGGGCTGAACAAGGAGCCCACCCAGGGCATCGTTTCCATCGAGGGCGAGAGCCTGGCCGACATGGCGGCGCATTATTTCACCACCTCCGAGCAGCTGGGCGCCAAAATCCACCTCGCCGCCGGCGAGACGGCGCATGGCTGGCGCGCCTCGGCCCTGGTGCTGGAGCGCGTGGCCGGGGCAGGGGGCATAGACCCGGCGCTCAGTCAGGCCGAGCAGGACGATGCCTGGCTCACCGCCACCTTGCTGGCGGACACCATCACCGAAGCCGAACTGCTCGACGATGCCCTGACGCCCGAGCACCTGCTCTATCGCCTGTTCGGCGCCGAGGGCGTGGCCACCTCCAAGCCCCGCCCGCTCTCCTTCGGCTGCCGCTGCTCGCGCCAGCGCCTGGGCGGCATCCTCGAAGGCTTCACCACCGATGATCTCGACCACATGGCCGTCGAGGGCGAGATCAAGATGACCTGCGAATTCTGCAATTTCGCCTTTTGCTTCACCCGCTCCACCCTCACCGGCCGTCCCGGAGACCCAGCATGACCCGCGCCCCCCGCCTTGCCGCCGCCGCCCTGCTCGCCACGCTGGCGGGCTGCTCCTCCAGCCCGCCGCCGAGCTTCCCGCCGCTCGATTATTCCTACCTGCGCCCCTATGTACTCAAGGTCGCCAATCTCAGTGTGGTCAACAACTACACACCCGGCCCCGATGCCCAGCCGGTCCTGAATAACGATCCCGTCTCCCCCGCGGCCACGCTCCAGGCCATGCTCCAGCACCGGCTGGTCGCCTCGGGCGCGCCGGGCACCGGCACCGTGACCGTGCAAAACGCCGCGATCACCGAGGCCAACGGCATGCTCACGGGCACCATGACGGTCGACATCAACCTGCAAGGCCCGCGCGGCGCCGCCGGCTTCGCCGAGGCCAGCGTCTCGGCCACCGAGCAGGCCCCCGATGACCTCACCAGCGCCGACGGCCAGACCGCCCTCTACCACCTGACCAAGCATCTGATGGACCTGATGAACGTGCAGCTGCCCTACCAGCTCCAGCACAGCCTGCAGGCCTGGCTCTCCTGGTCCAACCCGCAAGCTGGCGGCCTCGGCCTGGGTGGCGATGCCGGCGCGGGCGGCGCCATTCAATCCGCCCCGCTCACCGCCCCCGGCGCCACCACCCCCGATACCGGCGCCGCCGCCCCCAGCGCGCCCATGCCCGCCCCCGCCGGCCAGCCGGCGGGAGGTGTGCTGGGCGTGCTGCCGGTGTCTGGCAACGGCCAATGAGCCCGTCCCGCCTCGTCGCGCTGGCGCCGGGCGTGCCGGGCGCCTGGGAGCCGGTGCCGACCGAAAAGCTGGTCTCGGGCAGCCCGCAAACGCGCACCACCCTGCTATACGCCAACGAGGCCGAGCGGCTTTACGTGGGCGAGTGGCAGGCCACGCCGGGCAAATGGCGGCTCTCATACACCGAGTGGGAGTATATGCGGATCCTCGAGGGGCGCTGCATCGTCGAGGGCGATGACGGGTCGCGCCTCGAGGCCGGACCCGGCGCCTGCTTCGTCATCGAGCCCGGCTTCACCGGCACCTGGGAGGTGCTGAGCGATGTGCGCAAATCCTGGGTGATCCGCGAATAGCGGCAAGAAACCCTTGACGACTCCCTCCCGCGCCGCTAGAGCGCACCCTTCAACGTACACTTTTTGTTTCGGACATCATGGCCAATATCGCATCCGCTGAGAAACGCATCCGTCAGACCGCCAAGCGCACCGCGCGCAACAAGGCGCGCAAGTCGCGCGTCCACACCTTCGTCCGCAAGGTCGAGGAAGCGGTCGCTTCCGGCAAGAAGGAAGACGCCCAGACCGCGTTCCGCGCCGCCCAGGTCGAGCTGCAGCGCGCCGCCGGCAAGGGTGTGCTGAAGGCCAATGCCGTGTCGCGCAAGATCTCGCGTCTCTCGGCCGCCGTGAAGGCCGTCGCCGCCTAAAAAGGGGCATTGCCCGGAAGGTCGCATCCGGTCGCAAAAATTAGACGATACATCGCCGCCGTCACTCAACTGTAAATACAGAGTGACGGCGGTTTTTGTCGTCAATTGTTCATTAACCCCGTGCCATAAACCCTAAACCTCCGATTCATAAAGTTGTGGATAATTTTAGCATTGATTTTGCTAGATTATTCCCGTGATTCAGAGGGTTGTTCGTCCCTGTGGACGAATCGGGCGCTTGCACCTAGGGGCTGTTTCGCCCTAACTTGGGCGGATCAAACGCACCGACCTTGTGTCTAATTATTGAGAAGAAAAGAGCCTTCACAAGGCTTTTTTCTTTGCGGGGTTGCTTGTGCCGCAGGATGAGGCTGAAATGGGAAGTTGGGTCATGAGCCTGGAGAGAGCGTCTAAGCGCGAGAGCGAATTTGAGCCGATGGCGTCTCTGGGCGAGAATCACCTGGCCGAGGATTGGGCGCGCGTGCGGGCCCGCCTGCTGGCCGAGGTGGGTGAGGTCGAGTACCGCACCTGGCTCAAGCAGGTCACACTCTCGGGTCTCACGGGCGATGAGCTGGTGGTCACCCTGCCCACGCGCTTTCTGCGCGACTGGGTCAACAAGGAATATGGCGAGCTGATCACTGCCTTTTGGCAGGCCGAAAACGGTGCCGTGCGGCGGGTGGAGTTCCGCACCGCCCCGGCCTCGGCGCGCAGCAACGCGCCGAGCCTGGCCGAGCCGGTGGCGGCGCCCGTGCCGGCGGCGCCCTCGGCCAAGCCCGAAGGCTCATCGGCCCCGCTCGACCCGCGCTTCACCTTCGACACTTTCGTGGTCGGCAAACCCAACGAGTTTGCCTATGCCTGCGCGCGGCGCGTGGCCGAGGCGCCGGCCTCGGCCGGCTTTAATCCGCTCTTTCTTTATGGGGGCGTGGGTTTGGGCAAAACCCACCTCATGCACGCCATCGCCTGGGAGCTGTCCACCAGACAGCCCGGCCGCGCGCCGGTTTCGGTCGCCTATATGTCGGCCGAGAAATTCATGTACCGCTTCATCAACGCGCTGCGCTCGCAATCCACGCTCGAATTCAAGAACGAGCTGCGCAGTGTCGATGTGCTGATGATCGACGATCTGCAATTCCTCATCGGCAAGGACAACACCCAGGAAGAATTCTTCCACACGTTCAACGCGCTGGTTGATGCCGGCAAGCAGATCGTGGTCTCGGCCGACAAATCCCCCTCCGATCTTTCGGGGCTCGAGGACCGTCTGCGCACGCGCCTTGGCTGCGGCATGGTGGCCGATCTGCACGCCACCACCTTCGAGCTGCGCTACTCCATTCTCGAAGCCAAGGCCCAGCGGGCTGGGGTGGATGTGGCGCCCAAGGTGCTGGAATTCCTGGCCCGCAAGATCACCTCGAACAACCGCGAGCTCGAAGGCGCGCTCAACCGTCTGGTCGCCCACGCCAATCTGTTCAACCGCCCGCTGACGCTGGAAACCGCGCACGAAGTGCTGCACGACGTGCTCAAGGCCCATGACCGCAAGATCTCCATCCAGGAGATCCAGAAGCGCGTGTGCGAACATTATAATATCCGCATCGCCGAGATGTCCTCGGCCCGGCGGGCGCGCAACATCGCCCGCCCGCGCCAGGTGGCGATGTATCTGGCTAAAATCCTGACCTCGAAATCCCTGCCCGACATTGGCCGCCATTTTGGCGACCGCGACCACACCACGGTCATGCATGCGGTCAACCGCATCACCCAGCTCATTGCCCAGGATGCGGCGTTTGCCGAGGATGTCGAGCTTCTCAAGCGCACGCTCGAAAACTAATTTATTGAATTAATTAAAAATTTTTGGGGGTGTGGACCCTTTTTATAAAAAGGGTCCACGTCTTTTGGTCTTTGCGGGCAAAAACTTTCAATAACTTATCCCCATGCCAGCCGCCCGAGTCGGTCTTTGCAGGCCCTGAAACCCTTGCTACGCTGGCGCACGAGTCGGCACCCATGCACGATTCGGTCCTAAAAAGAATCGGTTTGAGGGTAGCATGAAATTCAAGGCCGATCGCGCCACGCTGATCAAGTCTCTGGCCCATGTGCAAAACGTGGTCGAGAAGCGCAACACCATTCCCATCCTCGCCAACGTGCTGCTCAAGGTGGCCGACGGCAAACTCACCATCGCCGCCACCGATCTGGAAATTTCGGTGGTCGAGGAAGTGGCCGCCGAAATCTCGCGTGAGGGCGCCATCACCGTGCCCGCCGCCACGCTCTACGAGATCGTGCGCCGCCAGCCCGACAATGCGGTCATCGAGCTTGATCATCCGGGCGGCGACGCGCCGCTGGCGCTGCGCGCCGGGCGCTACGCCACCAGCCTCGTCGCCCTCTCGGTCGATGAGTTCCCCAAGCTCGATGCCGGCAAGCTCTCGCATCATTTCGCGGTCTCGGCCGCCGAGTTGCGCGGGCTGATCGACCGCACGCGCTTCGCCATCTCGACCGAGGAAACGCGCTACTACCTCAATGGCATCTACCTCCACGCCATCGATGGCGATGCCGGCCCGGTGCTGCGCGCCGTGGCGACCGACGGCCACCGTCTGGCCCGCGTCGAGGAGCCGCTGCCCGCCGGCGCATCCGGCATGCCGGGCATCATCATCCCGCGCAAAACCGTCAATGAGCTGCGCAAACTGCTCGACGAGGCCTCGGGTGAAATCGAAATCGCCCTGTCCGAGACGCGCATCCAATTCACCATCGGCGCCCTCAAGCTCACCTCCAAGCTGATCGACGGCACCTTCCCCGATTATGACCGCGTCATCCCGCGCGGCAATGACAAGATCCTGCGCGTCGATAAAAAGGATTTCAACGACGCGGTCGGCCGCGTCTCGGCCATCTCCGCCGAGAAGCACCGCCCCGTGAAGCTCTCTCTGGCCAAGGATCTGCTGGTCATCTCGGCGGCCTCCGCCGAGCAGGGCTCCGCCGCCGAGGAGCTCGGCGGCGATCTGGTCGATTACCAGTCCGGCCCGCTCGAAATCGGCTTCCAGGCCCGCTATCTGTCCGATGTCACCGACCAGATCAAAGGCAAGGTCGAGTTCGTCTTCGCCGACGGCGCCGCCCCCACCCTGGTCCGCGACCAGGACGACAACTCCGCCGTCTACGTGCTCATGCCGATGCGGGTGTGAGTGGTTTGGTGTGGGGTGCAATCCCCACACCAGTCACAGGCTGTTTCGTCAAAATCAAGGACGATAAATTTGCGCTGGCGGTTTGGCAAAAAAAAGATGAAGGGCGACACACGCGCCCGCTTTAAGGCACAGATAGACAAGCAGGGCTGGGAAATCGGCACGCGCAGCTATGGTCATCCCGAGATCATTGATGCCGGCCCGGAGACCAAACTGAAAATCGGCCGGTTCACCGCCATCGCCAACGGCGTCAAGATCGTGTTCCGAAATCACCGCACTGATTTTGCGTCAACCTACCCCTTCAGATCGCTTCGCGAGTACTGGCCGTCAGCGGGGGGGGGCGAAGACCATGTCGGCAAAGGTGACATCGTCATAGGCAACGATGTGTGGATCGGCACCGATGCCCTCATTTCGCCCGGCATCACCATCGGCAATGGCGCCGTTATCGGCGCCAAAAGCGTGGTGACCAAAGACGTTCCGGCCTATGCCATCGTCGCGGGCGTCCCCGCCCAGCTCATCCGCTTCCGCTTCCCCGCCGCCCAGATCGAGGCGCTCGAAGAGATACGCTGGTGGGATTTGCCGGATGAAGTCATCGATGAGCTGCTGCCCCTCATCATGTCCACCGACATCGAGGCGCTTGTTTCCGCCGTAAGGGCAAGGCGCGCCGTGGCGGCGTAAAAAGACGGCGGGGGACTTGCCGCTTAGCCCTCCAGCCTGCAAATCGTCTACCATCTTGCTCACCCGCCTCACCCTCACCGATTTCCGCTCCTACAAGGCGCTGCGCTTCGAGCCCGGCGCGCGCGTTTGCCTGTTCACCGGCCCCAACGGCTCGGGCAAAACCAATCTGCTCGAGGCGCTCTCCCTGCTGGTGCCGGGCCGGGGCCTGCGCGGGGCCAAATTCGCCGAGCTGGCCCGCCGCGGGGCCGATGCCAGCCAGAGCTGGGCCGTCGCCGCGCGGTTCGATGACGGGCTCGAAATCGGCACCGCCCAGGCCGAAAACGCCCCCGAGCGGCGCGAATTCCGCCTGAACGGCGTCAAGCCCCGCGCCCAGGCCCAGGTGGCCGAGCAACTCGCCGCCGTCTGGCTGACCCCGCAAATGGACCGGCTGTTCACCGACCCCGCCGCCGCCCGCCGCAAATTCCTCGACCGCCTGGTGGTCGCGCTCGAGCCCTCACATGCGCGCGAGATCGCCGCCTTCGAGAGCGCCAGCGCCCAGCGCAACCGGCTCTTGCAGGAGCGCCCCGATCCTGGCTGGCTCTCGGCGCTCGAAGACGCCATGGCCCGCCACGCCGTCGCGGCCACGGCGGCGCGCCTCGCCCTCATCCGCGCGCTCAACGCCACCTTGGCCGAAGGCGCCGCCGACCCGTTCCCCCGCGTCACCCTGGCGCTGGATTGCGCCATCGCCGCCAGGCTGGACGCCCATCCGGCCATAGAGGTCGAAGACGGGCTGCGCGCCGCGCTCGCCCGCGCCCGCCCGCAAGATGGCGCCGCCCGCGCCGCCACGCTGGGCCCCCAGCGCGCCGATTTCCTGCTCACCGACAGCCACACCGCCCGCCCCGCCGCGCTTTCCTCCACGGGCCAGCAAAAATCCATGCTCATTGGCGTGGTGCTGGGCCATGCCGCGCTGGTTGGCCGCCTGCGTGCCGCCCCGCCGCTGCTGCTGCTCGATGAGCCGCTGGTCCATCTCGACGAGGCCCGGCGCGCCGCCCTCATCGCCGCGCTCAACGCCTCGCCCGCCCCGGCCTTTCTCACCGGCACCGATGCCCAGCCCTTCGCCGGCCTGGCGGGCGCCTGTTATGTCGTGGCCGAAAGCACTATACACCCGGCATGAACATTCTCCTTCTGGGCGACCTGCTCGGCCGCGTCGGCCGCGAGGCCGCGCTCAAACACATCCCCGAGCTGCGCGCCGCGCTCAAGCTCGATTTCGTGGTGGTCAACGCCGAGAACGCCTCCCACGGCTTCGGCCTCGGCCCCGACATGGCCGATGCGCTGTTCGCCGTCGGGGCCGATGTCATCACGCTCGGCAACCATGCCTGGGACCGCAAGGAGATCATCCCCTACATCGCCAGCCAGCCCCGCCTGCTGCGCCCGCTCAATTTCCCGCCCGGCACGCCGGGGCAGGGGGCCTGCGTCGTCGCCCTCCCCGATGGCCGCAAAGTCCTGGTCGCCCAGGCCATGGGCCGGCTGTTCATGGACCCGCTGGACTGCCCCTTTCGCGGCACCGACGATCTGCTCTCGCGCCACAGGCTGGGCGTCACCGTGCAGGCCATCCTCCTCGACATCCACGCCGAGGCCAGCTCCGAGAAAATGGCCTACGCCCATGCGTTCGATGGCCGGGTGAGCAGCGTCACCGGCACCCACACCCACATCCCCACCGCCGACCACCAGATCCTCCCCGGCGGCACCGCCTATGCGTCCGATCTCGGCATGTGCGGCGATTATGATTCGGTCATCGGCATGAATAAGGCCCCGGCGCTCGGCCGCTTCATCCGCAAGCTGCCGGGCGATAAATTAAGCCCCGCCGAAGGCCCCGCCACGCTCTGCGGCGCCTTCGTGCAAACCGATGACGCCACCGGCCTCGCCAAGCGCATCGCGCCCGTGCGCCTCGGCGGCCGCCTGGCCCCGGCGATGCCGGCCCTCTGACAAATCCCCCGAAACTTTTCACCCGGCGTTAAGCCCCCCATGGCAAGCTGCCTCTCCAAACGGCAGTTCGCTTGTCCCGGGGGTTTGATGTCGGCGCTGATCTTGGAGCTTAAACAAGGCGAATCGATGATTTTGAATGGCGCGGTCATTCGCTTCAAAACCCGCACGCGGCTGGAGCTGAACACCCAGGCGCGGTTTTTGTTTGGCAAACAGATCATGCGCGAGGAAGACGCCGCCACCCCCGCCCGGCGGGCTTATTTCGCCGTACAACAAGCCTATGTCGGCGCCGAGACCGAACGGCCGGACGCCCTGGCCGCCGCCCGCCGGCTCATCACCAGCCTGCGCGACCATGCCCCGCCGCCCCAACACCCCGAATGGAACGCGCTGCTCAAGGCCACCGAAACCGAAGCCGGGTTCGAGGCGCTCAAAATCGCCCGCCAGATGATCCGCGCCGAGGATTTCACCACCCAGCCGCTCGACGGACATTAGCGCGGGATGCGTTGTAACGCCCCCGCTCCAAGCATGTTTTGACGATCAATTTCATTGGTTTAACTTGCGTCTGTCGACTCAAGCCAAACCAATATTGATCTAGGGCGTTACCCGCGAATGGTCTCCAGCCGGTCGAGCGCGGCGGCCACGTTGTCCACCACCTCAAACAGCCCGCGCACCTCGGGCTTGGCAAACCCCCGGGCGATGGTCTCCTCGATCATGCGCACGAAATTCTGCGCCCAGCCCAGCACATCCACCAAAATAATCGGCTTGCCGTGCTGGCCGAGCTGCTTCCAGGTCAAAATCTCGATGGTTTCATCAAAAGTTCCCAGCCCCCCCGGCATCACCACAAACGCATCGCCCAGCGCGAACAGCCGGCGCTTGCGGGTGTGCATCGAATCGGTGACGATCAGCTCCGTCAGGCCGTGATACTCCACTTCCTTCTGGCGCAGAAAATCAGGGATGATGCCGACCACCTCGCCCCCGGCCTCCATCACGGCGCCCGCCGTGGTGCCCATGAGCCCGACATTGCCGCCCCCAAACACCAGCCGCATGCCGCGTCCGGCCAGCCCCGCGCCCAGCGCCAGGGCCGCGTTTTTGTAGGTTTCGTCGCCCCCAAATGATGCCCCACAAAAGACGGTGACGGAAAAACGCCCCATAATGCCCTGCCTTCGCTTCCAGTTCGGCCCTGTTCGTGGCAGGCTAGGGATGAGATGGCAAGCGATCAACTTCCCCCCCACGATCTTCCCCCGGCCTCCTCCAGCCCGGCCGCGCCGGCTGGCGGGCCAGACCTGCAAGGCCAGGCCCCTTCCGGCGCCGCGCCGCTGCCGCCCCGCCCGTCGCGTGGTGGCGCCAACCCGCTGCGAATCGCGGCGGCGGTTCTCATCCTGCTCGGCCTCGTGGTGGTTGGCTGGCAGTTGCGCACCCCGCACGCCCCGCCCGCCGCGAAAAGCGCCGCCCCCGCGCCCGCCGCGCCCAGCGCCGCGCCCGCCCCCG
Source organism: Pseudomonadota bacterium (assembly GCA_021781835.1). Taxonomy (GTDB): domain Bacteria; phylum Pseudomonadota; class Alphaproteobacteria; order Acetobacterales; family Acetobacteraceae; genus Acidocella. Next base: position 16,467 of record JAJXWD010000030.1, on the reverse strand, counting down.
CCGCCGCCACGGCGCCCAGCTTCGATGTCGTGCGCGTCGATCAGCAGGGCAACACGGTCATCGCCGGTCGCGCCGCGCCCGGCGCCACGGTCACCATCCTCGATAACGGCAAGCCGCTCGGCACCGTCACCGCCGATGGTCAAGGCGCCTTCGTGTTCCTGCCCGCCAGCCCGCTGGCGGTGGGCTCGCATGAAATCACCCTCTCCGCCGCCCTCCCCAACGGCAAGCCGCAAGCGGGCGTCGAGAGCGCCGAGGTGAGCGTGCCGGCCAATGGCGGCCAGGTGCTCACCGTGCTGTCTGGCCCCAACGGCTCGCAGGTGCTCTCCGGCCAGGGCCCGGCGGCGGGCGCGCTCGCCCTCGGCGCGGTCGATTATGACACCAAGGGCCATGCCATCTTCGCGGGCACCGCGCCGGCGGGCACCAGCGTCTCGCTGCATCTGGGCAACACGCTGCTGGGCAGCGCCAAGGCCGATGCCTCGGGCCACTGGCACATCGCCGCCGCCACGCCGGCAGCGCCGGGCATGCTCGTCGTCACCGGCGAGACGGCCTCGGGCAGCATCCTGCCGCCCGTCACCCAGCCCTTCGCCCCCGAGGCCCTGGCCCAGGCCTTCGCCAACGGCCAGGTCATCATCGTGCCCGGCGACAATCTCTGGCTGATCGCGCGTCACATTTACGGCAACGGCCTGATGTACACGCTCATCTACACGGCCAATTCGTCACAGATCCACGATCCCAATCTGATCTTCCCGGGCCAGACCTTCGTGCTGCCCAAACCAAAAGGCTGAGTTCAATGGACATTGTCGAGAGTATCAAATCGGTGATGAGCCCGCCGCACCGCGCGGGCTACCCGTTCATTGGCGGCGGCATCGCGGTTGCCGTTCTGGGCCTGCTCATCTGGCATCCCCTGGCGTGGCTCGGCCTCGCCTTCGCGGTGTTCTGCCTGTATTTCTTCCGCGACCCCGACCGCATCCTGCCCCCCCGGGCGGATGTGTTCGTCGCCCCGGCCGATGGTCTGGTGGTCTCCATCGAGCAGGCCGTGCCCCCCGCCGAGCTCGGTTTCGAGACCGCGCCGCTCACCCGCGTCGCCATCTTCCTCTCGGTGCTCGATGTCCACGTCAACCGCGCGCCCATCGCGGGCGTGGTCGAGAAAATCGCCTACCATCCCGGCCTGTTCCTCAACGCCGCCGAGGATAAGGCGTCGGACGACAATGAGCGCAACGCCCTGCTCATGCGCCTGGAAAACGGCGCGCGCATCGCGGTGGTGCAGATCGCCGGGCTGATCGCGCGGCGCATTTTGTGCGAGGTGCGCGAAGGCCAGACCCTGGCCACCGGCGAGCGTTTCGGCATCATCCGCTTCGGCTCCCGCACCGATCTCTATTTGCCCCCCGGCGCCACGCCGCTGGTCGCGGTCGGCCAGCGCATGATCGGCGGCGAGACGGTGATCGCCGAGCTGCCGGCCAGCGCCGCCTCGGCCCCGGTTGAACCCGTCGAGGACGACACCCCCGTAGACCCGCCCTCCGACGCGCCATGAACGCCCGCCGCCTGCCGCAGCGGAAGCGCTTTTCCGGCCAAAGCTTCAACCGCATGCTGCCCAACATGATGACCCTGCTGGGCCTGTGCATCGGGCTCTCGGCCATCCGGCTGGGGCTGAATGACCGGTTCGGCGCGGCGGTCATCGCGCTTGCCGTCTCGGCGGTCATCGATGGGCTGGATGGCCGCCTGGCCCGCCTGCTCAAGGCCACCTCGCGCTTCGGCGCCGAGTTCGACAGCCTGGCCGATTTCCTGTGCTTTGGCGTGGCGCCGGCCTTGCTGCTCTATATGTGGTCGCTGCAAAGCTGGGGCGCGGTCGGGTTTTTGCCGCCGCTCATGTATGCCTCCTCCATGGCGCTGCGCCTCGCCCGCTTCAACGCGGCGCTCGATTCGGCGCCCAAGGCGGCGTTCGCCTATAATTTCTTCACCGGCGTCCCGGCGCCCGCCGGGGCCGGGCTGGCGCTGTTCCCGCTGTTCATCGGGCTCGAGGCCGACCAGCTCCATTTATCCTGGCTGCACAGCCTGGTGGCGTTCCCGCTCTTCACGGGCGCGGTGCTGGTGGCGGTGGCGGGGTTGTGCGTGTCCACCCTGCCAGTGTGGAGCTTCAAGAACTTCAAGGTTCCGGCCAGCAGCGTGTTGCCGGTTCTGGTGGGCGTGGTGGTGCTGGCCGCCGCCATTTTCGCGGACCCGTTCGGCGCCGGCGTGCTGCTCGACATTGTCTATGTCGCGATGCTGCCATTTTCTCTGCAAAGCTACCGCAAGCTGGCGCGCGAGGCCGAGGAGCGCCGCGCCGCCGCCGACCAGCCCGAGCCAGACCCCGCCAGCTGAGTTGGGAAAAAGCGCCCCCACGCGCATACAAGTCCGCCTCAGGGCTGACTTGTATAAATCAAGCGGTCAGGGCGGGCGATGAGCCAGAACAGCCCGCCCGAGAGTGCGCCCGGCAAGGCGCTGACCAGCCCGTGGGGCGAGGCGAGCGGCGAGGCAAACACCAGAAAGCCCGGCACGATGCTGGCGCCGACCAGCGCGATGAGCGCGCCGGCCAGCATATAGGCCCAGCCGGTGGCGAGGTGGAGGCGGCGAAGCGCCAGATGCGCGGGCAGGCCCAGAATGAGCAGCAGCGGCACGGAATAGACGCAGCCATAGAGCATGCCCATGAAGGGGCCGAGCAGCAGCATCAGCCCGCCCTCGGGGGTGGCGGCGAAGGGTGTGTGGAAGGAGGCGCCGAACAGGATGTTCAGCACCACATCGAGAAACACCCCAACGGCCAGGCCGGGCGCCAGGGCGGCGGCGGCGAAGGCGACGAACAGGCGGGCTTTGCCGTCGGTCATGCCAGGGGCCTTACGGGCAGAGGCGGTAGCCGCCGCCATCGGTGATGAGCAGGCGGGCGGTGGCGGGGTCGGGCTCGATTTTTTGGCGCAGCCGGTAAATATGGGTCTCGAGCGTGTGGGTGGTGACCCCGGCATTATAGCCCCATACCTCGCCCAGAAGCTGCTGGCGGCTGACCGGCTTGCCCTCGGCGCGGTAGAGGAATTTGAGGATCGCGGCTTCCTTGTCGGTCAGGCGGATGCGCTTGCCCTGGCCATCGAGCAGCTGGCGGAGCGCGGGGCGGAACTGGTAGGGGCCGATTTTGAAGGTGGCATCCTCGGAGGTTTCGAAGCTGCGCAGCTGGGCGCGCAGGCGGGCAAACAGCTCGTTGATGCGGAAGGGCTTGGCGACGTAATCATTCGCCCCGGCATCGAGCCCGCGCACGATGTCGCTTTCCTCGCTGACGCCGGTGAGCATGATGATGGGCATTTTCAGGCCCCGCTCACGCAGCTTGCGGCAAAAATCGCGGCCGTCGCCGTCGGGGAGGCCGACATCGAGGATCACGGCATCGTAGCTCTTGCCGGCGGCAAGTTTTTTCTCGGCCATGGCGAGGCAGTCGGCTTCATCGGGGGCGAATTCGCCCTCCAGCTCCAGCTGCTCGATGAGCGCCGTGCGCAGGGCATCATCGTCATCGATCACCAGCAAGGGACGTTGACCAGACATTCGCTTCTCCTTCCGCCTCCTCTGTCGACTATAAGTGTGTTTCAGCGTTCTGTCAGCACTGCGGCACGCGGGGGGCGCTCTGGCCAAGCGGGGCGGGGCATCTTATGTGAAGGGCCATGATCGAGACGATCCAAACCCAGGCGAGCCCGTTGGGCACGCCCCGCACGCGCGCCGTGCACCGCGCGGTGGCCGAGGCCAGGCGTGGCGTGCCGGTGGTGCTGGCCGCCAGGCACCCGCTCATCATCGCCCCCGCCGAGACGGTGGGCGCGGAAGGCTTGCGGCTGATCGATCTGCTCTCCGAGGGCACGCCGAAACTGCTGCTGGCCCGCTCGCGCGCCGAGGCCGTGATGCCCGAAACCGCGATGCCCCAGGGCACGCCCCCCGCCAGCCCCGAGGTGGTGGCGCTGAAGCTGGCCCGGCCGCTGATCGACGCCGAGACGTTGAAGCGCGCCGCCGACCCGACGCTTGAACAGATTTTGCCCGAATTCGAGCTGACCGGCGCCCCCGAGGAGGCCGAGGCCGCGCTTACCCTGGCCAAGCTGGCCCGGCTGCTGCCCGCCATGGTGGCCGCGCGCGTGAAGCCGGGCTGGGCGCAGCGGCGCGAGGGCGCCGACCTGCTGAGCGTGCCGGCCCATGATCTGGCGGCCTATCCGCTCAATCTGGCCGCCTCGCTCACCCGCGTGGCCGAGGTGCCGGTGCCGCTCGAAGCCGCGCGCGATGCCAGGCTGGTCGCCTTCCGGGCGCTCGACCAGGGCATTGAGCACATGGCGATCGTGGTGGGGGAGCCCGAGCGGCAGGAGGCGCCGCTGGTGCGCATCCACTCCGAATGCTTCACCGGCGATCTGCTGGGCAGCCTGCGCTGCGATTGCGGGCCGCAATTGCAGGGCGCCATTGCCCGCATGGGGCGCGAGGGCGCGGGCATCGTGCTTTATCTCGCCCAGGAGGGGCGCGGAATCGGGCTGATCAACAAGCTGCGCGCCTATACGATGCAAGATCGCGGGCTGGATACGCTGGACGCCAACAAGGCGCTCGGCTGGCACGCCGATGAGCGCAATTTTCACATCGCCGCCTCGATGCTGCGCGGGCTTGGGATTGCGCGCATCCGGCTGCTGACCAATAATCCCGCCAAGCTCACCTCGCTCGCCGCCTGCGGCATCGAGATTGTCGAGCGTGTGGCGCATGAGTTCGCGCCCAACGGGGTGAATGATTCATATCTGGAGACCAAGGCGAAACGCTTTGGACATTGGCTTGGCTGACTTCATGTATAACCGCGGCATGCTGGCGGGTGGGGGCTTGGTGCTGCGCGCCTGTTGCGGGCGGAGCGGCGTGGTCGCGGGGGATTTGAAGCGCGAGGGCGACGGCGCCACGCCCAAGGCGCGGATGCGGCTGGTGCGGGTGTTTTACCGCCCAGACCGTTTCGCCGCCCGCCCCAAGGCGAGCGTGCCGATGGTGCCGCTCTCGAGCCAGGACGGCTGGTGCGACGACCCCGCCCACCCCGATTATAACCGGCTGGTGCGGCTGCCTTTCGAGGCCGGGCACGAGGTGCTGTGGCGCGAGGATGGGCGCTATGACCTGATCGGCGTGCTGGACTGGAATCTCGGCCCCATCACGCCTGGGCGCGGCTCGGCGATTTTTTTCCACATCGCCCCGCCGGGCTACGCGCCGACCGAAGGCTGCATCGGCGTGAGCCGCGAGGACGCGCTGGCCGCGCTGGCCGCGGGCATGGATGGCATCAACGTGGTGGGGGAATAGCCCGGCCAGGGCTGGACAGGCTGGCTTGGACAGGCGGGGCTGAAAGGGACGGTTGGTGCGGGTGGTCGGAATCGAACCGACACTCCATTACTGGAACCGGATTTTGAGTCCGGCGCGTCTACCAGTTCCACCACACCCGCGAACCGTGCCTCCCTATAGCGGCGGGCGCGGCGCCTGCCAAGCGGGGGTCAGGCGCCTTGCAGCATGGTTTCTGCGCGCGCGAGGTCGGCGGCCGTGGTGATTTTGAAATTATCCTCCGAACCCGGCACCATTTCGACGCGCAACCCCGCATGTTCGGCGATCATGGCGTCATCGGTGAAATCCACCCCCGGGGCGCTGTGCACGGCGTGGCGGTGGGCGCGCAATATGTCGGCATAGCGGAAACCTTGCGGGGTTTGCGCCCGCCACAGCCCGGCACGCGGCACGGTGGCGGTGACCATGCCATCCTCGACACATTTGAGCGTATCGGCCAGCGGCACGCCGACCAGCGCGGCGGGACCGCGCGTGAGCGCGGCGAGCACGGCGCTGATGATCGGCGCCGAGACGAAGGGGCGCACGGCATCGTGGATGAGCACGGTGCGCGGCTGCTGCCCGGCCAGCCCCTCGAGCCCGAGCCGCGCCGAATCCTGGCGCTCGGTGCCGCCAAACAGCACCGGGCGGAGTTTTTCGAGGTCTTTGGTGGCGTCCTCGTAGAGCGGCACGTCGTCGGGGTGGATGACCACCTGCACGGCATCTATGCCGGGATGGCGGGTGAGCGCGCGGATGGTGTGGCGCAAGATAGGCTCGCCCGCCAGGGGCAGATATTGCTTGGGCAGCGGCCCCCCCACGCGATAGCCCCGCCCCGCCGCCACGATCAAACCAATATTCATGCGCGCCTCCTGCCGCAACGGCACTTATGTCCTGATTCTGAAACCTAACGGATTTCAGAATCAGGACATAAGGTTATTGATTTTCCTGGTATCCACAAGAGCGGGGGGCGTCGTAACGCATCCCGCTCCCGCCTGAACCCCCGACTAACGTCTCCCCGTCAGGGAGTTAAGCATAGTCCCCGCGCGGTTCAACGCGCCGGGCTTGAAGGGGGAAATATCAACCTCCGATCATGACACATTAAGATACTTCCCATTAAACTTGCGGCATGAGAACGTGCGTGCCAATCTATGGCTGAATGGCTGACCTGACAGGCGGGCTGGCCGGCGGCGGAACCGCCCGGGGCAACCGCATCCTGGCACCTTCATATCAGGCGCTGAAACACGGCAACACTGGCACACTGCAACACGGAGACGCCCGGGCGCCGGGCACGGAAACAGGGAGACGCGGCCGCGACGATGCTGTTGACCAGCGACAAGGCAAGCCTGACCGACATGCTGCGGCTGCGCCGCCGGCAGCTGATGGTGCGGCTCGGCGCGGCCACCGTGATCACGCTCACGCTGGGCCCGGTGCTGGGCTGGGCGCTGATGGCGGGGTATGGCGCGGCCTATGCCGCCTTGCAGCTGATCGAGGCGCATTGGTTCGGCGAGCACCCGGCCCGCGCCGAGGCGCCCCGCGCGCGCGCCGCCGTGCTGACCCTGATGTTTGCCAACGCGCTGCTGTTTTGCACCCCCGTGCCGCTGCTGGTGGAAACATTTGGCCCCTGGGGGCAGGTGATGGCGGTGTATTTCATCACCGCCACGGCCTCGAGCGCCGTGCTCTCGACCATTGGCTGCCCGGACGGGGCGGTGGCGCTGTCTTTGCCGCCGCTGCTTTATGCCGCGGCGCTGCCCTTCATACGGCCCGGCACCGCCGCGACGCCGCCCTCCCTGGTCTTTACCAGCCTGGTGCTGGGCGGGGCCTATTTCACCTTCAACGTCACGCAGCTTTGGCTGGGCAGCACCCGGGCGCGCCGGGCCGAGCTGGCGGCCGTGCGCCACCACATGGCCGAACGCGACGCCCAGGAGGCCCGGCTCTACCAGCTGACCCAGCAAGACACGCTGACCGGCCTGCTCAACCGCGACGCGCTGCGCGCGCGCCTGCGCGAGGCCATGCGCGCCCAGCAGCCGGTGGCCCTGCTGCTGATCGATCTCGACGGGTTCAAATTCATCAATGACACGCTCGGCCATGGCGCGGGCGATGAGGTGCTGGTCGAGATCGCGGGGCGGATTCGCGCCTCGGCGCGCGAGCATGACGATGCCGCGCGCTTAGGCGGCGATGAGTTCGCCCTGCTGCTCGGCGGCGTGACCACCAGCGCCCAGGCGATGAGGGCCGCGGAGCGGCTGATCGACGAAATCACCCAGCCCGTGCTGCTCGATGGCCAGCCGGTCAATGCCGGGGCCAGCATCGGCATCGCGCTCGCCCCGCTGCATGGCAACGAGGCGGGCCAGATTTACGCCAATGCCGACCTCGCTTTGTACCGGGCCAAGGCCGAGGGGCGCCATTGCGCGCGGGTGTTCAGCGCCGAGTTGCGCAACCTGGCCCAGGACCGTGCGCGCCGCGACTCAGAGCTGCGCCAGGCGTTGGATGAGGGCGAGTTCGAGATTTTTTACCAGCCGCTGGTGCGGCTGAGCGATGGCCGGCTGACCGGCGCGGAGGCGCTGCTGCGCTGGCGCCATCCGCACCAGGGGCTGCTGGCGCCAGCGGCGTTTCTGGGCGCGCTGGAAGAGGGGATGCTGGGCGCGCGCGTGGGCGCCTGGGTGATCGAGACCGCCTGCGCCCAGGCGGTGCGCTGGCGCGCCGCGCTGAAGCCGGATTTACGCATGGCGGTGAATTTATTTGGCGCGCAGTTCAGAAGCGGCAACCTCGCCGCCTGGGTGGAGGCGGCGCTGGCCAAGACCGTCCTGCCTCCGGCGGCGCTCGAGATCGAGATTACCGAGGCGCTGATTTTACGCCATGAGGACGATGTGGTGGCGCCGCTGCAAGCCTTGCGCGCACGCGGCGTGGGGGTGGCGTTTGATGATTACGGCACCGGCTTTGCCTCGCTCTCCATGCTCACGCGCTATCCGGTCTCGCGGCTGAAGATCGACCGCAGCTTTACCCGGTTGATCTGCGAAAACACCGCCGAGGCCGAGATCGTGCGCGCCGTGATCGGGCTGGCCGGCGGGCTGGGGCTGGATGTGACCGCCGAGGGCATAGAGACCCAAGCCCAGGCCCTGCGGCTCGCGGGGGAGGGCTGCACCGAGGGGCAAGGTTTTTTTTACGGCAAGCCGATGAGCGCCGTCGAGTTCGAGCGGGTTTTCGCCGGGCGGAATGACGCGCTGCCCAGACCCGCCTGACCCTCTGGTTCTGGGCGCGGGCAAGGCTTATATTACAATTTGCCGTGGGCAGGGGCCGCACGGCCACCAACAATGAGGAGGGCGCGCATGAGCCTCGTTCATTATCGCATCACGCCGCATGATGGCGGCTGGGCCTACACGTTTGATGGCGTGTTTTCGGAAAGCTTCCCAACCCGCGAGGCGGCGCTCAAGGCGGCGCGGCGGGTGGCCCATGAGCAGAGCGTGCCCGGCGAGGGACGGACCATCGAATTTCAGGCAGTGGATGGCACATGGCACACCGAGACGGTGCGCGGCACGGACCGGCCCGTGACGGATGTGATCGAGTAAGGCGGCAAACGCACGCCAACCATCTGAATTATCGATAAGTTTTTGCGCGGGTGGGGCGCTTTTCCAAACAGCGCCCCAAGCTTCCCCCGCGCCTCAGCGCGCGGCCCCTGCTTCCCACCCCGCCACCCGTTTCACCAGCGCCTCGAACACGCCCAGATCGTCAAACGCCCGCGCCTCATGGTCCTCGGGCATGGCAAACAGCCCCCCGCTCGCCTCGATCGCGCCGGGAATCATCAGATTATCGCCCAGCCCGAATTCCTCCACCGCCATGCCGGGCTGTTCATCTGGCCAAGCCCGGCACAGCGCGCGGGTCCGCTGGGCAAAGGGCGCGGGGTCGTTCGAGTAGCCGAACACGGTTTTGCCAGCCCCCCAAAACCAGCCGATCTCGACCAGCGTTCCGGCATCCGCCGAGGCGCCCCGAAACGGGGTGAGATTGGCGATCACGGCATCGGCCTCTCGCATCAGGGCCGCGTTATCGGCAAAAATTCGCCGCCACAGCGCGGCTTGGGGCAGGCTGGTATCGAGCCCGGCATTGAAAGGTGCCCGCCCCGCCAGCCCGTGCGCCGCGCAAATCGCCTCTTTCGCTTGGGCGATCTCCAGGGCATTGGGCCAAAACACATCCGGTCCGGCGAGATAAACGCGCAGCATGGCAGTCTCCTCCGGCGCCAATTTTCGGCGCCCGGCCCGCGCCGGTCAATCCTGGCTCTTGCGTGCCGGCAGGTCGTGGCCAATGGCGGGCGGGGGTGGCTGGTTCAGGCTGTCGCGCAAGGCTTCGGGCAGGCTGGGGTAGAGCATGCCCTCCCAGTCGGGATCGAGAAAATTCGCCCCTTCCCAATGCATGGGCACATGCATGAAGCTTTCCTTCACCCCGGCATCGGCCAGCGCGTGGCGGTAGAAATGAAACCGCCGCGCCAGCTGGTTCACCTCGCGGATCAGCTCCAGATTGGCGGCCATGCGGTGCTGGTCATTGGCAAACAGCTTGGCGGCGCCGGGGCGCAGAAATTCCAGCCCCTCGCGGGCGAGCTGGGTGGCGATGCGGACAAAAATCTCGTTCGAGAAGACCCCCAGCCGGTGCCAGCACTGGGTCAGGCAAAAATGATAGTCGCCGCCCCATTCATCGAGCCCGACCAGGCAATCCACGCTTTCCTTGCCCGCGCCAAAGCGCCGCCAGCTCGAGAGCACCTGCGCCGCGTGTGAAAACGCCGCCAAACCCGGCGGCTGGCGGGTGGGCAGCAGGCCGGCCTCGGCCAGCAGCCCGAGCCTGGCCTGGCGTATGGCGCGCTCCACCGCCTCGTCCACCTCCTCGATCGTGTCGAACGCCTCGTAATCGGGCAGCACGGCAAAGCCGTCGGCCGAGCTGCCCACCACGGCGAAGGCGGCGCGGGCATAGGCGGCAATGGTCTGAAAGCTGGCCCGCCGGGCGGCCTTCACGTCGTTCAGCGCCTCGCTATAGTGGCGCAGCGCCTCGCGGTGGGTAAAGGAGCCAAACCCCGTGCGCGCGGCCTCGGCTTCCGCGGCCACTTCAATACGCGCCAGCCGGGCCTCGGCATGGGCCAGCCTGGTTTCCCAGCCGGGATCGAAATAAGGATTGTCGCATTCCACCATCGCCGCATGTTTACCCGGCTTGCGGTCGGCGCCAATCAAAACTTTGTGTCCCGCCCTGGGCGGCGCCGGGCGTGCGCGGTCTTAGAGACTGTTTTAAACGTAATCTTTTATAATAATTTGAAATTATTAAAAAACATTGCGGCGCTTGGGGCGCGGTTTCTAACGGCGCGGGGCGCGGCGCGGTTGAAAAAAAGCCTCAAAACCGTCCGAAATTCGTCTGGCTCACCGCCCGGCCTCGGCCAGGGCGGGGCGCAGCGCCGCGGTCAGCCCCTCAAAAGCCTGCTCCAGCGTTTTCCCCGAAGTATCAAACGTCAGATCCGCCTTGGCGTAAAAACCGGCGCGGCTCTCGAGCGTGAGCTTGATATCCTCAACGCCGTTGCGGTTACCCGGCATCAACCGCTGGTCGCCCTGGGCCAGCACGCGCGAGAAATGGTCCTCGGGCTCGGCCCGCAGCCACACGGTAAAGCAGCTTTTGAGCAGAATATCGAAGGTCTTGGCATCGGCCACCAGCCCGCCGGCGGTGGCGATGACACAGGCCGCATGGGTTTGCAGCGTCTCCTGCAGGGCCTCGCGCTCATAGCGGCTATAGGCCACCGAGCCGTAAAGCGCCTGGATTTCGGCCGGCGCGCAGCCGGCGATGCGGGTAATCTCCGAGCGCAGCTCGACAAAGGGCAGCCCCAGATCCTCGGCGGTCATGCGCCCGAGCGTGCTCTTGCCCGCGCCCCGCAGCCCGATAAAGGCAATGCGCTGGGCGCGCTCGCGCGGGGTCGTCTCATCGCCAAACAGCGCCGAGAGCGTCTCCTGCGCGCGGGCCATTTCGGCGGGCGAGCGGCCATGCAGCAGCCGGCGGATCATCAGCCATTCCGGCGTGGTGGTGGTTTCATCGCCCAGCAATTCGGCCAGCGGGCAGTCCAGCGCGCACGCCACCTGCTCGAGCACCAAAATCGAGATATTGCCGGTCCCCGACTCCAGATTGGCCAAATGCCGCTCCGAGACATCGGCCTCCTCTGCCAGCACGCGCCGCGTCATGCCCCGGCGGGCACGCAGCAATTTCACACGCTGGCCAAGGCCAGAAAGCAGGTCGGAGGCTTGGGGTTGGTTCATGATAATCAGGCATTCAATTCGGAAGCGAGCGCGCTCATAGCAGTTTTTTTCCCGCCGTGAAAAGAGTGTCACAAAAATAAGTGAATTATATTTCATGCCCTAAAGGTAAAACCGCCCCCCGGTGCCGGACTTGGCAAGCTCCTGGCCTGGTGCCATCTCTTGGCCATGACAGAGAATTCTCACGATCCCATTGGCTGGCATGGCACCACCATTCTCTCGGTGCGCCGCGGTTCAGAGGTTGTGGTGGCGGGCGATGGCCAGGTCTCGCTCGGCAACACGGTGGTCAAGGGCAATGCCCGCAAGGTGCGGCGCATTGGCGGGGGCGGGGTCATCGCCGGTTTCGCCGGCGCCACGGCCGATGCCTTCACCCTGCTCGAGCGTCTGGAAGGCAAGCTCGAGCGTTTCCCCAACCAGCTTGAGCGCGCCTGTGTCGAGCTCGCCAAGGATTGGCGGACCGACCGCTATCTGCGCCGGCTGGAGGCCATGCTCATCGTGGTCGACAAGGAGCGCGGCTTCACCCTGACCGGCAATGGCGACGTGCTGGAACCGGCGGATGGCATCATCGCCATCGGCTCGGGCGGCAATTACGCCCTCTCGGCGGCCCGCGCGCTGGTCACCGTGCCCGACCTTTCGGCCGAGGACATCGCGCGCCGCGCCATGAAGATCGCCGCCGACATCTGCATCTACACCAACGAAAATCTCACCGTTGAGGTGATCAAGTGACCGAGACCCCCGTCTATTCCCCGCGCGAGATCGTCTCCGAGCTCGACCGCTTCATCATCGGCCAGAACGACGCCAAGCGCGCCGTCGCCATCGCGCTGCGCAACCGCTGGCGCCGCCTGCAACTGCCCGAAGGGCTGCGCGAGGAGGTGGTGCCCAAGAACATCCTCATGATCGGCCCGACGGGCTGCGGCAAAACCGAGATCGCGCGCCGCCTGGCCAAGCTCGCCCAGGCGCCGTTCCTGAAAGTCGAGGCCACCAAATTCACCGAGGTCGGCTATGTCGGGCGCGATGTCGAGAGCATCGTGCGCGATCTGATCGAGGCCAGCATCACCATGCTGCGCGAGGCCAACCGCAAGGGCGTCGAGGCCAAGGCCGAGCTGAACGCCGAGGAGCGGCTGATCACCGCGCTGGTGGGCGAGGGGGCCTCCGCCGACACGCGGGTCAAATTCCGCCGCATGCTCCGCGCGGGCGAGCTGGAGGACAAGGAGATCGACATCGCCATCTCCGAGGGCGGCGCGCCGATCGGCATGATCGACCTGTCCACCCCCCAGGCGGGCGGGGCGGTCAATATCGGCGACATGATGAAGACCATGTTCGGCCGCGCGCCCCAAAAGAAGAAATTGCGGGTCGATGAGGCCCGCCGCGCCCTGCTGCGCGAGGAGGCCGACAAGCTGCTCGATTCGGAGGCCCTGACCAAGGACGCCGTGAGACATGCCGAGCAGAACGGCATCGTGTTCCTGGACGAGATCGACAAGATCTGCGCCCGCTCCGATGCCGGCTTCAAGGGCGGCGATGTCTCGCGCGAAGGCGTGCAGCGCGACCTGCTGCCCCTCATCGAGGGCACCACGGTCTCGACCAAATACGGCCCGGTGAAAACCGATTACATCCTGTTCATCGCGTCCGGGGCCTTCCACGTCGCCAAACCCTCGGATTTGCTGCCCGAGCTGCAAGGCCGCCTGCCCATCCGCGTCGAGCTGAACTCCCTCACGCGTGACGATTTCCGCCGCATCCTCACCGACACCGAGCACTCCCTGCTCAAGCAATACAGCGCCCTGCTGGCCACCGAAAACGTCACCCTCACCTTCACCGATGACGCGATCGACGCCATCAGCGGCCTGGCGTTCGACATCAATGACCGTGTCGAGAATATTGGCGCGCGGCGCCTCGCCACGGTCATCGAGCGGCTGCTGGAGGAAATCAGCTTCACCGCCACAGACCGCGGCGGCGAGGCCATCACCATCACCGGCGCCTATGTCGATGAGCGGGTCGCCCCGCTGGCCGCCAAAGGCGATCTGTCGCGCTTTATTCTGTGAGAAACATGTCTAATTCCGATACAGGCCCCGGCGCCGGGGACGACACTTTGTCTTGTGTACAAAATAACGCTACAAGCGCATTCATGAACAATCGGTTAGCAGGACTGCTGACCGCGGCCGTCGCGCTCGCGGTGCTGGGTTTCGTCTATTACGTGCAATACGGGCTGCATCGCGTGCCGTGCGAGCTGTGCCTGTGGGAGCGCTGGCCCTACCGGCTGGCCGCGGCGCTGGGCGTGCTGGGCGCGCTCGGCCGTCCGGCCACCACCAGAATTTTCCTGGTGCTCGCCGGGCTGGTGATGCTGGGCGGTGTCGGCGTTGCCTTCCTGCATGTGGGGGTGGAGCAGGGCTGGTGGCCTTCGCCGCTGCCCGAGTGCAACGGCATCCTCACCCCCGGCGCGGCGCTGCCGCTCACCCCCGCCGTCCCGTGCGACCGCCCGGCCTATCTGCTCACCGGCCTGCCGGTCTCCATGGCGATGATGGACATGATCTTCGCCGCCCTGTTCGCGGGCGCGTTGCTGTTTTACGGTCTGCGCCGCGAGAGGCGGTATTTCAGATGAGCGTGCAGACTTTCATTCGCGTCGATCATGCCGGCGAATATGGCGCGGTGCGCATTTACAGCGGCCAGCTGGCGGTGCTGGGGCGCGGCAAGCACGGCCCCCAGCTCCGCCACATGAAGGCGCAGGAAGACCATCATCTCGAGACATTCGCCAAGCTGATCGCCGAGCGCCGCGGCCGCCCCACGGCGCTGCTGCCGCTCTGGCACGTGGCGGGCTTCGCGCTCGGCGCCCTCACCGCCGCGCTCGGCCCCGAGGCCGCCATGGCCTGCACCGTCGCGGTCGAGGAAACGATCGACGCCCATTACGCCAAACAGCGTGACGCCCTGGCCCCCGATGAGGCCCCCCTGCGCGAGACCATCGAGCAATTCCGCCTCGAGGAGGTCGAGCACCGCGACATCGGCTACGAAAATGGCGCCCGTCAGGCGCCCGCCTATCCGGTGTTGCACAAGCTCGTCAGCCTGGGCTGCAAGGCCGCCATCGGGTTGAGCGAGATCATCTAGAGCGATATTGGTTTAGATTTAGTCGACAGACACAAGCTAAACCAATGAAATTGATCGCTAAAACATGCCTGGAGCGGGTGCGTTGCACCGCATCCCGCTCTAGATCGATCGTGGGGTGGGGTGAGTCGGCAGACGCAAGCTGATCCGGTCCCGCTCACCCGTCCACGCTCTCCACCCGCCCGATGAACAAAATCTCCCCGCTGGGCAAAGCGCGGATGATGAACAAAAACGGATGATCGGCGACAAACGCCACCGGCGTCACCGCCAAGCCGGGCGGGGCGGCGGTGGCCATCGTCATCTGCACCGAGGTCGCGGCCGCCGCCTCCGTGCCGGTCTCGTCCACCGTCACATAAGCCTTGTGCAGCACCGCCGAAATAAACAAACGCCGCCCCGGTGCCAGCACCGCCATGCCACCAAATTCGGCGTGCCCGGCATCAAAGGCGCGGCCCATGCCAAGCCCGCTCAGCGCCCCGCTCAGCTCGAAATTTCCGGTCACCGTAAAGCGCGGCAGGCTCACATCCACCGGCATGGCCTGGGCGCTGGCCAGCCATCCCGCCAGCTTCGCGGCGCTCAGCCCCGTCTCCAGCTTCGCCAGCCCAAATTCGCCGCGCGGCAAAACAACATCAAGCTCCGCCTGCCCGCCCTCATAAGGCAGGGCCAGCACCGCCGCCTCCCGGGTCTGTGCCAGCACGAAATCCCCCGTGCCATGCATCATGGCCACCGTCTCATCCTGGCCGGGGGCGCTATGAAAGCGCTGCTGGTCAGTGTCGCTTTTGTCAAAAACCTGCCAGCTTCCCTTGAAATACACCGCATTGGTCAGCACCAGCCGGGTATCGGCGCTCATGGTCGCGGGTGATACCAGATCGGTGATCTTGCCCGCCGTGTGGGCCGCCACCCAGCCATTGATGATACGTGCCGCCGCCGTGCCGTCGGTAAAATCCAGCCCGGCCGTCTTGGCGCCAAAATCGCGCGCCGCCACCGCCTGGTACCTGGCTTTGAGGGTAAAATCGCGCGCCACCCACAGCGCATTGGCGGCGCGCACCCCTCCGCCGGGCGCGGCGCCCAGGGCGTCCAGCCCGGCCACGCCGTTCACCCCCAGCGCGGTCTCCATGCCCGCCTGGGTCGCGCCCTCGGCCCCCATGCCGGCCAGCGCCACCGCCGCCGCCACCGAGCCCGGCGCCAGCGCCAGATTACCCGTGCCCCCGTCGAGCGCCTGATACAGCCGGATGGCAAAGCCCTGGCCGGCGGGCGGGGTTTGGGCGGCGGCGGGCAGGGCGAGCAGCAAAGCCAGCAGACAGGCAGGCCGGATCATCGGCGGCACCTTTGCGGTAAAGGGGATCACTTTTCCGTTATCCTATCATCGGGCGCGCCTCTCCGGCCAGCCGAAGGGTCGCGGCGGCTTCGGTAAATGGTTAACAATTCCGTGATGATACCGCCCGAGCCGCCCCCGCCGCCTGCGCCCGCCGCGCCCAGCGCCCCCTCCGAGCTGCAACCCTGGGAGGATACCAGCTGGCCGCCCCGCAATGCCCCCGGCGGCCAGCCGGCGGCCTGGGAGCAGGCCTGGGCCAATGCCGTCCCGGGCGCCGAAGCGCTGGAACCCATGGCCCCCTGGCAGCGCACCCCCGCGCCCGACCCGTTTGATGCCTATGTGCCAAACCCGCCCCCCATGCCCGCCGCGCCTCCCGCCGCGCCTCCCGCCGCGCCCATGGCCCCGGCGCCCGCCCCGGCCATAACCACCGCCCCGGCACCCGCCGCCTCTGCCCCCGCGCATGCCCCCGCGCAG
>JAJXWD010000029.1 GCA_021781835.1 Pseudomonadota bacterium | reverse complement strand
GCCCTGTGTGCGGCGGGGAAGCCCATGTAGGCGAGGACATCGTTTTCAGCGTTGTCGAGCAGGGCGGCAAGCTTGGGTACGCGCGGGCGCATCTGGTCGGCGACGTTGCGCCATTGCTTGTGGGCGGCCGCGGCATCGTCTTGAGCGAAGGCGGTGCCGACCCAGGCGGAGACGACGCGCTTCTGGGTTTTGCCGGCATAGGCCAGGGCGTTGCGCATGAAATGCACGCGGCAGCGCTGCCATGTGGCGCTGAGCACTTTGGAGATGGCGGCCTTCAGCCCCTCATGAGCGTCGGAGATGACCAGACCAGCTTGACGCCGCGCAGGCCGCGCCTGGCCAGGCTGCGCAGGAACTCCACCCAGAATGGCTCGGCCTCGCTATGGCCGGTGGTCATGCCGAGCACCTCGCGCCTGCCGTCGGTGTTCACGCCCACGGCGATGATGACAGCGGTGGAGACAATGCGGTGGTCGCGCCGGACCTTGATGTAGGTGGCATCCAGCCAAACATACGGCCAGTCGCCCTCGATCGGGCGGGTGAGGAAGGCGTTCACGCGCTCGTCGATCTCCCCGCACAGGCGCGAAACCTGGCTTTTGGAGACGCCCTCGCAGCCCATCGCCTTGACCAGATCATCAACGGAACGCGTTGATATGCCTTGGATATAGGCTTCCTGGATGACCGCGGTCAGCGCCTTCTCCGCCATCCGGCGCGGTTCCAGGAAGGCCGGGAAGTAGCTGCCGCGGCGCAGTTTGGGGATGCGCAGCTCGACCGTACCGGCCCGCGTCTCCCAGTCGCGGTCACGGTAGCCGTTGCGTTGGTTCAGACGCTCAGCCGAGCGCGCGCCGGGGGCGGCGTTGCACAGCGTCTCGGTCTCCAGCGCCATCAGCCGCTCGGCGGCAAAGCCGATCATCTCGCGCAGAAAACTGGCGTCGGAGGACTTCTCCAAAAGCGTGGAAAGCGCGATCTTGTCGTCGGTCATCGGGATGGTTCCTTGGGTTTGCGTTGCGTGGAGCAACCCAATGCTACCCAAAAACCGCCCCGATGGCCGCCAATCGGCCCGCCTCCGCCAGACGCGCGGCGGTCGCTACGGCAGGCCGATTACCGGCCTCCTACATCACGGACGGGGACACGACCAAGTCTAATTCGACTCAGATGGTGACTGCCCGCCTATCAGCCTCTGTAGTTCTTTATCAAAGGCCGTCTTCTTATCGCCAATGAGTGTACTCGCATTCTGATAGTCGCCGTACGCGGTTGATTTCGAGATGCCATATTTTTTGTGCAGTTTTGGAAATGACAAATTCTCATGATCTCTCGCGAACACCACTTGTGCGATTCTTACCACTCTCTCGATTGCCTTGGGCTGCAAACCGTCGCAATCGTTCCTCTCAGGCAACACAACTTCGACTCTGAAAGTATTTTTGGTAAAGACCATGTGTAGCTGGAAAGGCTCGGCATTTGTACCGTGTAGCCGTCGGGCATAGGGAAATTCGACCAGTATACGCCCATCTCTCTTTGCGCTTGCATCTGGGTAGCTGATATAGATCAGCAGGTCCGGGACGCGTTCCTTCGTGCTGGAGCCCTGAACTTCTCCATCACCGTTTGTGTGGTCGACGACTATCACTGCGATTCCGGCCCGCGCGAGCTTCCTCAACCAAGGAAAAAGTTGGTTAACTGCGCTGGGTTTGTTCGACGAAAGAGCTTGGATATTATCCAGAACCAAAAGTTTGAATTTCTTCTCCCTTAAAGTTTTTTCGATCTCCTCCTGCGTTTCCTCCAACGTGATGTCAACAAATCCGTCGTCGAGGGCCTGTGCACAAATGATATCAAAGGGCGCCGACTGGGTTAGCTCTCCTGCGCCGTTCATTATCATGGAGATAGACTCTTGAAGTTGGTCCGGTTTCATTTCACCATCAACGTAGAGGACACCTGCGGGATCATTGGTATGCCATGAGGCAATATTGCAGTTACCCCGCGCGACTGCATAAGCCATTGATAAGGCTATCCAAGTTTTGCCTGTCTTTGGGGCGGCATATAGCCAAATAATGTCGCCTGTACGAATGATGGGAGAAATCAGATCGAGGCGGACATCGTCTCCGCCAGGAATTCTTTCTCCGGCAGGAATGACAAATTGAGTTTTTGTCGAGACAATTCGTTTAAGCGGCGGCGAACGCAGAATAATGTTCCGTTGCTCGGCAATTTTCTCAAGATTCGCGAAAGATGTGAAAGTTTCTCCTCCGTCAATGGAAAAATGAACTTCGATGGCTCCCGCATTCTGTAGGGCGTGTTGAATGCAAGAGCCTTCTTCCAAGTCATTCTGGCCCAAAATTACGAAAATTTTCTGACCCCGCAAGGGAGCAAGATCTGCCTCGGGCAGATTCTTTAAGCCACACGGAACCGCAATGAAGACACGCTTCGGTTCTTCCCAGTTCCACATATGAGCCAGACGTTCATTTTTACTCCGTTCATTTGCCAGGAATTCATTCTCGACCAGGAACACTTCCGAGGCGCCCCCGGACTGGATCATATTTGCATTATAAATTGGGAAAGGTCGCTGGGGAAGAATCTCCACCCACTGACTAATCGGCCCCCCGCGATAACTCCAAGGTGACCTATACGTACAAATTGTCTTACCATTCGGCAGACGATGGCGAATGACCTGAAGGATGGGATGACCATCAACATTGTAATAGACTAGGATATCGCTGTCGTGTGGATAGCACCACGGCAAGAGGTGACTCTCGAAATCCGGATGGAGCGGATCTCGAACTTGGTGCCATTGGTTAATCTGATTTTTAGGGTAGCTCTCATTATTCAATCCCGTGAGCTTCCCCTCGTTCGCGAGCGCATAAATGGCCTCCCGGTAGTTGCGTCGGTTTACATAGGCGTAAAGTTCCACTATGTTTCCCCCCCACCAATCTGAGCTGAGGCACCCCCAAGCCCCTCGATCAAGAATACAATTTACTTCGCGGACATAGCCGCGCCTGAGCGCAACGATAATAGAACCGTCTCGCCATAAGTTGTCCTGGCGCCGTCCTTCAGGCAATATTTTTTGTACGATCTGCGTCGTGTTGGCCAGAGCGTGAAGATGTACCGCTGACCAGAGAGCGACCTCGTCTGAACAATGCGGCGGCTGGTATGCCCAGGCCGGCCGCCATCGCAGTCTACCAAGCCCTGGCGGGTTTAGGTCGTCGTCCAGGAAGTATTTTGGCGAAATCAGATAATTATCGGAAGCCATGGCGATTAGCGACCTCCCCGGCGACCAGAATCATTCGCGTCCGAAGTCGAACTACGGGGTGCGGATAGTTTTGAATCTATCCAGTCCACGAGCGCTTTGGGCTCGTAGAGGACCCTCCGTCCAAATTTCCTCATGGTCGGGCCACCGCCAACGCAAGCTAGTTTCGCAAGCGTCGAAGGCTCGACAGGACAACCGCGATCTTGGCAATACTTCGCGGCTTCTTTTCTCTTCAACAATCTATCGAACGTCAAATCTGCCTCCAAATCACTAAGGTTTCTTGAGATAATTCATGATGTGATGTCCCGCTGTACGCGGGCTGGAGATATAGTGGCGTAAGCCACTCGCTTGCTGAGTGGCCTGAACCACCCGCTGATATGGTGGCGTGAGCCACCTGCTGGTATGGTGGCCTGAGCCACCTGCTGGTATGGTGGCCTGAGCCACCTGCTTGCTGAGTGGCCTGAACCACTCGCTGATAGAGTGGGGTGAACCACTCATTTGCTGAGCAGAAAAAGCTGCCCGATTCGATAATCGTGCACCAAACTCTTTCTCTTGTCTATAATTGCTTCTCAAGGGGGGCGGTTTTTTTCTTGTGTCCCGCCAAGGGGACAAGCGAGCTAAGCCTTTACGGGAGGCTTTGGCGAGCCCCGTACGCCCGTTTGCCTCAATACTCCATCGCCAGATGCGAACGTGCCACTTTACCCGAGATGCCCCGAATTTGCTCCCGCTTGCTTACCTCCTGCTTACCCGCCTTCTGGCCGGGCGCTGGAGTGCTTCATAACTCATTGATTTATTGGCGGACCCGACGCGATTCGAACGCGTGACCTTTGCCTTCGGAGGGCAACGCTCTATCCAGCTGAGCTACGGGTCCTGGTGGCTGCCTTCTATCCGAAAAAGCGTGCGCTAGGCAACAGCCTGGGGCACATCTTCCTGGGGCGGTATTTGTAATCAGGTTTTATTTGTAATTACAGGGGAGTTATAGAGAATAACGCGGCCCGTCAAAGGGAGGCCGCCCTGGAGCCGAGCAATTCTGACGCCATGCGAAGGATATCCGTCTTAGGCGTATTGGCGGAGATTTCGATTAAAGGGATGCCGGCTTTCTGTAAGGCTAAGCGCTTAACAGCCATTCGATCTGCCGCATCATCGGAAAGATCATGCCCTGTTCCGTGGTATTCCACCGCAAGCTGAGGTTTGCCAAAACGATCTATCAAGAGAAAATCCACACGTTTGCTGTTGTATGAGCTAAATGCGGCATCTCGCAGTCGGTCTTCATATTCATTTGACGTCTTGATGAAAGCTCCCATGCTGACCTCGAATGACAGACGCCATGTTGGCTCATAAATATGAATCCATTCATCGAGAGCATAGAGGACTTGAACGGCTTCTGTATTAACCGGGCGGACAGCATACAATTCACATTGATTGATGAATTTCATTTGGTTTTCAGTGTCTTTTAAGTCGTTCTCTTCAAAATATTTCTTGCGTCGAGCGGCATCGTTTAATTTTCGTTCTTCCGATGCCTTCTTTTCGGCGATCTCGTTTAGGAGGTGAGCATTGTATGCCCCAAGGTCGGCTGCTTTCTTTTCGGCGAGCATCAATGCTTTTTTTGTAAAAATGCCTCTAAAGTAAATTCCGGCTCCAAACGAAATGAATAAAAGCAAGGTTACCATGCTATCCAGCCAAAATTACAATTTTTCCCATGGTATCAATGGTGATTGATTGATTCAAGGTTGTATTGCTTTTCGGCTGAATCGGCGTCCATCTTGAGACCCTCGCCCTATATATTTCAAACCTTCCCGTGGCAGTATTTATATTTTTTGCCCGAGCCGCAGGGGCAGGGGGCGTTGCGGGGGGTGGGGCCCCAGGTTTCGGGGCGGGCGGGGTCGATGTCTTCGGGGCGATAGGGGCGGGGGCCGTCGAGATCGTGCACCACGGGGTCGGTCAATGCCTGGTCGGGGGCGACGTGGCCGGGCTGGGGGTGGTTCTCGAAGGTGGCCGGCGCCGGCGGCGGGGGCGGTGGGGCTTCGGAGACCACCACATGCGACAGGCCCCAGGTCACGCGCTCTTTCAGGTCATCGAGCATGGCGGCGAACATGGCGAAGGCCTCGCGCTTATACTCGTTCAGAGGGTCGCGCTGGCCGTAACCGCGCAAGCCAATGCCCTGGCGCATATAGTCGAGCGCCAGCAAATGCTCTTTCCAGACATTGTCGAGCGTTTGCAGCAGGGCGGATTTTTCGATCTGGGCGAAGCTGTAATTGATCTGGGCGAGCTGGACATTCATCCGCTCGGTTTTTTCGGCCATCGCCTGGGTGGCGGCCTGGGTGATGCGCTCACGCAGATGGGTCTCGTCGATGCCTTCCTCGGCCGCCCATTCGGCGATCGGCAGCTCAAGCCCCAGCACGCGCTGAATATCGGCGGTCAGCTCGGCGGTCTGCCACTGCTCGGCGAAGGCTTTTTCGGGGATGCGGTTGGCGACCAGCGCGGCGATGACGTCTTCGCGCATTTCTGCCACCACGTCGGTCACCGCCTCGGCGTGCATGAACTCGCGGCGCTGGGCATAGACCTCCTTGCGCTGGTCGTTCATCACGTCGTCATAGCGCAGCACGTTCTTGCGCATGTCGAAATTGCGGGTCTCGACCTTTTTCTGGGCGGTGGCCAGGGCCTTGTTGATCCAGGGGTGGCGGATGGCCTCGCCATCCTGCAAGCCGAGCTTTTGCAGCATGCCGCCCATGCGGTCGGAGCCGAAAATACGCATCAGATCGTCTTCGAGGGACAGGAAGAAGCGCGAGGCGCCGGGGTCGCCCTGGCGGCCGGAGCGGCCGCGCAGCTGGTTGTCGATGCGCCGGCTTTCATGGCGCTCGGTGCCGATGACGAACAGGCCGCCAGCGTCCTTCACCTTGGCGTGGGCCTCGTCGATCTCGGCCTTGAGCGCCGCCGGGTCGAGGCTGGGGTCGAGGGCGAGACGCATATCGTAATTGCCGCCGAGTTTGATGTCGGTGCCGCGGCCGGCCATGTTGGTGGCGATGGTGATGGCCCCCGGCGCGCCGGCCTGGGCGACGATGGTGGCTTCCTGCTCATGGAAGCGGGCATTGAGCACGCTGTGGCGGATGCCGCGCGCGTTGAGCAGGTCCGAGATCAGTTCGGATTTTTCGATGCTGGTGGTGCCGACCAGCACGGGCTGGCCGCGCTCGCGGCATTCGGCGATCAAATTAATCACCGCGTCATATTTCTCGGCGGCGGTGCGATAGACCTCATCGTCCTGGTCATCGCGCAGGACGGCGACGTTGGTGGGAATCTCGACGACGGTCAGCTTGTAGATCTGATCGAACTCGTCGGCTTCCGTCATGGCCGTGCCGGTCATGCCGGCGAGCTTGGGGTAGAGGCGGAAATAATTCTGGAAGGTGATGGAGGCGAGCGTCTGGTTTTCCTGCTGCACCTCCACCTGTTCCTTGGCTTCCAGGGCCTGGTGCAGGCCGTCGGAGTAGCGCCGGCCCTCGAGCATGCGGCCGGTGAATTCGTCGATGATGACGATGCGGCCCTCGCGCACGATGTAATCGACATCGCGGGTGAACAGGGTGCGGGCGCGCAGAGATTGCTGCACATGGTGGACGAGGGGCACGTTGGTGCGGTCATAGAGCCCGCCGCTCAGCAGCCCGGAATCGTGGAGCATGTCCTCGACCGTCTCGGCGCCCGACTCGGTCATGGTGACGGTGCGGGCTTTTTCGTCTTTTTCATAAAATTCGTGCTTGCCGTCCTCGGTCTGCTGGCCGCGGGCGAGGAAGGCGGCGACCACGGCATCGACCTGGCCGTAGAGGGAGGTCGGCTCGTCGGAGGGGCCGGAGATGATCAGCGGGGTGCGCGCCTCGTCGATCAGGATGCTGTCCACCTCGTCGACGATGGCGAAATTGAAGGGGCGCTGCACCATGTCGGTGAGCTGGTACTTCATGTTGTCGCGCAGATAGTCGAAGCCGAACTCGTTGTTGGTGCCGTAGGTGATGTCGGCGGCGTAGGCGGCGCGGCGGGCCGGCTCGTCGAGCCCGGGCACGATGACGCCGGTGGTCAGGCCCAAAAAGCCGTAGAGCCGGCCCATCTGGGCGGCGTCGCGGCGGGCGAGATAGTCGTTGACGGTGACCACATGCACGCCCTGGCCCGCCAGCGCGTTGAGATAGACGGCCAGCGTCGCCACCAGGGTTTTGCCTTCGCCGGTTTTCATTTCGGCGATCCGCCCCTCATGGAGGACCATGCCGCCGATCAGCTGGACATCGAAATGGCGCATGCCGAGCGCCCGCTTGGAAGCCTCGCGCACCACGGCGAAAGCTTCGGGGAGCAGGTCGGAGAGCTTGGCGCCCTCGGCCAGGCGGGCGCGGAGTTCGGCGGTTTTGCCGGTCAGGGCCGCATCGTCGAGGGCGGCGAGTTTGGGCTCAAGCTCGTTGATGGCCCGCACCCGGCGCCGGTAGGCTTTGAGGACGCGGTCATTGCTGGTGCCAAGGAGGGCGCGGGCGAGGCTGACGAGCATGTTGGGGGCGGGTTCCGCTGGATAAAGAAAGGGCTGCGTTCACATAGTCGCCGGGGGGGGCGGGGTCAAATCGGGGGCTTAGAGCAGCAAGAAATCCGTGGGGGCGAGGGGCGGCGGCGGCGGCTCGCCCAGGGCCTCCTGGGTGCTGATTTCGATGACGCGCACGATGGCGTCGAGCGGCAGGGCGTTGTCGGTCTGGGCGAAGGGCTCCTCGAGTTCCTCGCCCAGGGCATCGAGCCCGAGGAAGGCGTAGGCCAGCACCAGAGAGAGCACCGGCGTGACGATGTTGAGGGAATCGACCATGGCAAATGGCAGGATCAGGCAAAACAGCCAGACCGAGCGGTGCAGCATGAGCGAATAGGCGAAGGGCAGGGGGGTGTTGTGCAGCCGCTCGCAGGCGGTCTGGATGGCGGTCATGTCATCGAGATGCGCGCACAGGCGGGTGAGCAGAATGTCGGACAGGGCGCCCTGGCGGTAGAGGGCGGTGAACTCCTCGGCCTGCACCTCCTGCACCAGCAGGCCGCGATTGCGCCGGGCATTGAGCCGGGCCTGCCCGCCGGCGGGCAGCCAGTCGGCCGCGGGGGCGGGGGGCGCGCCGCGAAGCTGGTCGCGCAGCGCGTGGGCAAATGCCGCCACCCGCGCGGCGGCGCGGCGCTTGGCGGCGGCTTCGGCCTCGGGGAGGAGGGTGACGATGTCGCGCAGCAGGGCCCGGCTGACGCTGACCAGCGCCCCCCATTGCTTGCGCCCCTCCCACCAGCGCTCGTAACAGGCATTGTTACGAAATCCTAAGAAAATTGACACGCCAAGCCCCAGCAGGGTGAAGGGCGCGGGGCTGATTTGCGGAAAATGGCCGGGCCAGAGCTGGTGCAGCGCCACGGCGGCCACGGCGATGGCCAGCACAAGCGCCAGGCGGGGCGCGATGATGGGCAGCACGGAGCCGCGCATGGCGTAAAGCAGCACAAGGCCGTTGGGGCGGGGACGGACGATCATGGCCCGTCTCATACACGCAGCCCGGCGCCTGGGGCCAGTCTTGCCGGGGCCAGGAAGCTGGTTCATAGGGTGGCACAAATTCAGGAAGGGTTTTGTTCCATGCGCCGTTTCGCCTCGCTTTCCGTTCTGGCCCTGGCCGCCGCCCTGGTGGCGCCGGCCGCGTTTGCCCAGTCCACCCCCGCCGGTGCCCCGGCGCAGGACCCGGTGGTGGCGACCGTGAACGGCTCGCCCATTCACCTGTCGGATATGCAGGCCGCCGTGCAGAACCTGCCGCCCGAGGCCCAGCAGCTGCCCCCCGATCAGCTGTTTCAGGCGGTGCTGAACCAGTTGATCGATGGCAAGGCCCTGCTGGTGGCCGCCCATAAGGAAGGGCTCCAGAACAACCCCGCCGTGCAGCAGGCCATGCAGGATGCCGCCAATTTCCGGCTCGAGAAGGCCTATGTGCAGGAGCAGGAGGCCAGCGCCGTGACCGATACGGCCGTGCAGGCCGAATATGACCGCGATTATGCCAACAAGCCGGGGCCTCAGCAGGTCGAGGCGCGCCATATTCTGGTGCAGACCCAGGCCCAGGCCGAGAGCATCATCAAGCAGCTCAACAAGGGCGCGGATTTCGCCACGCTGGCCAAGAAATACTCCATCGACCCCGGTGCCGCCAATGGCGGCGAGCTGGGCTGGTTCAGCCAGGATGAGATGGTGCCGGCCTTCGCCAATGCCGCCTTCGCCCTCCAGCCCGGCCATTATACCGAAACCCCGGTGCATACCCAGTTCGGCTGGCATGTGATTTTGTGCGAGGGCAAGCGCACCGCGCCGACCCCGAAGCTGGCCGATGTGGCTGACCAGATCAAGCAAAAGCTGGCCAATGCCGCGGGCGAGAAGGCGATCGACGACGCGCGCGCCCTGGCCACGGTGGTGGTGTATGACAAGAACGGCAAGCCGGTTCAGCCCGCCGCCGCGCCGGCCGCGGGCAACTGACCATGGCGAAGCTCCCCGTTTCGCCGTTGGCGCTGCCGCTGCCCGAACTCCCCGCCATTGCTGGCGTGAAGCTGGCGACGGCCGAAGCGGGGATTCGCTATAAAGGCCGTACCGATGTGCTGCTGGCGGCGTTTGCCGAGGGCACCACGGTGGCCGGCGTGTTTACCAAAAACCTGTGCCCCGGCGCGCCGGTGACCTGGTGCCGCGAGGTGCTGGGCGGCGGGCTGGCGCGCGGGCTGGTGGTGAATGCGGGCAATGCCAATGTGTTTACCGGCGCGGCCGGGGTGAAGGCGGTGACCGAAACCGCCGCCGCCGCCGCCGCCACGCTCGGCACCTCGCCCGACCGGATTTTTCTGGCCTCGACCGGCGTGATCGGCGAGAAGCTGCCGGCGGCGCGGATTGTCGCGGCGCTGGACGGGCTCAAAGCCGGGCTGGAGGCCGACAGGTTCGCGCAGGCAGCCCATGCCATCATGACCACCGATACCTTCGCCAAGGGCGCCACGCGCACGGCGATGATCGGCGGGGTGGGTGTGCGCATCAACGGCATCGCCAAGGGCAGCGGCATGATCGCCCCCGACATGGCGACCATGCTGAGTTTCATCTTCACCGATGCCGCGATTCCCGCGCCCGCCCTGCAGGCCATGCTGGCCAAGGGGGTCGAGCCGACCTTCAACAGCGTGACCATCGATTCGGACACCTCGACCTCCGACACGGTGCTGGCGTTTGCCACCGGCCAGGCGGGCAACGCGCCCACCGAGGATCCGGGCGAGCTGGCCGATTTCCGCCGCGCCCTGCATGAGGTGATGCACGACCTCGCCTTGATGGTGGCGCGCGATGGCGAAGGCGCCCAGAAGCTGGTGCAGATCACGGTCGAGGGGGCAGTGTCGCACCATTCGGCCAAGCGCATCGCCATGGCGATCGCCAATTCGCCGCTGGTGAAAACCGCCGTGGCCGGCGAGGATGCCAATTGGGGGCGCATTGTGATGGCCGTGGGCAAGGCCGGCGAACCCGCCGACCGCGACAAGCTGGCCGTGGCGGTGGGCGGCGTGTGGATGGCCCAGGCCGGCGGCGTGGTGCCGGGCTATGACGAGACCCCCGTGGTCGCGCATATGAAGGGCCGCGAGATCGAGATTACCGTCGATATCGGGCTGGGCGAGGGGCGCGCGGTGGTGTGGACCTGCGACCTGACCCACGGCTATATCGACATTAACGGCTCCTACCGGAGCTGAACCATGGCCCGGCGGGGTAACCCGCCGGTTTTGCCCCCACCGCGCGGCCAATTTATGTGCCACGCCGGGCTTTCGTTCCAGATTGTTTACCTTGCGCTGATAATGACAGGCCGGCGGGCCGCGTTGCGGGCCGGTTTTGGCATGGCAAGGGGCGGTTGGGGCATGGCGGAGTGCGGCGGTGTGGCGGGGGCAGATGGCCCGGAGGGCGGCGCCATGATTGGTGCCATGGGCGGCATGTCCGCGCCTGTGCCCGGAAACGAGGCCGCGCGCCTGGCCGCGCTGCGGGGGCTCGATATTCTCGATACCGGGCCGGAGGAGGCGTTTGAGCGGCTGGTGGAGCTGGCGCTGGCCATGTTCGGCGTGCCGGCGGCGCTGGTCTCGCTGGTGGATGCGCGGCGCCAATGGTTCAAGGCGGTGCGTGGCTTGGCCGTGACCGAGACGCCGCGCGAGGTCTCGTTTTGCGCCCATGCCATATTGGACGCTGGGGTGTGCCTGGTGCCCGATGCCCGCCAGGATGTCCGCTTTGCCGGCAACCCGCTGGTGGTGGACGGGCCACGGATCCAGTTTTATGCCGGGGCGCCGCTCAGGACCGCCGATGGCCATGTGGTGGGCACGCTGTGTCTGATCGATTTCAAGCCCCGGCCGGAGTTTGGAGCGGTGCAAAGCGGGCTGTTGACCCGCCTGGCCGCGGTGGCGGCCGATGAGCTGGAGCTGCGCGCGCAAAAACGGGAGTTGAAGCGGCTGGCGGAGGTGGCGCGGGCGGCCCAGCGCGAGGCCGACGAGGCGGCGGCGCTGAAGGCGGCCTTTGCCGAGACCATGTCGCACGAGATCCGCACGCCGCTGACCGGCATCATCGGCATGAGCGAGATGCTCGACAGCTCGGGCCTGCGGCCCGATCAGGCGCATTATGCCGCCACGCTCAAGGCGGCATCGGCGCATCTGCTCGAAATCGTCAATGACGTGCTGGATTATTCGAAACTCGAGGCCGGGGCGCTGGAAACCGAGGCCCAGCCCTGCGACCTGACCAATATCGTCGAGGAGGCGGTGGCGGTGATGGCGGCCAGCGCCGAGGAGGCGGGCTTGGCCCTGGGGGCGGTGTTTGAGGCGGGGGTGCCGCGATTGGTGGCCCTGGACGCCGTGCGCCTGCGCCAGGTGCTGCTCAACCTGATCGGCAATGGGGTGAAATTCACCAATTTCGGCGGCGTCTCGGTGCGGGTGCGGCGGGTTGGGGAGGTGAGCGCGGGACGGGCGGAGATCGGGTTCGAGGTGCGCGATACCGGCATCGGTATTCCAGAAGCCGACCAGCCGCGGCTGTTTCAGCGTTTTACCCAGCTCTCGGCCAGAAATGCGCGCAAGGCCGGGGGTACGGGGCTGGGGCTGGCCATTTGCCACCAGCTGGTGCGGTTGCTGGGCGGGGAGATCGTGGTGAGCAGCGCGCCGGGCAAGGGCTCGGTGTTCAGTTTCAGCTTGCCGGTGCCATTGCAGCCGGGCGCCGAGGCCGTGTGCGCGGCGCCGCTGCCGCTGCGTGGGCGGCGGGTGCTGGTGGCCGAACCCAATGGCGTGGCGGGCGCGCTGCTCGCCGCGCAGGCGATGGCCCTGGGGGCGGATGCGCTGGCGGTGGATGATTCGAGCCTGGTCGGCGCTTCGCTGGGGGCGGCGCGGGCGCGCGGCCAGCCTTATGACGCGCTGTTGATCGCCGGTGAGTTCGCCGCCCAGCTGGAATTGGACGGGGGGCTTGAGCTTGGCGGCCAGCCCTTTGGGCCGGGGCTGCGCGTGGTGCGTACACGGGCGCGCGGCGGCGCGCATAAAAGCGAGGCGCTGCGGCTGCCCGCCGGCGAGGCGGCGCTGCTCGGCGCGCTCGGTGCCCCGCGCGAGGTGCGTCCGCCCGAAAAGGTGAGCCCGTCCGCCAGCCTGATGCCCGCCACCGGCCGGCTGCGGATTTTGCTGGCCGAGGATAATGAGATCAACCAAGTGGTGGCCAGGGCCATGCTGGGCAGTCTGGGGCATGAGCTGGCGGTGGTGCAAAACGGTGTCGAGGCGATTTCGGCGGTGGCCACCGGGCAGTATGATCTGGTGCTGATGGACATGATGATGCCCGATATTGACGGGTTGACCGCCACCCGCGCGATACGCAAGCTGCGCGGGCGCGAGGCGGGGATTTATATCATCGCCGTGACCGCCAATGCCGATGCCCGCCACCGCGCCCAATGCCTGCAGGCCGGCATGAATGATTTTCTCACCAAACCGCTGACGCGCCGGGCGCTCGATGAGGCGCTGGCGCGGTATGCCGAGGCCAGGCGCGTGCCCGGGCGCGCCGCCCCGCTGGCCGCCGTGGCGCTGCCGGAGGGGTGGTGAGCACGGCGCCACCCCCCGTGACGGCGCAGGCGGCGGCGCAGGTGGTAGATGGCGCGACACGCCCGCACCCGCGGCGGATTGGCTGGGTGGGCACCAGCGCGCTGGCCGTGGGTGGCTCGAACCAGAGCCTGTTTCTGCTGGCCGCGCTGTTTGCCGGGCAAGGGGCGATTCCCGGCCAGGGCAGCGCCGCCGTGCCGCTGCTGCTGCTGGGGCTGGGGCTGTCTTACATGGCCGCGCCGGGCTGGCTGGAGCTGGTGCTGATGTATCCCAACCGGGTGGGCGGAATTGCCGCCGCCTGCACCGACGCCTTCCGGCCTTATGGCGATATTCTCTCGGTGCTCACGGGCGTGTGCTATTGGTGGGGCTGGGTGCCGACCTGCGGGGTCACGGCCTTGTTTTCGGCCGGCGCCTTGCAGCATTGGCTGCCGGGCGTGCCGGTTGAGGTGATCGCCGTTTTCATTATTCTGGCGTTTCTGGGGGTTAATATCGGGGGGATCAGGCTCACCACCCGCGTGGCGGTGGCGGTGGCTTGCCTGTCCACCTCGATCGCCTTTCTGGCCGCGCTGGTGCCGGTGCTCGCGGGTACGGTGAACTGGCGCGCGGCTTTCGACTACCAGCTCGCCACGCCGTTTCCGGGGCTGTTTGGGCAGATCACCAGCGCCATGGCGGGGCTTTACCTCATCGGGTTCGGCGCCCCGGCCTTTGAGGCGGCCTTGTGCCATGTGGGCGAAACCATCGACCAGAACCGCAACGTGCCGCGCGCGCTGCTGGCCAATGCGCTGCTGGCGGGGCTGTATTTTGGCGTGCTGCCAGTGGTGTGGTTTGGGGTGCTGGGCGGCGGGGCGCTGGGGGGCGATTTGTCACAGACGCTGGGGCCGGTGTTCGCGCCACTCTTTGGGGCGGCGGGGCGGTACCTGGCGCTTTGGTTTGTCATCTTCAACATGTTTCACGGCACGTTGCAGCCGATTGCCGGGGCGGCGCGCGTGCTCTCGCAGCTTTCCGAGGACGGGCTGCTGCCGCGCATGTTCGCCAAGCGCTGCGCCCGCACCGATGCCCCCTGGGTGGCGGCGCTGACCACGGCGGCGCTGGCGATTTTGTTCATGCTGATCGGCGATCCGGTGTGGCTGATCGCGGCGGCGAATTTTTCGTATCTCATCGGCATCGCGCTGCCCAACGTGGCGGTGTGGCTGGCGCGGCGCGATGCGCCCGGGCTGCCCAGGCCGTTTCGCGCGCCCAGGGGGACTTTGGGGCTGGGGCTGGCGGCGGCGGCGGTGTGGGGGGGCTCGACCGTGCTGGGGTTTGAGCAGTTCGGTCTGCCAACCGTGGTGCTCTCTATGGCGCTCGCCTATTCGGGGGGGATTTTCTATATCTGGCGGCGGCTGGAGGATGGCGCGCTGCAAGGGCAGATACGCTTTGGCCAGACGCTGCACATGAAGCTCACCGGCGCCATGCTCGCGGTGCTGGCGCTGGATGCGGCGGGTTATATGATCGCCGTCGGCCTCATTCCGCCCGGGCGTGCCGCCGATATCGCCATGCTCGACGATATTTTCGTGGCGGTGGCGATGCTGACCGTGACCGTGGGCATTGTGCTGCCGGGCATGATCGGCCATGCCGCGCGCGAGGTGAGCCGCGCCGCCAGCCGGCTGATTGGCGGGGTGCTGGCCGATTTTGCCCAGGCGGTGGAGGCGCTGGGCAAAGGCGAGCTGGAGGCCGCGCATGTCACGCTCGACATTCAGCCCGTGACCGTGCGCGCGCAAGACGAGCTGGGCCTGATGGCGGCCAATTTCAACCTGATGCAGGAGCGGATCGGCGGGGCGATCGGCGGGCTCGACAATGCCCGAGAGGGGTTGAAATCGGCCCGCGACCGGCTGACCGAGATCAATGCCGAACTGCGCAAATCCGTGGAGGCCGAGCGGCGTTTGAGCGCGGCCCTGCGCGAGGCGCGCGATGCCGCGCTGGCGGCCAGCCGGGCGAAATCGGAGTTTCTGGCCAATATGTCGCATGAGCTGCGCACGCCCATGAACGGCATTCTCGGCATGGCCGGGCTGCTGGCCGAGGAGGCGGCGACGCCACGGCTGCGGCAGTTCGCCGAGACCATTCAGGCCTCATCAGAGGCGCTGCTCGGGGTGATTTGCGGGATTTTGGATTTCTCGAAGCTGGAGAAGGACGAGGTTGGGCTGGAGGAGGCGCCGTGCGAGATCGAGGCCATCATGCAGGGGGTGGCTGCCGAGCTGGCGCCCCGCGCGGCGGCCAAGGGGGTGGCGTTTTCTTGGCGGGTGGCGCCAGCACTGCGCGGCCGGTTTATGGGCGATGCCGCGCGCATCGCGCAGGTGGCCAGGGCCATTATCGGCAATGCCGTGAAATTTACCGAAACCGGGGCGGTGCGCGTGCTGGTGGATGAGACGCGGGCCGAGGGCACGGAGGTGGTGGTGCGGTTCGCGGTGCAAGATACCGGCATCGGCATCGCACCCGAGGAGCAGGCGCGGGTGTTTGGCGAGTTTTCGCAGGAAGACGGCTCGACCACCCGCCGCCATGATGGGGTTGGGCTGGGGCTGGCCATCGCCAACCGGCTGGTGGAGCGGATGGGCGGGGGCATTGAGGTGGTGTCGAGCAAGGGCGCGGGCAGCTTGTTTGTGTTCACCATGCGGCTCAAGCGTTTGCCCGAGATTGGCGGGCAGAGGGCGGGCGATGACCGGTTGATAGACTGGCAGGCCCAGGCGGAGCTGCGCGAAACGCTGGGTGTGGAACGGTTTGGCCAGCTGATCCGGCATTTTTGCGCGACGCTGGCGCCCATGATCGAGACGTTGCGCGGGGCGTTGCGGAGCGGTGAGGCGGTGGCGCCCGGCCAGATCGTGCAGGCGTTGAGAGGTTCGGCCGCCAATTTGGGGCTGACCGGGCTGGGTGAGATGCTGGCAGGGTTTGAGGGCCGCCAAGCCGATGAGGCGTTTGTGGAGGGCTTGGCCGAGGCCGCGCGCGAGACGGTGCGCCAGTTGCGGGACGCGGCCTGAAGCTTATCCTGGCTTGACGTGGGTGAGGGCGGCGCGCACCCGCTCATCCAGCCCCGCGCCGCCAGAGGCCAGATGGGCGAGAATTTGCGCGCGCATGCGTTTTTCCCAAAAAGCATTGATATGGTCGGCGATTTCGGCTTCGGCCTGGGCGTTGGGCTGGGTTTGGAAGAATTGGCCGATCTGGTTGGCCATATAGACCAGTTTTTCATGCGACATGGGGGGATGCCTCGGTCAGAACCCGCTCGGGGTGGGTGAAGATCTCGAACCCGTCGGGCCGGGCGACGGCGATGAGGGTGAGACCGGCGGTCTCGGCCGCGCGGATGGCCAGGGCGGTGGGGGCCGAGATGGCGGCGATGGCGGGGGCGCCGAGCATGGCGGTTTTTTGTACCAGCTCGATGGAAACGCGCGATGTGACCAGCACCACCCCGCTGGCGGCGGCGAGGGCGTTTTTGGCCATGGCGCCGGCGAGCTTGTCGAGCGCGTTGTGGCGCCCGACATCTTCGCGCAGCAGAAGCTGGCCGGTTTGGGGCACCCAGAAAGCGGCGGCGTGCACGGCGCGGGTTTCGGTATTCAAGATTTGCAGCGCGGGCAGGCGGGCGAAGGCGGCTTGCAGCTCAAGCGGGGCGATGGGCAGGCCGGCGGGCGCTTGGGGCAGGCCGCGCAGGGCGCTCCCGATCTGCTCGACGCCGCACAGGCCGCAGCCGACGGGACCGGCGCCGATGCGCCGGCGGGTCTTGACCGCCTCGGGCAGGCCGTGGCGCAGCATCATGCGGCATTCATGGCCGCCGGGCTGGGGGATGATCTCGAGGCTGGCGAGGTCGCCTGCCGCGCCGATGATGCCCTCGGTGAGCGAGAAGCCGAGGGCGAAATCCTCGAGGTCGGCGGGGGTGGCCATCATCACGCCGAAGGGGGTGAAGTCATAGGACAGGGCGATGGGCATTTCCTCGGGCACGGTGCGCCCGGCCGGGGCTGGTCCGCCGCTCCGCCAGGCCAGCGAGGAAACGCGCACCGCGCCGCTCATGCCGTCTCGATCCGCCGGGACAAGCTATTGTGCTCGCGCTGCTGCTGCTGCCACTCCGAGGGGCCGTTGGCGAGTGCGACCTGCACCGCCGTGACCTTGTATTCGGGGCAGTTGGTCGCCCAGTCGGAGTACTCGGTGGTGATGACGTTGGCCTGGGTCTGGGGGTGGTGGAAAGTGGTGTAGACCACGCCGGGCGAGACGCGGTCGGTGATCTTGGCGCGCAGGCTGGTCTCGCCCGCGCGGCTTTTCAGCCGGACCCAGTCGCCGTTTTGGACGCCGCGATCCTCGGCATCGACCGGGTGGATCTCGAGGAGGTCCTCCTCGTGCCAGATGGTGTTGTCGGTGCGCCGGGTTTGCGCGCCGACATTATATTGCGAGAGGATGCGCCCGGTGGTGAGCAGCAGCGGAAAGCGCGGGCCGGTTTTTTCGTCGGTCGCCACATAGTCGGTGATGACGAACCGGCCCTTGCCGCGCACGAACCCCTCGACATGCATGGTGGGCGTGCCGGTGGGCGCGGCCTGGTTGCAGGGCCATTGCACGGAGCCTTGCTCATCGAGCAGCGCGTAGGAGACATTGGCGAAGGACGGGGTGGTGCGGGCGATTTCGTCCATGATCTCGCCGGGATGGGCGTAGTGCATGGCATAGCCCATCTCGTTGGCCAGCAGCTGGGTGATCTCCCAGTCCTGGAAACCGTTGCGCGGGGTCATGACCTTGCGCACGCGCTGGATGCGGCGCTCGGCGTTGGTGAAGGTGCCGTCTTTTTCGAGGAAGGTGGAGCCGGGCAGGAAGACATGGGCGAAGGAGGCGGTTTCGTTGAGGAACAGATCCTGCACGACCACGCACTCCATGGCCGAGAGCCCGGCGGTGATGTGTTTGGTGTCGGGGTCGGATTGGGCGATGTCCTCGCCCTGGATGTAGAGGCCCTTGAAGGTGCCGTCCATGGCGGCATCGAGCATGTTGGGGATGCGCAGGCCGGGGTCGTTGGAGAGTTTCACGCCCCAGGCGGTCTCGAAAATGGCGCGGGTGGCATCGTCCGCGACGTGGCGGTAGCCGGGAAATTCATGCGGGAAGCTGCCCATGTCGCAACTGCCCTGGACGTTGTTTTGGCCGCGCAGCGGATTGATGCCGACGCCCGGCCGGCCGATATTGCCCGTGGCCATGGCGAGGTTGGCGATGGAGATGACCGTGGTGGAGCCCTGGCTGTGCTCGGTGACGCCAAGCCCATAATAGATGGCGCCGTTGCCCCCCGTGGCGTAGAGCCGCGCGGCCTCGCGCACCAGGCGGGGCGGCACGGTGGTGAGGGCTTGGGTCGCTTCGGGGCTGTGGCGGGGCTGGGCGACGAACTCGGCCCATTCGGAGAATTCATCCCAGTCGCAGCGGGCGCGGATGAAGGCCTCGTCGTAGAGTTTTTCGGTAACCACGACATGGGCCAGCGCGTTGACGAGCGCGACATTGGTGCCCGGGCGCAGCGCCAGATGATAGGCGGCCTGGGTGTGGGGGCTGTGCACCAGATCTATGCGGCGCGGATCGGCGACGATGAGCTTGGCGCCCTCGCGCAGGCGTTTTTTGAGCCGTGAGGCGAAGACGGGGTGGCCGTCGGTCGGGTTGGCGCCGATCACCAGCACCACGTCGGCCTGCTCGACACTGTCGAAATCCTGCGTGCCGGCCGAGGTGCCGAGCGTGAGCTTGAGCCCGTAGCCGGTGGGGGAGTGACAGACGCGGGCGCAGGTATCGACGTTGTTGTTGCCAAAGCCCGCGCGCACCAGTTTTTGAACCAGGTAGGTTTCCTCGTTGGTGCAGCGCGAGGAGGTGATGCCGCCGATCGCCTCGGCCCCGTATTTGGCCTGGATGCGCTTGAACGCGGCGGCGGTGTGGGCGAGGGCCTCTGTCCACGAGACCTCGCGCCAGGGATCGGTGATGGCGGCGCGGATCATCGGCTTGGTGATGCGCTCGCGGTGCGTGGCATAGCCCCAGGCGAACCGGCCCTTGACGCAGGAATGGCCGTGATTGGCCTGGCCATCCTTGTAGGGCACCATGCGCACCAGGGTCTCGCCCCGCATTTCGGCCTTGAAGGCGCAGCCGACCCCGCAATAGGCGCAGGTGGTGATGGCGGAATGTTCGGGCTGGCCGTGCTCGATGACCGATTTTTCGGTGAGGGTGGCGGTGGGGCAGGCCTGCACGCAGGCGCCGCAGGAGACACATTCGGAGCCGAGGAAGGGTTCATCCATGCCCGGCGCGACATGCGAGCCAAAGCCCGCGCCCGCGATGGTGAGGGCGAACGTGCCCTGGACCTCGGCGCAGGCGCGCACGCAGCGCGAGCAGACGATGCATTTGGCGGGGTCGAAGGTGAAATAGGGGTTGGAAAGGTCTTTATGGGCGTTGAGATGGTTGGCGCCGGTCTCGTAGCGCACCTCACGCAGGCCGACCGCGCCGGCCATGTCCTGCAATTCGCAATCGCCATTGGCGGCGCAGGTCAGGCAATCGAGCGGGTGGTCGGAGATATAAAGCTCCATGACCCCCTTGCGCAGCTTGGCCAGGCGCTCGGTCTGGGTATGCACC
The DNA here is from genome assembly GCA_021781835.1 of Pseudomonadota bacterium. GTDB lineage: Bacteria > Pseudomonadota > Alphaproteobacteria > Acetobacterales > Acetobacteraceae > Acidocella. Next base: position 17,198 of record JAJXWD010000029.1, on the reverse strand, counting down.
ACCTGGCCCTCGGCCGCCGGGGTGGTGCAGGAGGCGGGCGTGCCGGGGCGGCCTTCGATCTCGACCAGGCACAGGCGGCAGGAGCCGAAGGCATCGAGGCTGTCGGTCGCGCAGAGTTTGGGGATTTGGGTGCCGAGCAGGGCGGCCGCGCGCATGAGGGAGGTGCCCTCGGGCACGGTGACGGGCTGGCCGTCTATGGTGAGGGTGATGGGCTTGCCCGTGGCGGGCTTGGTGCCGAAATCGGTTTCCTTGATCAGACCCATTGGGTGGCTCCTACGCCGCCGCCGCCGGAAGGGCGGTGAAATCTTCGGGGAAGAGGGTGAGCGCGCTCATGACCGGGTAGGGGGTGAAGCCGCCCAGCGCGCACAGCGAGGCGGATTTCATGGTGTCGCACAGCTCGCGCAGCAAGGCGAGGTCTTGGGGCGAGCCGCCGCCCGCCATGATGCGCCCGAGCAGCTCATGCCCGCGGGTGGAGCCGATGCGACAGGGCGTGCATTTGCCGCAGGATTCGTGGGCGCAGAATTCCAGGGCGAAGCGGGCCATGCGGGCCATGTTCACGCGGTCATCGAACACCACCAGCCCGCCATGGCCGATCAGCCCGCCGGCCTTGGCATATTCCTCGTAGCCGTAGAGAATGTCGAACTGATGGGGGGCGAAATAGGCGCCGAGCGGGCCGCCCGCCTGCACCGCGCGCAGCGGCCGGCCCGAGGCCGTGCCGCCGCCGATATCCTCGACCAGCTCGCCCAGCGTGATGCCGAACGCCGTCTCGAACAGGCCGCCATGCTTGATGTTGCCCGAAAGCTGGATGGGCATGGTGCCGCGCGAATGGCCAAGCCCGAAGGCGGCGTAGGCTTCGGCGCCATCGGCCAGGATGTGGGGAATGGTGGCCAGGGAGATGACGTTGTTGATGACCGTGGGGCGGCCAAACAGCCCGACCAGCGCGGGCACCGGCGGCTTGGCGCGCACCACGCCGCGCTTGCCTTCCAGGCTTTCGAGCAGGGCGGTTTCCTCGCCGCAGACATAAGACCCGGCGCCGACGCGCACCTCGAGGTGAAACCCATCGAGATGGCCGGCCTGGGTGGCGATGGCGATGGCCTGGCCGAGCATGGCGATGGCGTTGGGGTATTCGGAGCGCAGATAGACATGGCCGCGCGTGGCGCCCACCGCCAGCGCCGCGATGGCCATGCCCTCGATGAGGCAGAACGGGTCGGCCTCGATGAGCAAACGGTCGGCGTAGGAGCCGGAATCACCCTCGTCGGCATTGCAGACGATGTATTTCTGGCCGGCCTCGGCCTTGCGCACCGTTTCCCATTTGATGCCGGTGGGAAAGCCCGCGCCGCCACGGCCGCGCAGGCCGGATTTGGTGACCTCGGCGCAGATCTCGGCGCCTGTGAGGGTGCGCGCCTTGGCCAGCCCCGCCCAGCCGCCATGGGCCGCGTAATCGGTGAGGCTGAGCGGGTCGGTGAGGCCGGCGCGCACGAAGGTGAGGCGCTGCTGGCGCTTGAGGAAGGGGAGTTCGGAGACCAGGCCGAGCGCCTTGGGGTGGGTGGACGGGCTGTCGAACAGGGCGGGGATGTCGGATTCGGTGAAGGGCCCGAAGCCCAGGCGGCCGGCGACGGTTTCCAGCTCAACCAGCGGCTCCAGCCAGAACAGGCCGCGTGAGCCGTTGCGGGTGAGGGTGAGGGGAACGCCGCGGCGTTCGGCCTCGGCCTTGAGGGCGGCGGCGAGCTTTTCGCCGCCCAGGGCCTGGGTGACGGAATCGCGGGGCAAATAGAGCCGCATCACAGCACCTCCCGCGCCAGGGCTTCGAGGCGCTCGGCATCGAGCCGGGCGAAGGCCTGACCGTCGCGCTGGGCGTTGGGGGCGGTGGCGCACAGCCCCAGGCAATAGACCGGCTCGATGGTGAGCGCGCCATTGGCGCTGGTGGCGCCCCAGGACAGGCCGAGCCGCGAGAGCAGGGCTTCGGCGTTTTCCTCGCCGCCCATGGACTGGCAGGCCTCGGCGCGGCAGATTTTGAGCACATGGCGGCCGGGAGGCTGGCTGCGGAAATCGGGGTAGAAGGAGGCCACGCCATGCACGTCGGCGCGGGTGATGTTGAGGGCCTCGGCCGCCAGCACCAGCGCCTCACGCGGGAGATAGCCGAATTCATCCTGCAGCGCGTGCAGGATGGGCAGCAACGGCCCCTCGAGCCCCAGATGCGCGGAGATGATGTCTTTGGCCCGTTCGGGGCTCCAGTTATCGGTCATGGACACTGCCTGATGCTGTTTCCCGCCCCCAGGATGGAAGCAAGTGCGCCCCGTGGCAAGATCAATTCGGCCTAAATGGAGGGGGCTTCATGAAGCGTGGAAATCTGGGGATTCGAGCAGGCGCGAGAGGCAATAGCCCGCCACCAGCCCCCAGAAGGCTGCGCCGATATTGAACAGGCCGATGCCCGAAACGGTGACCAGAAAACTGACCAGCCCGCCCAGCGTGTGCTTGCCCCGGAATGTGCCGGCGAACGCGCCTTGCAGCACGCGCAGCATGGCCAGCCCCGCCAGCGTGGCGATGAAGGGCTTGGGAGCGGCCAGCATGAGGCGCGTGAAGCCCGAGGCGAACAGGCCGAACAGGATGGAGAGCAGACCCGTGGTGAGCGCCGCGGTATAGTGGCGCGGGCGCTCGCCAGTGGAGGTGAGGATGGCGTTGGTGGGGCCGGCCAGGCAGGTGCTGACCGCGCCGACCATGGCCGAGAGCAGGCCGCCAATGCCGCAGGCGAAGGTAACCGAATCGATGGGCGCCTCGTGCCCGGCGGCCTTGAGCACCGCGAAGCCCTGGCCGTTTTGCACCACCAGCACCGTGATCGCGAGGGGGATCACCAGATCGACCATGGCGGGCCAGGACCATTGCGGCGCGGTGAAGATGGGCTGGGCCAGCGCCGCGCCGCCGCCCGGCGCCAGATGGAACTGCCCCGAAAGCAGCGAAGCGGCCGCCCCGACGAGCAGCGCGCCGATGATGGGGGGCAGGATCTCGCCCACGCGCCGGAAGGTGGAGAGCGCCAGCCAGGTGAGCACCATGGGGCCGGCGATGGGGGCATCGGCTTTGAGGGCCTGGATGAGGTCGGTGCCGAAGCGCAGGAACACGCCGGCCACCATGCCCATGACGATGGGCATGGGGATGGCGTTCATCAGTTTTTTGACCCAGCCCGTGGCGCCCAGCAGCAAAATGAGTGCGCCGGTGGCATAAAAAGCGCCGATGACTTCCGGGAAGCTGAGGGTTTTGAGCGCCGGGCCGACCAGCACCGTGCCCGGAATGGTCCAGAAAAACGCCAGCGGGGCGCGGTAGACCCAGGACAGCAAGGTGGTGATGAGGCCGTTGACCAGGAACACGCCAAAAATCCAGGAGGCGATCTGGGCTTCGCTCAGCCCGCCTTGCACGCCCACCGACAAGATGATCGCCACCGGCCCCGTGGCCGCGAACAGCCAGCCGATAAAGCCATGCGCGATATAGGTGGCCCCCAGATCCGATCTGATCTGGGCCATGCGCGGCGCCGGCGCGGCAGGCCGCTCGATGCGTGATAAAATCACCGTTTCTCCCCGTTTCATCTTGGTTATGGGGGCCTAAATGGCGGCTGGGGGGCGCGGCGCGCAAGGTAAAACCGTATACTTTTTGGGTATGGAGTTAAACCCAAACAGTCTTGGACTTAAAAATTTCGAGATTTTAAAAAGGAGGCAAGACAAGGGCCGCCACCTGATGGTGCCCGCCACAACAACCCTTCTGGAGGAGCGATATGCCCGACGATCTCGCCAAAAATCTGTCCAGCGCGCTGGAGGACGATGCCGCCACCGGCAATTTCCGCTGCCGGCGCGATATTTTCACCGATGAGCAGATGTTCGACGTGGAAATGCGGACCATCTTCGAGGGGAACTGGATTTTTCTGGCCCATGAGAGCCAGATTCCAAACAATAACGATTACTTCACCACCTATATCGGCCGCCAGCCGGTTGTCATCGCGCGTAACCGCCAGGGTGAGTTGAATGCCTTCATCAATGCCTGCGCGCATCGTGGCGCCACGCTGTGCCGGCGCAAGCGCGGCAACCAGGGCACCTATACCTGCCCCTTTCATGGCTGGACCTTCAATAATTCGGGCAAGCTGCTCAAGATCAAGGATCCCGAGGGGGCGGAATATCCCGAGAGCTTCAACAAGGACGGTTCGCACAACCTGACCAAGGTGGCGCGGTTTGAGAATTATCGCGGGTTTTTGTTCGGCAGCCTGAAGGAAGACGTGCTGCCGCTGGCGGCGCATTTGGGCGAGGCCGCCAAGATCATCGATATGATTTGCGACCAGTCGCCCGAGGGGCTGGAAGTGCTCGATGGCGCCTCGACCTATGTGTTTGAGGGCAACTGGAAGCTGCAGGCCGAAAATGGCGCGGATGGCTACCATGTGACCGCCACGCACTGGAATTATGCCGCCACCACCGGACGGCGCAAGGATCTGGAGCAGCCTGACGGCATCCGCGCCATGTCGGCCGGCGGCTGGGCCAAGCAGGGCGGCGGGTCTTATTCGTTTGAGCATGGGCATATGCTGCTCTGGACCAACTGGGCGAACCCCGAGGACCGCCCCAACTGGCACCGGCGCGAGGAATATGCCGCCAAGTTCGGCCAGGCCATGGCGGATTGGATGGTGCTGCGCTCGCGCAATCTGTGCCTTTATCCCAATGTTTACCTGATGGACCAGTTCAGCTCGCAGATCCGCGTGTTGCGGCCCCTGGCGGTGAACAAGACCGAGGTGACCATTTATTGCATCGCGCCCAAGGGCGAGGATGCCGAGGCGCGCGCCCACCGCATCCGCCAGTATGAGGATTTCTTCAACGCCTCGGGCATGGCCACGCCCGATGATCTGGAAGAATTCCGCGCCTGCCAGGAAGGCTATGGCGGCCGCGCGGCGGCGTGGAACGATATTTCCCGTGGGGCCAAGCATTGGGTCAAGGGCGCGGACGAGACCGCCAAGACCATTGGCCTGAACCCGCTGCTCTCGGGCATCCGCACCGAGGATGAGGGCTTGTATGTCGAGCAGCACCGCTATTGGCAGCAGGTGATGCAAAAGGCCTTGGGCGAAAAGTAAGAGTTAGGGAAGGAAACGGAAATGCTGTCAATTGAACAGGCGCAGGCCTTTTTGTACCGCGAGGCCCGGGCGCTCGATGACCGCGACTGGGACAGCTGGCTGGGCTTTTACGACCCGGACGTGACGTTTTGGATGCCGGCGTGGAAGGAGGATGACACGCTTGTCACCGACCCGCACACCCAGATCTCGCTGATTTATTATCCCTCGCGCGCCGGGCTGGAGGATCGGATTTTCCGCATCCGCACCGAGCGCTCGTCGGCCTCGATGCCCGAGCCGCGCACCGGCCATAGTATTAATAATGTGGAAATTCTGGAGCAGGACGGCGCGACGGTAAAGCTGCGCTTCAACTGGGTGACCCATTCGCACCGTTACAAGGCCACGGATGTGTTTTTCGGCACATCGTTTTATACTCTGAACGTGGCGGGCGCGGCACCGGTGATCACCGACAAGAAGGTGGTGCTGAAGAACGACTATATCCGCCACGTCATCGACGTGTACCACATCTAAAAACAAGAATTGGGGAGCGGAAATGAGCTGCAAGGTCGCATTGAATTTCGAGGATGGAGTGACCCGCTTCATCACCTGCAACGAGACCGACACGGTGGCCGATGCCGCCTACCGGGCCGGGATCAACATTCCGCTGGATTGCCGTGACGGCGCCTGCGGGACGTGCAAGCTGTTTTGCGAGTCTGGTTCGTTCGATGGCGGGTCTTATATCGAGGACGCGCTCTCGGATGACGAGGCCAAGGCGGGCTTTGCCCTGGCCTGCCAGATGAAGCCCAAGACCGACCTCGTGGTGCGCGTTCTCGCCCCCGCCAGCGCCTGCAAGACCACTATTACCACCACCAAGGCGGTGGTGACGGGGGTTGAGCTGCTCTCACCCAGCACCATCGGGTTGAACGTGACCCTGGCCAACGCCCTGGCCTTTTTGCCGGGGCAATATGTCAACATCGCGGTGCCGGGCGCCGGCGGGCAGGTGCGGGCTTATTCGTTTTCCTCGAAGCCCGGCGATGTCGAGGCGGGGTTTTTGATCCGCAACATCCCCAACGGGCTGATGAGCCGCTGGCTCACCACCCAGGCCAAGCCGGGCGATGAACTGACCCTGACCGGGCCTTCTGGCAGTTTCTTTCTGCGTGAGGCCAAGCGCCCGCTGCTGTTGCTGGCCGGTGGCACGGGGCTGGCGCCCATGCTCTCCATGCTGGCGGAAATGGCCGGGACGGACCCCGGGCAGCCGGTGCACCTGATTTATGGCGTTACCCATGACGCCGATCTGGTCGAGGTTGAGAAGATCGAGGCTTATGGCGCCAAGATCGCGGGGTTCTCATGGTCGGCTTGCGTGGCCAGCCCGGAGAGCTCCTACCCGAACAAGGGCTTCGTGACCCAGCATATTCCGGCGTCAGCGCTCAATGGCGGCGATGTCGATGTGTATCTGTGCGGGCCGCCGCCGATGGTTGAGGCCGTGCGCACCCATTTCCACAATATTGGCGTGATGCCGGCCAGCTTTTATTACGAGAAATTCGCGCCCACCAGCGCGGCGCCGGGCAAGGCGGCATGAGCGGGGTGTGGCAGGGCCGGTTCGCGGCCAAGGTGGCGGTGGTGACGGGCGCGGCCCAGGGCATTGGGCGCGCGGTGGCGTTGCGGCTCGCCGCCGAGGGCGCGAGGGTTGTGTTGGCGGACCGCTCGGAGCTGGTGCACGAGGTGTGCGCCGAGGCGGGTGAGGGCGCGGTGGCGGTGATCGCCGATTTGGAAACCTATGATGGGGCCGCGAAGGTGATGGCGGCGGCGGCGGAGCGGTTCGGGCGGCTCGATATTGTTATTAATAATGTCGGCGGCACCATCTGGGCCATGCCCTATGGCGAATACACGCCCGAGCAGATCTCGAAAGAGATCAGCCGCTCGCTGTTTCCCACGCTATGGGGGTGCCATGCCGCGCTGCCGCATTTGCTGGCTTCGGGCGGGGGGGCAATTGTCAATGTCTCCTCCATTGCCACCAAGGGGCTGATGCGCGTGCCTTATGGCGCGGCCAAGGGGGGGGTGAACGCGCTGACCCGCAACCTGGCCTGGGAATATGCCGAACAGGGAATAAGGGTGAATGCGGTGGCCACGGGTGGCACCGAGGCGCCCGAGCGCCGGATTCCGCGCGGCGGCGAGGACCGCAGCGCGCAGGAGAAGATCTGGTACCAGACGCTCATCGATCAGACCGTGCAGGCGAGCTTCATGCGCCGCTATGGCACGCTCGATGAGCAGGTGGGGGCGATTTTGTTTTTGGCGTCCGATGAGGCCTCCTACATCACCGGCTCGGTGCTGCCGGTGGGCGGCGGGGATCAGGGTGGGCAATAATTTCGAGATTTTTAACTGCGAATGGCTCTCAGCCTCTTGCGTCTCGCGTCAGGCGTATTAGGTTAGGAGCGGGAATTTCGACATTTTGCTAAAAAGCGGCAATGGCCGTCCGGGCAGGGTGCAGGAAACGTCTCGGCAGGCGATAAGCGACGATAACATTTACAAGGTGGCCGACCGAAAATGGCGGCCTTTTGACTGGGGAGTCAAAGACAATGGCAATGACTGGTGTATTGCGTCCAGGGTTTGTGCAGGTCCGGGTGCTGGATTTGGCGGCGGCGGTTGAGCATTATGTCAAGCGCATCGGCATGCATGAGGTGGCGCGCGGCGCCGATGGCCGTGTTTACCTGAAATGCGGCGATGAGTTTGACCATCACTCGGTGGTGCTGCGCCCGGCCGACCGCGCGGGCATGGATTATGTCGCTTATAAGGTGGCCTCGGAGGCTGATCTCGACAGCTTCGCCAAGCGCATCGCCGATCATGGCGTGGCGGTGGACCATGTGGCCGCCGGCGAGCAGCCGGGCATTGGGCGGCGCATCGGCTTTACCGTGCCGGCCGGCCACCGTTTTGAGCTGTTCGCCCATGCCGACCGCTCGGAGCCGGGGCCGGATGTGCATAATCCGGATGTCTGGAGCATCGAGCCCCACGGCATGGGCGCCACGCGCTTTGACCATGTGCTGCTTTACGGCCCGAATGTGGATGAGACCGTGGCGTTCTTCGAGAATTGCCTCGACTTCAAGCTCACCGAACGCCTTGATCCGCCCGATGGGCTGCTCGCCGCCTTCCTGAGCTGCGGCATGAAGGCGCATGACATCGCGTTTGTGAAGCATGACGAACCCGGCAAGTTGCACCACATCTCGTTCAACCTCGAGAGCTGGAACGATGTCGGCCATGCCGCCGATATCATCACCCGCTATGACATCTCGGTCGATATCGGGCCGACCCGCCATGGCATCACCCGCGGGCAGACGATTTATTTCTTCGACCCCTCGGGCAACCGCAACGAGGTGTTCTCGGGCGGCTATACCTATTATCCCGACAGCCCGACCCGCACCTGGGATGTAAACCAGATCGGCAAGAGCATTTTCTATTATGAGCGCCAGCTCAATGAGAATTTCCTCAGCGTCGTGACCTGAGGCGGCGCGCGAGACCAGCATGAGCCGGGGCCCGATGTGATTGGGCCCCGGCTTTTGCTATAAGTGCGGCAGAAGGGAAACAGGCCATGGAACTCCGCCATCTGCGCTATTTTCTGGCGGTCGCGCAGGAGCGCTCCTTCACGCGCGCGGCGGAGCGTTTGCATGTCGCGCAGCCGCCGCTCTCGCGCCAGATCCAGCAGCTCGAGGCCGAGCTGGGGCTGGAGTTGTTTGACCGCGAAGCCCGCCCCTTGAAGCTGACCGAGGGCGGGCGGCTGCTGGTGGAGCAGGCGACCGGGCTGCTCGAACGGCTGGATGGGTTGCAGACCAGCATGAAGCGCCTGAAAGGCAGCAAGCGGCCGCGCTTTGTCATCGGGTTCGCGCCCTCCACCATGTATGCCGCGCTGCCCAACCTCATCCGCCGGTTTCGCGCCAGCGCGCCGGAGGTGGAGCTGTCGCTGGTCGAGATGATCAGTTTCGAGCAGCTGCCGGCGCTTAAAGAGGGGCGCATCGATGTCGGGTTTGGGCGCGTGCGGGTGGATGACCCGGCGGTGCGGCGCGATGTGCTGCGCCATGAGCGGCTGGTGGTGGCCTTGCCCGTGGCCCATTGGCTCGCCGCCGAGACCGGGCCCCTGCCGCTCAGCCAACTGGCCGAGGAGAAGTTGATCATCTACCCGCGCGAGCCGCGGCCGAGCTATGCCGACCAGGTGATTTCGCTCTTCAAGGACCGCGGCCACGCGCCCGAGGTGGTGCATGAGGCCAAGGAGGTGCAGACCGCCATAGGGCTGGTGGCCGCCGAGGAGGGGGTGTGCATTGTGCCCACCTCGCTGCAACGCTCGAAGCGCGAGGACATCGTGTTCCGCGAGCTTTCGGACCCGGATGTGACCTCGCCGATCATCATGAGCCGGCGGGCGGGTGAGACCTCGCCCTGGGTAAAGCTGATGGGGCGGGTGATTATCGAGACCTACCGGGAATGGGGCTGGCCGGCGCCCAAGGGGATCGATGAATGATCAGCCGACATCCTTGGCCATCAAGATCCATGCGCCCGCCGGATCGGAGCCGGGGAAGGGCATGAAGGGGCGCCGTGCCCATTCGCCAAAGCCGGTGCGCTGGTAGAGCCGCTGGGCGGCGGGGTTGAAGCTCGCCACCATGAGGGTGAGGCGGTTGATGCCCTGCTGGCGGGCATCCGCCTCGGCTTTGGCGAGCAGGCGCGAGCCCAGCCCCTGGGCGCGGAACTCGGGGAACAGGGCGAGGGCGACAATGTACCAGGTGCCCCCCGCGATGGCCTTGAGCGCGTTGAGCGGCTGCACGACCGGCGGGCTTTGGGCGATGGCCTCGGGGGTGACGCCTTCGGGCAGGCGGCAGCAATCCATGCCGCCGGCGATTTCGCCCTCCTGCTCGGCCACCTGCCAGTTGCTGAAATGGGAGAAATGCGCGGCATTGTCGCGGATGATGCCGCGCCCGACCGCGAAGGGCGACTGCCCGGGCGCGGCGGATTGGCTCCAGAGATGCGAAAACAGCCGGCGGGTCGCCATGTCGCCCAAGAGGGCGAGGCTGGCGGCGTCGGCCCGCGTGGCGGGGCGGATATGGGGGGCTTGGCGCATGGAGAGGGTTTATGCCCCTCGGGCGCCCTTGGCCAGATGGGCGGGCGCGCCTGCTGCGGCGCAAAAAACACTTGCTCCGTTTGGGCAACATGGTTTGATGTGCCCATGAACCAGCCGCCCCACCGCCCTGAATCCCTCGATGATGCGCTCCGCGACGATATCCGCCTGCTGGGGCGGATTTTGGGCGATACGGTGCGCGCCGTGGATGGCCCGCAGATTTACGGGCTGATTGAGACGCTGCGCCAGCTGGCGGTGCGGTTTCACCGTGACCGGGATCAGACCGCGCAGCGCGAGCTGGAGGAGATACTGGCCGCGCTCTCGGACCATGAGATCAACAAGATCACCCGCGCGTTCGGCTATTTTTCGGTGCTGGCCAACATCGCCGAGGACCACCACCATACGCGGCGCTGGCGCGCGCATCAGGTGGCGGGCTCGCCCCCGCGCGAGGGCTCGCTGGCCGCGGCCCTGAAGACCGCCCGCGCGCAAGGGTTCGACACGCCCAGCCTGCGGGCGTTTTTTGAGACCGCCTATATCGCCCCCGTGCTCACCGCCCACCCGACCGAGGTGCAGCGGCGCTCGATCCTCGATGCGCTGGATGCCATCGCCGCGCTCATGGTCCGCCGTGACCGGCTGGCCGAGACGGCGGAGGAATATGAGGAGATAGAGACCGGCCTGCGCGCCCTGGTGCTGGCGCTGTGGCAGACCCGCATGTTGCGCACCTCGAAGCTCTCGGTGCTCGATGAGGTGGAGAACGCGCTGAGCTTTTTCGATGCCACCTTCTTCTCGGAAGTGCCGAGGCTTTATGCCGCCATCGAGCGTGAAACCGGCGGCGGGCGGTTGCCTTCGTTTCTCGAAATCGGCACCTGGATCGGCGGTGACCGCGATGGCAACCCGTTCGTGGATGCCGAGGTGCTCAAGACTGCCTTGCGTCTGCAGGCTGAGCGGGCCTTTGGCTTCTACAGCGCCGAGGCGCGCCGGCTGCGCAAGGAACTCTCATTGGCCGCGCTGCTGGCCGAGGTGACGCCCGAACTGCTGGATTTGGCCGCGCGCTCGCCAGACCGCTCGGCGCACCGGGCCGATGAGCCTTACCGTCTGGCGCTGGCCTATGTGCAAGCGCGCCTGGCCAGCACGCAGGCGAGGCTGGCCGGCCAGCGGGCGGCGGGGGCAAGCGCCGCCGAGCCTTATGACAGCCCGGAGGCGTTTGTCGCGGATCTGGAGGTGATCGAGCGCTCGTTGCTTTCGCATGGTGCCGGGCTGCTGGCCCAGGGGCGGCTGGGCAAGCTGCTGCATGCCGCGCGGGTGTTTGGCTGGACGCTCGCCCCCCTGGATTTGCGCCAGAACTCGGCGGTGCATGAGCGCACGGTGGCCGAACTGCTGGAGGTGGCGGCGCCGGGCACGGGGTATCTGGCGCGCGATGAGGAGGGGCGGATTGGCATGCTGCTGGCCGAACTTGCCACGCCCCGGCCGCTTTACTCGCGCCACGTGGCCTACAGCGCCGAGACCGCCAAGGAGCTGGCGATTTTTGATGCCGCCCGGGAAGCCCACCAGCGTTACGGCAAACGCTGCATCCGCACCATGATCATTTCCAAGACCGATGGGGTCTCGGACATGCTCGAGTTGGCGGTGCTGTTGAAAGAGGCCGGGCTTTTGGGCGCGAGTGGGCTGGATGTGAACATTGTGCCGCTGTTCGAGACCATTGGCGATTTGCGCGCGGCGCCCGGGATCATGGCGCGGATGTTCGAAATTCCACTCTACCGCGCGCTGCTGGCCAGCCGTGGCCAGACGCAGGAGGTGATGCTCGGCTATTCCGATTCCAACAAGGATGGCGGGTTTTTGACCTCGGGCTGGGAGCTTTACCGCGCCGAGCTGGGGCTGGTGGAGGTGTTTGCCCGCCATGAGGTGCGCATCCGGCTGTTTCATGGCCGGGGCGGCTCGGTTGGGCGGGGCGGCGGGCCGAGCTACCAGGCCATTTTGGCCCAGCCCAAGGGCGCGGTGGAGGGGCAGATCCGCTTGACCGAGCAGGGCGAGGTGATCGCCGCCAAATATGGCAATGCCGAGGTGGGGCGGCGCAATCTCGAGGTGATCGTCTCGGCGACGCTGGTGGCCACCGCCGAGCCGGCACTCTCCGAGCCGCTCTCGCCCAGCTTCGCCGAGGCGCTGGGCACGCTCTCCGATGCCGCCTTTGCCGCCTACCGGGCGCTGGTTTACGAGACCAAGGGGTTTGAGGAGTATTTCTGGGCCTCCACCGTGATTACCGAAATCGCCTCGCTCAATCTCGGCTCGCGCCCGGCCTCGCGCGCCAAGGGCCGTTCGATCGAGGATCTGCGCGCCATTCCCTGGGTGTTTTCGTGGGCGCAATGCCGGGTGATGCTGCCGGGCTGGTATGGGTTTGGCACCGCCGTTGACGCGCTGCTGGCCGCGCGCGGGCCCGAGCGTGGCATGTGGCTGCTGCAATCCATGTTTCAGGACTGGCCGGTTTTTACCACGCTGCTGATGAACATGGACATGGTGATGGCCAAAGCCGACATGGGCATTGCCGCGCGCTATGCGGCGCTGGTGGAGGATGAGGCGCTGCGGGGGACGATTTTTCCGCGCATTGCCGAGGAATATGAGCGCACGAAGGCGCATTTGCTGGCCATTACCGGCCAACGCGCCCTGCTGGAGCGCAACCCGGTGCTGCGGCGCTCGATCGTCAACCGGTTTCCGTATCTCGACCCGCTCAATCATGTGCAGGTGGAGATGCTGCGCCGCTATCGCGCCGCGCAGGAAGGGGCGCGCGAGGACTCGGAGCGGATCAGGCGCGGCGTGCATATTTCGATCAACGGCATTGCGGCGGCGCTGAGGAATAGCGGGTAAGCCTTACCCGCCGGACGAGAGCAGGCCCAGAAAGGCAGAAAGCACGAGGTTGGGGTGGCCGCTTTTGAGCGTGACGGCCTGGTATTCCACGCTTTGGTGGTAGGTTTTGGGCTTGAGGGCGCGCATCTGCCCGCGCTCGACCCATTGGCGGGCATAATGGGTGGGCAGGAACCCGATATAGCAGCCGGTGAGGATGAGAAACGCCACGCCTTCGCGGTCGGCGGCGGTGGCGGTCACGTTTAATCCGGCGGGTGCCAAGGGGGTGGAGGGGGAGACGGCATCGGCTCCGGCAATCTCGGCGGCGGTGAGTGTTGCGTCGGCCAAGGCGTGAAACGGGTGGTCGGCAGAGCAATAGAGATGCGAGATTTCATCGTAGAGGGCGAGGCCGCGCAGGCCGGGCAGGGTGCGCCCGGCCTGGGTGACGCCGACATGAAGCTGGCCCTCGAGCACGCCGCGCTCGATCTGGGCGGGGGGAATCATGCGGATATTGACCCGCACGGCGGGGGCCTTGGTTTTGAGCGCGCGCAATGCCTGGGTGACGATCATGCGCGGGGAGGTGACGAGATTGTCCGTGATGCCGATGTTCAATTCGCCCCGCAGCTCGGCGCGGGCGGCGTTGACCTCGCCGCGGAAGGTTTCGATGGCCGCGAACAGGCGGGTGAGGGCGGCATGGACGGCCTCGCCCTCATCGGTGAGGCGAAACCCCGCCCGGCCACGCTGGCAGAGCGTGAGGCCGAGCCGGGCCTCGAGCTCGGCCATGTGCTGGCTGATGGCGGGGCGGGAGATGTTGAGCTCGGCCTCGGCCGGGCTGAAGCCACCGCAGGCCACGACGGTGTGGAAAACCCGCAGCAATTTCAGATCGAGGTCGGAGAGGCGGGTGAGGGGCTTCATTAGGTAAGCTTATTTGTAAGTTAAGATAAAAAACTTTGGATTTAATTTATCTAATGGGCGGCGTAATTTTGGTCAATCATTGACCCTTTATATGAGAGTTGCCCCATGGCCCCTTATGATTCGCAAGACGCGATTGCCCTGGCGGCGGGTTTGACCGCGGCCGAGCTGAACGCCTACTGGATGCCATTTACGGCCAACCGCGAATTCAAGGCCAATCCGCGCCTGATCGCCAAGGCCGAGGGGGCTTATTTTACCGATGCGGCGGGGCGCCGGGTGTATGACAGCCTCTCGGGCCTGTGGTGCACCGGCTTTGGCCATGCGCGGCCCGAGATTGTGAAGGCGGTGTCCGAGCAGATCGCCACGCTGGATTTCGCGCCGAATTTCCAGTTCGGCCACCCGCTGGCCTTCAAGCTGGCGCACAAGGTGGCGGAGATGGCGCCGGCGGGCCTCGACCATGTGTTTTTCACCAATTCGGGCTCCGAATCGGCCGATACGGCGCTGAAAATGGCGCGCGGCTATTGGCGCCAGAAAGGCATGGCCAGCAAGACCAAGCTGATAGGCCGGGCCAAGGGGTATCATGGGGTTAATTTCGGCGGCACCAGCGTTGGCGGGATTGTCGGCAACCGCAAGATTTTTGGCGGGCTCGGGGATATCGACCATCTGCCCCACACGTTGCTGCCCGAAAATCGATTCTCGCGGGGGTTGCCCGAGCATGGCGCCGGGCTGGCGGACGCGCTGGAGGAGATTGTCAATCTGCACGATGCCTCGAACATCGCGGCGGTGATCGTGGAGCCGTTTTCGGGTTCGGCGGGCATGGTGGTGCCGCCCAAGGGCTATTTGCAGCGCCTGCGCGAGCTGTGCACCAAGCATGATATATTGTTGATTTTCGATGAGGTGATTACCGGCTTTGGCCGTGCGGGGGGCAGCTTTGCCGCGCAGGTGTTTGGCGTGACGCCAGACCTGATCACCTGCGCCAAGGGGTTGACCAACGGCACCGTGCCGATGGGGGCGGTGATTGCCTCACGCGAGATATATGACAGCTTCATGCGGGCGGGCGGGCCGGATTATCTGGTCGAGTTTGCCCATGGCTACACCTATTCGGGCCACCCGGTGGCCTGCGCGGCGGGGCTTGCCGCCTTGGAAGTGTTTGAGAAAGACAAGATGGTGGAGCGCGTGAATGCCCTGGCGCCAGTGTTTGAAGATCTTATTCATGGCCTCAAGGGGCTGAAACATGTCGCCGATATCCGCAATTTTGGTTTGGCGGGGGCCGTGCAAATCGAGGCGGCGCCCGGCGAGCCCGCGCGGCGGCCGTGGGAGATCGCGATGAAATGCTGGAAGGCCGGATATTATGTGCGCTATGGCGGCGACACGCTGCAATTCGGCCCGCCGTTCATTTCGGAAAAGAGCGATCTCGAGGGGCTGTTCAACGCCGTCTCCGACGCCATTACCTCGCTCTCGTAAAAGGATTTTACATGAAGTCTCCCATTGGCCATCTGATTGGTGGCGAGCTGGTTTCGTGCGCCCATGCCCGGCTCCAGGATGTATACAATCCCGCCACTGGCGAGGTGCTGGGGCATGTGGAACTGGCTGCCAGATCGACGGTTGAGGCGGCCATAGCGGCGGCGCAAGCGGCATTTCCGGCTTGGAGCGGGATACTTCCGGCCAAGCGCGCCCGGCTTTTGGGGCGGTTCATGGCATTGTTGGAAGCGCGCGCGGATGAGATATGTGCGCTAATCACGTTGGAGCATGGCAAGGTGCTTGACGATGCGCGCGGCGAATTGCATCGGGGCATCGAGAATGTTGAGTTTGCCACCTATATGCCTGAGTTGCTCAAGGGCGAGCACAGCAAGAATGTTGGGCCCAAGATCGACAGCTGGTCGGAGTTTCAGCCGCTCGGGGTTGTGGCGGGCATTACCCCGTTCAATTTTCCGGCCATGGTACCGCTATGGATGTACCCGGCGGCCATCGCCTGCGGGAACACGTTTGTACTCAAACCCTCCGAGCGGGATCCGAGCGCGGCGCTCTATATTGCGCAATTGGCGCTGGAGGCGGGAATTCCGTCTGGTGTGCTGAATGTGGTGAATGGCGACAAAGAGGCCGTGGATACGCTGCTGACGGATAAGCGCGTGCAGGCGGTGAGCTTTGTCGGCTCCACGCCGATCGCGGAGTATATATATGCGACGGCCAGCGCCCACGGGAAACGCGTGCAGGCCTTGGGCGGGGCCAAGAACCATGCGGTGGTGATGCCGGATGCTGATTTGGAGAATGCCGTGAACGCGCTGATGGGCGCGGCTTATGGCTCATGCGGCGAGCGTTGCATGGCGATTTCGGTGGCGGTTGCGGTTGGCAATGAGGTTGGCGATGCGCTGGTTGAGCGGTTAGGCGCGGCGCTGGCCAAGCTGAAGGTGGGGCCGGGAACGGTGCGCGGCGCCGAGATGGGGCCGCTGATCAGCAAGCCGCATTTTGAGAAGGTGCGGGGGTATGTCGATGCTGGTGTTGCCGAGGGGGCGAAGCTGGCGGTCGATGGGCGTGGGCTGAATGTGCCTGGCCATGAGGGCGGGTATTTTCTGGGCGGCACGCTGTTTGACCATGTGACGCCTGAGATGAGCATTTACCGCGACGAGATTTTTGGCCCTGTGCTGTGCGTGGTGCGGGCGCATTCTCTGGAAGAGGCGATGGCGCTGATTGATGCGCATGAATATGGCAATGGCACCTGCATTTTCACCCGCGACGGTGAGGCGGCGCGTTATTTCACCGATAATATCAGGGTTGGCATGGTGGGGGTGAATGTGCCGCTGCCGGTGCCGGTTTCGTATCACAGCTTTGGCGGCTGGAAACGCTCGCTGTTTGGGGACCTCTCGGCCTATGGGCCGGATGCGGTGCGGTTTTATACCCGGCGCAAAACCGTCAGCCAGCGCTGGCCCGCAGGCGGCGTGAGGGAAACGGCGCAATTCGCGTTCCCGGCCTGAATGGCGGGCGGAGCGGGCGGAGATTGTCTCCGCCCGTTTTTGTTTGGGAGGTGATGGGGGAAGGCGCGGCGGGAAAATTCATAAAAATTTTTATCGTTATTTTTCAATGTGTTGATGTTTTGTTTCTTTAGGGTTTTGCGTGGCAGCGAAGCTGAGGGGTGGAAAAAAATAGCTTTTGGGGTGTCCTCTGAGTTGACGTATTTTGATTGATAATCTAAACGCTCGCTCCACCGGGGTGGCTGACTGTGTTGACGGTTAGCGGTTCTGGGGCTAGGATGGTTGCCTTGTTGGCGGGAGTGATCCCGTCATT
>JAJXWD010000068.1 GCA_021781835.1 Pseudomonadota bacterium | reverse complement strand
CGGGCTGGTCAGCGCCTCGGCGCATGGGCCGGCGCAGCTGGTGGCCGCGCGCCGCGCGGGCGCCGGGCTGGTTTTTCTCTCGCCGGTTTTCCCCACGCTCAGCCATCCAGGCGCGCGCGTGCTGGGCGCGCGGGGCTTCGCCGCCCTGGCCCGGCGGGCCGGCCCGCTCAAACCTTGCGCGCTGGGCGGCATTACCCGCCGCCGCCTGGCCGCCCTCGGCCCAGGCTGCGCCGGAATCGGGGGCATAGAATTATTTCTCGGCCCTTGATCCGCCTGGGCTTTAGCGCCGCCGTCCCGTGAGGGACATAAAGGGTGAAATCGCCACGCATAAACACCACAAAATAAATAGGAAATTAACAACTCAAGCCGTCATAAAAACGCAATAAACACTGAAATAGCGGCATTTTATTCAAAAAATTTTTAACGTTATTGTCATATAGATGTGGCGTCCATGTCACAGTGCAGCATGAAACGCCCCGCCGCCCCGGGTGGGCGATTGCGAAGCCGCGCGACAGGCGTTTTAAGGGCGCCAGACGCTCAGGGCCCGGCCGGGTCCGGGCTCTTCGATGCGACGGTCCCACCGGGGCCGGCAACGGAAACCGCCGGGAAACCGGCACACGAGGAGATACACATGCGCAAAATTCTCATGGCCACCGCCGCCTCTCTGGTCGCGCTGGCTGGCGCCGCCAACGCCCAGCCCGCCAAGGAAGTGGCTGCCCCCGGCACCATCGTTGTGCACCTGAACGGCTACCTGCAATTCTCGGTCAACGCCTATGGCAACTCGGGCTATAACGACGGCACGAACTACGCCATGTCGACCAGCAGCTACAAGCTGAGCCCGATCGGCGAAATCGGCGATGTCCGCCTCTATCCCGGCTTCGACGCCCAGACCGCCAATGGCATCTGGTACGGCGCCCAGGTTGAGCTGCGCACCACCACCTCGTATGCTGGCAAGGGCGTGAACGGCAACTCCGCCAACGGCTACGGCGCCGGCAACCTCTATGTCCGCCGCGCTTATGGCTATATCGGCACCCCCGATTACGGCTTCATCCGCTTCGGCCAGACCGACTCCGCCTTCGACCTGCTGCAGCGCGGCGTGATCGAGGCCTTCGGTGACGGCGCCCAGTGGGTTGCCGATGGCGGCGCCTCGAACGTGTTCGTGGCCGGCGGCCCGGCCACCTTCATCTACGCCGACCAGGGCGCGCTCTACACCAGCAACAAGATCGTGCTGATCTCGCCCGCCGTCGAAGAGCCGGTGCTGGGCGGCAAGTTCGATGCCATCGTCGGCTATGAGCCGAACTCCAACGGCATCAAGGAAGGCTATGCCGTTGACAACAGCTCCCTCGGCGCCAATGCCAGCAGCATCTCCGGTGGCAGCAATGCCCGCCGCCGCAACACGGTTGACGCCATGCTCGATTACGGCGTCAAGCTGGACGGCTTCAACACCAAGGCCTCGGTCGGCTATCTGGCCGGTTCGCCGCTCGGCAACCTGACCGGCGCCCAGGCCTATGCCCCGCTCGGCGTGTTCCAGGCCGGTCTGCAGACCACCTATATGGGCCTGACCGTCGGCGCCAACCTCAAGGCCGGCCATGTCGAAGACGGCTATGCCTTCGATCCCAAGGGCGGCCGCCCCGCGCTCGGCTACTCGGTCGGCGCCGCCTATGCTCTGGGCCCGATCTCGGTCGGCACCTCGTTCTTCGATGAGCAGAGCTCCGGCGCCTGGACCCCGGGCAGCACCTATGCCCGCACGCTGAGCCAGTACGGCATCGCGGCCGGCGCCAACTACGCGCTCGCCAAGCCGATCTCGGTGTTCGTGCAGGGCATGTACTATCACCGCCACCAGCCCACCCCGACCACCCGCGGCAACGCCCAGGGCGAGCTGGTTTCGCTTGGCACCACCATCAAGTGGTAAAAAGCCGGTCCCTCGGGGCCAGCAAGGGGGCGGGCAACCGCCCCCTTTTTTTATTGATACCCCCTCTTTTGCCGGTCTCACCCATGGCTCGTGCGGTTTGTCGGGGCTCCGCCTCTTGGCGGAACCGGGCTTGACCGCTAGAAAGCAGGCAGATTCGCCCTTGGAGAGCAGTTTTGCGGAAATTCAAAACCCTGACAATTTCGGCCCCGCTTGCCGCCGCGCTCGCGCTCACCGCCTGCAGCGGCCTTCACACCTCGCAGGCCGAGCTGAACACCCCCGCTGATGCCGGCCAAAGCGGCGGCGGCTCGCCCTCGCTCTTCACCTTCGGCAAGGGCAGCGGCGGTGCCGGCACCGCCCAGGCCACGCAAATCCAGGTCAATGCCTATCTCTGGCGCGCCAGCCTCGAGACCCTGGCCTTCATGCCGCTGGCCTCGGCCGACCCGTTCGGCGGCGTCATCATCACCGACTGGTACAGCCCGCCCGCCACGCCCGGCGAGCGTTTCAAGGTCAATGCCTATATTCTGGGCAAGCAGCTCACCGCCAATGCCATCAAGGTCAGCGTGTTCCATCAGATCCAGCAGCCCGACGGCTCATGGGCCGATGCCCCCGCCGACCCCTCGACCGCCGCTGGGCTGGAGAACCGCATTCTGGCCGAGGCCGCCAACCTCCAGGCCGCCGACGCCGCCAGCAAGTAATATCAGGCAGCCTCTGGGCTGACTTGTATGCGCGTGGGGTTGGCGGGGCGGCCACGCGCAAAAATTCGCAAAAATTATACCATCCCGCCACCATACGCGAAGGGTCAAACATTTGGCGGGATGGTATAAGCCCGCGCCGTTTTCACGCCCGGATCGCCAGATCCGGGCGTTTTTCTTTGCGCGCCCGGCGCTGGATCAATTTTCTCCCTTCGCACATGCGATAAACTCCCCGCAACCGCCGGAAGGAGCCAAAGCGTGCCGCATGTGGTGACATTGAATGCCGGGTCGTCCTCGATCAAATTCGCCCTGTTCAAGCTCAACGGCCACGAGCCCGAGGCGTTGGCGCTGGGCTTGGCCGAGCATCTGGGGGCGGCGCGCCATATCCGCGTCAAGGATGGCGCCGGCGCGCGGAGTTTCGAGGAACGCTGGGCGGCCGAGGGCGAGGATTTCCATAAGGACGCGCTCGACCACGTGCTGGCCTGGCGCAAAACCGCCTTTCCCGCCGCCCAGGTGGTGGCGGCGGGCCACCGCGTGGTGCATGGCGGGCTGCGCCACGAGACCCCGACCCTCATTGACGATGAGGTGCTGGCCTATCTTGAAACCCTCACCCCGCTGGCGCCCTTGCACGAGCCCCACAACCTCGCCGGCATCCGCGCGGCGCGGGCGGCCTGGCCGCATGTTCAACAGGTGGCGTGTTTCGACACCAGCTTCCACCGCGCCCACCCCTGGGTGAACGACACCTTCGCCCTGCCCCGCGCCTATTTCGACGAAGGTGTGCGCCGCTACGGGTTTCATGGGCTGTCTTACGAATATGTCACCGGCAAATTGCGTGAAATCGCCCCCCACCACGCCCAGGGCCGGGTGATCGTCGCGCATCTGGGCAATGGCGCCTCCATGTGCGCCATCCGCGACGGTGTTTCGGTGGCCAGCTCCATGGGCTTCACCGCGCTCGACGGCCTGCCCATGGGCACACGCTGCGGCCAGCTCGACCCCGGCGTGGTGCTCTACATGCTGCAAACCAAGGGCATGACCCCCGAGCAGATCACCGACGTGCTCTATAAACAATCCGGCCTCAAGGGCCTGTCCGGCCTCTCGGCCGATATGCGCGCCCTCGAGGCGGCCGCCACCCCCGAGGCCCGCCAGGCGATCGAGTATTTCGTCTTTCGCATCCGGCGCGAGGCGGGTGGCCTGGCGGCGGTGCTCAAGGGGCTGGATGCCTTCGTGTTTTGCGGCGGTATCGGCGAAAATGCCTGGCATGTGCGCGAGCGCGTGCTCGAGGGCATGGAGTGGATCGGCATTGAGCTCGACCGCGAGGCCAACCGCGCCAATGCCCAAATCATTTCCACCCCCCGCTCGCGGGTCAAGCTGTTCATCATCCCCACCAACGAGGAGGCGATGATCGCCCGCCACACGCTCGATGTAATCTCCCAAATCAAGTAGAGCGGTATGATCCCCCGGCGCCGCTCGCGGTTTTAACGATCAATGCCCTTGGTTTGGCTTACGTCTGGCGACGCAACCCAACCAATATCGAGCCAAAAGTTTTTGCGGGGGTTTGGGGGCGCTTTTTTCAAAAAGCGCCCCCAACGGTGTTTTTCCTCACCCTCCCCCTACCGCGGCAGCTCGATCTCCGCCCGCAACCCCCCGCCCGGCCGGTCGCGCAGCCGCAAATCGCCGCCATGCGCGCCGATGATGTCACGCGCGATCGCAAGCCCCAGCCCCGTGCCGCCCGGCTGCTCGCTCTCAAAGGGCCGCAGCAGCGTCTCGCGCTTCTCCGCCGAAATCCCCGGCCCGTCATCATCGACCAGAATGCGGAAACTGCGCGCGCCTGGATCCTCCGCCTGCACCAGGGTTACCCATATATGGGTGCCGTGGCGGGCGGCATTGTCGATCAGGTTGGTCAATGCCCGGCGCATCGCCTCGGGGCGCAGCCGCACCGCCAGCCCCTCGGCGGCGGTGAGCGAGATCAAGGCCCCGCCGCGCCGGTTGGCCATGCACACATCGTCGAGCAGGGCGGCGATGTCGGTCAGGGTCGCCTGCTCGCTGCCCTCGCCCCGCGCGAAGCTTAAATACACCGCGATCAGCCGCTCCATTTCCTCGATGTCGCTGACCATGTCGGCCTGGTCCTGGGGGTCCATGGCGGGCTGCATGGCCAGCGCCAGGCGCAGGCGGGTGAGCGGCGTGCGCAGATCATGCGAGACCCCGGCCAGCATGGTGGTGCGCTGGGCCAGAAACCGCCGCAGCCGCTCGCGCATGCGGTTAAAGGCGGTGGCCGCGCGCCGCACCTCGATCGCCCCTTCCGGCCGGATCGGCCCTTCGTCGCGCCCCATGCCAAAGGCCTCGGCGGCCAGGGCCAGCCGCGTGATGCCGCGCACCTGGGTGCGCAAAAACAGCGCCGCGATGCCAAACACCAGCAGCGCCGTGCCGGTGAGCCAGATGAGAAACAGATAGAACGTGCCAATGAACAGCCGCTTGCGCGAAACCTCTATGCTCAGCACCCCGCCCGGCATCTGCACATTCACCACGATCACACCAGGCAGGTTGTTCCAGTCCACATTGAAAGGCCGGTCCAGCTCATGGCGGAGCGCGTAGGCGAGATCCTGGTCCACCGGCCCTGGCGCGTCGGGCGGGGGCAGGTGGCGCAGCACCTCATTGGGCAAAAAACTGGTCTGGAAGCCGAAATTGCGCGTCGCCTCCTGAATGATCAGCCCCTGGCGCGAGGGGTCGCGGCTCAGATCGTCGACCATGAAGGCGACATCGCCCGCCACCCCCGAAGCCAGCCGGCGCGAAAGCTCGTTCAGATGGTTGCCGTAAAAAATTTGCAGCGCCACCGCCTGCGAGAGCACCAGCGGCAGCAGCACGATCAGCAGCGAGCGCCCGAACAGGCTGCGCGGCAGCAGCCGCCGGGCCAGTTTTTCCAGCCCGAAGCCCTGGAGTTTCATGCGCCGGGCTTGAGCGCGTAGCCCTTGCCGCGCACGGTGAGCAAAAAGCGCGGCTCCCGGGGGTCGGGCTCGATCTTGCGGCGCAGCCGGGTCACCTGCACATCGATCGCGCGTTCATTCACATCGTCCAGCCCCAGCACCCCGGCCAGCGCCTCGCGTGAGAGCACCTCGTGCGGGCGGGCGGCGAAGGCGGTGAGCAGCGCCAGCTCCGAGCCGGTCAGCCGCACGCGCGCGCTCTGGCTGATGAGTTCGCCGCGCGCGGGGTCGAACAGCGCCTGGCCCAGCTGCACGGGCCCGGCGGGAATGGCGGGCGGTGCCGCGCGCCTGAGCATGGCGCGGATGCGCGCCGCCAGCACGCGCGGATCGAAAGGCTTGCCCAGATAATCATCCGCCCCGGCCTCGAACCCGGCGACGATGTCTTCGGGCGTATCGCGGGCGGTGAGCAGCAAAATCGGCATGGCGGCGGCCCGCTCGCCGCGCAGGTCGGCGGTCAGTTCCAGCCCCGTCTCGCCGGGCATCATCACATCGAGCACCATCAGATCGAAATCCATGAAGCCGAGCTTTTCGCGCGCCTCTCCGGCCGAGGCCGCGCGCGTGACCCGAAAGCCCTGCTCGGCCAGATACCGCCCGGCCAGCTGGCTCAGGCGGGCATCGTCATCGACGAGCAGAATATGCGGCGTGTCCCCGCTCATCAGCGCTGGGGCTTGGGCGGGCGGTTTTGCTCGAGCGCGTCGAAATATTCGCGCCCCTGGTCGCGCATCAGCCCGCGGAGCACGCGCTTGAACCCATCCACCGCCGTGCCCCCCGCCTCGCGGTAGGCGGCGATCAGCCGTTCGCGCTGCGCCTCGAACAGCCGGCGCTCCAGCGCCATGCCGGCTTCGGTCAGGGTCAGCAGGCGCTGGCGGCGGTCCACGCTGCCTGGCACCTGGGCCACGAACCCATCCGTGATCAGCGGCCCCAGCACGCGGGTCAGGCTTTGCTTGGTAATGCCCAAAATGCCCAAAAGCTCACCCACCTTCAGGCCCGGCCGGCGGGCGATCCAGTGCAGGGTGCGGTGGTGGGCGCGGCCAAACCCCAGCTCGGCCAATATGGCGTCGGGCGCGGTGGTCAGGTCGCGCAGCGCGAAAAACAGCATGTCCTGCGCCAGCCGGATCTCGTCTTCGCGCAGGAATAAATGCCCCGCCCCCGGCGCCGCCGCGGGCTGAAGTTCACGTTTCACGCTGCCGAAGGATTGAGTCGTGGGGTCTTGCATGGCAGAATCGCATTCTTTGGTGGTACGCCATACCGCGTATGGCAGTATGACTGACTTATGTGCAAGGTTTTTCTGGTTTATGACCCTAGCGCAAACGGAGTGATTTGACCATGGCGCTTGTTCCTTTCGACGATCGTGACGGCTTCATCTGGTGGGATGGCAAGATGATCCCCTGGCGTGACGCCAAGCTTCACGTATTGAGCCATGGGTTGCACTATGCTTCTGCCGTGTTTGAGGGCGAGCGCTCCTATGGTGGCAATATCTTCAAGCTCGATGAGCACACCGACCGGCTCATCCAGTCGGGCCGCATCCTCGGCTTTGAAATCCCCTTCACCCACGAGCAGATCAATCAGGCCTGCATCGATGTCTTGAAGGCCAATAACCTGACCGACGCCTATCTGCGTCCCCTGGCCTGGCGCGGCTCGGAGCAGCTCGCCGTGTCGGCGCAACTCACCAAGATCCACCTGATGGTGGCGTGCTGGGAGTGGCCCAACCTGTTCGGCGCCGACCGCATGAAGGGCGTGCGTCTGGGCATTGCCGATTGGCGCCGCCCGCACCCGCAAACCGCCCCCACGGCGGCCAAGGCGGCGGGCCTCTACATGATCGGCACCATGAGCAAGCACCAGGCCGAGGCCGAGGGCTTCAACGATGCCCTGATGTACACCTGGGACGGGTTCGTGGGTGAGGTCACCGGCGCCAACATCTTCTTCGTGATCGACGGCAAGCTCCACACGCCCCTTCCGGATTGTTTCCTCGACGGCATCACCCGCAAGACCGTCATCGGCCTGGCCAAGGCCCGCGGCATCGAGGTGATCGAGCGTCACATCAAGCCCGAGGAAATGGCCCTCTCGAAGGAAGCCTTCGTCACCGGCACGGCCGCCGAGATCACGCCCGTCCGCCAAATCGGCGATCTGCATTTCGAGCCGACCCAGATCACCGAAATGCTGAAATCGGACTATGAGGCGCTGGTCATGATGTCGCCCGAGGAAGTCAAACGCCGCGCCGCCTGAGCGCCCGTTTAAGGTTTCAAAAGTTTTTGGGGGCGTGGGGGCTTTTTCCAAAAAGCCCCCACGGTCTTTTTGGGGAGCTTTTTGAAAAAAGCTCCCCAAGCCCCGCAAAAACTTTTATAGTCATTCAAATTAAGAATGTGATGAAATTAGCTCCTCCACGGACTTTCCGGAGAAACTTCTCTGTCGCTTAAGGATGGCGAAGGCTTGTTCGAT
>JAJXWD010000028.1 GCA_021781835.1 Pseudomonadota bacterium | reverse complement strand
AGGCGTGGAACAGCACGCCCGCATCAAGCAAACGCGTGCGGCCGCCATTCCAGTCGCCGGTCATGGTCGGGCGCGTGAGGAAGCTGTTCAGCCACGAATCAGACGCAGATTGCGCGTGGGCGGCCGGCGTGGCCAGGGCGGCGCCGAGCAGGGCGGTGGAGGCCGCGAGCAGGGCGCGGCGCTTAGGGGCGGAGAAACGGGTGATCATGATGTGAAGCTTTCATCCCTGTGGTTATTTTGGTGGTTGGCCGAAAATGGCGAGGCCCTCGGGCCTCGATTGCTGGAAGGGGCGGGGCCCTTGGGCCCCGCCGGGTCGGCGGTCAGCCGTGGTGACGCATGGTGATGGGCTTGAGTTCGCCGATCACGAAAATCCAGGAGATGGCGCCGACAAAGGCCACGCCACCGACAAAGGCGAGGGCGCCGACGAACGAGCCGGTGGCCTGCACGATGTAGCCAATGACGATGGGCACCACGATGCCCGACAGGTTGGCCGCCGCCGAGAACAGGCCGCCGACCAGGCCGAGCTTGCCGACGGGCGAGATCTCGGAGAGCACCGACCAGCCCGATGACGACATGGCCTGGCAGAAGAAGGCGAAGGACAGGATGGCGACGACCACGGCATCGGACTGCACATAGTTGCAGGCGATGATGGTGGAGGCGCCGAGCAGGCCCATGATCACCGGCAGCTTACGCGCCACGCCCAGGGGCACATTCATGTGCAGCAGCTTGTCGGACAGCCAGCCGGCGAACAGGATGCCGAAGAACCCGGCGATATAGGGCAGAGAGGCGAAGAAGCCGACCTGAATCCAGGCCATGTGGCGGGCGCTGGCCAGATAGGTGGGGAACCAGGTGAGGAAGAACACGAAGGTGGAATAGACCGAGAACTGGCCGATGAGCAGGCCGATGATCTGGCGGTGACGGAACAGTTCGGTGAGGTCGGCGAAGGAGAATTTCCGGCCCGAGACATGCTTGCCAGTCAGGCCGCCACCGGCTTCGATCAGCGCGATCTCGTCGGCCGAGACGGCCTGGCTCTCGTGCGGGTCGCGGTATTTGGCGATCCAGACCAGGGCGAACAGCATGCCGATGACGCCGGTGACAATGAACAGAGACGGCCAGCCATAATGGCCGAGCAGCCAGAACAGAACCGGGGTGAGGAAGCCAAGCCCCACATATTCGGCCGCCGTATAGGCGCCGATGGCGCGCGCGCGCTCTTTGCGCGGGAACCACATGGCGACGATGTTGCTGTTGGCCGGGAAGCAGGGCGCCTCGGCGATGCCAAGCCCAAGACGCAGCCCGACAAACGAGGCCACGCCGCCGGCCGCCGCCTGGGCCAGGGTGAAGAGCGACCAGAAGGCCAGCGCCAGGAAATAGATCACGCGGTTGCCGAAACGGTCGAGCAGCGCGCCCACGGGCACCTGGGCGGCGAAATAGGTCCAGGAGAAGGCGGAGAACACGATGCCCATGGTGGCGGCATTGATGTGGAACTCGGCGCGCACGGACGGCGCGGCGATGCCCAGAATGGCGCGGTCGAGATAGTTGATGAGCACCGCCACGCAGACGATGGCGAGCATCCAAAAGCGCGTGCGGGTGGTGGCGCGGCTGGCGGCCGTGGATGAGGGAGGGTGGGAGGAGGCAAGATCTGACATGGTGGCTCGCTTGGATTGGAGGTTGGACGTTGGATAAGGAGGGGGCGTTAGGGTCCTCTGCGGGGGCGGAAGACTCTATAGCGTAATTTTACAGAATAATTTCATGTGTTCATTGCGGCGCCGGCGCGCCGGTCTGAACAGCTGGACGTTCTGGTCTTGTTTTGGCGGTCAATTTCCGGGGCTTGGCTTCCGTCTGCCGACTCACGCCAAGCCCGTAGCGCGCAAATTTATCCGCTCAGATGGGAGCCACCTGACCGGATGTTGCGCTAGGGCGCCGGAACGGCTTGCAGGGTTTGCAGCATGCGGGCGGGCTCGGGCTCGCGGCCGGTGAACAGCCGAAAGGCTTGAACCGCCTGATAAAGCGCCATGCCCGTGCCATCGAGCGTGCGGCACCCCATGGCCTGGGCGGCCTTGAGAAGGGCGGTTTCGCGCGGGAAATAGATGATCTCGGCCACCCACAGATCGGGGCGGAGCAAGGCGGCATCGAGCGGCAGGCCGGGATGGGCGGCCATGCCGATGGGCGTGGCGTTGACCAGGCCGGTGGCGCCGGCGAGGGCGGCTTTGGCGTCGATCCCGGCCTGGATGCGGCCATGGCCGAACAAGGCGCCGTAGCGGGTGGCGATGGCCTCGGCGCGGGCGGGGTCGGCATCGATGAGGGTGAGGGTTTCAACGCCCATCTTGAGCAGCGCATAGGCCACCGCCGTGCCCGCGCCACCGGCGCCCAGCTGCACGGCATGGCGCAGATCGGCGCCGTGGAGGCCACGTGTGAAGCTCTCGGAAAAACCGTACCAGTCGGTATTGTTGCCGATGCGCCGGCCGTTTTCAAACAGCACGGTGTTGACGGCGCCGAGCGCCTCGGCCTCGGGGGAGAGCGCGTCGAGCAGCGGAATCACCGCCTGCTTGCACGGGTGGGTGACATTGACCCCCCGGTAACCCGCGGCCTCGATCTCGGTGAGTAAGGCGGGCAGGTCGGCCACGCTCAGATGGCGGGCCGTGAGGTCGAATAAATCATAGCGAATGGCCAGCCCCTGGGCGCGGCCTTCGCCCATATGCATGGCGGGCGAGCGCGAGGGACCAATATCGGCACCGATGAGGCCGAGTTTGAGGCTGGGCACCGCCGTGGCGGGGGCCGTTTCAAGCGTGATCATGCGGACACTCCAGGCACTGCGCGGGACGGTTTCAGGGGGCGCGCAGAGGATGATGCTTTGTTGCTGTCGAGATGGATATAACTAACTGATTAGTACATAGCAAGTGGTTTAATGCCGGGTGAGTGGTGTTTTGTGCAAAATAATGTGCTTCACCGCACAGCCGGGCGAGGCTGGCGGCACACCGGCTGGTATAATTTCTTGAGTTTGCGCGTGGCCGCCCCGCCAACGCCACGCGCATACCGGTCAGCCGCAGGATACCGGGAAAATCGATACTCTAGAGCGGGATGCGTTGCCGTTCACCCGCTTCAGTCATGTTTTAGCGGTCAATTTCATTGGGTTAGCAGGCGGCGTCGAGGGTGGTGAATTGCACGCCTTGATCGGCAAGCCGCGCCAGCCCGGCGGCAATGCCCGCTCCCGCGGCGCGTTTGGGCTGGTTGATATGGCCTTCGGTCACATCGCCATCCTGGGCGGCTTCCAAACGCCTGGCGACCATGGCGGCGGGCAGCGAGGCGCCGGCGTCGGCGTTGAGCGAATAGCCGCCGATCTTGAAGCCCAGCCCCTCGATGAAGGGGATGGCCTGGGGCGAATAAAGCCCGCCCGCCGCGCGGTACCAGACAGGGCGGCGGCCGGTGGCCTTTTCCACCGCGTCGGCGCCGTTTTCCACCTCGGCGCGGATGGCGTCATACGACCCGGCCGGTTGCAGCCCCCAGATGGGCGTTGTGTCGAGCGCCGGCATGACATGATTGGCGCCGTGGTTTTCGAGGGTAAAACAATCCGGATGATCGAGCATGAGCGCCAGGGCTTCCGGGTTTTCGCGCATCCAGATGGCGGTGACGAAAATGGTCGCCGGGATTTTGCGGGCGATCAGCACCGAGGCGATGCGCATATCGAAGCGGCCGGGGCAGCAATCGAGCGTGACCGCCACGCGCCGCCCGCCCGAGGGGGCGAGGCGGAGCACCGGCTCCTCCAGCCCGTAGCGCGTATGGCCGGGCAGCAGCGGCAGGGTGAGGGCGCCGGCGCAAAAAGCACGGCGCGAGACGGGGCGGCAGATCAGGCACATGAGGGCGCTGTTTGGCGCCCCCATGGCGGCGGCGTCAAGTATACCACCCGGCCGCGAGGCCGGGGGGTATAACGCGCGGGGCTGGCGGGGCGGCCGCGCGCAAAATCAAACAGTGATACCACCCGGCCGCGAGGCCGGGGGGGTATCACGGCTTGGCGAAGCGCGCGGCGATGGCGGCGACACGGGCGCCATAGGCTTCGGCCGTGTCGAGGTCTCCGGTATGCACCTCATCGGCCGAGGCATCCGAGGGCGAGCGGGTCAACAGCCCGACCGAGCCGCCGATATTGTTGATGTCGGCGCTGGTGGAGGCCTTGGTGTTGGCGGGCAGCAGGCCAAGGCTCACCCAGATGCCGCCATGCTGCGAGGCCAGCACCTGGAGGTAGCCGATGGTGGCGCCCTTGTCGCC
Organism: Pseudomonadota bacterium; assembly: GCA_021781835.1. Classification (GTDB taxonomy): domain Bacteria; phylum Pseudomonadota; class Alphaproteobacteria; order Acetobacterales; family Acetobacteraceae; genus Acidocella. The sequence continues at coordinate 33,084 of JAJXWD010000028.1, read as the reverse complement.
CACCGGGCTGGCGCTGTTGGTGAAGCCGCCGAAAATCTTGTCCTGCCAGGCGCGGCTGAACCAGCGCTTGGAGGAGGCATCGGCGAATTTCTTGAACTGCCAGGGCACGCCGCCCATGTAGGTGGGCGCGCCCAGGATGATCGCGCCGGCCGCATCCAGCGCCGCCCAGTCGGCTTCGGTGATGTCGCCATTGGCGTCCACCGCGATGAGCGCGGCATGCGCGCCCTTGGCCACGCGCTCGGCCACCTTGGCGGTGTGGCCATAGCCGGAATAATACACAATGACAGTGTCGGTCATGAGATCCTCTAAGCAAAGCAGGTTGAAAAGACTGTTTGTCTCTTTCAGTAACCACAGCTAAGAAAGAGACCACGGCCTGTAAAGAAGGCAGGTTGCACACCCTTAGGCACAGCGAGGTAACCAGAGGATGGATCGGGAAGCGGACCAGGCGGCGCTGGCGGGGCTGGTGCGCCCGCCCGTGGAATGCGGGTTCGACGCCGGGGCCTGCCCGGTGCGCGATGTGCTCGACCGGGTGGGGGATAAATGGAGCAGCATCATCATCGGGCTGCTCTCGGCGGGGCCGCGCCGGTTTGGCGAGTTGCGGCGGATGATCCCCGATATTTCGCAGCGCATGCTCACCCAGTCCTTGCGCACCTTGCAGCGCGACGGGTTTTTGCGCCGCACCGTGCTGCCGACCTCGCCACCCGGCACCGAGTATGAGCTGACCGAACTCGGCCACGCTTTTACCGGCCCGCTTTACGCGCTGATCTCCTGGGCGCACGAAAATCACGGCCAGGTGCGCGCGGCGCGCGCGGCGTTCGAGGCGGATTAGATCGATATGTGTGTATCTTACCATCCCGCCACCGGACTCGAAGGATCAAATATTTGGCGGGATGGTATTAGAGGCTGTTTTAAAAGTTATCTTTTACAATAACTTGAAATTATTAAAAGTTTTTGCGGAGTTTGGGGCTTCGCCGCACGCTCGACCCAATGGCGCGCGGCTCGGTTTTATAAAAAGCGCCCCAAGATCCCGCCCCTTTTTTGTAAACCTGCGAGGGGAGCGCCACTGGTTCAAGCGACCCGAGCAGGAGGGGCGCGCCACCGGTTCAAGCGACCCGAGCAGGCGGCCCCAAAAAACTTTCAAAACAGTCTCTACGCCTCGGCCTGGCGGCTTTGGGCCTGGGTGATGGAGCTGCCCGGCGGCACCGACTGGGTGAGCCAGACATTGCCGCCAATGGTCGAATCCCGCCCGACCGTGATGCGTCCCAAAATCGTGGCCCCCGCATAGATGACCACATTATCCTCGATGATCGGGTGGCGGGGCTCGCCTTTCACCAGCGCGCCCGTCTCGTCGGCCGTAAAGCGCTTGGCCCCCAGCGTGACATGCTGGTACAGCCGCACATTGTCGCCGATGATGGCGGTCTGGCCAATGACCACGCCGATGCCGTGATCGACGAAAAACCCCCGGCCGATCTGGGCGGCGGGGTGAATGTCGATGGCGGTTTCGGCCTGCGAGATGCTGGCCAGCAGCCGCGCCACCAGGGGCGCGCCCAGCTGCCACAGCGCATGGGCGAGCCGGTGATGGATGATGGCGCGCATGCCGGGATAGGCCAGCAGCACCTCGGCCATTGAGCGGGCGGCGGGGTCGCCCTGGTAGGCGGCTTGCAAATCCTCGGCCAGCATGCCGCGCAAGGCGGGCAGCTGGGCGCCGAACTCTCGCACGATGCGGGCCGAGAGACTCTCGGCATCATGGGCGGCATCGGCCGGGTCGCGAAACATCAGGTCGCGGCGGACCTGCTCGCGGAGCGCGATCAGCGCCTGGGCCAGCGTATGGCCGACATAATAATCGATCGTGTCGTCGGTCAGGTCGGGGCAGCCATAATGGCTGGGGAACAGCGCGGCGAACAGCCCGTCGCGGATTTTCTCGAGCGCGGCGCGCGAGGGCAGCAGCCGGATATGGCCCCGGTGGCGGACCACATGCGTCACCTCCCGCGAGAGGCGCAGCCCCGCGACAATGGCGGTGAGATCGGCGCCGGCGCTTTGCGAGGCGGGCGCGGGAGGAGAGCAAGGCTCGTCAATGCCCATGAAAGATCCTTTGTGCGACGTGTGGCGCAGCCAGGGCGCCAGATTACCGGCCCCCGCACCCCCTGTAAATTGGTGGCGGAGAAACAAGCCCGCAAGAGCCGCCGGCGGGGCGGAAAGCTTTTGCCTTTTCCCGGGTGAATTTAGGAAACTTTTCCGACTGGCCAAAAATGAAGAAAGTTTTCTCTGACTTGGGCCGATCAAAGAGAAAAAGAAAATTTTTTGCTAAAATTTTGCTGATTTTGCTGGACGGGGCCGCAAAACACGCTATCTCCAGCGCGAGAGTTAAGCGTGGGACTGTGCCGCCATGGGTTTGCAAGTGATAACCGCCAACCGCCTGCGCGATGGCGTGACCATCTGGTTCGCCGGCGCGGCGGGGTGGGGTGAGCGTTTCGCCGATGCCGCCGTGTATGACGATGCGGCGCTGGAGGCCGCGCTGGCGGCATCCGCGCCGGGCGATGAGGCACGCGCCCTGCTCGATCTGCGGGCGATTCCGGTGACCGAGGGGCCAGACGGGCTCAAGCCCGCGCAATACCGCGAGGAGATCCGCGCGCGCGGCCCGAGCGTGCGCGCCGACCTGCCGGCCGGGCGCTGGCGCGAGAGCGGCACCGCGCTGCCGCCCCTGCCCTCGGCCGACCACGAGGCGCCCGCTGCCGGGATTTATCGCTATGACGAATATGACCGGGCGTTTTTGCGCCAGCGCGCCGCCGAGTTCGGCGACCAGGTGGCGCGGCGCCTGTCGGGCGAGCTTTCGGAAGACGAGTTCAAGCCGCTGCGGCTGATGAACGGGCTCTACCACCAGCTTCACGCCTATATGCTGCGCGTCGCCATTCCCTATGGCGTGCTGTCTTCGGTGCAGCTGCGCCAGCTGGCCTATGTGGCGCGCCATTTCGACCGGGGCTACGGCCATTTCACCACCCGCCAAAACATCCAGTTCAACTGGCAGACGCTGGAAGACGCGCCACGCGCCATGGCCGTTCTGGCCGAGGCCGGGCTGCATGCCATCCAGACCTCGGGCAATTGCATCCGCAACGTGACCACCGACGAATATGCCGGCGCGGCCGCCGATGAGCGCGTGGACCCCCGGCTATATGCCGAGATCATGCGCCAATGGTCCACCGACCACCCGGAATTCACCTATCTGCCGCGCAAGTTCAAAATCGCCATCACCGGCGCCGCGCATGACCGCGCGGCGGTGCGGGTGCATGATGTCGGCATCGAGGCGTATCCCGGCGCCGACGGCGCGCCGCGTTTTCGCGTGTTCGCGGGCGGCGGGCTCGGGCGCACGCCCGTGGTCGCGGTGATGCTGCGCGAGGATCTGCCCCAGGCCGAGCTGCTGCGCTACCTGGAAGCCGTGCTGCGCGTTTATAACACGCTGGGGCGGCGCGATAATATCTACAAGGCGCGGATCAAGATCACCATCCGGGAGATGAAGCCCGCGCACTTCATCCAGATGGTCGAGGATGAGTATGCCGCGCTGCCCGCGGGCTATTGCGTGCTGGAAGATGAGCTGGTCGAGGCCATCCGCGCGCGTTTCCCCGTGCCCACCTTCACCCGCGCCGATGGCGGGGCCCTTGCCCTGGCGCTTGGCGAGGATGCGGAATTTGCCGCCTGGGTGGCGCGCAACACCCAGGCGCACCGGCACCCGGCCTATGTCTCGGTGGCGATCGCGCTCAAAAAACCCGGCGCGATCCCGGGCGATGCCTCGGCCGCCGAGATGGAGCTGGTGGCGGAGCTGGCAGACCGTTACGCGGGCGGCGAGATCCGGGTGTCGCATGTGCAAAACCTGGTGCTGGCGCACGTGGCCAAGGACGATGTGAAGCCGCTTTACGATGCGCTGAAGGCGGGCGGGCTGGCGGTGGCCAATCTCGGGCTGGTGTCCGACCTCATCGCCTGCCCCGGCATGGATTATTGCGCGCTGGCCACCGCGCGCTCCATTCCGGTGGCCCAGCGCGTGGCCGAGCGCCTGGCCGCGCGCGAGGCGGCCATCGGCACGCTGCACATGAACATCTCGGGCTGCATCAATGCCTGCGGGCATCACCATGTCGGGCATATCGGGCTGCTCGGCGTCGACCGCAACGGCGAGGAGGTTTACCAGATCACGCTCGGCGGCGCCGCCGATGAGCAGGCGGCGATCGGGCAGATCATCGGCCCGGCCGTGCCGACCGCCAAGGTGCCCGAAGCCGTGGAGGCGCTGGTGGATGCCTATATGGCCACCCGCGAACCGGGCGAGCGTTTCATCGATACGTACCGCCGTGTTGGCGCCAAGCCGTTCAAGGAGGCTGTCTATGCTGCTGATTGACAAAAACGCCCATGAAATCCCCGACGAGGCCGGTGAGGCGCTGCGCCTGACCCCCGCCGACAACCCCCAGGAGCTGGCCGGGCAACTGGCCAAGGTCACGCGGGTCGAGATCGAGTTTCCCAAATTCCGCGACGGCCGGGGCTTCAGCCAGGCGCGGCTGCTGCGCGAGCGTCTGGGCTTTGGCGGCGACATCCGGGCGGTCGGGCATTTCATCCCCGACCAGTTCCGCTTCCTGCGCGATTGCGGCTTCACCAGCTTCGCCCTGCCCGAGGGCCGCACGGCCGCGCAATTCGCCGCCGTGCTGGGCGGGCGCCAAAGCGGCCAGCTGCTGCGCCGCCATCTGGAGCGCGCGCGCGAAGCCTGACCGCGCGGCCAAGGGGCGGCGGCCTAAACCAATGAAATTGAGCGCTAAAACAGGCTTGGAGCGGCTGCGTTACAACGCAGCTCGCTCTAGTTATATTTTAACGATCAGTTTCATTGGTTTAGCTTACGTCTGTCGACTCAATCTAAACCAATATTGATCTAATGTGTGCGCATTGCCGCCAGACGGCGGTAGAGGGTGTTGCGGCTGATGCCCAGATTGCGGGCGGCGGCGGCGATGTTGCCGCCGGCTTCGGCAACCGCGCTGGCGATCATGGCGTCCGATTGCGCGCGGAGCGTGGTGGCGGGGCACAGCGTTTCGGCCTTGGCCGCGGGGAGTTTGCTGGTGGTCAGCTCGCGGTGCGCCTCTTCGCTGAAATGGTGCAGGCAGAGCGTGTCCTCGTCTTCCTCGAGCATCAGGCAGGCGGTGCGGAGCATGCCGGCGAGCTGGCGGATGTTGCCGGGCCAGGCATGGCTGTTGAGCGTGGCGGCGAGCTCGGGCGAGAGCAGCGGCGCGCGCCCGCCGCGCGGGCCGGCCTCGCGGGCCAGGATGCGCTCGACGAGGGTGATGATGTCTGAGCGGTCGCGCAGCGCGGGCAGCGACACGGCCAGGCCATTGAGGCGGTAATAGAGATCGGCGCGGAAGGTTTTCTCGGCGATGCGGGTCGAGAAATCGGCGTGGGTGGCGCTGATGAGCAGGAAATCCACCGGCACCGGCTTGCCGCCGATGGGCGTGACCTGGCCTTCCTCGAGCACGCGCAGCAGGCGGGTCTGGGCGGAGAGCGGCATGTCACCGATTTCATCGAGGAACAAGGTGCCGCCATTGGCTTCGCGGATGCGGCCCAGCGCGCCGTCTTTCTTGGCGCCGGTGAAGGCGCCGGGCGCGTGGCCGAACAGCTCGGACTCGATCAGGGTTTCGGGCAGGGCGGCGCAGTTGACGGCCACGAACGGCCCCTTGGCGCGCGGCCCGGCGGCGTGGATGGCGCGGGCGAAATAATCCTTGCCCACCCCGGTTTCGCCTTGCAGCAAAATGGGCACCTTGCGGCCGAGCACGCGGCGGAGCTGGCCGATGGCGCGGGTCACGCGCTCATCGCCGGTGTCGAGCTCATCGAGCGCGTCGTTTTTGGGCGGGGCTTCGGTGAGGGGGTGCGGGCGGCGGACGAGCTGGCCGCGGAACTGATCGACCGAGATATAGACCGTCTCGCCCCGGCGCAGATGGATGGTCATGGGCCGGCCTTGGGCGCGGCGGTCGAGGTCCATCAGCTCATAGAGCGAGACGTCGAAGAAATTCGATACGTCCTGGGTGCCGATGTCGTTGGGGGCGAGGCCGAGCATGGCGAAGGCCGCGCGGTTGGCGCCAAGCACCCGCCCATCCTCGGCCAGCGCGATGGCGCCTTCCATCACGGTGCCCAGAGAATGGCTGGAGACGTGGAAGCGCAGCTTGGTGGCGTTGAGGAAGGCGATCTCGAACATGCGGTTCTCGATCATCTGGGCGGCGGCGCGCACCAGCCCGAACGTGTGCGGGTGGTAGGCGCGGTGGTCGCAGGAAATGTCGATCACGCCCAGCAGCTCGCCATTGGGCTGGGAGAGCGGCGCGGCCGCGCAGGCGAGGAAGGAATTATGGCGCAGATAATGCTCGGTGCCGTTGACCACCACGGGCTTGCGCTCGACCAGCGCCGTGCCGATGGCGTTGGTGCCGCGGTTTTCCTCGGCCCAGGAGGCGCCGGGGCTGAGCGCCACCTTGGCGGCGCGATGGCCGAAATCCGTGTCGCCGACCGAGTCGAGCAGGTAGCCGTTTTCATCCGAGAGCAGGATGATGCAGCCGCTGTCTTTGATCTGGCCGTGAAAATAATCGATGATCGGGCGGGCCTGGGAGACCAGCGTGGCCCGCCGCTCGAGGGCCGAGCGCAGCGCGCCGCCCGAGGCATGGGGGAAATCCTGCCGGTTTTGCTCAGGGGTGAGCCCCAGCATGCGGCAGCGCTGCCAGGAACGGCTGATGTCTCCCGGATCGGCGCCGCGGAAGGGGGAGGAGCTCAATTGATCGGCCCGTGAGGCAAAGCGGAAAGACTGCATCGTGCTGACGATATCCTGCCGTGGTTGTTTTTTTGTAACTTTTTAGAGCGTCATGGACAGACGCATGCGACATTTTCGTATGTCAAAGGTGCTTTGGGCGCAAGTTAATTGTGCATCCGTCCCAAAATGGCACAGTGTACCGTTTTGGGGCGTTTCAGGGGTGACAAACCGCCCGCCAAGGCCCGGCGCAAGGCGAAAAAGCCGGGCATTGCCAAGGGGCAAAGCGCCAGCCCGCCATTTGCCGGGCTTTGGCACGCTGTTTGCTGAGTTGCGGCGCCAGGCCCGCGACCGCAAAAAAAGGCCAGAGTGACGATCCGAAACTTTTAACGAAACAGAGGAAACATATATGCTCGACGCAGCCATTGCCCCCGCCGCGGGGAGTGCCATTGCCGGCTTCACCTTCAAGCCGCGCTACGACAATTTCATCGGCGGCAAGTTCGTCGCGCCGCTGGGTGGCCAGTATTTCGACAATATCTCGCCGATCACCGGCCATCCCTTCACCCAGGCCGCCCGCTCGCAGGAAGCCGATATCAACATGGCGCTCGACGCCGCCCATGCCGCCGCCGATGCCTGGGGCAAGACCTCGGTGACCACGCGCGCCAATATCTTGAACAAGATCGCCGACCGGATGGAGCAGAATCTCGATCTGCTCGCTTATGCCGAGACCGTTGATAACGGCAAGCCGATCCGCGAGACCACCTTCGCCGATATTCCGCTGGCCGTCGATCATTTCCGCTATTTCGCCGCCTGCGTGCGCGCCCAGGAAGGCGCGCTTTCGGAAATCGACGAGAACACGGTGGCGTATCACTACCATGAGCCGCTGGGCGTGGTGGGCCAGATCATCCCCTGGAATTTCCCGATTCTGATGGCCGTGTGGAAGCTGGCGCCCGCCCTGGCCGCCGGTAACTGCGTGGTGCTCAAGCCCGCCGAGCAGACCCCGGTTTCGGTGCTGGTGCTGGCCGAGCTGATCGCCGATCTGCTGCCGCCGGGCGTGCTCAACATCGTCAACGGCTTTGGCCTCGAGGCCGGCAAGCCGCTGGCGTCAAGCAACCGCATCGCCAAGATCGCCTTCACCGGGGAGACCACCACCGGCCGGCTGATCATGCAATATGCCTCGCACAACCTCATCCCCGTCACGCTGGAGCTGGGCGGCAAATCGCCCAACATCTTCTTCGAGGATGTGATGGCCGAGGACGATGCCTTCCTCGACAAGGCGATCGAGGGGTTGGTGCTGTTCGCGTTCAACCAGGGCGAGGTGTGCACCTGCCCGTCGCGCGCGTTCATTCATGAGAGCATCTATGAGCGGTTCATGGAGCGCGTGATCAAGCGCGTGGCCGCCATCAAGCAGGGCAGCCCGCTGGATATGAGCACCATGATCGGCGCCCAGGCCTCGAGCGAGCAGATGCATAAGATCCTGTCTTATGTCGATATCGGCAAGGAGGAAGGCGCGGAGCTGCTGATCGGCGGTGTGCGCGGGGATCTCGGTGGGGCGCTCTCGTCGGGCTATTACATCAACCCGACCATCTTCAAGGGCCACAACAAGATGCGCATCTTCCAGGAGGAAATCTTCGGGCCGGTGCTCTCGGTGACCACCTTCAAGACCGAAGAGGAAGTGCTGGCCATGGCCAATGACACGCTCTACGGCCTGGGGGCGGGCGTGTGGTCGCGCGATGGCAACCGGGCGTACCGCATGGGCCGCGGCATCAAGGCCGGGCGCGTGTGGACCAATTGCTACCATGCCTACCCCGCCCACGCGGCGTTTGGCGGCTATAAGCAGTCGGGCATCGGGCGTGAGACGCACAAGATGATGCTCGACCATTACCAGCAGACCAAGAACCTGCTGGTCAGCTACAGCCCCAATGCGCTCGGCTTCTTCTGAGCCAGGCCAGGCTCCGGCGCGCGTGCTGGCGACAGACGCCGCGCTGGAGCTGATCGCCAGCTTGCGGGCCAAATATGGCGCGGTGTTGTTTCATCAGTCTGGCGGCTGTTGCGATGGCTCCGCGCCGATGTGCTTTGGGGTGGGCGATTATCTGCTCAGCCCCGACGATGTGCGGCTTGGCGAGATCGGCGGGGCGGCGTTTTATATGAGCCCCTCGCAGTTCGAGTACTGGAAACATACCCAGCTCATCATCGACGTGGTGGCGGGCATGGGCGGCATGTTCAGCCTCGAAAACGGCACCGGCAAGCGGTTTCTCACCCGCTCGCGGGTGTTTTCGGATGACGAGGCGGTGGCGCTTGCCGCCGCCGAGGCGCGCGCCGCCGGTTGATCAAGCGCGGGCCTGTTGCCATATCAGTCCGGTGCGTTCATGACGCCGCCCCTCTGCGCCACGCGCAGGGGGCGGTGTTCGTGCTTGATTGAAATCAATGCGCGCGCCGCCTTGTCGGCTAAGGGGCGCGCACGAGAGATAGAGGGGCAAAGGGTAAAATGAACCAACTGGCATCTGAGATCATGACGGTGGCGCCGCTGATCGTCGTGCATCCCAACGACCGCGTGCCCAAGGTGGCGGCGCTGCTGCGCGACCACCATATCAGCGCCGCGCCGGTGGTGGATGCGGAAGGCAAGCTGCTCGGGCTGGTCTCGGAGAGCGATTTGATCCGCCATCTCGGCACCGAGCATGACAAGCGCAAGGCCTGGTGGCTTGAGCTGCTCTCGGAAGGCGAGGATCTGGCCGCCGAGTTTCTGGAATATCTGAAAGAGGAAAACCGCACCGCCGGCGATGTGATGAACCGCGAGGTGGTGACGGTGACCGAGGGCACCTCGGTCGGTGAGATCGTCGATCTGTTCGCCAAGCACCATATCAAGCGCGTGCCGGTGGTGCGTGATGGCCTGCTGGTGGGGATCGTGGCGCGCGCCGATATCATTCGCGCGCTGGCCGGCCCCGCCTGACCTGCCACTGGTCTTGGCGCCATCCAGACGTTAGGGTGGCGCCAGACCGGCGGGAGCAGGGGCATGGCGAAAAAACCAAATGACCGCGGCGCGCAATGGGGCGGGCTGATTGCCGCCATCGTCGCCACGCTGATGCTGCTGGCGCTGTTGGGGCGCCAGGCCGCGCAGGATGTGAAAACCATCCCCTATAGCGAATTTCAGGCCGAGCTGGCCGCCGGGCAGCTCGCGGACCTGACCGTGACCGACAGCGAAATCACCGGCCATTACAAAACCCCGCCCAAAGACGGCCCCTCCCAGTTTGTGACCGAGCGGGTGGACACGGGCCTGGCCGCCCAGCTGGGCAAGGCCGGCGTGACCTATAGCGGCACGGCGGCGCCCGGGCTGCTCGGCAATCTGCTCAGCTGGCTGTTTCCGCTGCTGATGTTTGGCGCGCTCTGGTATTTCATGCTGGGCGGGCGCGGCGGAACGGCGGGGGGCATGCTCTCGGTCGGCAAATCGCGGGCGCGGGTTTATGCCGAAAGCGATGTGGGGGTGAAATTCTCCGATGTCGCGGGGGTTGAGGAGGCCAAGGCCGAACTCAAGGAAGTGGTCGATTTTTTGAAAGACCCGGCCGGTTATGGGCGGCTGGGCGCGCATATCCCCAAGGGGCTGCTGCTGGTGGGGCCGCCGGGCACCGGCAAGACGCTGCTGGCCCGCGCCGTTGCCGGTGAGGCGGGGGTGCCGTTTTTCTCCATTTCGGGGTCTGAGTTTGTGGAGATGTTCGTGGGCGTGGGGGCGGCGCGCGTGCGCGATTTGTTTGAGCAGGCCAGGCGTTCGGCCCCCGCCATCATTTTCATCGACGAGCTGGATTCGCTCGGGCGCGCGCGCAATGCCGCGATTCCGGGCGGGGGGAATGACGAGAAGGAGCAGACGCTGAACCAGCTGCTGGCCGAGATGGATGGGTTCGACCCCTCGATTGGCGTGGTGCTGCTGGCGGCCACCAACCGGCCGGAAATTCTCGACCCCGCGCTGCTGCGCGCCGGGCGCTTCGACCGCCAGATTTTGGTCGATCGCCCGGACAAGGCCGGGCGGGTACAGATTCTCGCGCTGCATATGCGCAAGGTGAAGCTGGCCGACGATGTGCAGGCCGAGGAGATTGCCGCGCTGACGCCGGGATTTTCGGGCGCGGATCTCGCCAATCTGGTCAATGAGGCGGCGCTGCTCGCCACGCGGCGGGGCGGGGCCTCGGTGACGCTCGATGATTTCTCGAACGCGGTGGAGCGGATCATCGCCGGGCTTGAGAAACATAACCGGCTGCTGGCGCCCCGGGAGCGCGAGATTGTCGCCCACCATGAGATGGGCCACGCGATTACCGCCATGGCCCTGCCCGATACCGACAAGGTGCAGAAAATCTCCATCATCCCCCATGGCATCGCCGCGCTGGGCTATACGATTTCGCGCCCGACCGAGGACAGGTTTTTGCTGAGCCGCCAGGAGCTGCGCGACCGCATGGTGGTGCTGCTTGGCGGGCGGGCGGCGGAGTCCTTGATGTTTCCCGATATTTCCACGGGCGCGGCCGATGATCTGGCGCGCGCGACCGACATGGCGCGCGCCATGGTGGTGCGCTTTGGCATGGATGAGACGCTGGGCCAGATGGCCTATGAGCCCGAGACCGCGCATCTGCTCCAGGGCGGCGAGCGCGATTGGCGGCCGAAACAATATTCGGAGGCGACGGCGGCGGCCATAGATGCCGCCATACGCGGGCTGGTCGAGGAGGCTTACCGGCGCGCCCGGGCGATTTTGGCTGATAATGACAAGACATTGCGCGCGGCCGCGCGCGAGCTGCTGCATGACGAAACGATTTCCGGCGCCGGGCTGGAGCGGCTGGCGCAGCAGGTGAAGCCGTGGCGCGACCATGGATGAGCAGGGCGGGGTGATCGCGTTTTTGCGGGCCGGCGCCGAGCTGGTGCGCGAGACCCATGTGTCTTACGTGTTTTTGCACAAGGACCGTGCCTATAAGCTGAAAAAATCCGTTTTACTGGCGTTTGTCGACCAGTCCACCCGCGCGCGGCGGCGGGAATTGTGCGCGGCGGAGCTGCGGCTCAACCGGCGCACGGCGCCGGGGCTTTATCTGGCGGTGCGGGGCGTGGGGGCGGCGGGGTTCGACCCGCCGGAGCCAGAGGATTATGTGGTCGAGATGCGGCGTTTCGATGAGGCGGGGTTGTTTTCGGCCCTGGCCGGCCAGGGCGCGCTGACGCCCGCGCTGCTGCGCGAACTGGCCGATGAGATCGCGGTGTTTCACCAGGGCGCGGAAAAATTGGTGGGGGATGGCGCGGGCGCGCTGGGGCGGGTGGTGGCGGGCAATGAGGAGCGGCTGCGCGCCTTGGCGCCGCCACTGCCGGAGCGTGAGGTGGAGGCACTGATTGGCGCCACGCGCGCGGCTTTGGGGGTGTGTGGAGAGCAGCTGGCCGCGCGGGGGGCGGGAAGCTTCAGGCGCTGCCATGGGGATTTGCATCTGGGCAATATCGTGGCCATCGACGGGCATCCGGTGCTGTTTGACGCGATCGAGTTCTCGGATGAGTTTTCCTGCATCGATACGGCCTATGATCTGGCGTTTCCGCTGATGGATTTATGCGCCCAGGGCGGGGGCGCGAACGGGGTGATGAACCGCTATCTCGACCGCACGGGCGATGAGGGGGCGATGGGGGTTTTGCCGCTGTTCATGGCGGTGCGGGCGGGGATCAGGGCGCATGTCTTGGCCGCGCAGGGGCGCGATGGCGCGGCTTATGTGCGCCTGGCGGTGGCGCTGCTGCGCGCCCCGGCGCCGCGCTTGGTGGCCATTGGGGGCTTGAGCGGCGGTGGCAAATCCACCCTGGCGGCGGCGGTGGCGCCGCGGCTGGGCGGGGGCGCGGGGGCGCGGGTGCTGCGCTCGGATGTGATGCGCAAGCGCCTGCGCGGGGTGGCGCCGGAAACGCGCCTGCCGGCGGTGGACTACACGGCGGCGGCCAGTGCCGAAACCTATGGCGAAATGCTCGGGCTGGCCGGGCGGGCGCTGGCGGCGGGGGCCTGCGTGGTGCTCGATGCGGCGTTTTTGCGCGGTGAGGAGCGCGCCGCGGCCGAGGCGCTGGCGGCGCGCCATGGCGTGGCGTTTGCCGGGTTTTGGCTGGAGGCGCCGGAGGCGGTGCTGGCGGCGCGGATCGCGGGGCGGGAGCATGATGCCTCGGACGCCACGGTGGCGGTGATGCGCGCCCAGCGCGGCCATGTTACCGGCCAGCAAAATTGGCGGCGGCTGGATGCCGCGGGCACGCGGGAGAGGCTCGTGGAGACGGTGCTGGCCGCCTTGTGAGCGGGATCGAAAATTCTCGGGGGGATTTTTTAAAGCAGGGAGGTTTTGGGGAGCTTTTTGAAAAAAGCTCCCCAAGCCCCGCATAAATTTTTACGGCAGCATCGAGCCGGTTTCGATGAAGCGCTGGTGCCAGGAGAGCGCCTCGCTGGGCAGGCAGGGGGATTGCTGGCCGTAGGAATGCTCGCGCGCGCGCTTGTAATAATCGCGCAGCAGGGGCTGGTAGTCGGGGTGGGCGCAATTCTCGATGATCTTCTCGGCCTTCTGTTTCGGCGAGAGGCCGCGCAGATCGGCCAGGCCCTGCTCGGTGACGATCACCTGCACATCCTGGCTGATATGGTCGACATGCGAGGCCTGCGGCACGATGGCCGAGATCTTGCCGCCCTTGGCGATCGAGGGGGTCATGAAGATGGAGACATAGGCATTGCGCGCGAAATCGCCCGAGCCGCCGATGCCGTTTTGGATGCGCGAGCCCATGACATGGGTGGAGTTCACGTTGCCGTAAATATCGGCCTCGATCAGCCCGTTCATGGCGATGCAGCCCAGGCGGCGCACCAGCTCGGGGTGGTTGGAGATTTCCTGCGGGCGCAGGATCATCTTGTCGCGGTAGAAGGCCATGTTCTGGTTCATCAGCGTCGCCGCCTCGGGGCTGAGCGAGAAGGAGGTGGCCGACGCCAGGCGCATCTTGCCCGAATTCAGCATGTCCACCATGCCGTCCTGGATCACCTCGGTATAGGCGGTGAGGTTTTCAAAGCGCGAGCCGTTGAGCCCGGTGAGCACGGCGTTGGCGATGTTGCCGACGCCCGATTGCAGCGGCAGCAGGTGCTCGGGCAGGCGGCCGCGCTTCACCTCGTGCTCGAAAAACTCGATGAGATGGCCGGCGATGCGCAGCGCCACCTCGTCGGGGGCGGCGAAGGGCAGGTTGCGGTCCGGGCTGTCGGTGAGGACGATGGCCTTCACTTTCTCGGGATCGACCTTGAAATAGCTTTGGCCGATGCGGTCATCAGGACGGGTGAGGGGGATGGGCACGCGGTTGGGCGGCAGGGCGGTGCCGTAATAAATATCGTGGATGCCCTCGAGCGCCTCGTTTTGCCAGGCATTCACCTCGAGGATGATGTTTTTGGCGCGGTCCAGCCAGGTTTTGTTGTTGCCGACCGAGGAGGAGGGGATCAGCAGCCCGTCTTCGGTGATGCCGGTGATTTCGATGAGCGCGGTGTCGAGCTCGCCCAGAAAGCCCTGCCACGCCATGGGCGCGACCTGGCTCAGATGCATGTCGAAATATTCCATCTTGCCGCTGTTGATTTTTTCGCGGGCGATGGGGTCGGAGTTGTAGGGCAGGCGGAATTCGATGCCGTCGGCCTTGGCGAGCGCGCCATCGAGCTCGGGGCCGGTGGAGGCGCCGGTCCAGATGCGCAGGCGGAACGGGTTGCCCGCCTTGTTGCGGGTCTCCATGCGGCTGGCCAGTGTCTGGGGCACCACCTTGGGGTAGCCCGAGCCGGTGAAGCCGCTCATGCCCACCGTGCTGCCGGGGGTGATCAGCTCGACGGCGGCCTCGACAGGCATGATTTTGCGTTGCAGTGCGGTATTCTTGACCCGGCTCGTCTGGCCCATTTTTTGTCTCCTGCCAAAATAATATTCCAAAGCCGCCTTCTTGGTAGCAACTTTAGGCCGTGCTGATAGACGATCTGGCAAGGGCTGAACATCACCCTGGGCGGGCGCCAGCTTTGCGCATGTTGCACGGCCTCAAAACAGGGCTGATTTGGCAAAATTTGAGGTTGGCGCAGAAAGATTCCGGCTGTGCCGTTTTGGAGCAGGGGGCGGCGCGGGATTGGGCGGGGGGCTTGATTTGAATCAATGCCGAAGCCGGGCGCGGGTGGCAAAGGCCAAATTTGAGCCGCTGAAGGAGCCGGGAGTGCCGGGCGGCATCATAAATCGAGGGAGAGCGGGCGTGGCCGAGAGACTCCAGACCTTCTATGACATCATGCGCGCGCAGGGTACGTCGCGGCGCTCCTTTCTGAAATTTTGCAGCCTCACCGCCGCGGCGCTCGGGCTGGAGCCGGCTTATGCCGGGGCCATCGCCCATGCCATGGAAACCAAGCCGCGCCTGCCGGTGCTGTGGATGCACGGGCTCGAATGCACCTGCTGCTCGGAAAGCTTCATCCGCTCGGGCAGCCCGCTGGCCTCCGATGTCATCTTGAAGATGATCTCGCTCGATTATGACGACACGCTGATGGCGGCGGCCGGGGCGGATGCCGAAAAGGCGCTGACCGAGATTCCGGCCAAATATCCCGGCGAATATGTGCTGGCGGTCGAGGGCAACCCGCCGCTGAACGAGGACGGCATGTACTGCATTACCGGCGGGCGGCCGTTTGTGGAAAAATTGCGGGAGGTGGCGGCGAACGCCAAGGCGGTCATCGCCTGGGGGGCTTGTGCCTCTTGGGGCTGCGTGCAGGCCGCGCGCCCCAACCCGACCCAGGCCGTGCCCATTGATAAGGTGATTACCGACAAGCCGATCATCAAGGTGCCGGGCTGCCCGCCCATCGCCGAGGTGATGACCGGGGTGATTTCCTATATCGTCACCTTCAACCGGCTGCCCGAGCTTGATTCGCGCGGGCGCCCGGCCATGTTTTACGGCCAGCGCATCCACGATAAATGCTATCGCCGCCCGCATTTCGATGCCGGCGAGTTCGTTCAATCCTGGGACGATGACGGCGCGCGCAAGGGCTATTGCCTCTACAAAATGGGCTGCAAGGGGCCGACCACCTATAATGCCTGCTCGACCACGCGCTGGAATGGCGGCGTGTCCTTTCCCATCCAGTCCGGCCATGGCTGCCTGGGCTGCTCGGAAGATCATTTCTGGGATAACGGGCCGTTTTATTCGCGCCTGGCCAATATCGGCGCTGCCTTTGGCATTGAAGCCACGGCCGATGAAATTGGCGGGACGGCCGCCGGCATCGCGCTGGCTGGTGTCGCCGCCCATGCCGCGGCCAGCGCCGTGAAGCATTTCAGCGCCAAGCCCAAAGACCATGAGGGGGAGAAATAAGCCATGACCGTGCAAACCCCCAACGGCTTCTCGCTCGATAATTCCGGCCGACGCATGGTGGTCGACCCCGTCACGCGCATCGAGGGCCATATGCGCTGCGAGGTGAACCTCGATGCCAACAATGTCATCCAGAACGCCGTGTCCTCGGGCACCATGTGGCGCGGGCTGGAGCTTATCCTCAAGGGCCGCGACCCGCGCGATGCCTGGGCGTTTTGCGAGCGCATCTGCGGCGTGTGCACCGGCACGCACGCGCTCACCAGCGTGCGCGCGGTGGAAAACGCGCTGGGCATCCAGATTCCGGAAAACGCCAACATCATCCGCAACATCATGCAGCTGACTTTGTATGCGCATGATCATCTGGTGCATTTCTACCATCTGCACGCGCTCGACTGGGTGGATGTGGTCTCGGCGCTGCAGGCCGACCCAAAGGCGACCAGCGCGCTGGCGCAGAGCATCTCGCCCTGGGGCAAATCCTCGCCGGGCTATTTCTCGGATGTGCGGGCGCGCTTGCAGCGTTTTGTCGATTCCGGGCAGTTGGGGCCGTTCATGAACGGCTATTGGGGCAACCCGGCCTATGTGCTGCCCCCCGAGGGTAACCTGATGGCCGTGGCGCATTATCTCGAGGCGCTGGATTTCCAGCGCGAGATCGTGAAAATCCACACCGTGTTCGGCGGCAAGAACCCGCACCCGAACTGGCTGGTGGGCGGCATGGCCTGCGCCATTAACGTGGATGAGCCGATGGCGGCCGGCGCGCCGGTGAACATGGCGAGCCTCAATCTGGTCTCGGGCATCATCGACCGCACCATCGAGTTCATCGATCAGGTCTATATCCCCGATCTCAAGGCCATTGCCAGCTTCTACAAAAACTGGGATTACGGCCAGGGGCTGGCCGGCAAGAACGTGCTGGCTTATGGCGAGTTTCCGCGGCACGCCAATGACTATACCAACCTGATGATGCCGCGCGGGGCGATTTTGAACGGCAACCTCAATGAGGTGATGGATGTCGATCTGACCGCGCCCGACCAGGTGCAGGAATATGTCGATCATTCCTGGTATCAATACCCCGATGAGAGCAAGGGCCTGCACCCTTGGGATGGCATCACCGAGCCGAATTTCGAGCTGGGCGCCAATACGGTCGGCACCAAGACCAATATTCAGCAGCTCGATGAGGGGGCGAAATATTCCTTCATCAAGGCCGCGCGCTGGAAGGGCAATGCCATGGAGGTGGGGCCGCTCTCGCGCTTCACGGTGGCCTATGCCAGGGGGCTCGATGAATTCAAGCAGCCGGTGGACCAGCTGCTCACCGATCTCGGGCTGCCCTTCGCCGCGCTGTTCACCACGCTCGGGCGCACCGCCGCGCGCGGGCTGGAGGCGCAATGGGCGGCGCATAAACTCAAGGACCAGTTCAACGCGCTGATCGCCAACATCGCGGCGGGCGATCTGGCCACCGCCAATACCCAGAACTGGGAGCCCTCGAGCTGGGCGCCCGCGGCCAAGGGCGTGGGCTTTACCGAGGCGCCGCGCGGCGCGCTGGGGCATTGGGTGCATATAGAGGCCGCCAAAATCGCCTCTTATCAGGCGGTGGTGCCCACCACCTGGAACGGCTCGCCGCGCGACCCGGCCGGCAATATCGGCGCGTTCGAGGCCGCCCTGCTCGGCACGCCGCTGGCCAACCCCACCCAGCCGCTCGAAATTTTGCGTACCCTGCATAGTTTCGATCCCTGCCTCGCCTGCTCGACGCATGTGATGGCCCCCGATGGCGGCGAACTTGTGCGCGTGAAGGTGCGCTAAAGCCATGAGCGCGCCAGCCCCTCACGCCAACGGGACGGGGGTGGTGAAAGCCCCTGTCTATGTCTATGAACTCCCGGTGCGCATCTGGCACTGGGTCAATCTGTTCGCCTTCGCGCTGCTGGTGGTCACGGGGCTGCTCATCGCCCGCCCCATCTGGCCGCAGCTCGATGGCGAGCCGTACCATCTTTATGTCATGGGCTGGGTGCGCGAGATTCATTTCGTCTCGGCCTATATTTTCGCGGTCGGGTTCGCGGTGCGGGTTTATTGGGTGTTCGTGGGCAATGCCCATGCCCGTGAAATCTTTCTGCCCGCCGTGTGGTCCTGCGCGTGGTGGAAGGGCATGTGGACGACGATCCGCTGGTATCTGATGATCGACCGCGAGGCGCCGGTCGAGGTTGGCCATAACCCGCTGGCGCAGGCGGCCATGTTTCTGCTCTTCGTGCTGGGCGCGCTGTTTCAGATCGTCACCGGTTTCGCGCTTTATGGCGAGGGCGCGGGCGGGTGGTCGGCCAGGCTGTTCAGCTCCTGGGTGATCCCGCTGTTTGGCGGCAGCATGGAGGTTCATACCTGGCACCATCTGGCCATGTGGTACATTCTGGTGTTCGTCATCATCCATATCTACATGGTCATCCGCGAGGACATCATGTCGCGCGCGGCCATTGTCTCGGCCATGATCAATGGCTGGCGCATGTTCAAGGATAATCGCCCATGAGCCGGCGGATCATTGTTTTGGGGGTCGGCAATATTTTATGGGCCGATGAGGGGTTTGGCGTGCGCGCGGTCGAGGAGCTGAACGCGCGCTATGGGTTTCCTTCGCATGTGCGGCTGGTGGATGGCGGCACGCAGGGGCTGGCGCTGCTGCCCATTGTCGAGGATGCCGATGTGCTGGTGATTCTGGATGCGGTGGATTACGGCCTGCCGCCCGGCAGCCTGTTCATGGCCGATGACGACGACGTGCCGCGCTGCCTGACCGCCAAGAAAATGAGCCTGCACCAGACCAGCATGCTCGATGTGCTGGGGCTGGCCAAGCTGAAGGACACGCTGCCGCTGCATGTGCGCCTGATTGGCGTGCAGCCGCTGGATTTGCAGAATTACGGCGCCTCGGTCACGCCGCCGGTGCGCGCGCAGATCGACGCGGCGCTGACCGAGACGCTGGCCTATCTGGCCCGCTATGGCGTGACCCCGCGCCCGCGCGCGGCGGGCGAGGCGCTAGAGCCGCTGGGACCGGAATCCGTGATGATCGATTTTTACGAGCTGGTGGGGTGAAGCCATGAGCGATCCTTCCCCCGGCCTGCGCCGTTTGTTGCAAATGACTGGCGTTAACGCGCTCACCGAAACGACGCTGGAGGCGTTTTTGGCGGGCGGGCTGGCGGCCTTGCTGTTTACCGGCAATGCCGCGCGCTACCCCGAGATCGAGGATCTGGCCGTGGTGATGCCGGAATTGATGAAGGAATTTCCAGGCGCGTTCCGCATTGGCGTGATCGACCCCGATGCCGAGCGCAAGCTTGCCGCGCGGTTCAAGATCACCGTGCGCCCGACGCTGGTGTTTGTGAAAGGCGGCGAGGTTGTGCTGGCCTTGCCGCGCATGCGCGACTGGGCCGAATATGTCCGCGAGATCGCGCCGCTTGTCGTTCCCACAGCCTGAGCCAAGGATAAACCATGCCCCTGCCCAACAACCAGGAGCCTTCGCCCGATTATATGATGCTGCCCCAGGCGGTGAACCAATATCTGCCGCCCCGGCTGCCAGAAGACCCGGCCTTGCGCGCGGCGGGCGGGGTGTGGCTGGAGCGGATCGAGGCGGCGCTGGCCGCTTACGCGCCAGACAGCCCGGACAATCTGCTCGATCTGCGCGAAGCGCCGCCCGAGGCGGTGAAATTTCTCAACGAGACGCTGGGTTCTGGCGAGGTTTCGGCGCTGGCGTTCGGCACGCCCGATCTGCAAATAGAGGAGACGGTGTTCACCGGCTTGTGGCGCGTGCGCGGCGAGGGGGTGGATTATCTCGAAATCGGCGATGTGCCGGCCGTGCTCAAAGCGCGCGCCAGGGCGGGTGTGCCGCCGATGCCGGCGCTTGAAAATGTTCCGGCGGAGGTTGTCAACGCGCCGCATCTGCTGGCGGAAATTCATGCCCGCGCGCGGACCTTTGCCGAAACCGGGGCGGGGCATAATTTCAACCTCGACCTGCTGCCGCTGACCGATGCCGATCTTGGCTGGCTGGTGAAAACGCTGGGCGAGGGGGCGGTGGTGATTGTTTCATCGGGTTATGGCGCGTGCCGCATCCGCTCCACGCATCTTGGCCATGTCTGGTGGGTGCAGTTTTCCAACGCCGCCAACGCGCTCATTCTCAACTCCATCGATATCGGCCTCATGCCCTCTGTCGCCTGCGCGGCGGCCGATGACATTGCCGATTCCGCCAGGCGCGTGCGGGCGGTGCGGAGCGTTTACGCATGAGCGAGACCAAGGCCGCGCGGTTTGAATGCCGCATTTGCTGGCATGTCTATGACCCCCAGGAAGGCGACAGCGTGTGGCAGATTGAGCCCGGCACGCCGTTCGAGGAACTGCCCGAGGACTGGTCCTGTCCGGTATGCGAGGCGGGCCGGGACAAGTTTTTGCGCCTGGATACCAGAGATGCATGAAATGGCGCTGTGCGAGGGGCTGGTTCAGGCGCTCGAGGAGCAGGCCCGCGCGCAGGTATTTTCCCGCGTGCATAAGGTGTTTCTCGAAATCGGGGCGCTCGCCACCATAGAGCCCGCGGCCATGCGGTTCAATTTTCCCATTGTGGCCAAGGGCACGCTGGCCGAGGGCGCGGCGCTCGCGATTGATTTCGTGGACGGCAGCGCCTGGTGTATGCAATGCTCGGGCAATGTGGCGGTGAAGCGCCATGGCGAGGGATGCCCCGCCTGCGGCAGCTACCAGCTGCACATACTGGATGGCGCGCAAATGCGTATTAAACAGCTGGAGGTTTCGTAACATGTGCGCGATTTGCGGCTGCGGCGGGCATGAGCACAAGCATGGCTCTGACCATCATGATCACGACCATGATCACGACCATCACGGCCATGACCACCATGATCACGACGACCATGACCACCGCCACGCCCACGCGCCGGGCTTGAGCCAGACGCGCATGGTGCAGGTGGAGCGCGATATTTTCGCCGAGAATCAGCGCCATGCCGATGCCAACCGGCGCTCTTTCGCCGCCCGGGGGCTGTTTGTGGTCAATCTCGTATCCTCGCCGGGCTCTGGCAAGACCACGCTGCTGGTGAGGACCGTGGAGGCGCTGAAGGCCGAACTGCCGGTGGCGGTGATCGAGGGCGACCAGCAGACCGGGCTGGATGCCGAGCGGATCAAGGCGACCGGCGTGCCCGCTTACCAGATCAACACCGGCAAGGGCTGCCATCTCGATGCCCATGGGGTGGGCCATGCGCTCGCGCATCTCCCCCCCATCGAGGATGGGGTGCTGTTTATCGAAAATGTCGGCAATCTGGTCTGCCCGGCGGGGTTTGACCTGGGGGAGGCGCATAAGGTGGTGGTGCTCTCAACCACCGAGGGCGAGGATAAGCCGCTCAAATACCCCGACATGTTTTTCGCCGCCGATCTGATGCTGCTCAATAAATCCGACCTGCTGCCTTATGTCGATTTTTCGGTGGAAAAGGCGGCGGATTATGCGGGGCGGGTGCATCCGGGCATCGGGGTGCTGACCCTCTCGGCGCGCTCGGGCGAGGGCATGGCGGCGTGGCTGGACTGGCTGCGCGCGGGCGTTGAGCGGGCCAAGGCCGGCAAGGCGGCGGCCAGGCCCAAGCCGCGCGTGGCGCTCTCGGCCGGAACCTGATCAGCAGATCCGGGGCAGCGCGTCCTCTTCGAGTTCGGGCAGCAGGCGGCGGCCGCCGAGCGCGGTGCGCAGCACCACGGGGCCGGGCGCGGCCTCTATGGTGCCGATGAGGGCGGCATCCGCCCCCAGCTCATGCGCCTTGAGGGCGGCCAGCGCGGCGCCGGCATGGTCGGGCGCCACCACCGCCACCACGCGGCCCTCGCAGGCCAGATAAAGCGGGTCGTAGCCCAGCATCTCGCACACCGCCTGGGTGCTGTCGCGCACGGGGATCGCGGCGGCTTCGAGGGTCACGCCCAGGCCCCGGGCGGCGGCGATTTCGTGGGCCACCGTCGCCAGCCCGCCGCGCGTGGGGTCGCGCATGAAGCGCAGCCCCGGCACCGCGAGCAGCGCCTGGGTGAGGGGGGTGAGGGTGGCGGCGTCCGAGCGCACATCGCCCCTGAGGCCAAATTCCTCGCGGGCGAACATTACCGCGATGCCGTGATCGCCAACCGGGCCGCTGACCAGGAGCTTGTCGCCGGGGGTGATGGCATTGATGCCAAGCCCCAGACCGGGCTTGCGCACGCCAAGGCCGGTGAGCGCGAAATAAACCCCGCCGCCCTGGCCGCGGGGCAGCACTTTGGTATCCCCCGCCACCACGCGCACGCCGGCCTCGCGCGCGGCGCGGGCCAGGCTGTCGATGAGGGTTTCGAGCTCGGCGAGCGGAAAGCCTTCCTCGATCAGCGCGGCGAGGGTGAGGTAGAGCGGCGTGGCGCCCGAAACCGCCAGGTCGTTGACCGTGCCATGCACGGCGAGCGCCCCGATATCGCCGCCCGGAAAGCGCGCGGGCTGGACGGTGAAGCCATCGGTGGTGACCAGGATTTCGCCGGCGGGCAGGGCGATGGGCACGGCATCCGCGCTGGTGTCGGGTCTGCCCAGCCGCGCCGCGAACACGCGCTCGATGAGGGCGCGCATGCGCACCCCGCCATTGCCGTGCGCAAGGGTGATGAATTCATCCATGAGAGGCTCCGAATTCGACCAGCTGGCCATAAGAGAGGCCGGCATCGTTACTGGGGATTTGGCGCCCGAGATGCGCCGTTATGCCGGCCGCGCGCAGGCGGCCGAGCAGCGATTGCGTGAGGCGGCGGTTTTGAAACACCCCGCCCGAGAGGCCGACAGCGCGCGCCCCCAAACGCAGGGCCAGCTCGGCCCCCAGGGCGGCCAGGCTTTCATGAAACAGCGCCGCGCGCGTGGCGGGGGGCAGGGTTTGGTCGGTCAACATGGGCAGCAGCGGCGCCCAGTCGGCTTCCCATATGCCGTCTCGCCGTGTCAGGGGCAGGGGAATGGCGGCGCTGGTGTCGTCGGCCAGGGCTTCGAGTTCGGCGGGGGCCTGGGCCTCGTAGCTGGCGGTGGGGCAGAGCCCGAGCAGAGCGGCCGCGCCATCGAACAACCGTCCGGCGGCGCTGGTTTCAAAGCAGTTGCGGCCCGTGTCCCAGGCGCGTTTGACCAGCGGATCGGGCACCAGCCCGGCGGGCGGGGTGAGCCCCGCGCCCCAGCACAGCGCCGCCGCCGCCCGCCACGGCTCGTGCGCCGCCCGGTCGCCGCCCTGGAGCCTGAAGCGCCGGAGCCGCGCCGCCACGCGCCACGCGCCCGGCCGGCCGGCGAGCACCTCACCGCCCCAGAGCGTGCCATCCGGCCCCAGCCCGACACCATCCCAGGTGAAGATCAGCGCCTCCTCCAGCCCATATTCGCCCGCCAGCGCCCCGGCATGGGCGTGATGGTGCCAGACAGGATGCAGAGCCAAGCCCCGCCCCCGCGCCCAGGCGCTGGAGCCATAGCCGGCATGGGCATCCACGATCAGGGCCTGGGGCTTGACGCCATAGAGCGCGGGCAGCTCCCCGGCCATGCGCGCGAAGGCGGCGAGGGCGGCCGGATTGTCGAGCGTGCCCAGATGGGGCGAGATCACCGCCAGATCGCCAAACCCCAGGGCGATGGTGTTTTTCATGTGCCCGCCCAGCGCCAGCACGGGGTAGGGCAGTTTGCGGGGCAGCGGCACCTCGAGCGGGCTAAAGCCCCGCCCGGCGCGCAAGAGGCGCGGCGCGCCATCGATGACCCGCAGCACTGAATCATCCACCGGCCGGGCGATGGGGCGGTTATGGTGCAAAAACGCCTCGGCGATGCCGGCCAGGTCGGCTTCGGCGGTGGCGTCATCGGCCACCATCGGCTCGCCCGAGCGGTTGGCCGAGGTGGCGACGAGGGCGGCGCCAAACCCCGTGGCCAGCAGATGATGCAGGGGGGAATCCGGCAGCATGACCCCGATTTCGCCCAGGCCGGAGGCGATGGCCGGGCTGAGCGCGGCGCCCGCGCGCCTGGGCAGCAGCAGGATGGGGCGCGACGGCCCGCGCAGCACCTCCTGTTCGGCCGGGGAGGCGGCCGCATACTCGGAGAGCCGCGCTTCGGGCACCAGCAGGGCGAGGGGCTTGCGCGGCCGCTGCTTGCGGGCGCGCAAGCGTTGCACCGCCTGGTCATCGGCGGCGTCGCAGAGCAAATGATACCCGCCAACACCTTTCACCGCGACGATCCGCCCCGCCCGCAAGGCGGCCAGCGCGGCGCTGAGCGCGGCATCGCCCGTATGGGCGCCAAGGCGCAGATGCGGCCCGCAGCGCGGGCAGGCGATGGGCTCGGCGTGGAAGCGCCGGTTATCGGGCGCGCCATATTCGGCCGCGCAGGCGGCGCACAGGGCAAAGCCGCGCATGGTGGTGTTGGCGCGGTCATAGGGCAAGGTTTCGATGAGGCTGTAGCGCGGGCCGCATTGGGTGCAGTTGGTGAAACCATAGCCAAAGCGCCGGTCGGCGGGGTCGGCCAGTTCGGCGAGGCAGGCGGCGCAGGGGGCGAGGTCGGCGGGCAGGCCCTGGGCGGCCACGCCCTTGGCGGTGCTGGGGCGGATCTCGAACCCCTCGCCGGTGAACAAAGCGGCGCTGACATGGCGCAAGACCGGGCGCGCGGCGGGCGGGGCCTCGGAGAGCAGACCGGCGCGGAAGCCGGCCAGCACGGCGGCGGGCGCGTGGGCGATGATCTCGACCTGGCCGGTGCCGTCATTGCGCACCCAGCCGGCGACCCCCAGCCTGAGCGCCAGCCGGTAGACAAAGGGGCGGAACCCCACACCCTGCACGATGCCGCCCAAAATGATGCGCTCGGCGGTCAAGGGCTTCAGGCCGCCGGGCGCTCGCCCGCTTGCCACCAGATATGGCAGGCCCCCTCATCGGAGACCATGCACGGCCCGATGGGCGCGCGCGGCGTGCAGGCGCGGCCATAAAGCCGGCATTCGGTGGGCGGCTTGCGCCCCAGCACCACGCTGGCGCAGTCGCAGCCAGGCGGCATTTCGCCCGCGTGGCGGCGGGGCAGGGCGGCGGGCTGGAAGCGCGCCCGGGCATCGAAGTGCGCATAGGCGCTGTTCAGGGCGAAGCCCGAGGCCGGAATGGTGCCGATGCCGCGCCAGGTGGCGTCTCGCACCTCCAGCACCTGCGCGAGCAGGGCCTGGGCGCGCTTGTTGCCTTTGGGGGTAACCAGCTCGGGGTAGCAATTATCGAGAAAGGGCTTGCCGGCGAGCTTTTGGCGCAGCACCGAATAGAGCGCGGCCAGCAGCGAATTGGCCGAGAACCCGGCCACGGCCACGGGCAGATGGTGGCGGTGGGGAATGAAGCCCCATTCATCGGCGCCCATGACCGTGGCGACATGGCCGGGCGCGATCAGGGCGTCCAGGCTGGTGGCGTCGGCGCGCAGCAGCATGTCCACCGCCGGCCAGGTGAGCCGGGCGCTGAGCAGCACCGAGAGATTATCCGGCGCGCCCTCGGCCAGCATGGCGGCCACGGGGGCGGTGGTGGTTTCAAACCCGGCGGCGAAGAACACCACCGGCCGGGGCGCCTGGGCGGCGGCCAGGGCCACGGCCTCGCGCGGGGAGGCGATGGGACGGATATCGGCGCCCTGGGCGCGGGCCTCGGCCAGGGAGCGCACCTCGCCCTTGGCGGCGTTGATGGGCACGCGCAGCATGTCGCCAAAGGCGACGAGCGTGACCTCGCGGCTCATGGCGAGCGCGATGGCCTCGGCGATGTCTTCCTCGGGGCACACGCATACCGGGCAGCCGGGGCCGGGGATGAGCTTGACCTTGGCCGGCAGCACGCCGCGCAAGCCCTGCTGGGTGAGGCTGCGCTCATGCCCGCCGCAGACATTCATGACCCGGACCTCCTGATCCAGCGGCAGGGCGTGGATTTTTTCGAGCCAGCCCTGGGCGGCGGTGAGATCTTCAGCCATCGGCATCGACGGCGGCGAAAATCTCATCGAACAATTCCCAGCTCTCGCGGGCATCCTCGGGGGTCATTTTGCGCAGGGCATAGCCGACATGGACCATGACGAAATCCCCCACCCTCACCTCGTTTTCCCCGATCATGAACAGGCTGACCGTGCGGTGCACGCCCCTGGCCTCGCACGCGGCGTTAAAGCCGTCGATGGCGGTGATCTGCATGGGAATCCCAAGGCACATGAGGTGATTTCCTCCCGGTCCGATCTGCTTTCATGCACCGGGGCGCGTAAAAAACATTGATCTGGCGCAAACGCCGCGCGGGTGCCAGCTCACAAAGCTGCCGTTCATTAAGTTTCACCCACAAAATTTAAGAATATGTTTACTTACGAATTGAAACAGAGTTAACATTACAGTAACAGTTAAACACAACACCGCGAAACACGACGGTGAATCCGCTTGCGTGCCGGCCAACCCATGGGTGGGCCGGGCGGTTCTGTTGACTTTTGGGGACGTGGGAAGGAAAAAAGCATGACTGACGGCTTTGGGATCGGCGGTAACCAGGAAACCCCCTCTGGCGGCGCGGCGCGCAAGCGTTTCGGGCGCGGCTGGGTCATTTCGGGGGCGGCGGCTCTTTCCGGTATCGTGCTCATCGGCGCTTGGGCGCTTTCCGGGCGCTCCAGCAATGCCGCGCTGGCGACCCCTGGCCCCGCCACGGTGGCCGCGCCTTCGGCGGTGACCAAAACCACAGACACCACGGCCCCCAAAGTGACCCAGACCGCTTATGGCGATTGGGTGATGCGCTGCTCGAGCGCGGCCGGTTCGGCGCAAAAAACCTGCGAACTGAACCAGTTTTTGCAAAACCAAAACAAGCAGCTGGTGGCGGAGATCGCCATTGGCCGCGCGCCGGGCGAGGGGAAGGATCTGCGCATTGTCGTGGTGCTGCCCGACAATGTGGCGCTGCAAACGCCGGTGCGCGCCGCCGACGCGCATGATAACGGTTTCGATCTCACATTCGAGCGCTGCCTGCCGTCGGGCTGTTTCGCCTCGGCATTGTTCTCGGGTGATGTCGTCAGCCAGTGGCGCGCCGAGGGCGGGCTTGGCCATTTGGCTTTCAAGGATGGCGTGAATAATTCGATCACGTGGCCGTTCTCGCTGCGCGGCCTGTCTCCGGCGCTCGACGCATTGCGCCATCAGAATAGTTCTACTCAGTAAGTAATTTCGAATTCAGATGGGTTTGCCCGGTGATCGGCCACAAGGCCGGCGCCGGGGCAAGGCCAAAATGATGAGGGGGAGTGCAGGCGTTATGATCAAGCGGCTGTTGGTCTCTATTGCATTCCTGCTCGGCATGGTCGCGCTTGGCGCCCAGGCGCACGCCGCCACCTGTTCGGTCAACGGCACCGCCGTGAGCTGCGATGCCGGCTCCACCTCCACCAACACGACCTTCACATTCAGCAATCAATCAGCTTCCACCCTGTCGCTCACGGGCACGGGCTCGTCGGTCGGGGCATCGACGCAAAGTTTTCTCGCCTGCAGCACCAGCGGGCAATGCACGTTCACCACCGGCTATACCGGCTGCTCATCGAGCACCAAAGGCGCCTGCCAAAGCAGCACGATCACCTATAGCTGCCAATATAGCAGTGGTTGTTCGGTTACTTATTATACCTGTCAGTCCGGCAAAACCTGCAGCCTGACCAGTCCGCTTCTGCAATGCAGCGCGGCCTCGGGGTCGAGTTGCGTGGTGGTGGCGGCGTCTCCCGGCCCCGCGGGCAATGCGGGGCCGACTTTGTTGCTGACAACCAACAGTGCCACGGTCAAATCCGTTTCCCCAGGGGTGGTGGCGATCACGGTGCAGGCCTCGGGGTCTAATGGCGGCACGGGCTCATCGCCCTGCTGTTTTGGCAATGGCGGCAATGGCGGGCCGGGCTCCGATGGCGGTTCGGCCACAGCCACCGTGAACGCCACCACCGTCTCCTCGGCGGGCGATGGCGTGGTGGCGCTCTCGCAGGGCGGCAATGGCGGCAATGGCGGCTCGGGCGGCGCGGTGGAAGGTGCCGGCGGCAATGGCGGGCCGGGCGGTTATGGCGGCCCGGCCACGGTCAATTTCAACAGTGGCTCCAGCGTCAGCACCTCGGGCACCGGCTCGGCGGGGCTGGTGGCGCTCTCGCAGGGCGGCAATGGCGGCTCGGGCGGCGGCGGCGGGTTTTTCTACTCGCAGGGTGGCGCGGGCGTGCAGGCGGGCGCGGGCGGGGTGGCCACGGTCAATGCCGCGGCCAATACCAGCGTCAGCACCTCGGGCGATTCAGCGGCCGGCATCATGGCCATGAGCGTGGGCGG
The DNA here is from genome assembly GCA_021781835.1 of Pseudomonadota bacterium. Lineage (GTDB taxonomy): Bacteria > Pseudomonadota > Alphaproteobacteria > Acetobacterales > Acetobacteraceae > Acidocella. The sequence continues at coordinate 4,788 of JAJXWD010000028.1, read as the reverse complement.
CGGCGGCGGCGGCGGCTCGGGCGGCTTTGGCCTGTTTTATTCGGGCGGCGGCAGCGGCGGCACGGGTGGCAACGGGCTTGACGCCAGCGTGGACAGCGCGGCCACCGTTACCACCACGGGCAATTATTCCAACGGCATTCTGGTGCAGTCTCTGGGCGGTGGCGGCGGCAATGCCGGCTCCACCGAGGGGTTGGTCGCGCTTGGCTCCAACGGCCAGGCGGGCGGCAATGGCGGCAACGCCACCGCGATCAATGACGGTTCAGTCACCACATGGGGCACCCAGTCCAACGCCATCGAGGTGCAGTCCATCGGCGGCGGCGGCGGCAATGGCGCCAGCGCCAGCGGCCTCGGCGCCTCGGCGGGCAGCGGCGGCAATGCCTCGGTCGGCGGCACGGTCAATGTCACCAATACCGGCACCCTCACCACATATGGCTTCCAGTCGGCGGGCATTCTGGCGCAATCCATCGGCGGCGGCGGCGGCAATGGCGGCAATGCCAGCGGCTTCATCTCCGAGGGCGGCGCGGGCGGCAATGGCGCCGATGGCGGCAGCGTCTCGGTGACCAATACCGGCTCCATCACCACCTATGGCGGTGATTCGGCCGGCGTGTTCGCGCAGTCGGTGGGTGGCGGCGGTGGCAATGGCGGCGGCACGCTCACCATCAATCCCGGCGTGCCGCTCAGCATCGGCGGCACCGGCACCTCCACGAGCGGCGGCACGGGCGGCACGGGCGGCGATGTCAGCGTTTTGAAAACCGGCACCAGCACGGGCGACATCACCACCTACGGCTTCCAGTCGGATGGTATTTTCGCCCAATCGGTGGGCGGCGGCGGCGGCAATGGCGGCTATTCGGTGTCGGCGGGGCTGAACTTCACCACCAGCACGGCAACCGCCATCGGCGGCGCGGGCGGCAATGGCGGCCAGGCCGGCGCGGTCACCATCGATACCGCCCAAAACATCACCACCGGCGGCGTGCAGTCCGATGGCATTTACGCCCAGGCGGTGGGCGGCGGCGGCGGGCGCGGCGGGCTGGCGGTGGCGGCCAATGTCGGCCTCACGGGCGGCGCCAACAATGCGGTGGGCGGCACGGCGGGCAATGGCGGCAATGGCGGCATCATCTCGGTCGCCAATGCCGGCAACATCGTCACCACCGGCGACAGCGCGGTGGGCGTGTTCGCGCAATCGGTCGGCGGCGGCGGCGGCGATGGCGGCTTTTCCGTGGCGGCCGGGCTGAATTTGGGGGTGGCTGGGGCTTCCAACGCGCTGGGCGGCACGGGCGGGCTCGGCGGCCAAGGCGCGGCGGTGACTGTGAACGAGACCGGCCTGGTCAGCACTCAGGGTGCCGACGCGGCGGGCATATTGGCGCAGTCGGTGGGCGGCGGCGGCGGCAATGGCGGTTTCTCGGTGGCGGCGGGGTTGTCGCTGGGGTTTGGCACCTCCGCCTCCAACGCGCTCGGCGGTTCGGGCGGCTCGGGCGGCTCGGGTAATAACGTGGCCGTGACCGAAACCGGCACGGTGCAGACGCAGGGTGCCGACGCGGCGGGCATCGTGGCGCAGTCGGTGGGTGGCGGCGGCGGCAATGGCGGTTTCTCGGTCGGCGCCAATGCCAGCCTGGACACGGCGGTCTCCAACGCCGTTGGCGGCACCGGCGGCTCGGGCGGCAATGGCGGCCAGGTGAGCGTGACGCTGGCGGGCAATGACACGACCACGGGCAACAACGCGGTCGGCCTCATCGCGCAATCCATTGGCGGCGGCGGCGGCAATGGCGGGTTCGCGGTGGCGGCGGGCGCCAGCCTGGGTTACGGCGCCTCCAACGCGCTGGGCGGCAGCGGCGCCTTGGGCGGCACGGCCAGCAAGGTCACCGTCGTCGCGACGGGCGACATCGCCTCGCAGGGCGCCAATTCGGCGGGTATCTTGGCGCAGTCGGTGGGCGGCGGCGGCGGCAATGGCGGCTTCTCGGTGGCGGCGGCGGTTGGGCTGGCGGGGGATATGGCCCAGTCGCTCGGCGGCGCGGGCGGCAGCGGCGGCACGGCCGGCGAGGTCGATGCCTCGCTCAACGGCTCGATCACCACGGCGGGCGCCAACTCAGCCGGCCTCATCGCGCAATCCATCGGCGGTGGCGGCGGCAATGGCGGCTTCTCGGTCGGGGTCGGGCTTGGCACATCGGCGCTGGGCACGGTTTCCAACCTGCTGGGCGCGCAATTCCCGCAAAACTCCACCACCGCCACGGGCGGCGCGGGCGGGGCGGGCGGCGTCGGCGGCGCGGTTGCGGTCACGATCAACAGCACCACGGCCACCGACACGGTGCAGACCACGGGTGATTTCTCCAACGGCGTGCTGGCGCAATCCATTGGCGGCGGCGGCGGCAATGGCGGCTTCTCGGTCGGCGCCAATGCCAGTGTCGGCGGCACGGCGGCCACCACCACGGTCGGCGGGGCGGGCGGCATTGGCGGCAATGCGGGCGCGGTCTCGGTCACCAACGCCGACATGATCTCGACCTCGGGCGCCAGCGCCAACGGCATTGTCGCGCAATCCATTGGCGGCGGCGGCGGCGCGGGCGGTTTCTCGGTCGGCGCGGGGCTGACCTTGGCGGGCAACGCCGACTCCACGGTGGGCGGTGGCGGCGGCGGCGCGGGCGGCAATGCCAGCACGGTCACCGTAACCAATACGGGCAGCGTGATCTCCACGGTGGGCGCCAATTCAAACGGTATTCTGGCGCAATCGGTGGGTGGTGGCGGCGGCTCGGGCGGCTTTGCCGTGTCGGTGGCGCTCAATGTCAACACGCCGCAAACGGCCATCGCCCAGCAAATGCTCTCGGCGGTCGGCGCCGGGCCGGCAGGGGCCAGCGCCAGCTCGACCGGCGGCAATGGCGGCACGGGCGGCACAACCGGCAGCGTGACGGTCAACACCAATCTGACCAGCGGCGGGCTCGGGCAGATCGGCACGGTCGGCAATTTCTCCGCCGGCATCGAGGCCCAGTCCATCGCGGGGTCGGGCGGCAATGGGGGCTTCTCGGTCGGCGCCGGCGCCGCCATCGCCTCCGCCGCCGAAACCGATGTCGGCGCGGGCGCGGGCGGTTCGGGCGGCGTGGGCGGGGCGGTGAATGTCAACAACGCCGATCAGATCACCACCCAGGGCTTCAATTCGGCGGGCATTCTGGCGCAGTCGCTTGGCGGCTCGGGCGGTGCGGGCGGCTTCGCGGTCGGCGCCTCGCTGGCGGTCGATTCCTCGAACGCGGCGGCCAATGTGGGCGCGGGCAATGGCGGCAATGGCGGCACGGGCGGCGCGGTCTCGGTCATCAGCGGCGGCAACGGCATTTCAACCCAGGGTGCCTCCTCCGACGCCATTTTGGCGCAATCCATCGGCGGCGTGGGCGGCTCGGGCGGGTTTTCGGTCGGCGCGTCCATTGCCGTGGGCACGGGCAACCCCTTGCAGAGCGGGCTGCAAACGGCGCTCGATGCCATTGGCGGCGGTTCCGGCCAGTCCGGATCGGGCACCAGCTCATCGGGCGGCACGGGCGGTTCGGGCGGCAATGGCGGGGCGGTCACTGTCGCGGTCAGCGGCCTGACGGCTGGTGGCGCGGGGGCGATTACCACGCAGGGCGCGTTCTCGTCGGGTATCGCGGCGCAATCCATCGCCGGTTCGGGCGGCGAGGGCGGCTTCGCGGTTGGGGCTGGCATCGCGGTGCAAAGCCAGGCCTCCACCAGCGTCGGCGCCGGTGCGGGCGGTTTGGGCGGTTTGGGCGGCAATGTCACGGTGGCCAATGCCGATAACATCACCACCAATGGCGCCTCGTCAGATGGTATTTTGGCGCAGTCCATTGGCGGGTCTGGCGGGTCTGGCGGCTTCGCGGTCGGCGCGTCGCTGTCTTATTCGTCCAACCTGGCCTCGGCGGCCGGGGGCAGCACCAGCGCCATTGGCGGCGCCGGTGCCGCCGGCGGTCTGGGCGGGACGGTGAGCGTAACCCAGACGGGAGACCTGATCTCCACCCAGGGCGCCAATTCAGATGGCATTCTGGCGCAATCCATTGGCGGCAATGGCGGCTCGGGCGGGTTCGCGGTGGGCGTGTCGCTCGATGCGCAGGGCGGCAACAACACCGCCGCGCAACTCTATGGCAGTGTTGAATCCGCCATTGGCGGCGGCAGCGGCGAGGCCAGCGGCACCGCCAGCACCGGCGGCGCGGGCGGTGCCGGCGGCACGGGCGGGGCGGTCAACGTCACCACCAAGCTGGCGGCGGATGGCAATGGCCAGGTGCAGACCCAGGGCGATTTCGCCACCGGCATCGCGGCGCAATCCATCGCCGGTAATGGCGGCAATGGCGGTTTCTCCGTGGGGGCACAGCTTTCACTCGGCAGCAGCGCGGATTCGAGCGTTGGCGGCGGCAATGGCGGCGCGGGCGGTATTGGCGGCGCGGTCAATGTCGCCAACGCGGATGCGGTGGTGACAGAGGGCGTGAGCGCGACGGGCATATTGGCGCAATCGATCGCGGGTTCGGGCGGCGCGGGCGGGTTTGCCATTGGCGCCTCGGTGGCGGGCCAGAAGACCGACGCGGCGGCCAATGTGGGGGCCGGCAATGGCGGCACGGGCGGCAAGGGCGGCGCGGTCGGCGTCACCAGCGGGGGCTTGGGCATCTCGACGTCGGGCGGGCTCTCTGACGGTATTCTGGCGCAATCGATTGGCGGGGCCGGTGGTTCGGGCGGGTTCGCGGTGGCGGCGTCGGTGGCGGCGGGCTCGTCCTCGCCGAGCGACACGCTGCTCGACGGCGCCACCTCGGCGATCGGCGGCGGCTC
>JAJXWD010000027.1 GCA_021781835.1 Pseudomonadota bacterium | reverse complement strand
GCCCGCCGGTCGTGGCCGCGCCGCGCCCGCCGGTCGTGGCCGCGCCGCGCCCGCAGGTCGTGCACATTGCCGACATCGCCCCTCCCGCGCCCCAGCCGGCCCCCGCGCCGCCACCCGCCTATGATGGCGGCTCGCTGCTCGGCATGGCCAACGGGGGCAGTAATTGACACTCACCTTCAGGCCGGACGATCCCCCGCCACCTGAGCGGCGCAAAGGGTCGCCCCACCGTGGTGGGGCGACCCTGCGCGTTGAGCGGGTGCGCGTCACCGGCGCCGATCTGGACCAGCGCGCCACGCTCAAAAAAGCCCGCGGGCGGCTGCTCATCACGGCGGCGGCCTTCGTGGTCATTTACGCGGTGCTCATCGGCCGGCTCACCTGGGCCACGGTCATTCATCCCATCCTGCCCTCCTCGGCCCAGATCGCGGCCATGCAGCCCCAGCTCACCGTGGCGCCGCCCACGGTCGGCCGCGCCGACATCACCGACCGCAACGGCACCATCCTGGCCGTCTCCCTGCCCGGCGCCGAGCTCTACGCCGACCCCCGCCAAGTGCCCGACCCCACCGAGGCCGCCACCCTGCTGGCCAACGCCCTGTCCGGGATCGATGCCAGCGACGTGGCGCTGCGGCTGGGCGCCGGCATCCCCGCGCCCAAGCGCAAGGAATTCGTCTATCTCGACCGCCGCCTCACCCCGGCCGAGGAGGTGGCGGTCAATTCGCTGGGCATCCCGGGCATTTATTTCGAGAAAAAGGAAGAGCGCCATTACCCGGACGGCGATCTGGCCGCCCACATACTGGGCGGGGTGCGCATAGACGGCACCGGCCTGGCCGGCGTCGAGCGCTATTTCAACAAGCAGCTCACCACCAGCCCGCAGCCGCTGGTGCTTTCCATCGATGCGGGCATCGAGAGCATCGTCCATGAAGAGCTGCAATCCGCCCTCACCGAGTTCCAGTCGCCCGGCGCCTGCGCCATCGTCATGAACGCCCATACCGGCGAGGTTCTGGCCATGGTCAGCCTGCCCGATTACGATGCCAACGACTACGCCACCGCCGACCGCAACGCCCAGTTCAACCGCTGCGTCAACGGCGAATACGAGCCCGGCTCGGTGTTCAAGCTGCAAACCATGTCCATGGCGCTCGATAGCGGCATGATCCATTACTGGGACTATTTCGACACCACCCACCCCCTGAAGGTCGGGCGCTTCTTCATCACCGATTTCGAGCCCACCACCCAGTGGATGGCGGTGCCCGAAATCCTCAACGTCTCCTCCAACATCGGCGCGTCGCGCATCGCCGCCATCATGGGGCCGCAAGCCGAGCAGGCCTGGTTCAAGAAGCAGGAATTTTTCAAACCGTTGAAAATCCAGCTTCCCGGCCCGCCCTGGCCGCAATATCACCCGCTCAACCAGTGGGGCTTGTCTGGCACGCTCACCGTCTCGTTTGGGGCGGGCATCGCCATCAGCCCGCTGGCGCTGGTCACCAGCGTGCTGCCTGTGGTCAATGGCGGCATACGCTACGAACCGACCTTGCTGGCGGTCAATCCCAACGGCCCGCCGCCCCAGGGCGTGCGCATCATGAAGCAAAGCACGTCCGACATCATGCGCAAGATGATGACCGACGTGGTGCTGTTCGGCACCGGCAAAAACGCCGCGGTGCCGGGTTATGTGGTGGGCGGCAAAACCGGCACGGCGCAGGTGGTGGGGCCCAACGGCACCTATCTCCAGCACACCAACAACGCCTCCTTCATGGCCGCCTTCCCCATGGATGACCCGCAATACGTGGTCTATGTGCTGGTGCTTCAGCCCAAGCCGGACAAAACCACCTACGGCTTCACCACGGGCGGCTTCATCGCCGCGCCCACGGTGGCGCGCATCATCGGGCGCATCGGGCCCATGCTCGGCATCATGCCGGCCAGCGGCGCCCAGCTGGCGGCCCTCGATGCCCAGCTCACCGTGCCCCTCAACCCCACCCCGCCGCCCGGTCAGCGCGCGCTCGGCCCCGGCAACCCCTACCCGCCCGGCGCCAATGACTACGCCTATGAGCTGAACGGCCAAACCCCGCCCGACGCGCCGCCAGCCACCCCGCCCGGCGCCAAGCCGGCCAAAAAGCTCAACCGCCAGGCCGAGGCCGCGCGCCCCGCGGGCTTCACCCCCAAGGTGCACCATGCAGCCGCCTGACCTCTCCGGCATCAGCTTCATCACCGCCGATTCCCGCAAGGTCGGCCCCGGCTGTCTGTTCGCGGCCCTGCCCGGCACCAAGGCCGATGGCCGCGCCTATATCGCCGAGGCCGTGGCCAAGGGCGCCGCCGCCGTGCTCGCCCCCACCGGCACGGTCTGGCCCGCCGGCACGCCCAACGTGCCGCTCATTCTCTCCGATGACCCGCGCGCCGAGCTGGCCCGCCTGGCCGTGTGCCTCGCCGGCCCCATGCCCGCCCATCTGGCCGCCGTCACCGGCACCAACGGCAAAACCAGCACGGTTGATTTCCTGCGCCAGCTCTTCACCTTGAGCGGCCACCAGGCCGCCTCGCTCGGCACGCTCGGCATCATCGCCGCCAACCGCCCCGTGAACGAGAGCCTGACCACCCCCGACCCGGTGACGCTCGCCAACACCCTGGCCGATCTGGCGCGCTCTGGCGTCACCCACGCGGCGCTCGAGGCCTCCAGCCACGGCTTGGAGCAAAAACGCCTGGACGGGCTGCGCTTCCAGGCTGCGGGCTTCACCAACCTCACCCGCGACCATCTCGATTACCACGGCACCATGGACGCCTATGGCGAGGCCAAGCTCGGCCTGTTCACCCGCCTCATGGCCCCCCACGGCGCGGTGCGCGCGATGGCCGGGCTCGATGCCGCCCTGCGTGCCCGTCTCCAGGCGCTGGCGGCGGGGCAGGGGCTCGATTACGCTGAAATCGACATTGCCAACCTCACCCCGCGCCCTGACGGCCAATCCTTCACCATCAACGGCATAGAGGCCGAGCTTCACCTCCCCGGCCGTTTCCAGGCCGAAAACGCCGCCCTCGCCGCTCATCTCGCCCAGGCCATGGGCATCTCCAACGCCCTCGCTTTGCTGCCCCGCCTGCGGGGCGTGCGCGGCCGGCTCGAGCGCGCCTTGGTGCTGCCCAACGGCGCGGCGGTGTATGTTGACTACGCCCACACCCCCGACGCCATCACCCGCGTGCTGCAAGCGCTGCGCCCCCACGCGCGGGGCCGCCTGCACATTCTCTTTGGCGCCGGCGGCGACCGCGACCCCGGCAAGCGCCCGCTCATGGGCCAGGCCGCCGTGCAGGGCGCCGATGCGGTCATCGTCACCGATGACAATCCCCGCTCCGAAGACCCGGCGCTCATCCGCGCCGCCATCATGGCGGCCGCCCCCGGCGCGCGCGAGATCGGCGGCCGCCGCGAGGCCATCGCCGGCGCGCTCGCGGCCTTGCGGGCGGGCGATGTGCTGGTGGTCGCCGGCAAGGGTCACGAGCAGGGCCAGATCGTCAAGGGCGAGGTCATCCCCTTCGACGACGCCGCCGTCATCCGTGAACTGGGAGGCCAGCCATGACCATCCTCTGGACCCGTGAGGAACTCACGGCCCTGTTCGGCCAAGGCGCCGACATCACCGGCATCAGCATCGATTCGCGCACCCTCTCGCCCGGCGAGCTGTTCGTGGCCCTGCAAGACACCCGCGACGGCCACGATTTCGTCGCGGCCGCCTTTGCCAGGGGCGCCGCCGCGGCGCTGGTCTCCAAGCCCTGCCCGGGCAATGTCATCCTGGTCCCCGACACGCTCAAGGCCCTCGAAGCCCTGGGCGTGGCCGCCACCCGGCGTTCCGCCGCCCGGCGCGTCGCCATCACCGGCTCGGTCGGCAAAACCACCACCAAGGAGATGCTGCGCCGCGTGCTGTCGGCGTTCGGCACCGTCCATGCCGCCGAGGCCAGCTTCAACAACCATATCGGCGTGCCGCTCACCCTGGCCCGCATGCCGCGCGATGCCGCGTTCGGGGTGTTCGAAATCGGCATGAACCATCCGGGCGAGATCGCCCCCCTGGCCGCCCTGGCCGCGCCCGACATCGCCATCATCACCTGCATAGACCGCGCCCATCTCGGCCTCATGGGCTCCGAGGCGGCGATCGCCCACGAAAAAGCCGCGCTCTATGCCGCCCTGCGCCCTGGCGGCGTGGCGGTGGTGCCGGGCGAATCGGGCTTCCTGCCCCTTTTGCGCGCCGCCGTGCCGGCGGGCGCCGTCCCCCTCGTCACCGGCGAGGATGCCCGGCTGCTCGAATATGAGCCGAGCCCCACCGGCTCGCGCATCCTGGTGGCGCTGGCGTCGGGCAATGTCGGCCTCAAGCTCGACGCGCCGGGCGAGCACATGGTGCGCAACGCGCTGGCCGTGCTGCTGGCCGCCCAGGCGCTCGGGCTCGACCCCGCCCTCGCCGCCGCCGCGCTCGATGGTTTCGCCCCCTACAAGGGCCGTGGCGCCCGCCGCCAGCTCACCTTGCCCCAGGGGCGCGTGTTGCTGTTCGATGAAAGCTACAACGCCTCGCGCGCCTCCATGCGCGCCGCGCTCGCCGTGCTCCGTCTCCAGCCCGGCCGCCACATCGCCGCGCTCGGCGACATGCTGGAGCTTGGCGCCTTCGCCGATGCCGAGCATCTGGCGCTGCGCGACGATGTCATCGCCGCATGTGACATGGTTTTCACATCAGGCCCCCACATGGGGCTCTTGTTCGACTCGCTTCCAGCCTCCAAGCAGGGCGCGCATGCACCCGACGCCGCCAGCCTCGCCCCGCTCGTTCAAGCCGCCCTCCACGAGGGCGATTGCCTGCTGGTCAAGGGCAGCTTCGGCTCGCGCATGCGCGATGTGATCCAAGCCCTCGAAAGCCCAGGCTGATGCTCTACTTCCTGCTCCTGCCGCTGAGCCCCTATGTGCATGGGTTCAACCTGTTCCGCTACATCACCTTCCGGGCGGGCGGGGCGTGCCTCACCGCGCTCATCATCAGCTTCTGGGTTGGCCCCAAACTCATCCGCCTGCTCAAATCCATGCAGCGCCACGGCCAGCCCATCCGCTCCGATGGCCCCGAGCGCCATCTGATCGAGAAAAAAGGCACGCCCACCATGGGCGGCACGCTCATTTTGCTGGCGCTGGCCTTCGCCACCCTGCTCTGGGCCGATCTCAGCAACCAATATGTCTGGGCGACCATCATGGTCACCTTCGGCTATGGCGCCATCGGCTTCGCCGATGATTTCCTCAAGCTCACCCGCCGCAACACCAAGGGCGTGTCGGGGCGCGTGCGCCTGCTGGGCGAGGGGGCCATCGGCCTCGCCGCCGCGGTCTGGATGGTCCATCTCATGCCCCCCGACATCGCCACCAGCCTGGCCGTGCCCTTGTTCAAAAACCTGCTGATTCCCTTTGGCGTCCTGTTCCCCCTGGTGGGGCTGTTCGTGATGATGGGCTCCGCCAACGCGGTCAATTTCACCGATGGTCTGGACGGTCTCGCCACCGTCCCCACCATGATCGCGGCGGCCGTGTTCGCGCTCATCGCCTATCTGGTCGGCAATAAAATCTTCGCGTCCTATCTCGAGCTGAATTACGTCCCGGGCGTGGGCGAGCTTACCGTGTTCCTCTCGGCGCTCATCGGCGCGGGCATGGGGTTTTTGTGGTTCAACGCCCCTCCCGCCGCCGTGTTCATGGGCGATACCGGGTCCCTCAGCCTGGGCGGCGCGCTCGGCGCCGTGGCGGTCGCCACCAAAAACGAGATCGTGCTGGCCATTGTCGGCGGGCTGTTCGTGGTCGAGACCATCTCGGTCATCGTGCAGGTCTTCTGGTTCAAGCGCACGGGGCGGCGCGTGTTTCTCATGGCGCCGCTCCACCATCATTTCGAGAAGAAAGGCTGGGCCGAGCCCACCATCGTCATCCGTTTCTGGATCATCTCGATGATCCTGGGTCTGGTGGGCCTCGCCACCCTGAAAATCCGATGACGGCGCCATCCTCCCTCTTCGCGGGCGCGCAGTACGCCCTGGTCGGGCTGGGCCGGGCCGGCATGCCCGCCGCCCGGCGCTTGCGCGAGATGGGCGCCACCCTGCGGCTTTGGGATGATTCCGCCCCCGCCCGCGAGGCCGCCGCCGCCGAGGGCTTCACCATCGGCCGCCCGTCCGAGGCTGGCCAGCCCTTCACCGCGCTCATCCTCTCGCCCGGCATTCCCCACGCCCTGCCCACCCCAAACCCGGAAGCCGTCTGGGCGCTCTCCCATAATCTGCCCATCTGGTGCGATGCCGAGCTGCTCTACCAGGCCGTCCGGCGGTCTGGCTCCCAGGCGCGCTTTGTCGGCATCACCGGCACCAACGGCAAATCCACCACCACCGCGCTGCTCGCCCACATCCTGGCCGTGGCGGGCGTGCCGCATGCCGCGGGCGCCAATCTCGGCCCGGCGGCCATGAGCCTGCCCCTGCTGCCCGATCACGGCGTCTATGTGCTCGAAATGTCGAGCTATATGTTGGAGAGACTCGGCACATTGCGCTTCGATGCCGCGGTTATGCTCAACCTCACCCCGGACCATTTCGAGCGTCACGGTGACATGGCCGGCTATGCCGCCGCCAAACGCCACGTGTTCGACCGCCAGGATGAGCACTGCACCGCCATCATCTTCACCGATGACGCCCCCAGCGCCGAAATGGCGGCAAGTCTCGCCGGCACCAGGGCCCGGCTGCTCCGCCTCACGGCCAAGGGGCACGCCAGCGGCGCGCCAGCCCTGCCCGGCGAGCATAACGCCCAAAACGCCCTGGCCGCCGCTGCCCTCGCCCGCGCGCTCGGTGTCCCCGAGACGGCGATTGCCGAGGCCATCCAAACCTTCCCCGGCCTCGCCCACCGCGCCCAGCTGGTGGCCGAGATCGCCGGCGTGCGCTTCATCAACGATTCCAAGGCCACCAACGCCGACGCCGCGGCCAAGGCCATGGGCGTTTACGACCAGTTCGTCTGGATCGCGGGCGGCACCGCCAAGATCGGCGGCATCGACGATCTCGCCCCCTATTTCCCGCGCATCCAAAAAGCCTTCCTCATCGGCCAGGATGGCCCGGCCTTCGCCGCCCAGCTCCGCGCCGCCGGGGTCGATGCGCTGTGTGTCGCCACGCTCGAAGCCGCCGTGCCCGCCGCCTACCAGGCCGCCCGGGCCGGCAGCCACGTGGTGCTGTTCTCCCCGGCGGCGGCCAGCTTCGATCAGTTCCCCAATTTCGAGGTGCGCGGCGATCATTTCGTCGCGCTGGTCAAGGAGCTGGGCTGATGCGCAGCTTCTCGCGGGCCGATACCTCAACCCTTGGCCGCTGGTGGTGGAGCGTCGATCGCCCGGCCCTGGTCGGTTTGGCGGTGCTGCTGGGCATCGGCTATGTGCTGGCGCTGGCTGCCATGCCCTCCGTCACGCTCCACCTCTCAGACCCGCATCTGCGCGACATGATCAAGCAGATCGGCTTTCTGGTCATTGGCGGCGGCACCATGCTTGGCATGTCCATGCTCTCGCTGCGCCAGGTCAAGCTCACCGCCTTTGGCCTGGGCATCGTGTTTTTCCTGCTCACCGGCTTCACCCTCATGCACGGCATCGAGGTCGATGGTGCCCATCGCTGGATCTCGCTGCCCGGCATCACCCTGCAACCGTCCGAGTTCTTGCGCCCGGCCTTCATCATCATCACCGGCTGGCTCATCGCCGAGGCCCGCCGCACGCCCGGCTTTCCCGGCAAGCGCGTGGCGCTGTGCGTTTATCTGGCGGTCGCCGCCATGCTTAAAATGCAGCCCGACATCGGCATGACCTTCCTGTTCACCATGGTCGTGTTCACCCAGTTCTATCTCGACGGGCTGGATGTGAAATGGGTCGGCGTGGCGCTCATCTTGCTGGTGCTGGCCGGGGTCTATGCCTTCTTGTTCATCACCCATGTGCATACGCGCGTGATGATGTTCATCGACCCGCCCAAGGGCAGCCAGGCGCAAACCGCGCTCATGGCGTTCGGCAATGGCGGCGCCTTCGGGCTTGGCCCTGGCGAGGGCCAGGTCAAGCACTTCCTCCCCGATGCCCGCGCCGATTTCGTGTTCGCCGTGGCGGGCGAGGAGTTCGGCCTGTTTTTCTGCGCCTTCATCATCCTCGTCTTCGCCGCCCTGGTGTTGCGTGCGCTGTTGCGCCTGCTGCCCGAGCCCAACCTGTTCGTGGTGCTCTCGGGCGGCGGGCTCATCACCGCGTTCGGCCTGCAGGCCTTCGTCAACATGGCCTCCTCGCTCTCGCTCATTCCCACCAAGGGCATGACCCTGCCCTTCATCTCCTATGGCGGCTCCTCGGCGCTCGCCGTCTCCATCCAAATGGGCTTTCTCCTCGCCCTCACCCGCAAGCGCCACGCGGGGGATTTATCATGACCAAACCGGGGAGCGCGCAATGAAGGCCAATGCAAGCAGGCCCATCGTCATCGCGGCGGGCGGCACGGGCGGGCATTTCTACCCGGCCGAGGCCCTGGCCGCCGAGCTGCTCTCCCGTGGCGAGCGCGTGGTGCTGCTCACCGATGCCCGTTCCACCGGCCTGGCCTCCGCCGTGTTCGCGCGCGCCGAGAAACATGTCGTCTCGGGCGCCGGGCTGGCGGGCAGGGGGCTCCGCCGCGCGGTGGGCGGCGGGCTGCAACTGCTCAAAGGCACGCTCGAGGCCCGCGCCATCCTCAAATCCCTCAAGCCCCGCGCGGTGGTGGCCTTTGGCGGCTATCCCTCGGTGCCCCCGGTGCTGGCCGCCGCCAGCCTGCGCGGCACGGCCCATCCGCGCGTCATTTTGCACGAGCAAAACGCCGTGCTCGGCCGCGCCAACCGCCTGCTCGCCCGCTTCGCCGACCTGCTGGCGCTCAATTTCGCGGCCACGCTGCGCCTGCCCCAGGGCGTGCCCGTTTTGGTGGTCGGCAACCCGGTGCGTCCGGCCATCGCGGCGCTGCACGGCGCCCCCTACACCCCGCCGGGCGAGGTGATCGAGCTGTTCGTGCTGGGTGGCTCGCTGGGCGCCAAGGTGTTTTCCACCCTCATCCCCGAGGCTCTGGCCCGCCTGCCCGCCGCCCTGCGCGCGCGCCTCAACCTCGTCCAGCAGGTCCGCGCCGAGGATGTCGAGCAGGCCCGCGCGGTGTTCAAGCTGGCGGGCATCAAGGCCGAGCTGTCGCCCTTTTTCACCAACGTGCCCGAGCATCTGGCCCGCGCCCATCTGGTCATCGCCCGCGCGGGCGCCTCCAGCGTCGCCGAAATCGCGGTGGCCGGCCGCCCGGCCATCTTCATCCCGCTCCCCACCGCCATCGACGATCACCAGCGCGAAAACGCCCGCGCCCTGGTTGATGCCGGCGGCGCCTGGCGCTTCGACCAGGCCGCCCTGACCCCCGATATCCTAGCTGAAAAGATCGAGACGTTGCTGACCACCCCCGAAACCCTCGCCCAGGCCGCCGCCGCCTCGGCCGCCCTTGGCCGCACCGACGCCGCCGCCCGCCTGGCCGATTTCGTGCTCGAAGGCGTAACCCCATGAGAGCCTTGCCCCTGTCCATCGGCCCCATCCATTTCGTCGGCATCGGCGGCATCGGCATGTCGGGCATCGCCGAGGTGCTGCACGAGCTGGGCTATCGCGTCCAGGGCTCGGACATGTCGGAAAACGCCAACGTGCTGCGCCTGCGCGCCGAGGGCATCCCCGTCGCCATCGGCCACGACGCCAAAAATCTCGGCGCCGCCCAGGTGGTGGTCATCTCCACCGCCGTCCCCAAGGACAACCCCGAAGTCCTGGCCGCCCGCCACAAGCTCATTCCCGTGGTCCGCCGCGCCGAGATGCTGGCCGAGCTGATGCGCCTCAAATGGGCCATCGCCATTGGCGGCACGCACGGCAAAACCACCACCACCTCGCTGGTCGCCGCCGTGCTCGAGGGCGCGGGGCTCGACCCCACGGTCATCAATGGCGGCATCATCAACGCTTACGGCACCAACACGCGCCTGGGCGGCGGCGAATGGATGGTGGTGGAAGCCGACGAATCGGACGGTTCCTTTCTGCGTCTGCCCTCCGTCATCACCATCGTCACCAACATGGACCCCGAGCATCTCGACCATTGGGGCACCAAGGAGGCGATGGAAGCGGGCTACAAGCAGTTCGTCTCCAACATCCCCTTCTACGGCTTCGCCGTCCTGTGCATCGACCATCCGGCCGTCCAGCAGATGATTCCGGTCCTCTCCGACCACCGCATCATCACCTACGGCTTCTCCCCCCAGGCCGATGTCCGCGCCGAGCGCATCATCTCCTCGAAAGACGGCGCCACCTTCGAGGTCCGCCTGTCCGACCGCATCACCGGCCGCGCCCGGCGCCTTGGGCCCTTCAAGCTGCCCATGCTCGGCAACCACAACGTCTCCAACGCGCTCGCCGCCATCGCGGTCGCCAACGAGATGGACATTGACGAGACCGCCATCAAAACCGCGCTGGCCGGGTTCGCGGGCGTCAAGCGCCGCTTCACCAAAACCGGCGAGGCCGGCGGCATCACCGTGATCGACGATTACGGCCATCACCCGGTCGAGATCGCGGCTGTCCTCAAGGCCGCCCGCCAGGCCGGCGCGCGCGATGTCATCGCCATCGTCCAGCCGCACCGATATTCCCGCCTGCAATCGCTGTTCGAGGAGTTCTGCGCCTGCATGAACGATGCCGGCCACGTCATCGTCGCCGATGTCTATGCCGCCGGCGAGGCGCCGATTCCAGGCATCGACAAGGACGCCCTGGTCGAAGGTCTGCGCGCGCGCGGCCACCGCTCGGTGGTGCCGCTCTCCGACCCCGCCCATCTGGCCGAAATGGTGCACGCCATGGCCCGCCACGGCGATTATGTGGTTTGCCTGGGGGCTGGCAACATCACCCAATGGGCCAACGCGCTGCCCCAGCAGCTGAGCGTGCTGCAAAACGCCGCCAAACACGCCGGGGTGCTGCGCCGATGAGCCTCGCCCTCCCCACGGCCCGCGGGCGCGTCATGGAACAGGCCGCGCTCAAGCCGCTCACCTGGTTCCGCGTCGGCGGCCCGGCCGAGGTGCTCTACCGCCCGGCCGACACCGCCGATCTCCGCGCCTTCCTGCGTGACCTGCCGCTCGAGGTGCCGGTCACCGTCATCGGCGCCGCCTCCAACCTCATCGTGCGCGATGGCGGCATCAACGGCGTGGTCATCCGCCTGGCGCGCGGCTTTGGCGAGGTCGCCATCGAAGGTGACATGGTCACCGCCGGCGCCGCCTGCCTCGATGTCACGGTCGCCGAACACGCCGCCGAGGCCGGGCTCGCCGGGCTCGAATTTCTCTCTGGCATCCCCGGCACCATCGGCGGCGCGGTCTGCATGAATGCCGGCGCCTATGGCGGCGAGGTCGCGCAGGTGCTCGCCTGGGCCGAGCTGGTCACGCGCTCGGGCGAACTCATCCGCCTCTCGCCCGAGCAGCTCCACCTGTCCTACCGCCATGCCGAGATCGCGCCCGGCGCGGTGGTGGTGCGCGCGGCTTTCCGCGCCCGCCCGGGCGATCCCGCCCTCATCGCGGCGCGCATGGCCGAAATCCGCGCCAAGCGCGAGGCCACCCAGCCCACCCGCGCGCGCACTGGCGGCTCCACCTTCGCCAACCCTGAGGGCCAGAAAGCCTGGGAACTGATCGACGCCGCCGGCTGCCGGGGCCTGCGCCTGGGCGATGCTCAGATTTCCGAGCTGCATTGCAACTTCCTGCTCAATCTGGGTGAGGCCACGGCCGCCGAGCTGGAGGCGCTGGGCGAGCAGGCGCGCGCGCGCGTGCGCGCCATGTCGGGGGTCGAATTACGGTGGGAAATCAAGCGTATCGGAGTGCCGCTATGAAGCATGTGGCTGTGTTGATGGGCGGCATGTCGTCCGAGCGCCAGGTCTCGATGCGCTCCGGCGCGGGCGTGGCGGCGGCGCTGCGCGAAAAAGGCTACCGCGTCACCGAAGTGGTGGTCGGCGAAGACCTCACCGCCCTCATCGCGGCGCTCACCCCTAAGCCCGATGCCGTGTTCAACGCCCTCCACGGCCCCTTTGGCGAGGATGGCACGATCCAGGGCGTGCTCGATTATCTGGGCATCCCCTACACACATTCGGGCGTGCGCGCCTCGGCCATGGCCATGGACAAGGCGGCCGCCAAGGCGGTGTTCGCCGCCGCCGGCCTGCCCATCGCCCCCCACCGCGTCATCGAGATCGAGGAGCTGGCCGAGGACGACCCGCTGCCGCCCCCTTATGTGGTCAAGCCGCTGAACGAAGGCTCGTCGGTCGGCGTGTTCATCGTGCGCGAGGGCGGCAACAGCCGCGCCGAGATCGTCGCGGCCTGGCATTACGGCCCGGCGATGGTCGAGCAATATATCCCCGGCCGCGAACTCACCGTCGGCGTGCTCGAGGATTTCGCCCTCACCGTCACCGAAATCCTCTCCGCCGAGGCGTTCTACGACTACACGGCCAAATATGCCGCCGGCGGCTCGCGCCATGTGGTCCCCGCCCAGATCCCCGACGAGGTGGCGGATGAGGCCAAGAACATCGCCGTCGCCGCCCACCGGGCGCTTGGCTGCCGCGGCGCCTCGCGCGCCGATCTGCGGTTTGACGATGAAACCGGCCGGCTGATCCTGCTCGAGGTCAACACCCAGCCAGGCATGACCGCCACCTCCCTGCTGCCCGAGCAGGCGGCCTATACGGGCATGGATTACCCCTCTTTGTGCGCCTGGATGGTTGAGAGGGCGGCATGCCGCGTGTAGAGGCATTTGATCCCATGAGCAGCGGGCCTCCCCGCGCCCGCGCCCGCAAGCCTGCGCCCCAGCCCGACCGGCTGAGCGCGCGCAAGCTTTATTGGCGCCGGGTCAAGCGCAGCCTCAAGCCGGGGCTGTGGCTGCTGGGGCTGGGCGTGCTGGGCGTGGGCGCCAGCGAGGCCCTGCACAGCCTGCCCGCGCGCCAGGCCGCCGCCACGGTGCCAAGCACGGCCAGCGCCGCGCCCGCCGCGCCCCACCGGGGGCTTGGCGGCCTGCTCGCCTGGCTCGGCTTTCGCGTCCAAAACATCGACATCGAAGGCGCCGACCCGGACGATCTCCTGGCCATCCAGGCGGCCGTGGGGGTGGCGCCGGGCGCGCCCATTTTCGGCCCCTCGCTCAGCGCCATCCAGGCGCGCATCCAGGATTTGGGCCCCGTCGAGGGCGCCACGGTCGAGCGCGTCCTGCCTTCCACCCTGGTCATCGAGGTGGCCGAGCGCAACGCCCTGGCCATCTGGCAAACCCAGACCCAGGGCCAGACGCGGTTCGTCGTCATCGACAAGCAGGGTGATGTCATCCTCGGCCAGGATGCCGCCCAGGCCAAGCGCCGCGAGCCCGGCCTGCTGCTGCTCACCGGCCCCGATGCCCCCGAGCACGCCGCCGCCCTCATCAACGCGCTCAAGGCCGCGCCCAGCGTCGCCGCCCAGGTGGTGGCCGCCGAGCGGGTCGATGGGCTGCGCTGGAATCTCATCCTCAAGGACCAGGCGGTGGTGAAGCTGCCCGGCAGCGCCGACGAGGCCGCCGCCATCGGCCAGCTCGCCGCCCTCGAGAGCAGCCTCAACCTGCTCGAGCGGCCGGTCGAGGATATTGACCTGCGCCAGCCCGGCCGGCTGGTGGTGCGGCCCTATCCGGCGCCGGCCGGGCCGGATGCCGGCAAGAGCAAACCCGGAGGCGCGACGCCATGAGCAGCATGACCAGACGCCCATCCGGCCCCGAAATGGCGCTGAAACTGGTGCCCGACGAGCCGCCCCGCCCGCGCCCCATCCGCTCCGGCCCGTTCGGCGTGCTCGATATCGGCTCGACCAAGATCGCCTGCCTGATCGGCCGCGCCGAGGCCGATGGCCGGCTGCGCGCCATGGGGTTTGGCTGGCAAAAGAGCCGGGGCATACGCTCAGGGGGCATCGTCGATCTCGAGGAGGCCGAGAAAGCCATCCGCGCCGCCGTCGGCCAGGCCGAGGACATGGCCGACATGCGGCTCAAATCGGTCTATGTTAATCTCTCCTGCGGCCAGCCCGAATCGCGGCTGTTCAACGTGCAATGGCCGGTCGATGGCCGGGCCGTCACGTCTGAGGATGTCAAGCGCGTGGTGCGCGAGGCCCGCCACCGCGCCAATGCCGAGGGGCGGGCAACCATCCATGCCCTGCCTTTGAGTTTCTCGACCGATGAAACCCAGGGCGTGACCGACCCGCGCGGCCTGTTCTGCGACACGCTGACGGCCCAGCTCCATGTGGTCGATGCCGGCTCCACCGCGCTGCGTACCCTCTCTCATTGCCTGAGCCGTTGCGAACTCGACATCGCCGCCCTCATCTCCGCGCCGCTGGCGTCTGGCCTCGCCACATTGGTGGGCGATGAGCGCGAGCTTGGCGCCACCGTCATCGACATGGGCGGCGGCACCACCACCCTGGCGGTGTTTGGCGAAAACCAGGTGCTGCATACCGGCCTCGTTCCGGTCGGCGGCCAGCATGTCACCACCGACATCGCCAAGGGTCTCTCCACCTCGATCGCTCATGCCGAGCGGCTGAAGGCGCTTTACGGAAACTGCCTTGCCAGCCCTGATGATTCGCGCGAGCTGCTGCCCGTGCCGCTGGTCGGCGAGGCCGAGCACCAGATCGCCCAGGTGCCGAGATCGCATCTGATCTCGTGCATCAAGCCCCGGCTTGAGGAAATCTTCGAACTGACCAAGGACCGGCTGGAGCGGGCGGGGCTTGGGCGCGCGGGCAATGTGCGCGTGATACTCACGGGCGGCGCCTCGCAACTGGGCGGCGTGCGAGAGCTGGCCTCGCAAATTCTCGATCGCCAGGTGCGCCTCGGGCGTCCGGGCACGGTCATCAGCCTGCCCGATTCGGCCGCCGCGCCCAATTTCGCGACCCTCATCGGTTTGCTTGCGTTCGCAACGGGTGATGGCCAGACCATGCAAGATATCGACTTTGAGTTTGAGCGCGGCCAGGGCTGGTTCGCGCGACTCGTGGATTTTCTGAAAAATCGTGTTTGACATGACAACGGCGCGTTCTCTACCGATGTCGCTTGAGGAGATGAGTTCATGACCCTGAATCTGATGATCGACAAACCCACGCACACGGATTTCACGCCGCGCATCACGGTTTTCGGCGTCGGTGGTGGCGGCTGTAACGCCGTCAACAACATGATCGCGCTCAATCTTCCGGGCGTCGATTTCGTTGTCGCCAACACGGATGCGCAGCAATTGCAGCGCTCCTTCGCCGAACGCCGCATCCAGCTCGGGCCTCATCTCACCCAGGGCAACGGCGCGGGTGGGCGCCCCGATGTCGGCAAGCTCGCCGCCGATGAAGCGTGCGACGAAATCGCCCGTCATCTCGAAAATACCCACATGGTGTTCATCACCGCCGGCATGGGCGGCGGCACGGGCACGGGCGCGGCGCCGGTCATCGCCCGCATGGCCCGCGAGCGCGACATCCTCACCGTCGGCGTGGTCACCAAGCCGTTCGCGTTCGAGGGCAAGCGCCGCATGCGCGCCGCCGAGGAAGGCATCCAGGAGATGCAGGCCTATGTCGATACGCTGATCGTCATTCCGAACCAGAATCTTTTCAAGGTCGCCAATGAGCGCACCGGCTGGAAAGAGGCGTTCGAGATGGCCGATAACGTGCTCTACATGGGCGTGCGCGGCATCACCGACCTGATGGTCATGCCCGGCATCGTCAATCTCGACTTCGCCGACGTGCGCTCGGTGATGCGCGAAATGGGCAAGGCCATGATGGGCACCGGCGAGGCCGAGGGCGAGGAGCGCGCCATCCGCGCGGCCGAAGCCGCCATCTCGAACCCGCTGCTCGAGGACACCAACATGAAGGGCGCCCGCGGCCTGCTCATCAACATCACCGGCGGCTCGGATGTCACGCTGTTCGAGGTCGATCAGGCCGCCAACCGCATTGGCGAGGAAGTCGACAAGGACGCCAACATCATGTTCGGCATGTCGCTCGATGAAACCATCTCGGGCCGCATCCGCGTGTCGGTGGTCGCCACCGGCATCGATTCGATGCCGCAAGTGATGCCCAACCTCAAGGTCGTCAACGGCGCCGAGCCGGTGCAGTTCCCGCCCGCCGCCGCCCAGGCCCAGGCCGCCCAAAACACCGCCCGCCCCGGCGCCTATGTGCCCGAGCCCCAGGCCGTCCCGGTGGTCTCGCGCGCCTATGTCGATCGTGGGCATGAGATCGTGCTCGGCGCCAGCGAGGCGCCAGCCGTTCATGCCGCTCCTGTCATGACCCAGACGGCGGCGCCCCAGGCCCCCGCCGCCGTGCCGCCCCCCGTCATGGCGCCCGCCCCGGCGGCCCGTCCGGCCCAGCCCCGTCCCGCCGTGCCGGTGCGCAGCGTCGCCCCCGACCCGGTGCGCGCCCCCGAGCCGCCCAAGAGCACCTCGATCTTCAAATCGGTGTTCGGGTTTGGCGGCGCCAAGCATGCCCCCACCCCGGCGCCGGCCCAGCCTCGCCAGGAGCCGGCCATCGGCGCCGAGGACCACCGCGAGGCCCGCGCCGCCGTGCGCCCGGCGCAGATCGATGAGGCGACCATGGACATCCCCGCCTTTCTGCGCCGTCAGTAAGACAGGGGCGCTGCCTTAACAAACGGCCCCGCCAGGGTTCTGGCGGGGCCGTTGTTGTTTTGTGGTTTTGCTGTGGTTTTGTGTGGTTTTGTGTGGCTTTGGGGGGAATCAGCGCGTGAAATAGCGGCGCTCGCCGGTTTTGGGGTTGAACCAGGTCTCGGTGCGGGCGCCGGTGACGGGATCGATATAGGTTTCGTTGGTGGGCTCGAAGCCCGGGCCGGGTTGGGTGGCGCTGGGGGTGTTGTAGCGGCGCTCGAAAATCGTTCCGGTGGTGATGAGAGCGCCGAACACCAGCACGCCAAGCCCGGCGGGGGAGTGGCCGATGAACAGGGTCAGCCCGCCGCACAGCAGCAGCAGCACGCCAAAGGCGAGCACGAAGGCGCGCAGCATCATTCCGGCTCGGTCAAGACGGCGGTGCCGTAGGCGACGATTTCGCTCATGGTCTGGCCCATTTCGGAAGAATCGAAGCGCATCATGACAATGGCGTTGGCGCCCATTTCGGTGGCGTTTTTGACCATGCGGTCAACCGCGTGGCGGCGGGCCTCCTCGAGCATTTCGGTATATTCCTTGATTTCACCGCCAATGATCGAGCGCAGCCCGGCCATGAGATTGCCGCCAAGGCCCCGGCTGCGCACCACGACCCCGAAACATTGGCCGAGCGTGCGGATGGTGCGGTGATGGGCGATGGTTTCGGTGGTGGCGACGAGCATGGGAAGCCTCCGGTTGTGACGGCAGCAGAGCACAGGACAAGGGGGGCGGCAAGATGTGTGTCAAACCCTTTATGTGCGGCGAAGCAAAATGTTTTTTATCAATGAGTTGTGATGAAATACTCGGAAATAATGATTGACTGGCTGGTGGCGGCGGGGCGGCGTAAATTGAGGGGGCGTTAAGGAACCCGTTGACCATGGCCGTGCTGAAAGACCGTTACAGCTTTACCCCCGCCGAGCCCGCGCCCGGCGCGCGCCGCACGATCAGGGCGGAGATTTGCGGGGTGGGGCGTGGGCTGCATTCGGGGCGGGATGTGACCATGGTGCTCAAGCCGGGCGCCGTGGGGTCGGGCGTGGTGTTTTGCCGCGCCGATCTCGGCATTGATTTGCCCGCGAAATTCAACCTGGTGACGGATACACGCCTGTGCACGCTGATTGCCGAGGGTGAGGCGCGGGTGGGGACGATTGAGCATTTGATGGCCGCGGTGATGGCGGTGGGCATTGATGATTTGCGGGTTGAGGTGGATGCGGCGGAGCTGCCGATTTTTGATGGCTCGGCGGCGCCGTTTTTGTTTTTGCTTGAGGCCGCCGGGGTTGTTGAGCATGGCGGTTTGCGCGAGCGGATCGAGATTTTGCGCACCGTGAGGGTTGAGCAGAACGGCGCGTTTGCCGAGTTGCGGCCGCACCGCGAGGGTGGGGCGGGGTTTGAGGTTTCCTTGCAGATTGAGTTCGCGGCGAAGGCGATTGGGGCGCAGAGCTATCATTTTCTGCTCTCGGAAGAGGGGTTTGCCGAGGAGATCGCGCCGGCGCGGACCTTTGCCATGCGCGCCGAGATCGAGGCGCTGCGGGCGGCGGGTTTGGCGCGGGGCGGGTCTTTGGCGAATGCGATCGTGGTGGATAACGAGGCGATCGTGAATCCCGAAGGGCTGCGCTTCGAAGATGAGTTCGTGCGCCACAAGCTGCTGGATGTGATTGGCGATCTGGCATTGGCCGGGGCGCCGATTTCGGGGCGGTTCGTGGGCTGCAAGACCGGGCATGGGCTGAATAATTTGTTGCTGCGGGCGTTGTTTGCGGACCAGGCGAATTACCGTGTTACCAATGGCTCGCTGGCGGCGCAGGCGCGGCAGCTGACGGCGGCCTGAAAAACTTTTTCCCTGTCTTAAAGTTTTAAAAGTTTTTGGGGCTGCGAGGCGCGCGCCATTGGTTCGAGCGCGTCGAGCAGGGGGCTTTTTTCAAAAAGCCCCCACATTCTGTTGGTGGATTAGAGGAGCATGGTTGGGCTTGGAGGGGACTGGCGGGTTTGGGGTTCTCTTTTGGTTGAATCGAACATTGTAGGGTGCAATGCGAAGCTATTGCACCACCATGCCGCCAAGCCGCCTTTCGCCTGTGTGGCGCCGGATTCGGTGCAATGCCTTTGGCATTGCACCCTACTTGCTCTTGTTTTGGGGATCAATTTCATTGATTTGGGCGTAAAACCGCCATTTGGTGCCCACCCGCGCGAATCCGAAGGAGCCATGCGTGACCGATATTTCCGACAGGTGGCCAGCCCGGCCGCATCAGCTGTCAACGCCCTACATCATCTTCCTGGTGATCGCCGCGGCGGCGCCGCTCGCGTCGATGATCGGCAACCTGCCGATCGCGATTGAACGTGGGACGGGCGCCAATGTTCCCATCTCGTTTCTCATCGCCGGCGCCATCCTGATTGCCTTCACCACCGGTTACGCCTTCATCGGCCGCCGCATTGTCAGCACGGGGGCGTTTTACACCTATGTGACGGAGGGGCTCGGCAAACCTTTGGGGGTCGGCACGGCTTATTGCGCGATCATCTCCTATGGCACCTTCGCGTTCGGGCTGGCGGCCGCCTGCGGGTATTTCGACGAACAGGTCGCCATTGCCATCGGCTTCGATGTCAGCTGGAAGATTTTCGCCGCCATTTCGGTTCTGCTCACCGGCCTCCTGAACTACCGTTCGATGGATGTCTCCTCCAAGCTTCTCGCCGTCATCATCGTTGTCGAGACGGCGGTGCTCATGGTCTTCGATGGCACCGTCATCGCGGCGAAGGGAGGGGCGGCTTTCCCGTTGGCCTCCTTTGCGCCCGGCGGATGGGCGGCAACCGGGACAGGCGTTTCGCTCATGACCGCCTTCACCTGTTTTGTCGGGTTTGAATCAGGTGCCCTCTATTCGAAGGAAGCGGCCGACCCCGCGCGCAGCATCCCGCTCGCCAGCTATATTTCCGTCATTGCGATCGGTGTTTTTTACCTGCTCACGGCCTGGATCACGGTTGGGGCGCTCGGCCCGGATGGGGCAAAGGCCCGGGCCGCCGCGTATGGCGGCACGCTTGTGCTCGACCTGATCAAACGATATGACGGTGAAATAGCCTCGGATGTCGCGGGGGTTTTGCTCTGCGCCTCCATGCTCGCCACCTATATCGCCATCCATGCCGCCGCGTCGCGCTATGTGTTCGCGCTCGCGCGGGAGGGGTTGCTGCCCCGCGTGCTCGCCCGGTTCGACGAACGGCGAAACGTCCCCGTCGCGGCCACTCTTGCCATCTCGCTGGCGACGGTCATTTGCCTGGGCGGCATCGCGTCCGTCGGGGCCGATCCCTACGCGGCGGTGATTCCGGTGCTGATCGGGATCGGCACGCTCGGGATCATTGCCCTTCAGGCCGCGGCGGCGATCGCGATCATGTGCTATGTCATCCGGCGCCGCAAAGAGGCCGGCCCGATTGTTCAGGGCGCTTCTGTCTGCGCGGCCGTGGGGCTTGGCGTTGCCCTGACGAGCGTGTGCACCAATTTCACGTTGCTCTCCACCGTGAGCGCGCCGTTGGTGGCGTGGCTGCCGGCAATATACCCGGTCACGCTGGCTGCCGGGCTGGCCTTCAGCGTTTGGTTGCGCCAGGCGCGCCCCCACCTATACGCCGCTCTGGCGCTGGCCGAACATTGAAGGCGGGGCCGGCGGCGCTTGGGGGAAGCAAATCATGGTTTGTCGATGGGAAATAAAATATCGGGGCCTCTGGCCAGGGTGTTGAAAAACGCTCCCATCCGGCCCGCGCCCTGCTATAAGGGGTAAAAATCAGGTGAGGAGAGAGCCTCATGTTGCGTCCGCCAGCCGTGGCCGGGGCGTTTTATCCGGCTGATGGCGCCTTGCTGCGCCAGACCGTGACCGCGTTTTTGCAACAGGCCGCGCCCGAGGATTGGGGCGCGGAGATCAAGGCTTTGATCGTGCCCCATGCGGGGTATGTGTATTCGGGCGCCGTGGCCGGGCGGGCGTTCGCGCTGCTGGCCGGGCAGGCGCGCAGCATCAGGCGGGTGGTGCTGCTGGGGCCCGCGCATAATGTGCCGGTGCGCGGGCTGGCCCTGCCGATGGCCGATAAATTCGCCACGCCGATCGGGGAGATTGCCATTGACCAGGCGGCGGTGGCGAAAATTGCCCATATGCCCCAGGTGGTGGTGAGCGAGGAAGCCCACGCGCTCGAACATTCGCTGGAGGTGCAGCTGCCGTTTTTGCAAAGCGTGCTGGGCGGATTCACGCTGGTGCCGCTGGCGGTGGGGCAATGCAGCGCCGAGGAGGTGGCCGATGTGCTCGAAGCCCTGTGGGGCGGGCCGGAGACGCTGATCGTGATCAGCTCGGATCTGTCGCAACATCTCCCGCACGAGGCCGCCGAGCGGGTGGATGAGGAGACGGTGACACGCATATTGCACGGCGAGCCGCTTTATTGTTTCGAGCAGGCTTGCGGGGCGCTGCCGATCAATGGGCTGATGCTGGCGGCCGGGCGCCACGGGCTGGCGCCCAAGCTGGTGGCGCGGGGCAATTCGGGCGAGGCGGCCGGCGGGCAGGCGCGGGTGGTGGGCTATGCCGCCATTGAGTTTGACGGCCACGATGCCTGAGGAAACAGCCCCCTGACCGGCCGGTAGATTGGTGTTGGGGGGAGTGCGCGGGCATGCCGCGCCCCGCTCTAAGGCGGGGAGCTATGCAAGGGTGGGGGATTTGGGTTACGAATGACGCATGGAAATGCCCCTGCGACATTCCGGCCGCTTAGGCGCCGCCCTGTGGCCCCGGCTTTTGATGGTTGGCGCGCTGGCGGCGTTGAGCGCCTGCGCCACGGCGCCCGCCGCCCATGTGGCGCTGAGCGCGCCGGCGCCGGTGCCGGCCCCGGTGGCCGATGCGACGCCGCGCTATCTGGAGGTGGGGGCGCCGCTGGTGGGCACGGCTTCTTGGTACCGGCCCGGGCCTGGGCTGCACCGCACCTGCACCGGCGAGCCCTTTACCGGGGAAAGCTATACGGCGGCCTCGCCTTATCTGCCGCTGGGCACCGAGGTGCGGGTGGCGGATGTCTCGGATGGGCGCTCGATTGTGGTGCGGGTGAATGATTGCATGCCCCATGGGCCCCGGCTCATCGACCTCTCGGAAGCGGCGGCGGCACGGCTGGGGCTGGTGCGGGCGGGCGTGGCGGAGGTGAGCGTGACCCGCCTGGCGCTGGCCGCGCAGCCCTGAGGTTTGGGGCCGGTTTTGGGCGTTTTTTGGCCGCCGGCGCTTGCGGAAAGGGGGCGGGTAAGCTACCGGGCGGACATAATCCACGAGGAGCCAGTGAGACCATGACCGCGATTGCCGATATCATTGCCCGCGAGATTCTCGATTCCCGCGGGAACCCCACCGTCGAGGTGGATGTGGTGCTCGAATCAGGCGCGATGGGCCGTGCCGCGGTGCCTTCGGGCGCCTCGACCGGCGCGCATGAGGCCGTTGAGCTGAGGGATGGCGACAAGGGCCGCTATGGCGGCAAGGGCGTGCTGAAGGCCGTGGAGGCCGTGGAAGGCGAGATTCTCGACGCCATCGCCGGGCTGGATGCCGAGGACCAGGTGGGCATTGATAACATCCTGCTCGATCTGGACGGCACGCCGAACAAGGCGCGGCTGGGGGCGAACGCCATTTTGGGCGTGTCGCTGGCGCTGGCCAAGGCGGCGGCCATGGATAACGGCATGCCGCTCTATCGTTATGTGGGCGGCGTTGCGGCGCGCACGCTGCCGGTGCCGATGATGAACATCGTCAATGGCGGCAAGCATGCCGACAACCCGATCGATATTCAGGAATTCATGATCCAGCCGGTGGGCGCGTCGTCCATCTCGGAAGCGGTGCGCTGGGGCTCGGAAGTGTTCCACACGCTGAAGAAGCTGCTTCACGATGCCGGGCACAACACCAATGTCGGCGATGAGGGCGGGTTCGCGCCGGGCTTGAAATCGGCCGACGAGGCGCTGGGCTTTATCACCAAGGCGGTGGAGAAGGCTGGCTACAAGCCGGGCGAGGACATCACCTTCGCGCTCGATTGCGCCTCGACCGAGTTTTACAAGGACGGGATTTACGACCTCGAGGGCGAGGGCCGCAAGCTCGATGCGGCGCAGTTTGTTGAGTATCTGGCCGATCTGGCGGCGCGCTACCCGATCGTGTCGATCGAGGATGGCGCGTCCGAGGATGATTGGGCGGGCTGGAAGCTGCTGACCGAGAAGCTGGGCGGCAAGGTGCAGCTGGTGGGCGATGATTTGTTCGTGACCAACCCGGTGCGCCTGACCCGCGGCATCGAGGCGGGGGTGGCGAACTCGATTTTGGTGAAGGTGAACCAGATCGGCACGCTGACCGAGACGCTGGAAGCGGTGGAGATTGCCCACCGCGCCGGTTATACGGCCGTGATGTCGCACCGCTCGGGCGAGACCGAGGATGCGACCATCGCCGATCTCGCGGTCGCCACCAATTGCGGGCAGATCAAGACCGGCTCGCTGGCGCGCGCCGACCGCACGGCCAAGTATAACCAGCTCATGCGCATCGAGGCGGAGCTGGGCGGCACGGCGCGCTATTGGGGCCCCTTCATGCGCCGCGCGTAAGCTGAAATTTTAAAAGTTTTTGCGGGTGTGGGGGCTTTTTTTAAAAAGCCCCCACATTTTTTTTGCGGTCAAGACCAGCTGTTACTGTTGAGATCATCCAGCCCGCCGCCGGAATTGTCGCCCCAGCCGGGATTGCCCATCAGCCCGTCATCGGCGCCGGGGTTGGTGAAGATTTGCCCGGCATTGGCCTGGTTGCCGCCGGTGAGGTCTTCGATGATGCGCTCGCCAGCCGCAAACCCCGCGCCGGCGGCGAGGCCGCCCAGGATGGAGCTGCCAAGGCCGCCGCCGCCTTGCGGGTAGAAGGGGCCAGGGCCGTAGCCGGGCTGCTGGAACGGCGCCGGGCCGTAGCCGCCCATATAGGCGGCGCGGCGGCGGCCAAAGGCGCGCAGGGCCAGGAACAGCAAAATGAGCCCGCCGACCACCAGCAGGCCGGTATGGCCGCCCGCATGGCGGGGCGCGTAGGGGGCCGCCGGGGCGCTGTTGTTGATATGGGCCTGGAGGGATGCGACATCCTGCGGGTTGGCGAAGCTCATGGCCGGGTTGAGCGACTGGGCCTTGGCGAGCGCGCTGCCGGCCGCCTGCTCGTTGCCTTGGGCGTCTTGCGCCTCGGCCAGCAGATACCAGGCCACCGCGCTGGAGGGGTGGGCGGTGAGCACGCTGTTGAGCTCGGTGATGGCCTGGGCGGACTGGCCGGCGGCGATCTGGCTTTGGATGTCACGCGGGGTTTGGGCGTGGGCGGCGGCGGCGAGGCTGAGCGCGGCGCCGAGCGCGAGGGCGGGGAGGGTGAAAAGCTTCATGGGGGCAATGTGGGCGAGATTTGCGGCCAGATGAAGGCCGGAGGCGTGACGGAAAGGTGAAGGCTTGGTCATCCGCCGGGCGTGAAAATATCGGTTCCGACTCGGGCGGGTGGAACTCTTTGATTGCCGGGGATTGGGGAATCTGAATAAAATCGGAGTCGCGGGGAGAAACACTGTGGCTATGACCCCAGCATTGTCTCACCCGGCGCGACTTAAGCTCAGGAGACTGTGCACATGACCAGCCTCGCCCTTCGGGAAGACGACAGCAATGCCGTTGCCAACCCGCTCGACATTGTCGAGCAGGTGATCGCCGCCAATGAATGGATGTTCGACCGCCGCTCGGACGCCGAGCTGGCCGCCGAGGCGCAAGGCAAATGGGCGGATTATGGCCTGTTTTTTTGCTGGTCGGATGAGATTTCGGCGCTGCATATGTCGGTGACCTTTGACCTGAAGGCCCCGCACCGGCCCAAGGCCGCGGTTTATGAGCTGCTGGCCAAGGCCAATGAACGGCTGTGGATTGGGCATTTTGGGCTCGATGAGGAGAGCGGCATGCCGGTTTACCGTCATGCCGCGCTGCTGCGCGGGCAGCCGGGGGCTTCGGCGGAGTCGATGGAGGATTTGATCGATATCGCCATTTGTGAATGTGAGCGGTTTTTTCCGGCGTTTCAGTTTGTCATCTGGGGCGGCAAGGGGGCCGATGAGGCGCTGGAGGCCGCCATGCTGGAGTGTGCCGGTGAAGCGTGACATAAGCCGGGCATGATCGCTCTTCCCAATCTTCTGCTCGTCGGCGGTGGCCGCATGGGCAGCGCCCTGCTCGCCGGATGGCGCGAGCAGGGGCTTTCGCAGGCCGTGGTGGTTGACCCTTCGGAGGCGGCGCGGGCGCTGGCCGGTGAGGGCGTGACGGTGGTGGCCGGGGCTGAGGATATTCCGCCCGGCTTTGTGCCCGAGGCGGTGGTGCTGGCCGTGAAACCCCAGAGCGCCGCCAGCGCGCTGCCCGCTTACGGGCGCTTTGCCGGCACGGCCTTGTTTATTTCCATTATGGCCGGGAAGACCTTGGCGGGCATTGGCGCGCTGCTGGGCGGGGGCGCGATTGTGCGCGCCATGCCAAATACGCCCGCCGCCGTGCGCCAGGGCGTGACGGTGGCTTGCGCGGGCCAGGGGGTGAGCGCGGCCCAGCGCGGGCTGGCCGGGGCGCTGCTGGGCGCCACCGGGGCGGTCGCCTGGGTTGACGAGGAAGCCTTGCTCGACCCGGTGACCGCGATTTCGGGCGGCGGGCCGGCTTATGTGTTTTTGCTCACCGAGCTGATGGAACAGGCGGCCACCGCGCTCGGCCTGCCCGCCGACCTGGCCCGGCTGATGGCGCGCCAGACGGTGATTGGCTCGGCGGCGCTGATGGCGGCCTCGGCCGAGACGCCAGAGGCGCTCCGCGTGGCCGTGACATCGCCCGGCGGCACCACCGCCGAGGCGCTGAAAGTGTTGCGCGCCGATGACGCCTGGCCAAAAAACTTTCTGGAGGCCATGAAGGCTGCAACAGAACGGTCACGCGCGCTCTCTGGTTGATTTACTTGGGGGACGCCCGTTGCTAAACCGCGCGCGAACTCACGGGGAACTCGAGCATGAAGATTGTCGCCTGCAATAGCAACCGTCCGCTGGCCGAGGCTGTCGCCGCGGGGTTGAATTTGCCGCTGGCGAAGGCTTCCGTCCGCCGCTTCGCGGATATGGAAGTGTTCGTCGAGGTGCATGAAAATGTGCGCGGCGAGGATGTGTTCGTGGTGCAGTCGACCTCGTACCCGACCAATGACAATCTCATGGAGCTGCTGATCACGCTCGATGCGCTGCGCCGGGGCTCGGCGCGCCGCATCACCGCGGTCATCCCCTATTTCGGCTATGCCCGCCAGGATCGGAAATCTGGCCCGCGCACGCCGATTTCGGCCAAGCTGGTGGCCAATATCATTACCGAGGCGGGCGCCAACCGCGTGCTGACCATGGATTTGCATGCCGGGCAGATCCAGGGGTTTTTCGATATTCCGGTCGATAATCTGCCGGCCGCGCCGCTGTTTGCCCGCGATATCGAGGAGCGGTTCGCCAATAAGAACCCGATGATCGTGTCGCCGGATGTGGGGGGCGTGCTGCGCGCGCGCATCATCGCCCGGCGGCTGAATACGGACCTCGCCATCATCGATAAGCGCCGCGAGCGGGCGGGGGTTTCGGAGGTGATGAACATCATCGGCGATGTGGAGGGGCGCGACTGCATTCTGATCGATGACATCGTCGATTCAGGCGGCACACTGTGCAATGCCGCCGAGGCCTTGCTCGCCAACGGCGCCAAGTCGGTGGAGGTTTATGTCTCGCATGGCGTGCTCTCGGGCGGCGCGGTGGCGCGCATCGCGGCTTCGCCCATCGGCATGATGACCATTACCGATTCGATCATGGCCACCGAGGCCGTGCGGCTGGCGCATAATATCCGCCAGCTTTCCATCGCCCCCTTGTTGGCGGAGGCCATGCGCCGTATCTCAACCGAAAGCTCGGTCAGCTCGCTGTTCGACTGACCCGGCCTTGTGGGGGTGAGCGCATGAAGCTGTTCTATTTTCCGGGCGCTTGCTCGGTCGCCATCGACATCATGCTCGAGGAGATCGGTAAGCCGTTTGAGCGGGTGAAGGTGGATCTCGCCAAGGGCGAGCAGTTCAAGGGGGAGTTCATCGCGATCAACCCCAAGGCCAAGGTGCCGGCGCTGGTGCGCGATGATGGCACGCTGCTGACCGAACTGCCCGCCATTGCCTGGTGGCTGGGCAAGACCAACCCGACGCTTGGGATGATTCCTGAAGGCGCCGAGGCCGAGGCGCGGCTGCTGGAAGTGCTGGATTATATGGTGGCGACCGTGCATATGCGCGGGTTTGCGCGCATTTTTGGCCCGGCGCGCTTTACCCCCACCGCCGCCGATGAGCCCGCCATTGCCCAGACCGGGCGCGATATTGCCACCGATGGGCTGAAGGCGCTCAGCCATATGCTGGGGGCCAAGCCTTATCTGCTGGGCACTTATTCGGTTGCCGATGCCATGCTGTTTTGCATCGAGTTCTGGTCGGTCGGGCGGGCGCAGATCAAGCTGCCGGAGAATCTGGCCGCGCATTTTGAGCGCATGAAGGCGCGCCCGGCGGTGGCGCGCGCGCTGGCCGGCGAAGGGTTGGCTTGAGTGTCCCTGGCGCCGGTTGCCTTTTGGTTTTTGCGCCATGGCGAGACCGATTATAATGCCGCGGGTCTGAGCCAGGGGGCGCTTGATATTCCGCTCAATGCCACGGGCCGCGCCCAGGCGGGTGGGGCTGGGCCGCGTTTGGCGGGGCGGGGGATTGCGCGGATTGTTGCCTCGCCGATGATCCGCGCCCGCGAGACGGCCAGCATTGTGAATGAATTTCTCGGGCTTGAGGTCTCTTTTGAGGCTGAGCTGCGGGAAGTGGTGTTTGGCGGCATGGAGGGCAAGCCGCTCAATCCGTGGTTTCCGGAATGGCTGGAGGGGCGCTACACGCCAGAGGGCGCCGAGAGCTTTGCCGCGCTGACGATGCGCGTGGAGGCGGTGATGGCGCGGGTGCTGGCGCTGCCGGGGCCGCTGCTGGTGGTGGCGCATGGCGGGGTGTTTCGGGCGCTGCGCGATTTGATGGGGCTGCCCAAGGAAGGGCTGACCGCCAATGCCGTGCCGATGTTTTGCGAGCCCGGCGAGACGGGCTGGCGCGTGAACCCGGCGCCAGAACTGTAAAACTATTAAAAGTTTTTGAGAGGGGTTTGGGGGGAGCTTTTTACAAAAAGCTCCCCCCAAGGATTCTCGTTTTTTGTAAAACCGCGAGGAGAACGCTAGAGCAGGATGCGTTATGACGCACCCGCTCTAGTTATGCTTTAACGATCAATTTCATTGGTTTAGCTTGCGTCTGTCGACTCAATCCAAACCAATATTGATCTAGCGGTTGA
This sequence comes from Pseudomonadota bacterium, assembly GCA_021781835.1. Taxonomy (GTDB): domain Bacteria; phylum Pseudomonadota; class Alphaproteobacteria; order Acetobacterales; family Acetobacteraceae; genus Acidocella. Next base: position 9,497 of record JAJXWD010000027.1, on the reverse strand, counting down.
AGAGACCTGAACAGGCGGCCCCAGAAAATTTTGAAATTTTGGGAGGTTTAGCTGGTGAGGGCGGCGACGACCATGCCGGCCAGAAAGGCCAGGCCGATGAGGGCGGGTTTTGGTAAAGACAGCTTCATCAGCGACACTCCGTTGGGCTGCTTATATGCGGCGCAGCATGGGCGGGCGCACGTGAAGATTAGGCGATAGTGCCATGCAGGAATGGCACTACAGCGCGAGCGTTACCGAGACCGGCACATGGTCTGAGGGTTGGGGCCAGGACCGGCCGGCGCGCAAGATGTGGTGGGCGCGCAGGGCGGGGACGAGGTCTGGGGTGACCCAGACATGGTCGAGCCGACGGCCGCGGTCGGAGGCTGCCCAGTCGCGGTTGCGGTAGGACCACCATGTGTAGAGCTTCTGGCTGCTGGGCACGAAATGGCGCACCGCATCGACCCAGCCGGTTTGCTGCCAGGCGGAGAGCGCCGCCACCTCGATGGGGGTGTGGCTGACCACGTCGAGCAGTTGCTTGTGGCTCCAGACATCATGCTCGAGCGGGGCGATGTTGAGGTCTCCCACCAGCACCGCGCGCGCGGGCGGGTATTTGGCGAAATGGGCGGTGACCTCGGCCAGGAAATCCAGCTTGTGGGCGAATTTTTCGTTTTGTGAGCGATCTGGAATGTCGCCGCCGGCGGGGACGTAGAAATTATGCAGCGTGAGGGGCGCGCCTGGCAGGGCGACATGGGCGGAGAGGTGGCGGCAATCTGATTTGTTGCACCAATCGGGCGTGTCTTCGGCCAAAGTGAGGGGCAGGCGGGATAAAATGGCGACGCCATTGTAACTTTTTTGCCCGCGCCTGAGCAGGTGGGGCATGCCGAGCTGCCCGGCGAGATGCTCGGGGAACAGCTCGTCGGGGACTTTGGTTTCCTGGAGGCAGATGATGTCGGGGGTCAGGGCGGTTTGCAGCTCGGCCAGCAGATTTTGGCGCAGGCGCACGGAATTGATGTTCCAGGTCGCGATGGTGAGGGACATTGGTTAGCCGCCGGAATTGAAATTGGAATTATTGCCGGGCGCTGAGAACTGGAACAGCGAATCGGGGTAGGGGCCGCCGGGCATGACATCGTAGAGGCTGACGCGGGTCTGGTGGCCTTGGGCGTCGGTCACCACCCATTGGCGCAGCTCCAGCGGGTCGGTGGCGAACACCAGGGTCAGGGTGCCTTCCGATTCCTTGCCCTTGCGGACGAGGGTGATGTCATCTTCGCCCGGCTCGCGGGAAATGGCGGTGACGGCGACGCCGGCGGAGGTGAGATCGACATGTTTGGCGAGCAGAATGCCGAGCGGCGTGGAACTGAGCGGGATGTTGCTGGTCTGGCCGAGTTGCGGGTCGTAATAGGTGAGCACGCCAAAGCCGGCGACCAGGAGTTGCGGGTCGGGCGGGTCGTATTCGAAGCGCATTTTGCCGGGACGCTCGAGCCACGCCTTGCCGGTGCGGGTGGAGCCGTCATCGGCCACTTGCAGGAAATTGGCGGTGAGGCCTTTTTCGGCGTTGAGGTAGGTCTCGACCTGGGAGATCAGGGTTTGATCGGCCGGGGTGAGGGAGAGGGGGGCTGTCTGCGCCAGGGCCGGCGCAGACAGGCAAAAACAGCCGAGCGCCGCCGCGAGAACGCGGCGGGACAAGGGCTTAGCCCGCAGAACGGCGGCCGCCGCTGGCTGGGGCTTCTTTGTTGTTGGCGAGAGCATCGGTCATAATATGACGCGTTTCGCGCAGGAATGCAGCCCCCTTGACGGTGCGCTGCACGAGCACGGAACGGCGATCCGAGGGGTCGACCTTGCGGCGGACATAGTCAAGCTCGGTCAGCCGGTCGAGCGCGCGGGTGATGGCGGGTTTGGAGACGTTGAGGTCTTGCGCCAGACCGCGCACGGTGTGGCCGCCTTCGGTGAGATAGCAGGTTAGAAACACAGCCAGCTGGCGGGCCGACAAATCCACACCGTCGCGGCGAACGAGCGAGACGATGGTATCACGCAGGATACCGACCAACTGGTCGGAGGAGAGAGGGGCAGCTGCCATTTTTTGATCCTTAATTAGCAATCACGGGTCGATGTTTCGCAGGTGCAGCAAAAACAGGGCGTCCCGGAAATGATCAGTACGCGATCTGATCGAGGATTTCCAGGGTGCGCAGCGCCGAAATTCCCACCGTTTTTGTCACAGGCTTTATCCGCCAGCGTTGTTTGGGCACTGGCAGAGGTTGAATTGACAAGGGCGGGGCTTGCGCCCTGCGTGCCTAATGATTTTGGCACACCTTCAAAACATTGCGGTGTTATGGGGATGGTATCGTAAAGATGCAATATATATCTGTATTAAAATTGTTTCACTGCAAACGCTGACGGGAAAAACCGGTGTTGTTTCAGGGGGATTCGCCGTATGCGTGCAGCTCAAGGGCGCCGAGCAGGGCGCGCAGCCCTTGGGCTTCGCCGCCTTCGGGGCGGCCGGGGCGGGAATTGTCGTTCCAGCCATAGACATCGAGATGTGCCCAGGGCGTGGCGGCGGGGACAAATTGTTGCAAAAACAACGCCGCGGTGATGGCCCCGGCATGAGGTTTGCTCGAGACGTTGCACAGATCGGCCACCGGGGAGTCGAGCCAGGATTGATAATCGGCATGCAAAGGCAGGCGCCAGAATGGTTCGTGGGCGGCACGGCCGGCTTGCAGCAAGGTCTCCGCCAGGCTGTCATGCGTGCAGAACAGGGCTGGAAGATCGGGGCCGAGCGCCACGCGCGCCGCGCCGGTGAGGGTGGCGGCATCGAGCAGCCAGGCGGGAGCGGCTTCGGCGGCTTCACTCAGCAGGTCGCACAGCACCAGGCGGCCTTCGGCGTCGGTATTGCCGATTTCAACGGTTTTGCCGGCGCGGGTGCGCACGATGTCGCCCGGGCGCATGGCGGTGCCAGATACGCTGTTCTCGACCAGCCCGAGGCGCAACTCCAGGCGGAGCGGCAGGCCGAGTTGCATGACCGCCTGGGTGAGGGCGAGCAAAATGGCAGCGCCCGCCATGTCTTTTTTCATCCGCAGCATGGCGGCGCTGGGCTTGAGGTCGTAGCCGCCAGTGTCGAAACAAACGCCTTTGCCGCAGAGCGAGATGAGCGGGGCGGCGGGCGGAGCGGTGGGGCCTTGCCAGCGCAGCACAACCACACGCGGCGCGCGCGCCGAGCCGGCACCCACCAGGGCGAGTGTGGGGTAGCGCGCCGCCAATTCAGCGCCCTCGACAAGTTCGGTGGTGGCGCCATGGGTGTTGGCGACGCGCAGGGCCGCTTGCGCGAACTCGTCGGGGCCGAGATCGTTGGCGGGGGTGTTGATGAGGGTGCGCGCCAGGCTGGCGGCCTCGGCCAGGGCGAGGGTTCGTTTTGAAAGATTGGCGCGAGATAATTGCGCCAAGGGATTTTGTTTTGTTTTGTAATTGGTGAACCGGTAGGCGCCGAGCAGGAAGCCGAGCGCGGCCTCTTCGGCGGGGTAGTCGCCCGGGGCGATGTGCCAGGCGCTGCCCGCGGGCAGGATGGCGGGGGCGGCGCCGAACCCGTGCAGGGCGGGCAGGGCGCCAAGGCCGAGCAGGGCGCCAGCGGGGGCGGTGCCGGTGGTATCGGGGAGCAGGAGGAGCTTGCCGGGGGCGGCGGTGAAGCCTTGCAGGCGGGCGAGCGCGCCGATGGCGGGCGGCAGGGTGGCGAGCAGGGCGGCGAGCCCTTCGGGGCGCACGCCGTGGAGCGGCAGGGGGGTGGCGGTTTCGGGGGCGAGGCCCGCGTGCGGCTCGGTCATGGCGGTTTTCTGCTCCGGCTGGTGGGGGCTATATTGGCCGGGCAGGCGTGAGGCGCAACGGCGCGAAAGTTACAAAGATGGACAGACGCCGTTACCGGCGGTTGCGGGGCGCGGCCAGGGCATGGCCGGCGCGCGCGGCGCCGGCCGGCCCTCATGTTGCGTTTCTGAAATCGGCTGGGGTTCAGAAACGTGGTGGACGCTGGGAAAATCAATAATCTAGCGTGATTTGGAGGCAGACGTTGGCAATATGAAATATTGTGAACGTCTGAGTTGTCGCGCTAGATCAATATTGGTTTAGATTGAGTCGACAGATGCAACCTAAACCAATGAAATTGATCGTTAAATATGACTAGAGCGGGTGCGTTACAACGCATCCCGCTCTAGTGCAGGCGTTCGATGCCGATGGCGGCAAAGCGGCCTTCGCGGTTTTGCAGGGAAAAGCGGACGCGCTCGCCTTCATTGAGTTTACGCAGGCCCGCATGCTGCACGGCGCTGATATGGACGAAAATATCGTTGCCGCCCGTGTCGGGGGCGATGAAGCCATAGCCCTTGCCGGGGTTGAACCATTTGACAATGCCGGTGAAAATGGCGCCTTCATGCCGGGCTTGGTCGTCTTGAGCTGTTTCCATATCGTTACCTCTCAGGCCCCGGGTTGTCCCGGGTGCGGGGCGTTTTATTGGCGGCCTTGATGGCCGACCTTGGCATTTTAAGCCCCTGGGGGGCTGTTTATCAACGGGAAACATGTGCTGCGTTGCGGCGAAGGAGGGAGAAACCCGGCCTTGACGCGACTGTGCGCGGTGATTTTGTTTTTTATACGAAACAAATTCCGCGGACATGCAAACGGGCGGGCCCGATGGCCCGCCCGGGAGGGAGAGGCGCGCGCTGGGCGGTTAGGCGGCGTCTTCGCGCTTGTCGCGCACGCGCACATAGGCGATGGCGGCGTGTTCCTCGCAATAGGGTTTGCCGGGGGTGGCGGCGGCGGTGCAGAAATGGAAGCTTGGCTTGCCCGGTTCGCCGATGGGCCAGCAGCAGGGCGTGGCGCGCTGGGCCGGCTTGGGCGCGGCCATGAGCGTGCGCACCGGCGCCATGGGCGCGGCGATGGAGGCGGCCAGCGGCGGCAGGGTGGGGCCCTGGGTGCGCTTGGGCGGCACGGGCTTGGGCGCGGCTTCGCCCTCGGTGCGGCGGATGGGCGAGGGACGGGCGGGCAGGTTGAGCCGGTGCGCCTTGCCGACCACGGCGTTTTTGGAAATGTTCAAGCGCCGGCCGATCTCAGCCGTAGACAAACCTTCGTCCCAAAGCGCGCGTAGCTTTGCGATGGTCTCGTCTGTCCACTCCATGTTGTGGGTCCCCTAAATTCGACTACCAAATACAGTAGAGATACGCGGGTGCTCGGGCAATGTGTAACAGGGTGCTCCCGAGTCCTTTTCTGTGGAAAACATTTTTTTTGTAAAAATCCTCAGGGGGGCATGGCGGGTTTTACTTTTGGTTTACCTTGCGGCGGGTTTGGCGCGCGGCTCAGGGGGCGATGGTCTCGCCCGTGAACAGGCCCCATATGTCGGCGCGGGCGAGGTAGCCGGTTTTATGGCCGACCGCGGCCTGGCAGAACGCGCTGCCCTTGCCGCAGCGGAGCAAATCGCCGGAGACGCCCTGGTCGAGATAGGCGACGGGGCTGGATGTGGCGGTGGGGGCGTTGCGCAGCACGGCGCGCGGGGCGGTGACGTAGAAGGTGCGCCGGGCGCGGATGGTGGCCTCGTGCACCCAGCCAGTGCCGCCATCGGGGGCCACGACCTGGCGCCAGACATCGAACTCGCCGATGATCTCGACCGGCAGGCCGGCGCGCTGATAGACCCAGGTGACGGGGTACTGGAACCCTGGGCCGGCGCGGAAATTGACCTGGTCGGAGCGCAGCGAGACGAAGCGGGGCAGGGGCAGCTTGGTGACGCTGCCGACACCGGGACCGGGGCCCGGGCCTGGATCGGGCGCCGTTGCCGCCGGGGCGGGGGGGGGTGTTTGGGGCGGCGCGGCCTGGGCGGTGAGCAGCAGGCAGGCGGGCAGGAGGGTCAGCCACAGACGGGGCATGCGGGGTCCTTGGGCAGTTTGACCTTGCGGAATTGCATGTCGAGCGCGTTCCAGAGCAGCAAATGGCCGGCGAGCGACTGGCCGATGCCGGTGAGCTCCTTGAGCACCTCGGTGGCCTGGAGCGTGCCCATGACGCCGGTGACCGCGCCGAGCACCCCGGCCTGGGCGCAGCTGGGGGCTTCGTCGGGGGGCTCGGGGACCAGGCAGCGATAGCAGGGGCCGCCGATATGGGGCTTGAAGGTGGCGAGCTGGCCCTCGAACCGCAGCACGGCGGCGCTGACCAGGGTTTTTTTGGCCGCCACGCAGGCATCCGCCACCAGATGGCGGGTGGCGAAATTGTCCGACCCGTCGGCGATGATATCATAGTCGGCGATGAGGCCGTGGACGTTCGCGGCCGTCAGGCGGGTTTGGTGGCGGTTGAGCGTGACCAGAGGGTTGAGGGCCGAGAGCGCCTGCGCCGCCGAGGCGACCTTGGGCGTGCCGAGGCGCGCGGTGGTGTGCAGAACCTGGCGCTGGAGGTTGGACAGCTCGACCAGGTCGTCATCGACCAGCCCCAGCGTGCCGACCCCGGCCGCGGCCAGGTAGAGCGCCAGCGGCGAGCCGAGCCCGCCCGCGCCGACGATGAGCACGCGCCCAGAGCGCAGCCTGGCCTGGCCGGCGCCGCCCAGCTCACGCAGCAAGATGTGGCGCGAGTAACGCTGGATTTCGTCTTCGGTGAATGACAGCTCCATGATGGCCGGCATTTAGGCAAGAGTTGGCCCGCGTGCAAAGCTGGGGGTGAATAAAAGCTTCACGGGGGGGACGGAATTGTAATAGAAGCGGCCGCGAGGCGGCGTCCCAATCCAGGGGCGGCGGCCGGGTTGAGGTCGTCTTATATGAAACTGTTGAATGCCGTCCGCATGGGTGGCGCGGAAATTCTCCCCCTCGTGGAAGGTGGCAAGGGTGTCTCGGCGAGCAATGGCGTCTCGGCCGGGCATTGGGCGCTGGCCGGCGGGGCCGGGACCATTTCCGGGGTCAATGCCGATTCCTACGACAAGGATGGCAAGATCATCCCGCAGATTTACCGCGGCCGTACCCGCCGCGACCGCCACGAGGAGCTGGTGGCTTACGGGATCGAGGGCGGCGTGGCGCAGGTGCAGCGGGCGTGGGACATCTCGGGCGGCAAGGGCCGGCTGCATGTGAACGTGCTGTGGGAAATGGGCGGCGCGGAGCGCGTGATCAACGGGATCTTGGAGCGCACCAAGGGGCTGGTGAACGGCATTACCTGCGGCGCCGGCATGCCCTACAAGCTTTCCGAAATCGCCCAGCATTTCAATGTGCATTATTATCCCATCGTGTCGTCGGCGCGGGCCTTTTCGGCGCTGTGGAAGCGCGCCTATCACAAGGCGGCCGAGCTGCTGGGCGGGGTGGTTTATGAAGACCCCTGGCTGGCCGGCGGGCATAACGGGCTTTCCAACTCGGAAGACCCGAACAAGCCCGAAAGCCCGTTTCCGCGGCTGGTGGCGCTGCGCAAGGTGATGCGCGAGTTTGGGCTGGAGACGACCCCCATCATCATGGCCGGCGGCGTGTGGGCGCTGGAGGAGTGGGAGGATTATATCGACAATCCCGAGATCGGGCCGATCGCCTTTCAGTTCGGCACCCGCCCGCTGCTGACCAAGGAAAGCCCGATTCCGCAAGCCTGGAAGGACCGGCTGCTGAGCCTCAAGCCGGGCGATGTGTTTTTGAACCGCTTCAGCCCGACGGGGTTTTATTCCTCGGCGGTCAATAACCGGTTTTTGCAGGGCCTGCGCGACCGCTCCGAGCGGCAGGTGGCGTTTTCGCCCGAGCCGGTGGGCGAGCATGTGGCCGAGTATGGGGTGGGGGTGCGCAAGCGCAAGGTCTATCTGACGCCCATCGATCTGGAGCATGTGCGCGGCTGGGAGGCGCAGGGCTATACGGAGGCGCTGCGCACGCCGGATTCGACCCTGGTGTTCGAGACCCCCAAGGAAGCCGAGCAGATTCATGAAGACCAGGTGAACTGCATGGGCTGCCTCTCGCAATGCCGGTTTTCCAACTGGAGCCAGGTCGGGCCGGATTTCGACAATGGCAAGAAGGCCGATCCGCGCAGCTTCTGCATCCAGAAATCGCTGCAAAACATCGCCCATGCGGCGCCGGGCGACGAGGCGGCGATGGATGATAATCTGATGTTCGCCGGGCATAACGCTTATCGCTTCGGGACCGATCCGTTTTATTCGAACGGCTTCATTCCGACCGTGAAGGAGCTGGTGGACCGGCTGATGACGGGCAAGTAACCCCTTATCAAGACTAAAATTACCCCCGAGGAAAAGGGGTAAGGTTTTTTGGGCCGCCCCTTTTTGGCAAAAAGGGGCGGATTCTTTTTTGCTTTTATGGCCGGCATTGATGAAAAACGCCTCCACGGGGCCAGAACTTCTGGTAGGGTTGGGGCCTGAGGGGGGAATGGCCATGAAAATTTTGGGTATTTCGGGCAGTTTGCGCAAGGATTCGTGGAACAGCGCCTTGCTGCGCACCGCCGGCGGGATGCTGGCCGGGGCGGGGCATGAGCTGGTGATCGCCGGGATTGGGGATTTGCCGCTGATCAATACCGATCTGGAGCGCGAGGGCAGGTTTCCGGCGCCCGTGGAGCGGTTGCGGGCGGAGATTTTGGCCGCCGATGCGCTGGTGTTCGCGACGCCCGAATATAATGCCTCCATTCCCGCGCCGCTCAAAAACGCCATCGATTGGGCCTCGCGCCCCAACAACACGCTGGGGGGCAAGCCCGCGATGATCATGGGCGCCTCGCCGGGCGTGCTGGGCACGGCGCGCGCGCAATATCCGCTGCGCCAGACGCTGGGGGTGCTGAGCGTGCAGCTGATGGGCCAGCCGGAAGTGTTTATCGCCGCGGCGGCGCAAAAATTCGCCAATGGTGAACTGGCCGATGCCGCCACCCGCGATTTCGTGGCCGCGGCGCTGGTGAGCTTTGCCGGATTTGCCGCGCGCGTGAAGCTGGGGGAATGATTTAAAAACAGGCCGTTGCTTGTTTTTGCTGTGGAAAATTGCCAACCCTGCCGCTATCGGCAGGGGATTTTGGAACCAAACCACGCAAGCTGCGGTGCGAATCGCGCCGATCGGGTAAGGTCGGAGGCGCAATTCAGGCTTGATGGAGAGACGATTTGGCGACGATCAGCGCCCTGCGGCGGCCATATTTCATTGTGCTGGGCAATGAGAAGGGCGGGTCGGGCAAATCGACCACTTGTATTCATGTCGTCGTCTCGTTGCTGCGCGAGGGCTACCGGGTGGGCGCGCTCGACCTCGATGCCCGCCAGGGCACGCTCGGCGGTACGCTCGATGCGCGCTGCGCCTTTATGGAGGCGCGCGGCATAGAGCTGCCGATGCCGCATTTCGCGCTGGTTTATCGCTCGCAGAAAGACCACCGGCCCGAGGCCGAGGCCGAGGACCGCGCCAATTTCGAGGCGGCGCTGAATATGCTGACCCTGCAGGGCGCCGAGGTGATCGTGATGGATTGTCCGGGCTCGGATAATTACATCTCGCGCTATGCCCACTCCTTCGCCGATACGCTGATCACGCCGATCAATGACAGTTTTGTGGATTTTTCGGTGCTGGCCAAGGTGG
>JAJXWD010000026.1 GCA_021781835.1 Pseudomonadota bacterium | reverse complement strand
CCCGCCCCGATATAGGCCTTCAACGCCTCGTGGCGCTGGCGGTAGACGGGCGGCGGCGTTTCGGCGCGCCAGGCCAGGGCGGGCGGTGGCGGCGGGGCGGGGGCGTTGAGCAGCCGCGCGGCCACACTGGCCAGCTCCTCGGCCGGGCCCAGATAAACCAGCTCGCGGCGGGCGAGGTCGAAGCCCAAAATCTGGGTATAGAGCCCAAACCACCCGCCGGGCAGGCCGGGCAGCGGGGCAAAGCGGCTGGGCAGCCCGGCGGCGCGCCGGGCCAGATCGTAACCAATCCACCCCACCGCCCCGCCCGCGAACGCAAACGGCCAGTCCGCCGGGCGGGGCGGTGGGGTAAAGCCCGCCATCCAGCGGCGCAAGCGCGTGTACGGGTCGGTCTCCAGCCGCAGCACCGCGCGGGGCGCGAGGCAGAGATAGCTGGTTTGCGCCCGCGGGTCATGGCGCGCGGCGCTGTCGAGAAAGGCGAGGTCCGGCGTGCCGGCAAAGGCGGCAAGCGCGGCTTCGGGCGGCACGAAGGGCAGGCGGGCGGCGATCATCGCGGGCGGGTGCTCATGGTGTGGCGGCCATGCGGATGAGCCAGTTGAAGAAAATGTCAACCGGTCCGCTTTCCGGCAAGGCGCGGCGGAGGGCGAAGTAATTATAGTGCTCATTGATGGTGCGCCCCGATAATTGCGTCAGCCGCCCCGCCGCCAGATCGTCGCGGATGATGGCGGTGGGGCACAGCGCGATGCCCTGGCCCGCCAGCACGGCGGCGCGCAGCAGGTTGAAATCCCCAAACACGACATCGGCCAGCATGCCGTTTTTGGCGGGGTAAGCCTCGCCCAGCCAGTCATGCCAGCCGGTGGTATCGGTATCGTGCAGCAGGTTGCAGCGGGCGATGGCTTCGGGGCTGTCCAGACCGGGATGCCCGGCGATGAAGCTCTGGCTGCACACCGGCGTGCTGGCGCCCGAGAGAAACTGCATGGTCTCCATCTTGGGGATGACGGGTTTTTCATCCGCATAGACAATGGCGATATCGACATCCTCGAAGTTAATCTCATGCCCGAAAATGGCGTAAACGATCTTGAGGTCGATCTTGGGCTCCAGCTCCCGGAACAGCGCCAGCCTTGGAATGAGCCAGCAAATGGCGACCGAGGGAATGACCGCGACGGTCAGTTGCTGGTTCTTGTTTTTCCGCCGCACCTCCTGGCAGGCGCGGTCTATGTCCGAGAACGCCAAACGCAGCGCCCCGGCCAGCGAGACGGCATGGGCGCCGAATTTAAGCTGCTTGCCGCGCCGGTCGAGCAGGCTGGTGCCCAGCCACTCCTCCAAATGGCGCATTTGATGGCTGATCGCCGAAGGGGTGACATTCAGCTCCTCGGCCGCGCCGTAAAAGGTGCCATGGCGAAACACCGCCTCAAACACTTTCAAGGCGTTCAGCGGCGCGTAGCCCATCTCGGCTCCTTGTCTGGATGAGGTGTTAGATGAGTTTTTCTCATTTTTCTGTGAGTTTTTCTCGTTTGACAAAGATTTTTGCTTGAAGAAAACTCACTTTATCAGACAGCGCCGGCAAAGGAAAGATCTGCCGGTTTGCAAGGGGCACGCCGATCGCGCAAGGCAAAAACCGGCCACGAGCCGGATAAGCGATGGGCGGAAACGAGGAACGTCACGCGGCGCGAGGCCGTATTCAACGAGAGGAACTGAACGCCGATGGTTAACGTCATGATCGACGAGCTGGCATGGACCGAGTATCGCCGCCGTGTGCAGGATGAGCGCCAGCCGGTGCTGTTGCCGCTCGGCGCGCTCGAGCAGCACGGGCCGCATATGTCCATGAACCCCGACGTCATCATCCCCACCGCCATTTCCGCGGCGGTGGCGCGAAATATCGGCGCGCTGGTGGCCCCGCCTTTCGCCTATGGCGCCAAATCCCAGCAAAAAAGCGGCGGCGGCAACCATTTATGCGGCACCACCAGCCTCGATGGCCACACCCTCAGCCTGGCGCTCAAGGATGTGCTGAAGGAGTTCGGCCGCCATGGCGTGCGCCGCGTGGCGGTGATGAACGGGCATTATGAAAACATGCCTTTCGCCACCGAAGGCATAGAGCTGGCCATCCAGGAGCTGAAATGGGCCGGCATCGAGGATTTCCATGTCCTCGTGATCTCCTATTGGGATTTCGTGACCGAAGACACCATCGGGCAGGTTTTCCCGGCCGATTTCACGGGCTGGGATGTCGAGCATGGCGGCATTCTCGAAACCTCGCTGATGCTCCACCTCAAGCCCGAGCTGGTGGACATGGCGCTGGCCCCCGCGCAGCCGCCGGCGAAATTTCCGCCCTACACCGTGTTTCCGCCGCTGCCCGCCTGGACCCCGCCTTCGGGCTGCCTCTCCTCGCCCGCGGCGGCGACGGCGGCCAAAGGCAAGCTGCTGTTCGATGTAACCGTCGCCGGCATATCGGCCGCCTTGCGGGGCGAGCCTTATTTTCAGCCAAGCTGAAGCGCGCGCGCCCCGCGCCCCCCCAACATCTCATAATAAAATCTGGAGGATAACGTAATGACAAGTGATATGGCTCACGCCGTCATCGCGACCGACAAGGTCGGCGCGATCGAACAGCACGGCATAGACCCGATTCCCCCCAAGGATCGGCATGGCTCGGCCTTCGAGCTGTTCAAATTATGGGTTGGCGCCAATGTCAATTATGTCGTCATCGTCACCGGCGCGTTCGCCCTTTCGGTTGGCGTCACCTTCACCCAATCCATCCTGGCCATTCTGGTCGGCAACCTCATCGGCTGCCTGATGGTCGGGCTGACCTCGATCCAGGGGCCGCGCACGGGCACGTCGGGCATGATGACATCGCGCGTGTGTTTTGGCCAGCTCGGCTCCGTGCTGCCCAAGATCGTCAACGTCGTCTCGGCGCTCAGCTGGTTCTCGATCAACTCCATCGTCGCCACCCAGGCGCTGGAGGAGCTGTTCAACCTCGCCGGCTTTGGCGGCCATGGCGCGGTGTGGGTGGCGCTGGGGGTGGTGCTGGCGGCCGAGATCCTGGTCGCGGTTTATGGCCATGCCACCATCATCGCCGCCGAGGGGATGATCGCCGTGGTGCTGGCGGTGCTGTTCTTCGGGCTCGCCTATTTCGTGGTGCCGCATGTGCCGGCGCAAGAGCTGTTCAGCTTCAACAGCCACACGGGCTCGTTTGGCGCGTGGCTGGTGGCGCTGGGCATCATCGTTTCCTATCCCATCGGCTGGACCAATTTCGCCTCCGATTACAGCCGCTATTTCCCGCCCACGATGAGCTGGAAAAAAATCGCCCTCTCCGCCGGGCTTGGCCAGTTCGTCTCCCTCACGCTGTGCGAGATCATCGGCGTGGTGTTCGCCATCGCGGTGGGCGGCAATCTCGGCAACGACCCGGTCAGCCAGCTCGGGCATTTCCTGCCCACCTGGTTCATGGTGCCGCTGCTCATCGCGGTCATTTTCGGCGGTGTCGCGGCCAATGTGCCCAACGGCTACACGGCCAGCCTGGGGCTGCTGGCGCTGCGCCTGCCCATGACCCGGCTCATCTCCCTGGCGGTCATCGCGCTGTTCACGGTCTGCGTGCGGGTCGCGGTGGTCTATTATGGCGAGTTCTTCGATGTCTACCAGAACTTCCTGAACTACATGGTGTTCTGGACCGGCCCCTGGGCGGCGATCGTGATCGTCGATTACTTCCTGCGCGGCGGCGATTACCATTCCGCCGACATGATGAAATGGGGCGCCGGCCGCTACTGGTACCGCAACGGCATTTACTGGCCCGGCGTCACCGCCTTTATCGTCGGCATCGTGCTGTCGCTGGTGTTCTCCAACTCCTCCACCTATGCCAGCCCGCTTATGACCAACGTGCTCGGCTGGGGAGATCTGAGTTTCGAAGCCGGCATAAGCTCGGCCGCGCTGGTTTATTGGCTGCTGGCCCGGCGCCCGGCGGGCGCAACGGCCTACGCCCGCACCTGAAGGCGTTGCGCCGGCGCCCTCTGCGCCGCGCCCCCCGGGCACAGCCGGACGGTCTCCGTCCGGCTGTGTTTCCGCGTCTCGCCGCCCCCGGGTTTGGTCGCGTTTAACATGAGAAAATCTCAACAATTCGGTGAAAACATATCATTTGACCACATAAGGAAATACGGGTCATTTGAGCGAGGACGCCAAGTCTAAATCATGAGAATTTCTAAAGGAAAACGCCATGGAACGGGAACGTTTGCAGGATTTCACCAATAATGGCGAAAAGGTCGTGCCCACCTTTTCCCCCGCCGAAATGACGCGCCGCCTGAACGCCATTCGCGCCTATATGGCCGCGCACAACGTCGATGCCGCGCTGTTCACCTCTTACCACAATATCTGCTATTATTCAGATTTCATGTTCTGCTATTTCGGCCGCCGCTATGGGCTTTTGGTCGATCACAAGCAATCCACCAGTGTTTCCGCCGGCATCGATGGCGGCCAGCCCTGGCGCCGCACCCATGGCGGCAACATTACGTACACTGACTGGCAAAAGGATAATTACTTCCACGCCGTGCGCCAGCTGGTGGGTGGCGTCAAGCGCCTGGGCATCGAGTTCGACCATATCAACATCGACACGCTCGCCCTGCTCAAATCCGAATTCCCCGCCATCGAGTTCGTCGACATCGCCTTTCCCGCCCAGCGTCTGCGCATGATCAAATCCGCCGAGGAGATCGAGCACATCACCAAAATGGCCAAGATCGCCGACATTGGCGGCGCGGCCTGCGTGGAAGCCATCAAGGTCGGCGTGCCCGAGCACGAGGTGGCGCTGCACTCGACCGCCACCATGGTGCGCGAAATCGCCAAAACCTGGCCCCATGGCGAGCTGCTCGATACCTGGACCTGGTTCCAGTCCGGTATCAACACCGATGGCGCCCACAACCCGGTGACCAGCCGCAAGATCGAGCGCGGCGACATTCTCAGCCTCAACTGCTTCCCCATGGTGGCGGGCTATTATGTCGCGCTCGAGCGCACGCTGTTCGCCGAAACCGCGCGCGATGAAAATCTCCGCCTGTGGGAGTTCAACTGCCAGGTTCATGACCGCGGCAAGGAGCTGCTGGTGCCGGGCAAGAGCTGCGCCGAGATCGCGCGGGAGCTGAATGAAATGTACGCCGCCGAGGGGCTGCTGCAATATCGCTCATTTGGCTATGGCCATTCGTTCGGCGTGCTCTGCCATTATTACGGCCGCGAAGGCGCGCTGGAGCTGCGCGAGGATTGCGAGACCGTTCTGCAGCCGGGCATGGTGGTCTCGATGGAGCCGATGATCACCATCCCCGAGAGCCAGCCCGGCGCCGGCGGTTACCGCGAGCACGATATTCTCGTCATCACCGAGGAAGGCAACCGCAACATCACCGGCTTCCCCTACGGGCCTGAGCATCTCATCGTGAAATGAGCCCCGGCCGTGGCGCGGGCCTACCCCCCCCCCCGCGCCACGGCCGCACGTCGTGATCGTCTCGAAACGCTAATGGCGGCAAGGGAGACATACCCATGAACATCGCCCACCAAGCCAAGCCCGCCATCGGCCCCATGCCCGCGTCATCAAACCAATCGTCATCGCCGCCTTCGATAAAGGCTTGGCTATCGGCCGGCGCGTGCCGGTAAAGGGCCCCAAACCCGTGCCGTTCTGGAGCTGACATGTCCAGCCCGCCGCCACCAGCCCCGCCTTTTGCCGTCGCGCGCGCCGCGCTCAGCGGCGGGCTGGCCATGTTCGTGGGCATCGGCGTCGCCCGGTTCAGCTTCGCGCCGCTGGTGCCGGCCCTGGTCGCCGCCCATTGGTACAGCGCATCGGCGGCCTTCTGGTTCGCGGCGGTCAATCTGGCGGGCTATTTCCTGGGCGTGGCGGCCATGCGCGTCTGGCGGCGGCGCTACCAGGGCAAAACGGCGCTGGTGGGGGCCATGGCGCTCACCGCCCTGGCCACTTTGGGCTGCGCGCTCAACTGGGGCGGCGTCTGGTTCGGGTTTTGGCGGCTGCTGGCGGGGTTTGCCGGGGGGCTGCTCATGGTGCTCATGGCCCATGCGGTGGTGGCCCGCGCCCCGGCGGGCCTGCGCGGGCGGGTCAGCGGTTTCGCCTTTGCCGGCATGGGCGCGGGCATGAGCTTCAGCGCCTTGGCGCTGCCGCCGCTGCTGGCTCATGGGCTGGCCTTTGCCTGGGCGGCGCTGGGCGGGCTGTGCGCGCTGGCCACGCTGGCGGTGGCGCTCATCATGCCGCCCGCCCGCATCGAGCCGCCGCCGCGCCACAAATCCGCCGGCCCGCCGCCGCCGGTGGTGCTGGTATTGATCGCGGCCTATGCCTGTTCGGCGCTCGGCTTCATGCCGCACATGCTGTTCTGGTCGAGTTTCGTGGCCATTGGGCTGGGGCGGGGCGTTGCCGCCGGCGCGGTCATGGCCGCCTGGATCGGCCTGGCCGCCACGCTGGGCCCGCCGCTGCTCGGCCGCGCGGCCGATAGGTTCGGCTTCCTGCCCACGCTGGCGGCGGGGTTCGCGGTCATGGGCGGGGCGGTGGCGCTGCCGCTTTTCACCCAGGCGGCCCCGTGGCTGGTGGGGTCGGCGGTGTGCGTGGGGGCGGTGGCGCTGGGGGCGGTCATGCTGGTGGTCGGGGCGATCGCGGGCATTGTCCCGCCCGAGCGTCTGGCCGCCGATTGGGGCTTGGCCACCATGGTCTATGCCCTCACCCAAATCGGCGGCGCGGCCGGCCTCTCGGCCCTGTTTCACGCCACCGGCAGCTATGCGCTGCTGTTTCGCGTGGGGGCGGGGGCCATGCTTCTGGGGGGCGTGCTCATTTTCTGGGCGGCCCGCCTGGCCTATAATACCAGCCCGCCTTGAGGCTGACGGGTATAAGCTTGGGGGGGTGGGGCGGCCACGGGCAAAATCAAAGCGTTATACCATTCCGACACCGGGCTGGAAGCGGCAAACATTTGGCGCGATGGCCTAAGCCCCCGTCTTGCGCGCGCCGCGCGGGCGTGGTGGAACTAGCGGCTCACCAAGCCGCTAGGGAGCAGGGGGGCATGCGAGAACTCGCCGATTACCCAATCGCCATCATCGATGACGCGTTTGGCGCGGCCACGCCGGTCGGGCGGGTGGTGGGCGAGCTGGTCGCCGCCTTCGAGGCGCGTGGCCACCGCGTGCTCACCGGCCTCAGCTTCTCCGACGCCGGCGCCGGCCGCGTGCTATATACCGGCCTCGCCGCCGTGCTCATCGGCATAGACGGTTTCGCCACCCGCGAGGCGCTGGTCGAGACCCTCACCACCCTGCTCGACCTGGCCCTCGCCCGCGCCCCCGATCTGCCGGTGTTTCTCTATGGCGAGCGGCGGCTGGGCGGAGATCTGCCCACCCCGCTGATGCGCTGGATCGACGGCTATCTCTACCTGCACGAGGACACGCCCGGCTTCATCGCCGGCTATGTCTCGAGCGCCATCCACCGCTATCTCGATGCCATGCTGCCGCCCTTCTTCAAGGCGCTGGTGCGCTACACCGATGCCGCCAAATATTCCTGGCACACGCCCGGCCATGGCGGCGGCGTGGCCTTCATGCGCTCACCCGTCGGCCAGGCCTTTCACCGGTTTTTCGGCGAGACCACCCTGCGCGCCGATCTCTCCGTCTCGGTGCCCGAGCTGGGTTCGCTGCTCGACCATACCGGCCCCGTGCGCGAGGCCGAGCGCGAGGCCGCGCTGAGTTTTGGCGCCGATGCCACCTTCTTCGTCACCAACGGCACTTCGAGCGCCAACAAGATCGTCTGGTCCGGCCTCGTCGGCCCCGGCGATCATGTGCTGGTTGACCGCAACTGCCATAAATCCCTGGTTCACGCCCTCATCATGACCGGCGCCACCCCGGTCTATCTGCTGCCCAGCCGCAACGCTTACGGCATCATCGGCCCCATCCCCCGCGCCGCCTTCGATGCCCAAACCCTGGCCGCCCGTTTGCCCAAGGGCGCGCGCCTGCGGGTCGCCACCATCACCAACTCCACCTATGACGGGCTGTGCATCAATACCGGCGTGGTCAAGCAGGCGCTCAGCCCCATCGCCGACGCCATTCATTTCGATGAAGCCTGGCTGGCCCAGGCGCGGTTCCACGAATTTTACGCCGGCTTCTACGCCATGAGCCCCGAATCCGGGCCGGTCGCGCCGCTGGTGTTTTCCACCCAGTCCACCCACAAGGTGCTGGCGGCCTTTTCCCAGGCCTCGATGATCCACGTCAAATCCGGCACCAATTTCCAGCTCGACCCCGACCGCTTCAACGAAGCCTTCATGATGCACGCCTCCACCTCGCCCTGGTATGGCATCATCGCCTCCTGCGATGTCGCCGCGCGCATGATGCGCGGCTCAGCCGGGCGCACGCTGGTCGATGAAACACTCACCGAAGCCGCCGATTTCCGCGCGGGCATCGCCCGGCTCGGGGCGGAATCCCGCGCCGCCGGCGCGTGGTGGTTTCGCCTGTGGGAGCCTGAAAACGCCGGCCTCGCCCAGCAGGGCTGGACCCTGAAGCCCAACGATGCCTGGCACGGCTTCGCCGATGTGACCGAGGGCGTCACCCTGCTCGACCCGATGAAGGTGACCATCCTCTGCCCAGGGCTCGAGGAGGACCAGCCCGGCATCCCCGCGCCCATCGTCGCCAAATTCCTGTGGTCGCGCGGCATCGTGGTGGAAAAAATCGGCATTTACCATTTCCTCATCCTGTTCACGCTGGGCGTGACGCGCGGCAAATGGAGCAACCTGATCACCGAGCTGCTGGCCTTTCGCGCCCATTACCAGGCCAACACCCCGCTGGCCGATGTGCTGCCCGATCTGGTGAAAACCCACCCCGCCCGCTATGAGCGCATGGGCCTGGCCGATCTGTGCCGCGCCCAGCACCAGGCCTACCGCGAGGGGGACATACTGGCCCTGCAAAACGCCATGTTCGAGACCCTGCCCGAACCCGCCATGACCCCGCAAATGGCCCATGCCGCGCTCATCGGCAACCGGGTGGAGCCGGTGGGGCTGGATGAGCTGCCGGGCCGCATCGTGGCGCGCATGGTGGTGCCCTACCCGCCGGGCATCCCGCTCATCTTCCCTGGCGAGCGGGTGAGCGTGCCGGCCATGATCCGCTATCTGCGCTTCGCCGAGGCGTGGGACCGCCGCTTCCCCGGCTTCGAGACCGACATTCACGGCGCCCGCAAAACCCCCGAGGGCAGCTACCAGCTCGATTGCGTGGTTTAACCAGGCGCCGCGCGCTCGCGCCACCACCGGCGCAGCGCGTCCAGCTCGTCGAACAGCAGCGCGCACTCTCCGCCGCAAAAGCGCAGCCATGCCTCCAGCCGGGCTTCGGTAACGGTGGTGAGCAGCGCCAGCCCCTCGGCCATCACGGCGCGCATGTCATCGGCCAGCCCCAGCCCCTCGGCCTCCAGCGGCCCGAATTTATTGACCAGCACCGGCGACAGGCGCCCGGCCACCGCCCGCCGCAACGCCCCCGATGCCCCGCACACCGCCTGCTCATCCACCATGCACGCCCCGCCGCCACCCAGGCGCTGCAAAATCGGAAACGCCTCGCCCGTGTCCAGCGCCACCAGCCGCACGGCTTCGGGCCGGTCGCCGCCGGCCTTGCTGCCCTCCTGCAACAGCCCGCCCAGCCCAATGCCCTCGGCCCGCAGTTCAGCGGCCAGGGCGGCCAGCAGGGGCGCGCCATCCTCGCCGCGCGCCACCACCACCGCGCCGCCACGGGCCGGGCGCCGCGCCGCCAGCCGCTCGGCCTCCTGGTGCTCGGCCGGGGTGTTGACGTTGAAAAACGGATCGGCCGGCTCATCGGGCCACAGCGCGATCGCCGCCCCGCAAGCCTCGCTCCAGGCGCCCACCTTGCGCTGGCCCGCCTCAAACAGCCGCGCGCGCAGATGCGGCGCCAGCGCCACGTCCCACAGCCCCACCACCCCGTGCGCGCGTGCGCCCGAAGCCGCGATGGCCGCCGGCGCACGGGCCGCGCGCGCGGCATGGCCCAGGCGGAGCAGCAGATCGGGTGGCAGAAAGGGCGTGTCGGCGGGGGCGGTGAGCAGCCAGGCAAAGCCCTGGCGCGCGGCCCAGTCCAGCCCGGCCAGCAGCCCGCCGAGCGGCCCCAGGCCGGCCACCTCGTCGGCCAGCACCGGCAGGCCGAGATCGGCCAGCCGCCCGGCCGGGCCATTGGCGCTGAGCGCGAGCGTGGCGGTTTGCGGGCCCAGCGCGGCGGCCGCGCGGGCAAACAGGCTTTGCCCGCCAACCACCAGCCGCCCCTTATCCATGCCGCCCAGCCGCACGGCGCTGCCCCCGGCCAAAATCAGCCCGGCGGTGGCGCCCCGCAGGCGGGTCAGCGTGTCGATGGTGGCGGCGCTCATGCGGCTCTCCTCGCCGCCAGCCTTGCACATGGGCCCGTGCCGATCTACCCCGTCTTGCCCGCGCGCCTGGGCTTGCGTAAGCAAGGCCATGCTCCAGAAAACCGAAGCGCGTTGCGTCGCCGGCCTTGTGTTCGCCACGGTGAACGCCATGGGCGCGGCTGGCTTTGGCGCCTTGTTTGCCCCCGGCGCCCATATCGGGCGCCGCCGCACCGCCAGGTTGTTGCCCGAATACCGCCTCCATATCGGCCTCGCCCCGCTTTTCGCGCCGGGCTGAAGGGCCGTGGCGCTCACCTGCCGCGCCGCGCGCGACCTGCCTTATGCCCAGGCCGATCTGTTCGCCCTGGTGGCCGATATCGAGCGCTACCCGCATTTCATGCCGGGCTGGCGGGCGGCGCGCATCCTCGCCCGCCACCCAGACGGCGTAACCGTGCGCCAGATCGTCACCATCGCCGGGCTGCGCCAGGATTTCACCACCCGCGCCTGGATCCTCCCGCCCGCGCGCCTGCGCATCCTCTCCACAGATGGCCCCTTCCGCCGTTTCGAGCTGCTCTGGCGCTTCACCCCGCGCCCCGATGGCGGCACGCGGGTCGAGGGGACATTGACCCTGAGCCTGCGCGCGCCTCTGCTCACCGCCCTGGCCGCGCGCCTGCGCCCCGATCTGCTGGCCGCCGTGGTGGCGGCCCTTGAGCGCCGCGCCGCCGCCCGGCTCACACCAGTGCCGAGAGCATCACCCCCAGCGCCAGCGCCAGACCCGTCGTGAGATGCACGAAAATCGTCGCGGCATTGACTGGCAGCAGCGCGAAGGGCAGTTGCGCGCGCGCTGCGGGCGGGGCGCTGTCCCATGCCGCCACCCAGGCCCGGCCCTGGCGCGCGGCCCGCACATGCAGCGGCAGCGCCACCAGCCCCAGCAGCGCCCAGGGCGTCACCAGCACGCCGAGCAGCGCGATGAGCGCGAAGCCCGAAATATTGAGCCCCTGATACACCGCGAAAGCCCGCCCGAAGCTGAATTGACCGTCCCCCCGCCCAGAAAGCCGCACCACCCAGTTGCGCTTGGCGCTCGCCGCGTCGGCTGGGGCATCCTGAAACTGGTTGATCCACAGCACCAGCATGATGAACAGCGCCACTGGCAGCGAGGCCAGCAGCCCGTCGCCCCAGGCGCACGCCACGCCCGCCTTGGCGGCCAGCACATAGGCCGTGCCCAGCACGATGACCGGCCCAAACCCCAGGGCCACGGCCAGCTCGCCCAGCCCCGCATAGCTCAGCCGCACCGGCCCCGCCGTGTAGGTCACGCCCAGCGCCACCCCGATGATCCCGGTGGCCAGCAAGGGGGTGGGGGCAAACGCGCTGCCCGCCAGCATGGCGTTGATATGCAGCCCGATGCCGATGGTGGCGCCAAAACACACACCCGCCCCGGCCAGCACCTTCCAGGGCGCCAGCAGCCCGAGCTGAATGGCCCGGCTGCCGCCCGAAAACGGCGTTGCGGCCTGGTTGGCGTCATCGCAGCCGCTTTCATGGTCGCCATAATCATTGGCGAGGTTGGTGCCCGCCGCCGCCAGCACCGCGCCCAGCAGCGCCCATAAAAACACCGGCCAGGAAAACCGTGCCCCCAGCCCGGCCTGGGCGAGCGCCCGGAAGGCCACGGCCGCACCCAGCAGCACGGGCACGATGGCGGCGGTGAAAAACGGCGCCCGGGCGGCGCGCACCCACAGGTGCAGCCAGCGCCCCAGCGCCTGCATGGCCTGCACCGGCGGGGCGGGCTGGTTGCCCGGAAACTCATGCCACGCCCAATGGCGCGCCGCGCCGGTGGCATCCACCAGCCCCAGCCGCGTGGGGCGCAAATGCAGGCAGGCCAGCGCGGCATCATCGCCTGGGGGGGCGAAGCGCGCGGCCAGCAGGGCGCGGGCGGCATCGCGCGCGGGGCCAGGGCGCAGCAGCGTGCCGCGGCCGGCGATTTCCAGCCCCATGCCCCGCGCCTCATCCCAGATCACCGCCTGCGCCTGGGGGTTGAGCGCCAGTTGCGCCGCCATGCGCGAACCGCGATGGACGAACATGAACAGCTCCAGCCCCTGGCGGGCGAAGCGCAGCGGCGTGGCGGCGGGGTTGCCATCGATCGCCCCGGCCAGCACCAGCGTGGGCGCGGCATCGAGCAGCGCGCAGATCACGGCTTCATCCGCCTTGGCGAGGCTGGCATCCCCTCCGGCGGTGGCGGCGGCAAACGGGTTCATGGCCGCCTACCCGCACATGCCGTTGAGCTGCACCGGGCCGGTCTTGGGCTTGGCGGGCGCGGGGGGCGGCGCGGGCATTGGCGCGGGCACTGGCGCGGCGGCGGGCGGCGCGGTCTCGGGGCAGCCGGTGAGCGCGCGGGTAAGGGCGGCCTGATCGGCGGGCGCGGCTTGCAGGGCGCTGGCCCAGCCCCGCACCCCGCCCGAGAGCGCCATGGCCGCCACGCCCGAGAGCCGCAGCAGCACGGCGGCCTGGGCGGCGGCGGCGGAGTTGGTACCGTAGAGGATCACCTGGGGCATGCGCCGCAGCTTCACCACCTCATCGGGGCTGAGCAACTGGGGCACGGTCAGATTGACCGCCCCCTTGATATGTCCGGCGGCAAACTCATCCGGGGCGCGGATGTCGATGAGGGTGAAATCCCCCCGCGCGGCCAGGATCCGGGCCTTGAGATAGTCCACGCTCACCATGTCATCGCCGCGCGCCACCATCTGGGCCAGCGCGTCCAGGCTGGGCTGGTCTGGCGTGGCGGCGCGCGCGGCGGCCAGCGGCTGGACCGCCGCCACCGCCACGGGCAGCGCCGGAATCAGCCGTAACAGGGTCGAGAGGCGGGTTTTGGGTGAGCGGGGCATGAGGCAAACTCCCTAGAGCCGAATGACATAAGATGGGCTAGTTGCGCGATTGCATCTTATACCATCCCGCCAAATATTTGACCCGTCTCGTCCGGGGGCGGGATGATATAACTTTTTGATTTTGCACGTGGCCGCTCGGCCACCCCCACGCCAGATTTACCCGCGAGGCGGGTCAATCTAACGTCATTGCACCCTAAAAGCGCGGATCGGGCGCGGGGATGGCGCCAAGCTGGCCGAGCAGCGCCGGGTTGAACTGGTTTTGCAGCGTCACCCAGCCGGTTTCCTGCCCCCCGGCAATAACGATGCCGCGGAGCAAAAACCCGCCGGAGAGCACCATGAGCGCGGCCAGTGCGCCGGGGATGAGCAAGCTCCGCCGCCACATGGCGGCTTCGAGCAGCAGCGGCACGCCGAGTCCCAGCGGCACGAAACCCAGCCAAAACAGCCGCGCCCCCGCGCCGCCCAGCAAAAACCCCACGGCCTGTTGCTGCACCAGGTCGCCCGTGAGCATGTCGCTCATGTAAAGCCCGAGAATGGCGCTCTCCAGCACGATGAGCCCGAGATCGATGCGCCCGAACATATGCCGCTCCCCGGCCTTGGGCGAGGCCAGCACCATCATGGCCGCCCCGGTGGAGAGCCCCGAGACCAGAAATAGCGGCCCGAGCAGCGCCGAGTGCCAGAACGGCCGGGCATTGAAGCTTGAGAGCAGGATGCCGGTATAAATGCCAAGCGCCATGCCGAGCGCGACATTGAGCAGCGCCGCCGGTCCGCGCAGCCGGCGGCAAAGCCCCAGCAGCCCGCCCGCCCATTTGCCCAGCTTGGGTAGCCCGGTGAGCCGTGCGGCCAGTCCTGGAAACCCCAGGGGCAGCCCATCGAGCGCCGCCACGATGAGGGCGGGAAACACCAGCACCAGCACCCACGAGCCCCAGGACATGGGCGAGGTGACGTGCAGCGTGGTGTAGAACCGCCAGACATTGAGTTTATGGCTGAGATCGAGAAACAGCGTGGTCATGCCCAGAGACAGGGCGATGAACGCGACCATCGGCGCGCGCCTGGCGGCAAAGGGCGCCTGCTCCTCGCGCCCGCTCAGCACCGTCCAGCCCGAAAACACCATCAGCCCGGCGGTGAACCCGCCCAGAAACAGATAAACCGCGATCTGCCAGCCCCAAATGGCCATTTGCGGCACCACACTGGGGTTGGCCATCACGCTCGCCAGAAGCTCCTCATGCATGGCGGGTCTCCCTAGATCAACATTGGGTTGGAGTGAGTCGGCGGAGGCAAGTCACCCAATGAAATTGATCAAAAAAACAAGTAAAATCAAAAAGTTAAGGCGATTGTTCAGAGGTTCGCAACGGGAAATATTGCGAATTTCCGAACCATCGCATTAGCGTAGATAATAGACATTGGGCTGGTTCCCGGTCTCGGGCGCCAGCGTGTACCAGTCGCGGGTGGCGAGCAGCCTGCCCACCTCGCTGCCCGGATCGTCGGGCAGCCCGAAATACATGGCCCGCGCCGGACAGACCGAGACACAGGCCGGATCCAGCCCCTTGGCCACGCGCTGAACGCAAAAGGTGCATTTGCCGATATAGCCGTCTGGCATCATGATCAGCCGCGCATCATACGGGCAGGCGGCGATGCAGGCCTTGCACCCGGTGCAGATGGTCGCATCCACCACCACGATGTTGCTGGCGTTCCAGGTCTGGCTGGCGCCCGTCGGGCAGGCTTCCACGCAAGTGGGGTGCGAGCAATGGTTGCAGCGCTCGGAGCGGAATTCGGTACTGAGATCTGGGTAGGTGCCGCTGGTCGCCTCCACCACCCAATCATAGCAAAGCCCGGCGGGCACGTCGTTTTCCATCCGGCAGGCATCCACGCAATCGGTGCAGCCCACGCAGGTCTTGGTGTCGATGACCATGGCATAGCGGGTCATGCCGCGGCCTCCTTGCGGAAGGTGACGAAATTGCCCCGCATGGCCGTGCCGCCCATGATCGGGTCGCACGGCACGCGGGTGATCAGCGATGAGTCCGCCGCCCCGCGCCCATAGGCCAGCTCCAGCCCCTGGGCGGTGTGGCCAAACCCGTGCACCAGCCACACCGAATCGGGCCGCGTGCGCTCGGTCACGCGCACGCGCACCTTGTTGCTCACCACCCCATCCTGGTTGACGAGCCGGATATACGCGCCATCCTTGATGTCAAACGCGGTGGCGGCGAGCGGATGCAGCCACACCAGATTCTCGGGCATCAGCTGGTAGAGCACCGGGTTGTTCTGGGTGCGGCTGAAGGAATGTTGCGGCGCGCGCCCGTAATTGAGGTGATAAAACCCCTCCGGCCGCTCGGCGTGGCGTGTATAGCGGGGCAGGGGGTCGAACCCGGCCGCGGCCAGCGTCTCCGAGTAAAGCTCGATCTTGCCGCTCGGCGTCTTAAACTCTTGCGGCGCGCCGGGGGTGAAATATGGCGGTGTCTGGCGCGCGAAATGCTTCACCCCCACCTGCGCCATTTCGCTCAGCGATGAGCCGAGCCGCTGCAACTGCCAGTCCAGCACCTGGCTGTAATCACCCCATGGAAAATAGGCGTGCAGCCCCAGCCGCTCGGCCAGCTGCTTGGCGATCCACCAGCCGGGTTTTGACTCGCCCAGCACCGGCAAAGTGGGCGCGCGCAGCGCGATGCACGGGTCGCGCTCATCTTCGTTGCGCAGCGCATCGTATCGTTCGAGATAGGTGCATTCGGGCAGCACCACATCGGCGAAGCCGGTCATTTCCGAGGGCTGCACATCGCTCACCGCGATGAGGTCGAGCTTCTGCGCCGCGCGGGCCAGCTGGGCGGGGGCGTTTGGCATGGTCATGGGCAGGTTGGTCGAATAGACCAGCAGCGCCCGGTAATGCGGGGCGTCGCTCGCCATGTCGTCGAGTAAAACATTGGTCACCGGCGCGCCGGCCAGCGGGAATTGTTTCAGCGTCAGGTCGCGCCAGGAGGATTTGGGCACGGGGTAGGCGGGCGTGGGGTAATCCGGCACGGCCACGCGCTCGGCCAGATAATAACCGCCCTTGGCGCCCCACACGCCGAGCAGCCCGGCCAGAATGGCCATGGCGCGGGCGCGCTGCGTGTCATCGCCCCACCACACCGCATGGCGGCCGGGGTGCACCACCGTCGCCGGGGCGTGAAGCGCCATGATCCGCGCCGTCTCGCGGATGCGCGCGGCCTCGATGCCGGTTTCCCCATAGGCCCATTCGGGCGTGAAAGGGGCGATGTAGCCGGCGAGTTCGGCAAACCCCAGCGTGTTTCGCGCCACATGGCCGGGGTCATAAAGCCGCTCGGAGATGATGACATTGATCCAGCCGAGCAGCAGGGCGATGTCGGTTCCAGGCTTGATGGGCAGCCAGTGCCGCGCCTTGCCCGCCGCCACCGAAAACCGCGGATCGACGGTGATGATGGTGGCGTCATTGCGGATGGCATCGGCGAAGCTGCGCACCTGGCTGTTGTGCAAATTCTCGCCAATGTGCGCGCCGATCAGCACCACGCAGCGGGCATTTTCCATATCGGTCTGCTCGGGCGAGGAAATGCCCTGCCCGAAGGTCAGAAAAAACCCCGTGTCGCGCGGGCCGCGGCATTGGGCAAAGGCGGGCTCGGCCAGGGCATCGGTGCCAAAGGCGCGCAGCAGATGCGCAAAATGCGCCGCCCCCGCGCCATGCACCATGGCGGCCACGCGGTCGGGGCCATGCTCGGCCGCCAGTTTTTGCAGCTTCCCGGCGGTGAAATCGAGCGCGTCATCCCAGCGCACCACGCTAAATTCCTGCCCGCCCCCGCGATTGACGCGCAGCAGCGGCTTCACCAGCCGGTTGGGGTCGTAATAGGCGCCAAGCCCGGCCGTGCCGCGCGTGCACAGCCGCCCGGCGCAATGCGGGTCATCGGGGTTGCCGGTAATCTTCCAGGGCGTGCCGTCCTGCACATGCATCTCGGCCGCGCAGGACCAGAAACACATATTGCACACCGTCCTGCTCACCTTGGCGGGGCCGGCCTGCATCATGCGCTGCCATGCCGCCTCGCGCGCGCACCCGGCCAAAGGCCCCAGCAGCGCGCCGCCGCCAAGCGTGGCGCTGAGCTTCAGAAAATCGCGGCGTTGCATTTTCCTACCCTGCGTGTTGGCGAAATATTTCTGGCAAATCGCCCGCCCGCGCGCCTTGATTTCTATCAAGGACAAGTCTGGTGAGATTATTTAACGTCTCGCCATCATTCGAGCCAGGCGCGGCGGCCCCGGCCGGCTGCCGCTCCGCGCAACCGGAGATGACGGCCAATGCCAACGCGACACCAAACACCAAAGCCAAACGTCCAACCGGCCTGGGCCAGAGCCTTGGCCCTGGGCGGGTTTGGCGTGGTCTGGGCGGGAGCGGCCCTGGCCGCGTCTCCCGCCCTGGTCACGCCCGTCTGGCTCCGGGCCCATCTGCACGATCCCGGGCTGGTGGTGCTCGAAATCTACGACACCAGCGCCCAGGCGCCTGATTTCGCGGCCGGCCATGTGCCGGGCGCCGCCTTCACCGGCTTTGTCAATGATGGCTGGCGCACCACCGTCAACGGTGTGCCCGCCATGCCGTCCCCCGCCGCCATCGCCAAGGTCATTGGCGGGTTTGGCATCGGCCCGGACAGCCAGGTGGTGCTGGTCACCGGCGGCACCGCCCGGGGGGATTTCAGCGCCACCACCCGCATATTCTGGGGCTTGCGGGTCGAGGGCATCGCCAATGTCGCCATTCTCAATGGCGGGCAGGTTGCCTGGGCGGCCTCGGGCGCGCCGGTGGCCTTGGGCGCGCCCAAGGCCCCCAGGCCAGCGGCCTTCACCCCCCAGCCGGCCCCGGGGCTCACCGCCACGCTGGCCGATGTGCGGGCGGACCTGACCTCCCACACCGCCATTTTGGTCGATGCCCGGCCCCCCGCGCAATTCGAGGGGCTGTCCGTCTCGCCGGTGGTCAAGGCGCCGGGCACGCTGCCTGGCGCCCTCAACCTGCCCTTCACGGCCCTTGAAACCGCCGATGGCGAAGGCGTGCTGCCCCCGGCCCAGCTCCGCGCGGCGCTGGCCAAGGCCGGTGTGCCGGCCTCTGGCCCCGCCATCACCTTCTGCAACACCGGCCTGCTGGGCTCGGTCGATTGGTTCGTGCTGCGCGCGGTGCTCGGTAACCCGCGCGTGACCTTGTTCAGCGGCTCCATGGCCGAGTGGACCGCCGACCCCGCCCGGCCGGTGGTGGCCGGTAAATCGGCTTTCTGAGGCGCGCCATGGCCAATCCCAGACCGCGCTGGAATTCCTATCTGGCCGGGGTGGCGCTGGGGGTGGTGCTGTTCGCCGCCTTTCTGGCCACCGGCCACGGGCTTGGCGTCACCGGCGCCACCACCGGGGTCACGGCGGTGGCGGCCAATGCCATCCGGCCCGGCCTATTCGCCCCGGGCAGTTATCTGGCCGGCTATGTGCGTTTTGGCCTCAATCACTGGATCGAGTGGGAGGTTCTGGGCGTGCTCATCGGCGGCGTCGCGGGCAGTGCGCTCGGCCGCCGCTTTGCCCCGCGGATCGATGGTCCGCCCCGCCTCGCCGTCTGGCTCAAGCTGCCGCTCGCCTTCATCGGCGGCGCCGCCTCGGGTTTTGGCGCGCGCATGGCCATGGGCTGCACCAGCGGCATGGGGCTCTCGGGCTCGGCGCCGCTCGCGGCGGCGGGGTTCTTGTTTCTCATCGGGTTTTTCGTGGCCGGGGCGCTGGCGGCTCTGCCGCTCACGCCCCTCTGGCGCCGGAGATAGCGCATGATCGCCCCCTTTGGCTTCAACGGTCCCGTGTCTGGCTTGCTATGCGGCATCGGGTTTGGCTTCATCCTCGAGGGCGCGGGCTTTGCCGACCCCGCCCTCATCACCGGCCAGCTTCGCTTCACCAACTGGGCGGTGCTGCGGGTCATGCTCACCGCCATCGTCACCTGCGCGGTGCTGCTCTATGGCGGCCAGGCGCTGGGGCTGATCGATTTCAGCCGGCTGTTCATCCCCTCGGTCTATTTCTGGGGCACGTTGCTGGGGGGCGCGGGGGTTGGCATCGGCATGGCGCTGGGCGGCTATTGCCCGGGCACCTCGGCGGTGGCGCTCGCCTCGGGCCGGCTGGACGGGCTGGTCTTCCTGCTCGGCATCGGCGCCGGCACGCTGGGCTTCAACGCGGCCTACCCGACGATCAAATCCTGGGTCTACGCGCAAACCGGCCCATCCGGCCTCACCCTGCCGCAATGGCTCGGCGCCCCGGCCTGGATGGTCATCCTCGCCCTGGCCGCGTTGCTGGGTCTGGCCGGCTGGCTCACCGCGCGGCCCACCCCCCCATAAATCTGCAAAGGAGGCTGGCATGAAATCATCCAACAGACGGCTGCTCTCTCTGCTCGCTTTGGCCAGCGCGGCGGCGCCCGTGCTGCCGCCCGTGCTGGGCGGCGCGGCGCCCGCCTACGCCCAGAGCGGCCAAAACCCGTGCGCGCCGGGGAGCACGCAAAATCCCTGCGCCCCGGCAACGCCCCAAAACGGCAATGGCGGCGCCAATAGCGGCAACGCCAAGCCGGCCTCCAATCCCTGCGCGCCCTCGTGAGATCCCGCCATGCCCTTTGACCTTGCCACCGGCACCTTCATCGTCGACCAGATCGCCGCCTGGGCGGCCGCCAAACAATGCGCCCCCGCCCGTCTGCTGGCGGGCGAGGGCGGGTTTGTCGAATGGGCCCATTACCCCCACCAGGACGCCACAGACCCCGTCTCCGGCTGGCGGTTTTACTACCACACCCACAACCAGACCCAGCGCCCGCGCGCCGAGCACGGGCATTTCCACATTTTCGTGCCGGCGCCTGGGGGGCAATTCTCGCACCTCATCGCGCTGTCGGTCGATGAAAAGGGCCTGCCGCTGCGCCTGTTCACCACCAACCGCTGGGTCACGGGCGAGTGCTGGCAACCGGCCGCGGCCCTCATCGCCCAGCTGGCCGAACCCGCGCTCGGCCATGCCGCCCCGCGCGATGTCGGGCAGTGGCTGGCGGCCTTGCTGCGGCTTTATCACGATGAGATCGCCGCCCTTCTGCATGCGCGCGACGCGCGGCTGGGCAACGCCCCGGCCCGGCTGGAGGACCGGCGCTTGCGTCTGCCGAGCCGGCGGCGCATCACCCTGGCTCACAAGCTTTCACAGGCGGGAGAAGACCCGCCCAAGACATGAAACGGAGACTTCACATGCCTTCCTCGCTCCCGCGCCGCGCGGCTGCCGCCGGCCTATGCGCGGTGCTTGCGCTCGCCCCGGCCGCCCACGCGACCCAGGGCTATTTCCAGCCGGGCTATGATGCCGTCCAGAAGGCGCTGGCCTCCGCCGGCGCCGCCAACCCCGAAACCGCCATGACCATCGCCAACAATCCGGCCGGCCTCACCCAGCTGGGCGAAACCGCCGAGCTGGGCGTGTCGCTGTTCATGCCGTTTCGCGGCTACACGGCCACGGGCGGCACGGGCTTTGTCGCGCCCGGTCATGTCAGCAGCGGCTGGAATGCGTTTGCCATGCCCAACGCCGCCTTCAGCCGCCCCATCGGCGCCAATGCCGCCTGGGGCCTCGCGCTCTACGGCAATGGCGGCATGAACACGCTCTACCCCGCCGGCGTGGCCAATGCCGCCTGCGGCGGCGGCAGCGGGGTTTATTGCGCGGGCAAGGCCGGGGTCAATCTCGGCCAGTTCTTCATCTCGCCCGCCTATGCCCGCCGGTATGGCAGCCTGTCCCTGGGCATCGCCCCCATTCTGGCCATCCAGTATTTCGACGCCGAGGGCCTGGCGGCCTTCTCGGCCATTTCCTCCAGCCCCGGCAACCTCACCAATCGCGGCCTGTCCTACTCGTATGGCGGTGGCCTGCGGCTTGGCGCGCTCTGGAGCGCCACCCCCGCCCTCCGTTTCGCGCTGGACGGCTCAACCCCCATCTGGATGACCAAATTCAGCCAGTATCAGGGCTTGTTCGCCGATGGCGGCAGCTTCGACATTCCCGCCAGCCTCTCGGCCGGCATCGCCTGGGATGCCCTGCCCACCCTTACTTTAATGGCCGATTACCGCCATATTTTCTATTCAGACATCACCTCCATCGCCACGCCCAGCCTGTATCAGGGGGTCAAGTTCGGCCTTGCCGGCGCGCCGGGTTTTGGCTGGCACGATGTCGATGTCGGCGCCCTCGCGGCCGAGTGGCGTGTCACCCCCGCGCTCACCCTGCGGGCGGGCTATGCCCACAACACCAATCCCATCTCGTCCAAGGATGTCACGCTCAACATTCTGGCCCCCGGCGTGGTGACCGATGAGCTGAGCGGCGGCGGCAGCTATCAATTCGGCGCCCATTCGGTGCTCGATGCCGCCTTGCTCTACGTGCCCACCGCCACCGTCACCGGCCAGGAAGTCACCCCCAGCGGCGCCATTCCCGGGCATTACGTCAAGCTCTCCATGCACCAGTGGGATATGACGCTCGAATATCGCTATCTGTTTTAGCGGGCTGCTGCAAAAGGTTGGTGGAATCGATTTGACGACAAAAAATCGAGCGGTGGAGCTTTTTGAATCAGTCTTTCGGTTCAAAATACCGCTTTGATTCAATTGGGTGTATGACTGATGTCTTGCGTTTCCCCGTTATGCCAGTCAGCCCTGAGGCTGACTGGCATGCGCGTGGGGTTGGTGGGGCGGCCACGCGAAAACTCAAAAAATTATACCAGCGCCATCGGACTCGAAGAGTTAAACATTCGGTGGGTTGGTATATAACATGCCTAGAGCGGGCGCGTCTCAGCGCATCCCGCCCTGGAGTTTTTTCGGAAGCCCTTGCAGCGTTTCCAGCTCGCTATAACGTTCCCACCGCCAAACCCTGGCGCCACACCATGGCGATCAGCCCGGCCAGCACCGGGTCGGCCCAATAGCCCTCGGCACTGGCCAGGCGGGCCAGGCGCGCCCAGTCATCGAGCAGGGGCTGGGCATCGCGGGTGGCGGCAAAGCGCGAAGGGTCGGGCACCTCCCAGGCGCAATCGGCGATGTCGGTATCGAGCAGACACAGCAGCGCCTCGCGCGCATGGGCGCAGCTTGTGTCCTGGCAGCCGCACCTCACCAGCGTGGCGCTCGCCTCGTCGATGGTGCGGCCGCCGCGGGCAAAGGCGAGCGGGGGGGTGAACCGGTCGAGCTGGGTGTCGATGTCATGGCGGGGCTGGGGCTGGTTGGCACCCACATAAAGCACCCGCGCGGCGCTTGCGGGCACCAGGTCAAACAAGCTGGTCCGCAGGCTCAGCGCATCGGCGGCGTGGGCCTCGGCATCGGGGCTGTGGCAGCCGCCCGTTGCCGCCACCAGCGTCGCCTTTGAGAAGCCGCGCAAAAAATTCAGATTGATGCAGCCATATTCGGCCTGGGCCTGGGTTTCTATGCCGAGCACAATGGCGCGGTCGGCCAGGGGCGTGGGCCGCGCGGGCCGGGCGGGGCCGGGCGGTGGCGGCGCGGCATTGGCCTCCATGGCCGCGCATTTGCGCCGCAGCCGCTCCACCTCGTCAAACCACACGCGCTTGTTCAGCGTCAGGCTGCTCTCCAGCCGGGGCGCCTCGCGCTCCAGGGCGTCCACCACCCGGCGCAGCTCTGGCGCGGGCAGGGTGTAGAGCGAGTAGCCCACCGGCCGGAACACGGTGTTGATGGCCACGCGCACGCCCCAGGCATCGGCCATTTCGCAAAACTCGCCAAACTCCGCCCAGTTCGGGCGCATCAGGCAAAAGGTGAGCGAAAACGTGGTGCGCCGCTCGCGCGCATAGGCGCGGAAGCGTTTGAGGTTGGCCATCACCTCCTCATATTTCGCCCCGTAGCGCACACGCTCGATGGTTTCCTTGCGTGCCCCGTCGAGCGAGACGGCAAAGCCAAAGCGCAGCCGCTCCATCGCCCGCTCGATGCGCGCGTTATATTGCGTGCCGTTGGTGGTGGCGTGGCAGATGGTCGAGAGCCCCTCCTCGATCATCATGTCCCAGATCTTGAAATTCTCGGTCGAGAGAAACGGCTCCCCGCCCAGAAATTTCGCCTGGGCGAGGTGGGGTAAATAGGGGCGGAACTGTTCGAGAATCGCGTCCGAGTACAGTTTCGGCTGGGCGGGCAGCCCCTCGCGGTGGGCGCGGATGGCCGAGGAATGTTCGCCATCGCACATCGCGCATTCGATGTTGCAGGCGTTGGAGAGCGAAAACTCCATCTGCTGGGGCCAGGGCGGCGGGGTTTGGGGTACGTCGAAATGGTCGAACTGGCGCATGCGCGCGCCGCCCATCCAGCCTTCGCCGGTCTGGAAGCGGCAAAAATCGCACCCTTCGGGCAGCTCGTAGCGCTCCAGGGCGGCGCGCATCAGCGCCGCCTGGGCGCCTTGCCATATATCGTCGAGCCGCTGGGTGCCGATATGGCCAACCGGCTTGCTCCAGTTCCAGCAGCAGGCGCGCACCCGCCCCAGCCGGTCGAAATACAGGTTGTTATGCGCGGCGTAGCACAGCGCCCGCACGGCCTTGCGGGAGAAATCGCGCGTGGCGTCGTAGGCGGGGGCGTCTATGGTCACGGCGTGCAGGTCTGGCGGGCCTGCATGTCGTGCTTGAACGTGTCCTGCATCACCCCGGCGGCGCGGGCGAGCTGGCCGGCATTCTGGTCGGCCTGATCGGCGCTCTGGGCGGCGAACCACAGCTCAAGATCGGCATAGGCCGCGTCGATGGTAAAGCTGGTCCAGGTGATGGTCGGGCCGGTGATGGCCGAGTAATGCGACAAAAACTTGGCATTGTCGGCGGTTTCCGAGACCACGCTGTTCAGCACGTCGGCGGTGTGCTCCCAGAGCGTGCTGTTTTCATCTTCTTTTTCCGCCCCCGGCTCCTCGTTCAGCACGATCTGGCGAAATTGCGGATTTTCGAGCTGCTGGGCGATCTTGTCATTGACGCTGGCGGCGGCGGTGAAGCCGTCATGCAGGGCGTTCCGGCCCAGCGCCCAGCTCTCGCGCGCATCCATGCCGTTGCGCACCAGCTCCTTGAGGTCGGCATTGGCCTGCACGTTGGAGAGCCGGTCGTTGAGCTGCTGCAAATTGCTCATGGCCGTCTGCAGCTCGTCCTTGTCGGTGATGTTGGGAATTTGCGCCTCGAGTTGCGTGGTCTGCTCTTCGAGCGAGTCGATGGCCTTGGTCTCCTCCCCATCCTCGGCGGCGGCGACGCTAAGGGTCAACTCGCCGGCGGCGGTGAGCATATCCTTGGCGGCATGGCCGCCAAGGGCGCGGGCATCGGCGAATTGCGCCTGGTTCTGGGTCGCCAGATGGCGCTGATACTGGATCTGCGCCAGATCCCGCGCGATCCGCGCCTGGGCCACCGCGCAGCTTAGTTTGGGCGCGCTGGGCGGGGGGGCTGGCGGCAGGCATTGGCCGCCCTGGGCGCCAAAGCCGGATACGCAGCGGCAATGAATGATGGTGGCGCTGGCGGTATCCTCGATCTTGTAAGCGTCCGAGTGGGCCGGGCAGCCGGTCAGGGCCTGGGCCGCGGCGATGGCGGGGGCGCCGAGCATCCCGCAGAGCAGGGCGGAGGCCATGAGCATGCGGGTCATTGGCTGCCTCCGTCGAGCACATAAATAACCGGTTTCTTGGCCTTTATCGCCGCCTCGATCCGGTCGACCTTATAGCGCTCCCACTGCTCGGCCGACTGGGCCTGCTGGTAGCTCTGGTAAGCCTGATTATACTGGTCGGGCGGGGTGGTGTGGCTGTTGCGCGCGGCGTCCCAGGCGGCGGCGGCGCTAACGGCGGCGGCGGCGGCGGCGTCCGCCTGTGCCTGGGCGTCGTCATACTGGCTTTGCAGATCCTCCTCGTCGCCATTATCCTCATCCGCGGTGGGCGGCGCGGGCGGCGGCTGGTCAAAGGGCGCGTCGTTGCTGTCTTGGGTATTCTCATCGGGCATGGGCACGGGCACGGCCGTCGGGGTGGGCGGTTCGGGCGGTGTCACATCCACGGTCGTATCATCCGGCCCGCCGCCGCCGCCAAAAAACCCCTGGTTCAGAGATTCGGAGCCATTGGTCATATTCTGCAACTGGCCCAGCGCCGAATTGGCCGGCTCGGCTCCCTGGCCGACACTGCCCGCCCCGCCGCCATCGCCCTGGTCGGTGGTGGTCACGTTGCTGTCCGGCGCATAGGTTTCGCCGCTGCCATAAGCCACCGTCGCCGGTCCCTCGGCCTCGGCGCTGTGCGCGAAGCTCACCGGCAACATCAGCCCCGCGCCCAGCAGGCTCCGGCGGGTCAGGCCCAGCTTGCTGTCCGTTGTCTCACCTGGCTTCTTTTGGGTCATGCCATTCTCCAACGGGCCTCAGCCTCCCGTGAATAATAATTTATCATATCGTTCAGCCATTGCGCCAATGGAAAAATACGTTTGGCAATGCGATCTCGCCTGCCGGCCCAGCCTGGCGCGCAGCGGCTCGTCGCGCAAAAGCGCGGCCACCCGCCGGGCCATGGTCTCGGGGGTGGCGGCCAAATACCCCGTCTCGCCATTGATCACCTGCTCGGCCACGCCGCCATCGGGCTCGGCCACCACGGGCAGCCCCAGGCTCATGGCCTCGAGCGAGGCGTTGGGGCAGCCCTGGCGGCGGCCGGTGAGCAAAAACACCCGAAACAGCCGCAGATATGGCAGCGGGTCATCGCACGGCCCGACAAATTTTATCCCCGGCTCGGCCTCGGCGGCGCGCATCATGTCCTGGGCATAAGGCACCGAGGCCCCATCCGGCCCGCCCACCACCATCAGCACGGCGCCCGGCACCAGCTTGCGCAGCCGCCGCGCCACCTGCAGCAGGGTTTCTATTTTCTTGTCCGGCACCAGCCTGCACACCGTCCCCACCACCAGCGCCGGGTCAAAGCCGCGCGCGGGCAGCGCCCAGGGCGGGGGCAGGGGCACAAAGGCGGGCGGGGCCGGCACGCCCAGCGGCGCCACCACATTGCGCGCGGGCCTGGGCGCGGCGCCGCTTTTATGCAGGCTCACAAACCCGTCCAGCCGGGCCAGATACTGCGCCCCCGAAAGCCCGGCCCGCTGGGCGAACGGGGCGGCGTCCGCCAGCTCGTCAAACAGCATCGGCCCGGGGCTGACATCGAGCAGCCTCACGCCCGAGGTTTCAAACAGCTTGGCCAGCAGCAGCTTCAGCTCGGGCGCCAGATTCCAGAAACAAACCGTGCGCGGATGGTGGCGCCGCACCCAGGCCAGCACTGTCTCGGCCTGGGCGGCCACGCCGTGCGCGGGCCCGGCCAGCAGCGGGGTGTGGCTGGCGCGCAGCGCCTGGGCGTGGGGCTCCAGCACGGGGCCGAACACCCCCACCAGCAGCTTGCGCTGGGCCGGCAGCGCGCCGGCCAGCCGCACCAGCGAGCTTGCCGGCCCGCCGCGCTCGAGCGCCTGGGTCAAGACCAGCGCGCCGGTATGGGTCTCATCCAGCGCGCGCGGCACGGCGGGCAGCAGCCGCCAGAGCGTGGGCAGCAGGTCGGGCGTGTAGGGCTTGCGCGGCAAGGTCCGCGCCCCGCCGGTGGCGCGCGCCAAAATCGCCTCCGCATACGCCCCGATATCGTCCGGGTCGTCGATGAGCGTGGCATCTCCGGGTATTTCCGCCGCCC
Source organism: Pseudomonadota bacterium (assembly GCA_021781835.1). Taxonomy (GTDB): domain Bacteria; phylum Pseudomonadota; class Alphaproteobacteria; order Acetobacterales; family Acetobacteraceae; genus Acidocella. Next base: position 10,718 of record JAJXWD010000026.1, on the reverse strand, counting down.
CGCCCACCCGGCTGGCCACCACCGGACACCCGGCCTGCAAGGCCTCGAGCATGGCGATGGAGTAGCCCTCATAGGCCGAGCAGTTCAGCAGCACGTCGAACGCCGCGTAATAAGGCAGAGCTGGCGCGATGGCGCCGGGGCAGATGACATCGGCCACCACCCCCGCCTCCACCGCCGCGCGCATGAAGGCCTCATAGGCCGCGCGGCCCGAGCCCCATTCATGGTCCCACCCGCCCAGCACCAGCAGCCGCGCCTTGGCGCCCGCCGCCTTCACCGCCGCCAGCACGCGGGCGGCGCGGGCATGGGATTTTTGCAGCTTGAACTGCCCGACCATGCCGATGAGCAAAATCTCCGCCCCAATGCCGTGGCGCGCCCGCAGTTCGGCGCGCGCCTTGGCCAGGGCGGCGGGGTCGGGCAGGGTGGGCAGCTCGTGGCGCAGGGTCAAAACCGGCCGGGTCAGGCCGCTTTCCACGGCCTGGGCGCGCACGGCATCGGCGCAGGCCACCACAAACGGCACCAGGGGCGTGTTGTAGCAGGCCGGCGGATCGGCCCAGCCGGGCCGGGCATTGTGCAGCACCGGCACCGTGCGCACGCCCTGCGCCCACAGCACCTCCAGATCCTCATGGCGGATGAGATGGGTATAAAGCGTGCCCCCGGCCTCGGTCACGTCGCGGGCAATGGCCTTCAGCCGGGCCATGCGCGGCCCGTGCGGCCGGTGCACCGCCAGGCGGGCGGGCGGCGCCAGATCGTGCGCGCCGCTGCCCAGCACATGCAGCCGGGCGGTGGTCTCCTTGGGCAGCCCGGCCAATATGTCGAGCACAATCCGCTCGGCCCCGCCCGGCGCCAGGGCGGGCAGCAGCATGTCAACGCGGCTGGCGGCCCTTGGCGCCTCGTGGCTCAGCGCGGCGGGGCGGGCCAGATGTGTCTTGTAAGGCTCGTACAGATCCGCCAGCCCGTAGGCCCGATAGAGTTCATGGAGCATGGAGCCCGGCGGCGGGCGGTCCTTGTCGAGCGCCAGCCCGGTCAGGGTCCGGCCATCGAGCTTGCCGCCCTGGGCCGCGAGCGTGCGCCACAGCTCGTTCATCCAATGCACGGCGAACCAGGGGCGCGGAAACGGCCTATGCCCCTCGATGAAGGGCCGGATCTCGCCCCACTGGTCGAAATTGCTCATCCCCCCGACGATCATGCCCTCCAGCCCGAACCGCCTGATGCCCTCATTGAGGATATGGATGGGCGCCAGCCAGGGCGTTTCCGGCCCCGCGATGGCCTCGGTCTGCTCATACACCCAGGCCAGAAACGGGCTGCCCTTGGGGGCCTGCATGATGCTGCCCACCGCCCCCAGCCGGTGCGGGCGAAAGGCGTAATCGCCGTCGAACAGATGCGGGCGGAGCGCGGTGACATCCATATCCGCCCAGATGCCGCCCATCTCATGCAGCACGCGGTAGCGGAACAGGTCCGAAAACACGCCCCCCACGCTGCCCACCCCCACGCCCACGCCGGGCTCGGCATTGGTCTTGGGCAAAATCCGCGCGCGCGGAAAAATCGCCTCGGCATCGCGCAGGGTGACGTTTTTGGGCGCCTGTCCGGTCAAGTCGTCATAGGCCCACAGCGTCACCTGGTGGCCATGGCCGGCAAACGAGGCCAGGGTCAATTTTTCCAGCCCCGAGAGGCGCTCGCCCAGCCACATGGTATGAACAGGGGGCAGATGGCTCATGGGCTAAGCTCCAAAAAACGGGCCAGATGGTCCCAATGCGGCCAGCCCGTGCGGCCGACCCCGTTATTGATCAGATGCACGGCCTCGGCCTTGGGCAAAGGCAGGTGGCGGGGGGTCACGCTCAGGCGGTCGGGCGGGGTGGTGGCCCGCGCGTCGGGCGCGATGCCCCGGCAGCAATCGAGAATCAGGTTGAAGCGCGGGGGCAGGGTAGGGCGCGCCTGCCACCCGGCCCGCCACACCGCCGCCGCCAGCGCGGCCTGGTCGCGGGTAAACCAGTAAGGCTCGGCGAAAATCTGGGTGGCCAGCTTGTGCCATTCGTCCAGCACCGCCTCGGCCCCCGCGCGCGCGACAAACACGCCGCCATTCCACAGCCGGAAATCCCCCGCCACATCCACCCCCCACTGGCAAAACAGCGCCTCGCGCAGATGCCCGCACGCCTGCCGGCAGCCGCAGCGCACGGCATAGGGGGAAAACTGGTCGAGGGTCGCGTGGTCGGGGGCAAAGGCGAGCGGGCCGGGCGTCTGGCCAAAAATGGCCTCGATCCCGGGCCCCAGCGCCAGCACGTCGGAGTCGAGATAGCAAAAGGGCCGCTCCAGCCCGACCAGCCTGTGCAGGCCGGTTTTCAGCCATATCGCCGCCTGATGGTCGCTCAGCCCGGCGGGCGGTTCGGCCTCCAGCCGGTTGGGGTGCGGCGCCGGCGGGTCGCCAGCCCGCTGCACCACCAAAATCTCATGCGCCGTGGCCCGCCCCAGCGCGCCCAGCGCCGGTGCCAGCTTGGCCGCATGCGCCGCCCCCGCCACCGCGAACACGAATCGCGGCGCTTGCGGCAGGGCGGGCATTGGCCGTGAAATGGACATTTCGTAACCAGCCTAACCCCGCCACCGGCCGCTTGCCAAGAGCATCGCCCGCCCCGGTCATCAAGGCTTCACGCGCGGGTGCCGCTTTCACCGCACAGCCCGCAAACGGCGCCGCTTTGGCAAGCCAACGCCCCGTTACTTTGCGGAGTAACTAGCGCCGTATGGTCAGGTGGCGCCGCGCGCGGCGGTCGAGCCGCGCACCATGCAGCGTCCGCCCAGCACCACCTTGCGCAGCGGCGCGCGCGGCTCGTCCAGCCGCTCGAGCAGCAGCCGCATGGCGGTACGGCCGATCTCGGCCACCGGCTGCTCGATCACGGTCAGCCCCGGCCCGGTCAGCTCGGTCCAGCTTTCATTGTCAAACCCGGCAATGGCGAGGTCGCGCGGCGTCTCGCGCCCGGCCTCGCGCAGCGCCCGCACCGCGCCCATCAGCAGCAGGCCGTTACTGGCGATCACCGCCTCGGGCAGGGTGTTGGCCCTAAACCACCCGGCCACCTCATGCTGCGCCGCCTCCACGCTGGGCGCGATGAAGCGGGCCTCGGGCGTCAGGCCAACATGGCGCATGGCGGCCACATAGCCGTCATGGCGCTCGATGCCGGTGGTCGAGGCATTGCCGAACAAACCGATGATGCGCCGGTAGCCCCGGTCGTATAAATGCTCGACCAGCTGCTGCGCGGCGGCGAAATTATCCAACACCACGGCGTCATGCCGCCCGCCCGCCTCGGCGCGGTCGATGAGCACCACCGGAAATCCCGGCTCGTGGCGCATGAGCTTGGTCACGGTGGTGCGGGTGGGCGAGAAAATCACCCCGGTCACGCGCTCCTCCTCCATCAGCTGCAAATACATCGCCTCGCGTTCGGGGCTTTCATCGGTGTTGCACAAAATCACCCGCAGCCCGGCCTTGTAGGCTTCATCCTCCACCGCGCGCGCCACGCCGGTAAAAAACGGGTTGGAAATATCGGCGACGATCAACCCAATCGTCTGGGCCTCCTGCGAGCGCAGGCGCCGGGCGGAGAGGTTAGGGCGGTAGCCGGTCTGTTTCACCGCCGCCTCCACCTGGGCGCGCAGCTCGGCGCTCACCTTGCCCCCGCCTAAGGCCCGCGACACCGTCGCCGGTGAAACCCCGGCCGCCGCCGCGACGTCCTTGATGCTGACCGCCATGTATCCTTCCCTTGCCTCAAGCTGAGACGAAATCGTTCTCAGTAATTTGATCATGAAAACCGCCAAAAAATCAAGCTCTGCTGCATGATTATGCTGAAACTTCTTCAGCGCCGCACGATAATGCTTGACATGATGTTTGAAATCGTTTTCATACCCCCCATAAGCCGGGGAAACCAAACCATGTCCACCATGCCGTCCGACCATCTGTTGGGTCTTGAGCTTGTCCGCCTGCACGCGGCGCCCGCCTCCAAGGCCGAAGCCATTGCCCAGGCCTGCCAGCTTTTGGTGGCGGCGGGCTGCGTGGCGCCCGACTTCGCCGCCTCCATGCAGCGCCGCGAGGCGGTGGCCAACACCTTCCTCGGCCATGGCGTCGCCATTCCGCACGGGCTGGGCGAGGATAAGGGGCTCATCCGCAAGGACGGCATCGCCGTGTTGCAGGTGCCGGGCGGGCTGGAGTGGAATCCGGGCCAGCAGGCCAGGCTGGTGGTGGCCATCGCCGCCAAAAACGATGCCCACATCACCATTTTGCGCCGCCTCACCCGCCTGATCCAGAACGAATCCGCCCTCGAGGCGCTGTTCACCACCCATGATGCCGGCGAGATCGTCCACGCCTTCACCGCCGACGGTCCCCGCCCCGCCGCCGTGGCCGCAAACGATTTCAACCATGCTTTCACCTGGGTGGTCGATTATCCCGCCGGCCTTCATGCCCGCCCGGCCAGCGCCTGGGTGGATGCCGCCCGCGCCGCCGATCTGGCGGTGCGCGTGCGCCACGGCCTTGAGGCCGCCGATGCCCGCAACCTCGTCGCCCTGCTCCAGCTCGGCCTGAAAGCGGGCGATGAAATCACCGTCTCCGCCGAGGGCAATGACGCCGAAGCCGGCCTCGCCCGCCTCAAATCCGTCATCACCGGCCTGAGCGCACAGGAAAAGCTCGATGCCGAGCGTGCCGCCGCCAAGGCCCAGGCCGTGCCCGCGCGTGGCTTCACCCCGCCCGGCGCGTTGCCCCTCATCGCGGGCCTCGCCGCCTCGCCCGGCCTCGCCATCGGCCCCCTGCACGTGCTGGCGGGCGAGGCGCTCGATGTCCCCGACCGTCCGGTCTCCCTCACCGAGGGCGGCAATGCCTTGCACGAGGCGCTGAGCCAGACCCGCCAGCAGCTCGCCGCCCTGGCCGATGACACCGCCCGCCGCCTCGGCGCCCAGGACGCTGCCATCTTCAAGGCCCAGGCCGAGCTGCTCAACGATTCCGACCTCATCACCCTCACCTGCCAGTTGATGGTCGAGGGCCACGGCGTCGCCTATGCCTGGCACGAGGCGGTCACCCGCATGGCCGCCCGCCTCGGCGCGCTGGGCAACCAGGTGCTCGCCGCCCGCGCGGCCGATCTGCGCGATGCCGGCCAGCGCGTGCTGTCCCGGCTCGAGCCCTCCATCGCCACCGGCTCGCTGGGCGATCTGCCCGACCAGCCCTGCATCCTGGTCGCCGCCGACCTCTCCCCCTCCGACACCGCCGGCCTCGACATGGCCCGTGTCCTGGGTCTCGCCATGATCCAGGGCGGCCCCACCTCGCACACCGCCATTCTGGCCCGCACGCTCGGCCTGCCCGCCCTGGTCGCGGGCGGCGAGGCGCTCTCGGCCGAGGCCGTCTCGGGCACCATGGCCATTCTCGATGGCGCCTCGGGCCGGCTCTATCTCAACCCAACGGCCGCCGACATCGAAGCCGCCCGCGCCTTCGCCGCCGAGCTGGCGGCCAAGCGCGAGGCCGAGGCCGCGCTGCGCGCCCGCCCCGCCACCACCACCGATGATGTCCGCATCGAGGTTGCCGCCAACGTCAACCGCCCGGATCAGGTGGCCATGGCGCTGACCGAGGGCGCCGAGGGCGTCGGGCTCATGCGCACCGAGTTCTTGTTCCTCGAAGCCGGCGCCACCCCCACCGAGGACGAGCAGTTCGCCACCTACCGCGCCATGATCGAGGCGCTGGAGGGCCGTCCCCTCATCATCCGCGCCCTCGACATTGGCGGCGACAAGCAGGTGGCGCATCTGCACCTCCCGCGTGAGGAAAACCCCTTCTTGGGCGTGCGCGGCGCGCGCCTGCTGCTCCGCCGTCCAGACCTGCTGCTGCCCCAGCTGCGCGCCATTTACCGCGCCGCCAAGCAGGGCGGCGAGGTCAACATCATGTTTCCCATGGTCACCTCGGCGGCCGAGATCATCCGGCTCCGCGAGATTTGCGAGCAGGTGCGCGCGGGGCTGGACGCGCCCCGCCTCCCCATCGGCATCATGATCGAAGTGCCCGCCGCCGCCGTCATGGCCGATGCCCTGGCCGAGCATTGCGATTTCTTCTCCATCGGCACCAACGACCTCACCCAGTACGCGCTGGCCATGGACCGCCAGAACCCCGATCTCGCCGCCGAGGCCGACAGCCTGCACCCCGCCGTGCTGCGCCTCATCGCCCAGACCGTGCAGGGCGCCCGGGCGCATGGCCGCTGGGTGGGCGTGTGCGGCGGCATCGCGGGCGATGCGTTCGGCGCCGCCCTGCTGGCCGGGCTTGGCGTCTCCGAGCTGTCCATGACCCCGCGTGACATTCCCGCCGTCAAGGCCAGGCTGCGGCGCGAATCCTTCGCGGACCTCCAGGCCCTGGCCGCGCGCGCGCTCGCCTGCATCTCGGCCGCCGATGTCCGCGCCCTCGAGGAACCGCGCTGATGCCCGCCATCCTCACCCTCACCCTCAACCCGGCGATCGACGAAACGGTAAGCCTCGAGCGCCTGCGCCCGGGCCATGTCCACCGCGCCCACGCGGTCAGTTTCCATGCCGGCGGCAAGGGCGTGAATGTCGCCGCCTGCCTGGCCGATTGGGGCGCCGCCGTCACCGCCACCGGCATATTGGGCGAGGACAACCAGGCCTGCTTCACCGCGCTGTTCAAGGCCAAGGGCATCACGGACGAATTCATCCGCGCGCCCGGCGAGACCCGCACCAACATCAAGCTCAGCCACGACGACGACACCACCGACATCAACCTCCCCGGCCTGCCGGTCTCGGAGGAAATGGTGGCGGCCTTGTCGGCGCGCGCCGAAACCCTGACCCAGCCCGGCGGCCTCGCGCTGCTCGCGGGCAGCCTGCCGGCCGATGTCAGCCCCGGCATCTATGCCGCCCTCACCGCCCGCCTGGCCGCCAAGGGCGCGCGCGTGCTGCTCGACAGTTCCGGCCCGCCCCTCGCGGCCGCGCTCAAGGGCCCGGTTCCGCCCTTCGCCATCAAGCCCAACCGCGCCGAGCTCGAAGCCCTGCTGGGCACGCCCCTGAACACCGACGAGGCGCTGCTCGCCGCCGCCCGTGGGCTGGTTGCGCGCGGCGTGGCGCTGGTGGTGGTGTCGCTGGGCGCCGAGGGCGCGCTGTTCGTCACCCAAACCGCCGCCTTGCGTGCCCATCTGCCCGCGTTGCGCGTGGCCAGCACGGTCGGCGCGGGCGATGCCATGGTCGCCGGCATCATCGCCGCGCTCGATGAGGGCGCGCCGCTCGAGCGCCTGGCCCGCCTCGCCACCGCTTTTGCCGCCGGCAAGCTCACCCGCCCCGGCCCCAATCTGCCGCCCCGCGCCGAGGTCGAGGCGCTGGCGGAAAGCGTGACCGTTCAAACCCCATAAAGTCCAAAGGGAGGAATAATGACTGAAATCATCGCATCCATCGCCGCCGGCGACGCCGTCGTCCAAGGCGTGCTGGCGGCCGAAGCCCTGCGCAAGGCGGCCAAGGCCGCGGGCCGCAGCCTGGAGGTCGAGGTCCACACCAAAGACGGTGTGCTGGGCAAGCTCACCAGCGCGCAAAGCGCCGGCGCCTCGCTCGGCCTGCTCATCGGCGCGGGCGCCACGCTCAGCCCCGAGCCCGCGCGCGTCATCAGCGCCAGCATCGACCAGGTCCTGGCCGACCCCGCCGCCGTGCTCAGCGGCGCCGCGCCCAAGGCGCTCAAAATCGTCGCCATCACCTCCTGCCCCACCGGCATCGCCCACACCTTCATGGCCGCCGAGGGGTTAACCCAGGCCGCCCAGGCGCTCGGCCATGATATCCGCGTCGAGACCCAGGGCTCGGTCGGCGCCCAAACCCCGCTGACCGACGAGGAAATCAAAGCCGCCGATCTGGTCATCATCGCCGCCGACCGCCAGGTCGATCTGGCGCGCTTCGCGGGCAAGAAGCTGTTCTCGGCCGGCACCAAGCAGGCCATCAGCGACGGGCAGAATTTCATCCGCCGCGCCCTGGCCGAGGCCACCCTCCAGGGCGGCGAGACCGCCAGCGCGCCCCGGCGGGGCGGGCAGAAAACCGGCCCCTACAAGCACCTGATGACCGGCGTGTCCTACATGCTGCCCTTCGTCACCGCGGGCGGCCTGCTCATCGCGCTGGCCTTCGCGTTCGGCGGCATCTACGCCACCGACCCCAGCCACGCCAACACCTTCGCCGGGGCATTGTTCGAGATCGGCGCCAAGGGCGCGTTCACGCTGTTCGTGCCCATCCTGGCCGGCTTCATCTCCTACTCCATCGCCGACCGTCCCGGCCTCGCGCCCGGCATGGTGGGCGGGCTCTTGTCCTCGCAAATCGGCGCGGGCTTCCTGGGCGCCATCGTGGCCGGCTTCCTGGCGGGCTATTTCGTCAACTGGCTTAACAAATCCCTCAAGCTGCCCCGCGTGCTCGAAGGGTTGAAGCCGGTGCTCATCCTGCCCCTCATCGGCACCACCGTGGTGGGGCTGGCGATGGTCTATGTGGTCGGCACCCCGATCGCCCATGTGCTCACCGCCATGACCAGCTTCCTGCAATCCATGAAAGGCACCTCCGCGGTCATTCTGGGCCTGCTGCTCGGCGCCATGATGGCCTTCGACATGGGCGGCCCGGTCAACAAGGCGGCTTACACGTTCGCGGTCGGGCTGCTGTCGGCGCAAATCTATGGCCCCATGGCGGCCGTCATGGCGGCGGGCATGACACCCCCGCTCGGCATCGCCCTGGCCACCCGCCTGTTCCCCAAGCGCTTCACCCATGAGGAGCGCGAGGCCGGCCTCTCGACCGGCGCGCTCGGCCTCTCCTTCATCACCGAAGGCGCCATTCCCTTCGCCGCCGAGGATCCGTTCCGCGTCATCCCCTCCAACATGGCGGGCTCCGCCCTGGCCGGCGCGCTGTCCATGCTGTTTGGCGTGCAGCTGCGCGTGCCTCATGGCGGCATCTTCGTGCTGCCCATCCCCGATGCCGTGACCAATCTCGGCTTCTACGTTTTCGCCCTGGTGGCGGGCACGGTCCTCACCGCCCTGCTGCTGGGCGTCCTCAAGAAAAACGCCGCCGAAGCGGCGGCCTGACGAGATCGACAGCGGGTTGGAGTGAGTCGGCAGAGGCAAGCCAACCCGCTGAAATCGATCGCTAAACAAGAGTAGAGGGGATGCGCCTCAGCGCACCCCGCTCTAAAACCAACAGAGAGGCTTAACGATAATGTGGACGAAACTCATCCTGGGCGCCGGGCTCTCCGCGCTCGCCCTCACCACCGCCCTGGCCCAGACCGCCCAGCCGCCCACGCTCGGCCAAAAGCTGTATGATCACGGCGTCTCCCTCTCCCTTTCCTACACCGGCGAAGCCGCCGCCAACCCCACGGGCGGCATCCGCCAGGGCGCGCAATATGCCGGCCAGGTATTCCTGGGCGGAGATTTCGACCTCGCCAAAATCGCCGGGCTCACCGGCAGTTCGGTGCACATCGCCATCACCCAGCGCCATGGCCGCAGCCTCGCCAATGACGACATCGGCAACAACACCTCCGTGCAGGAAGTGTGGGGCACGCAAAACACCCATCTCGCCTATCTCTATGCCGAGCAAAAGGCGCTCGATGACCGGCTCGATGTCCGTCTGGGCCGCGTGCAGGCCAACATGTTCTTCCTCAACTCGCCGCTTTACTGCTCCTTCCAGACCAACTCGGCCTGCGGCAATCCCACTTTCGTGTTCAAGGACAGCAATTTCACCTATTTCCCGGCCTCCGCCTGGGGCGGTGATGCCACCTTCAACGTCACCCCCGCCGCCTATGTGCATGCCGGCGTCTACGAGGTCAGCCCCGCCGACCGTTCGATCAATGATTACGGCCTCAACTGGTCCGGCCATGGCGACACCGGCGTCGATATCCCCGCCGAGATCGGCTACAAGCCCGATGCCGCGACCCTCTACGCCGTCGGCGGCTGGTACGACACCAGCGCCTATTCAGACCCGCTGAACGACGTGAACGGCGTCCCGGCCCTGCTCGCCGGCCAGCCTTACGCCAAGTATCACGACCGCTCGGGCCTGTTCGCGCGCTTCAACCTGCCGGTCGATCCCACCGGCCTGTCGCTGTTCGGCGTCGCCATGACCCGCCTGACCGGCCAGGTGAACGAGGCGCAATATTACGAGCTGGGCATGGTCCAGACCGGCACCTTCGCCAGCCGCCCGAACGATGACATCGGCTTCGTCATCAACGATCAGGAATTCACCCCGGCCTTCATCCACAACATCCAGGCCGGGCGCCGCTCGGTGGGCGCCTCCACCGCCGGTATCCCGCACCGCGAGATCATGATGGAGCTGAACTACGACCTCAAGCTCGGCACGGCCTACACCCTCATGCCCAACGTCCAGTACATCATCAATCCCGACCAGTCGGCCGAACCCACGCGCCGCACCAACATTCCCAACGCCTTCGTGGTGGGTGTGAAGTTCACGGTCGATTTCGCCCAGCTCGCCGGCTTCGCGGCCCCCGCTTCGTAAGCGGGAATTCGACCGGCCAGCCTTTTCAGGCTGGCACGCCGCGAACAACTGGGGCAGGTTATTGTGCAATGCCATATCCTGCCCCCTTTTTCTTGCAGAGGATGCCATGACCAGCCGCGTGATTCCGGTTTCCCCTTTTACCCTGGTTGTTTTTGGCGCCACGGGCGATCTGGCTCGTCGGAAGCTTTTGCCGGCGATGTTCCACCGCGACGCGGCGGGGCAGTTGCCCGAGGCGGCGACGATCATCGGGGCGG
>JAJXWD010000005.1 GCA_021781835.1 Pseudomonadota bacterium | reverse complement strand
CCACCACCACGCACATAGCCCACAACGCGTTCACGTAAATCAATGCTATAGCTCATATCCAACTCCGCAAAGCCCGCGGATATTAGCACGTAACATTGTTATTGTGAATCACTATAATAATTTCAAATCTTTATAGTGCCGGCCGCCAGCGCCGCCGCCAGCTGCGCAAAGGCCTTGGCGCGGTGGCTGATGCGCTCTTTCTCCGCCCCCAGCTCGGCAAAGCTCATCTCATACCCATCGGGAATGAAAATCGGGTCATAGCCGAACCCGCCCGCCCCGCGCGGCGCGGGCGCGATATGCCCATGCGCCTCGCCCACATAAGTATGCGTGGTACCGTCGGGCAGCGCCAGACACAGCGCGGCGGTAAAATGCGCCCGCGCCTCGCCGGTTTCCGCCACGGCCTTGAGAATGCGCGCAAAGGCGGCGGGATAATCGCCCCCCGCATAGCGCGCCGAGTGCACGCCCGGCGCCCCGCCCAGCGCCGCCACGCTCAGGCCCGAATCATCGGCCAGGGCCGCCAGCCCCGCGCCCCGCGCCGCCGCCAGGGCCTTGATGCGCGCATTGCCCGCGAAATCCGGCGCGCTTTCCTCGGGCTCCGGCAGCCCCAACGCGCCGGCGCTTTTCAGCGCAAATCCCAGCGGCGCCAGCAGCGGCGAAAATTCCCGCAGCTTGCCCTCATTACGCGTGGCGATCACCAGCGTCTTCATGCGTGCCCCGCCGCGCCCGAGAGCATCGCCGGGTCGATCTTGAGTACCCCCAGCGCCCGCGCCCATTTGGCTTCGTTCCTGGCATCGAACATGATGGCGTCGTCTGCCGGCACGGTCAGCCAGGCATTTTGCAAAATCTCCTCCTCCAGCTGCCCGGCGCCCCAGCCCGCATAGCCCAGCACCAACCGCGCCTTGGCCGGCCCGCCGCCCTCGGCGATCGCCTGCAAAACATCCAGGCTGGCGGTGAGCAGATGCGTGCCGTCCACATCCAGGCTGGCCTCCGAGGACCAGTCGGCGGTGTGCAGCACAAAGCCGCGCGTATCGTCCACCGGCCCGCCGGCCCCCAGGGCAATCTCGCGCAGGGGCGGCGCGGGCTGCACGCCCAGCTGGCGCAGCAGCTCGGGAAATTTCTGGTTCTTGAGCGGCTTGTTCACCACCACCCCCATCGCCCCCTCGGCGCTGTGGGCGCACATGAAAATCACGCTCTGGGCGAAGCGCGTGTCGCTCATCGCGGGCATGGCAATCAAGATCTGGCCGGTCAGCCAGGGGGGGGCGGATTTGTCATCTCGTGCGCTCATGGCCCTAATATAAGGCACTGCCTCGCCCGCCCGCCAGCCCCGAACATGGCGCGCGCGGGGCGCTCTTCACCAAAGCGGCCAGTTCGGCTACGAAGCCGTAATCTGGAGCGCGCGCGGGCGCCACCGCCTGGCTGGCGGCTCGGTCCCGGCGGCGCGCTTCCCATCATTGCCAAGCGGGGACCGCATGATCAAACTGGGCGACAAATTACCTGCCATGAAGCTCATGGTCGCCACGGGCGAAGGCCCGCGCGAGGCCGACACGGCCGAGATTCTGGGCCAGGGCAAAGTGGTGCTGTTCGCGGTGCCGGGTGCCTTCACCCCCACCTGCTCGGCCAAGCATGTGCCGGGCTTCGTCAAGCTGGCGCCCGAGTTCAAGGCCAAGGGGGTCGAGCGCATCGTCTGCCTGGCGGTCAACGACGCCTTCGTGCTCGGCGCCTGGGCCAAGGACCAGAAATCCGCTGACGCCGTCATCATGCTGGCCGATGGCTCGGCCGCCTTCACCAAGGCGCTGGGGCTGGAGCTCGACCTCACGGCGCGCGGCATGGGCGTGCGCAGCCAGCGTTTCGCGCTCATCGCCGAGGATGGCGTGGTCACCCGCCTGTTCGTCGAGGAGCCGGGCGGCTTCGAGGTCAGCCGCGCCGAGGCGGTGCTCGAAGCGCTCTGAAGGCCGGCGCCCATGTCGCTTGCCCTCACCGTCGTGGTGCCGTGCTATAACGAGCGCGCCAACGTCGCCCCCATGGTGGCGGCGCTCGATGCCGCGCTCACCGGCATCAGCTGGGAGGTGGTGTTCGTCGATGACGACAGTCCCGACGGCACGGCCGCCGAAGCCCGGCGCCTCGCCCAGACCGATGCGCGGGTGCGTTGCCTCCGCCGCATCGGGCGGCGCGGCCTGTCTTCCGCCGTCATCGAGGGCGCGCTGTCCTCCTCCGCCGATCATGTCGCCGTCATCGATGGTGACCTCCAGCACGATGAAACCCGCCTGCCCCTGATGCTCCAGGCCGTGCGGCAGGGCGCCGACATGGCCATTGGCTCGCGCCATGTCGAGGGCGGTGATTCATCGGGCTTGTCCTCGCCCTTGCGGGTCAAGCTTTCCGAGACCGGCATAGGCTGGGCGCAAAAATTCACCCACACCGCCATCACCGACCCCATGTCGGGCTTTTTCCTCACCCGCCGCGCGCTGTTCGAGCAGCTGGCCCGGCGCCTCAACGGCCAGGGCTTCAAAATCCTGCTCGATCTGGTCATGGCCTCGCCCACCCCGCTCCAGGTGGCCGAGATCCCCTATAAATTCCGCCCCCGCCAGACCGGCGAGAGCAAGCTCGACATTCTGGTCATGCTGCAATTCGCCGGCATGCTGCTCGACCGGCTGCTGGGCGGCGTGGTGCCGCTGCGCTTCATCGCCTTCGCGCTGGTGGGCGCGCTGGGCGTGCTGGTCAATCTGGTGGTGCTCGAGGCCGCGCGCGGCGCCGGGCTCGGCTTTTCGGCGGCCCAGACCATCGGCACCATCGCCGCCATGGCGGCCAATTTCGAGCTGAACAACCAGCTCACCTACCGCGCCAACCGGCTCAAGGGCGCGCGGGCCTGGCGCGGGCTGGTGCTGTTCATGCTGGTGTGCGGGCTGGGCGCCATCGCCAATATCGGCATCGCCAACACGCTCTATGCCGAAAACGGCCATGGGCTGGCGGCGGGCGCGGCGGGCGCGGTGGTGGGGGTGGTGTGGAATTACGCCGTCTCCGCCACGCTCGTCTGGCGGGTGCGGTAGGGCGGCCATGCGCGCGCGCTGGCTCATCGGTGGGGCGCTGGCCGCGCTCACCCTGCTCCGCCTCCTCGTCGCCGCCCGGCTCGATCTGGCGCCCGACGAGGCCTATTACGCCCTCTGGGCCGCGCATCTCCAGCCCGGCTATTACGACCACCCGCCGATGGTGGCGCTGTTCATCCGCGCGGGCGAGGCGCTGGGGGGCAAAACCGCGCTGGGCGTGCGGCTGCTGGCGCCGCTTTCCGCGCTGCTGGGCTCGCTGCTCGTGTGGGATGCCGCCGACCGCCTGTTTCCCGCCCAAAAACCGGGCTGGCGTGCCGCGCTGCTGATGAACGCGACCCTGCTGATCGGCGCCGGCGCCATCATCATCACCCCCGACACGCCGCTCCTCCTGTTCTGGTCGGCCGCCCTCAACGCGGTCGCGCGCCTCATCCAAACCGGGCGGCGCCGCTGGTGGCTGGCGGCCGGGCTCGCCATGGGGCTGGCGCTGCTCTCCAAATACACCGCGCTGCTGTTTCTCATCGCGGCGTTTTTCTGGCTGCTCGCCAGCCCCTGGGGCCGCCTGCGGCTGCGTACCCCCTGGCCCTGGCTGGCCGCCGCCCTGGCCCTGCTGCTCTTCGCCCCCGACATCGCCTGGAACGCCGCCCATCACTGGGTCAGCTACGCCAAGCAGGGCGGCCGGGTCGATGGCTTCAAGCCCGCCCGCTCCGTGCAATTCCTGACCGAGCTGCTCCTCGGCCAGCTCGGCCTGCTCACGCCCGGTATTTTCGTGCTGGCCCTGGCCGGCACCTGGCGGCTGCGCCATTTCCGCTCGCCCGCCGCGGGCCTGCTGCTCTGGCTCACCCTCATCCCGGCGGCGGTCATGTTCGAGCATGTGCTCACCGGCCGCGTGCAGGCCAACTGGCTGGCCATTCTCTACCCTTCGCTGGTCATCGCGGCCGCCCTGCCGCCCGCGCCCGCGCTCCGGCGCTGGTTCACCCCCGCCCTGGCGCTGGGGTTTGGGGTCTCGGGGCTGGCTTATGCCCAGGCGCTCACCCTGGCCCTGCCCTTGTCGCCGCGCCTGGACCCCATCGCCCTTCAGCTCAGCGGCTGGCGCGCCCTCACGGCCGAGGTCGCGGCCCTCAAAGCCCCCTACATCACCGCCGATGATTACGCCCTGGCCTCGGAACTCGCCTTTTACGGCCCGCCGGGGCTGCGCATCATCGGGTTCACGCCGCGCTGGGCCGATCTCACCGGCACGTCTCCAGCCATGCTGCCCAGTACGCCGGGCCTGCTGGTCACCCGCGCGCATCTGCCTTCATGCGTCCTGCAAACCACCCTCATGCGCATGGCGGGCGCGCGGGCGGTGCAGCCTTACCAGGTCTGCGCCTTCACCCCCCGCAAGCCGGGGCGCGTCCTGCCCAGCCCTTGAGTTCAGCCCGCCTGATCTAAAACCTGTCCTTGGCCGCGCGCAGCAGGCCAAACGCCTCGGCCGATTGCGCGCGCAAAAACGGGTTGGTGTCGCGCTCCATCCCCATCGTCACCGGAATCGTCGCCAGCCCGGCCGCGCGCAGCGCGCTGATTTCGGCCGCGCGCGAGATCAGCGCCGCGTTGGCCGGGTCCGCGTGCAGGGCGAATTTGGCGTTCGAGGCGGTGTATTCATGGGCGCAGGCCACCAGCGTATCGTCGGGCAGCGGCCCGAACTTGGCGAACGATGAGAACATCTGCTCGGCCGTGCCCTCGAACAGCCGTCCGCAGCCGAGCGAAAACAGCGTATCGCCGGGCAGCAGAATATGCCCGTCCTCGATATAATAGGCGATATGCCCAAGCGTATGGCCCGGCACCTCGATCACCCGCAGGCTGGCCGCGCCAAAGGGCACCGCATCGCCCTCGCCCACCGCCAGATCGAGCCTGGGTAGCCGCGCCTCATCGCCCTTGAACCCGACAATCTTGGCCCCAAACGCCGCGCGCAGCTCGTCCGCCCCGCCAATATGGTCGGCATGGTGGTGGGTGAGAAAAATGAAATCCAGCCGCCCTTCCTCCGCGCGCAGCGCGTCTGCCACCGGCCCGGCCTCGCCCGGATCCACCACCCCCACCAGCCCCGAGATGGGTTCGCGCAGAATCCAGGCATAATTATCCGAAAACATCGGCACGGCCCGCAGGTTCACGGTCATCTCTGTCGCTCCTTCCGTCAGTTGGGGTTATATAGGCGCAATGGCCATCGATGCACGAGACGTCGCCGGATTTTATGCCACGCCCCTGGGCCGCAAGGTGGCGGCGCGGCTGGGCGCGTCGCTGGCCGGCCTCTGGCCCGAGGCGCGCGGGCTGGACATTCTGGGTCTTGGCTTCACCGGGCCGTATCTGCCGCTCTGGGCGGGGGGCGCGCGGCGCACCATTGCCTTTTCCCCCGCCGCCATGGGTCCCGCGCCCTGGCCCGCCGGCCGCCCCGGCCTCGCCTGCACCGGCGACGAAGACAGCCTTCCCTTCCCCGATTTATCGTTCGACCGTCTCCTCATCGTGCATGGGCTCGAACATGCCGACAGCGCGAGGCGCTATCTGCGCGAGGCCTGGCGCCTGTTGCGCGATGATGGCCGGCTGATCGTGGTCACCCCCAGCCGGCGCGGCCTCTGGGCCTATGCCGAAAAAACCCCGTTCGGCCATGGCGAGCCCTATTCCGAGCGCCAGATCGCCCGGCTGCTCACCAGCGCCTTTTTCCAGGTCGAGGCCCAGCGTGACGCGCTCTACGCCCTGCCGGTCTCCTGGCCGCCGCTGCTCGGCCTGTTCGGCGCCACCGAGGCGCTGGGCGCGCGCCTAGCGCCGCATTTCGCCGGCGTCACCATCGCCGAGGCCAGCAAGGCGGTGCACGGCATCATGCCCGCCCGCGCCAAGCGCGCGGGGCGGCGGGTTTTCGCCGACATCACCGGCTCGTTGCACCGGCAGGCGCGGGTGCGCCATGACGCCTCCCGCTAACCCCCCGCACGGCGTCACTTCGTTTGGTTTTGGGCCGCTGGCGGCGTGAAATAATAGCTGTAGGGAAACGCCACCCCCGCCGCATCGAGCCGGGGCTTGAGCCGGGCATAAAATTCGCGCCGCACCGCCCAATGCTGGCCCGGCCCGGTGCGGATCCGCCCGGTGAACACCATGCCGTTCATCGAGAGCTCATCGAGCCCGTAAAGCTGCAACTCATCGCGGATCATCGGGCCAAAGGCCTCATCCTCGCGCAGCTCGGCCGCCACCTCGCGGATGATGCCAAACACCTGGCGCGGGTCGGCATGGTACTCCACCTGCACCGAAAAGGCGGCATAAGAGAAATCGCGCGTCATGTTGGTCACGGTGCCGACCGAGGAGAACGGGATGATGTTGAGCGAGCCGTCATTGCCGCGCAGCCTGATGGTGCGGATGGAGAGCTGCTCCACCACCCCGTTCAGCCCGCCGACCGACACATAATCCCCCACCTGCAAGGCGTCCTCGAGCAGCAGAAACAGCCCGGTGATCACATCCTGCACCAGCTTCTGGCTGCCAAACCCCACCGCGATGCCGATCACCGAGGCGCCCGCCACCAGCCCCGTGGCATTCACCCCGATCTGGGCCAGCCCCGTCAGCCCCGCCACCGTGCCGACGATAATGGCCACCAGCGTGCGCAGCATCGGGCGCAGCGTGCGCAGCCGGGCCGATTGCCGCGTCCGCCCCGCCGCCGTCAGCCGCTCTATGCGGGTTTGCAGCGCGATGTTGAAGCCCTCCCACAGTGCCAGCGCCAGCGCCACCGTCACCGCCACCGAGACCAGCGCGGCCATCAGCGCATGACTCAGCGGGTCGGCCAGCAGCCAGCCCAGCACGCCAATGCCCCAGCCCTGCAACACCAGCAGCAGCGTGCCGAGCAAAACCACCGCGCCCAGCACCAGGCGCATGAACGGCAGATAAGCCCGCGCGCGGGCATGCAGCAGCGGGTGGCGCGGGGGCGGGGCATCGGCCTCGTGATGGTGGGGCGGCAAAATACGCTCCAGCGCCAGCACCAGCCCGGCCCAGGCCAGCCGCCCCAGCACCAGCCCCACCACCGGCACCAGCACAAAGCGCAGCATCGCGGCCTGGGCATTGGCCACGCCCCCGGCCCAGGCCAGCCACAGCGCCAGCACATAAATCATCACCGGCCAGTGCCACACCGCGCCCAGCCGGCGGCGCAAATCGGCGCCCACCCCGGCCCGGCCGGGCGCGCCGCACAGCCAGCGCGCCACCGGCCGGCGCCCCTGCCACACCGCCAGCGCCACCTCTATATGCACCACCAGCACCACCAGCTTGGTCAAGGCGGCGGCGGCCACCCGGTCGAGGCCCAAAATCTCGGTCGTGGAAACCAGGCAATAGCCGGCGAACACGGTGCCCAGCAGCATGCCCCCCCAGCTGCGTGCCCATTGCGCGCGCGGCGTGGCCAGCTGCACCAGCCGCAGGCTCGGCGCGGCCGGGGCCACCAGCACATCCAGCGCCAGCAGCGCGCCGCGCCACAGCAAAAACCCGTTGCCCAGCCCAACCACGAACAGCGTGCCCGCGCGCGAGCCGGGCACGCCCAGCGCCAGCAGCCCGCCCAGCCCCAGCGCAAAGCCCAGCAGCGGCAGCAGCCGGACCAGCATGGCCAGCAGCGCGAAGCTCAGCCGCCGGGCCCAGGCCTGTACCGACACGCGCGGCGCGCCCTGCGCCTCGCTGGCGCCGGCCTCGGCATCGGCCAGGCCCTGATTGTCGGCATCGGGCAAAAATTCGCGGGGCAATGGCCGCGCCTTGCGCGCGCACCAGGCCAAGGGCCGGCGCAGCAGGCGGGCGAGGATGGCCCAGCCGGCCAGGGCGGGCAGCAAGGTGCTGCCCAGCGCCCGCGCGAACGCCAGCAAGGCGGCCCGGTGCGCGGGCTGGCCCGGCAGGCTGGCGGCCCAGCTCACCACGGGGGTTAGCCGCGTGGCGTTGTGCAGATTGGTCAAAAACCGCCCGAGCGCGCCCACCGTCTCGCCGGCCAGCGCGGCGCCGGGGGCAAAGCCCAGCGCGCTGGTGCCAAAGGGGGTGTCGGTATCGGGGGTGGGGGCGGGCGTGGCGGCGGCCTTGGCGGCCAGCACCGCGAGCGGCGAGCCGGGAATGATCGCGGCCGCGGCCGGCGCGGCTGGGGTGGGCGCGGCGGCACCGGCCGCGCAAGGCAGCAGCAGGACCAAAAACACGATGAGGGCGGGCAGGCGCATGCTGGCAGGTGAAACCGCGGGGCGCCGCTGTCAACCATGCGCGCCTATGGGAATTTGAAATTCCATGATTATATTCGCGTCATGAAAACGGTTCTGCTCATCCTCCTGGCGCTCGACATGCTCGCCGTGCTGGGCGTGATGTTCGCGGGCGCGTTCGGCATGGCCAGGCCAGACCGCGACCCGCGCGCCTCCAACCGGCTCATGCGCCTGCGCGTCACGTTGCAGGCGGTGGCGGTTGGGCTGGTCGTGCTGCTGCTGCTCAGCGGGTGAGCATGAGCGCCTCGCTGTTTGGCGTCGAAACCCCGGGCCTCTGCCAGCTGCCCGGCTTGGCCGCCGCCGAGGAACCCGCGCTCCTGGCCCAGATCGGCGCCATCGCGGCCATGGCGCCGTTTCGCGTCATGCTCACCCCTGGCGGCGGGCGGCTCTCGGCGGCCATGACCAATTGCGGCCAGGCCGGCTGGGTCAGCGACCGTCGCGGCTATCGCTATGAGCGCACCGACCCGCTCACCGGCCGCCCCTGGCCCGCCCTGCCCTGCCTGTTCCAAAGTCTCGCCCGGCGCGCCGCCCACGAGGCCGGCTTCCCGGGCTTCACCCCCGATGTCTGCCTCATCAACCGCTATGAGCCGGGCGCCAAAATGGCCCTCCACCAGGACCGCGACGAGGCCGACTTCACCGCCCCCATCGTCTCCGTCTCGCTTGGGCTGGCGGTCATGTTTCTCTGGGGCGGCGCCGGGCGCGCCGACAAGCCGCGCAAACTCCTCCTCGGAAGCGGCGACGTGGTGGTCTGGGGCGGCCCGGCGCGGCTGAATTTCCACGGTGTCGCGCCCTTGAAGCCGGGGCCCCACCCGCTCGGCCTGCGCTACAACCTCACCTTCCGGCGCGCGCTGTGATCGCCACCCTCGAAACCAGCCGCCTGCTCCTGCGCGGCGTGCAGCCCGCCGACGCCCCCAGCCTGCAACGCCATTTCAATGATTACGAGGTGATACGCTGGCTCAGCCACCATGTGCCCTGGCCCTACCCGCCAAATGGCGTGGCGTGGTTCATCAAATCCATCCTGCCCGCCCAGGGCCATGCCCGCTGGGTGTGGGCCATCTGCCTCAAATCCCGCCCCGATGAGGCCATCGGCATCATCGAGCTGCGCGCGGGCGAGGGCTGCAACCGTGGCTTCTGGCTTGGCCGCGCCTTTTGGGGGCAGGGGATCATGAGCGAGGCCGAGCGCGCCGTCACCGCCCATGCCTTCATGGTGCTGGGCTTTGAGCGCCTGCGTCTCGACAATGCGCGCGGCAATGCCCGCTCGCGCCGCGTGAAAGAAAAAGCGGGCGCCACGTTGCGCTACGTGGAGCCCGCCCGTTTCGTCGATCCCGCGCTCTATGAGCAGGAGGTTTGGGAGTTAACCTTCACGGCCTGGCGCCGGCGCCAGTAACCCCGGCGCCGGCCGCGCGGCTCACTCCTCGGCCACGATGTCCGCGACCCGCGTGCCATAGCCCGAGGGGCGGAAGAAGATGATGCCGATCACCAGCCCGCCAATGCCCACGATCTTGACCGTGAGGTTGAAGGTGGTGAGCGCATAAAGCCCCAGCCCGAACAGCGACAGCGCCGAGAGGCCGGGATAGAGCACATAATGCGCGAAATCCCAGGCCGAGCTCTTGAGGCTGTCGCGGTACACCCAGGCGCAGACCAGCCCGGCGAGGCCGTAATAATAGCACACCTGCACGGCGATGGCGCTGACCGAGTCGTTCAGAATGGTCGAGATGCTGGGCATGAAGCTGGAGATGAAGATCACCACCACGCCCACCACCAGCAGCAGATACATGGTGCGCACCGGGGTCACGGTGCGCTCATGCACCTGGCCGAAATAGGTCGGCAGGGCGCGGTCGCGGCCCATGGCGAACAGGGTGCGCGAGAATTGCAGCATGGTGGTCTCGAGGGTGGCGACCGACGAGAGGATCAGCGCCAGCGACGCGGCATACCCGCCCACCTTGCCCAGCCCCGAGGCCACGGCGACATGGTAGATCAGATTGTCCGAGAAGCCCGAGGCATCGGAGAGCGAGAAGATCAGCAGCGCCGCCAGCGTGAAGGCGATGAACGAGGCGATGGTGGCGAAAATCGAGAGAAACCCGCCCTGACCGGCGGCGTTATATTCGTGCCCCTTGGTCTCCTCGGCGAGGTTGGCGGTCACGTCCCAGCCCCAGTACAAAAACACCGTGGCCAGCGCGGCGGGGGCAAACTGCCCGGCCGGATAGCCAAAGCCGAACCACGACCACGAGAAGGGATTGGCGGTATGGCCGGCCGAATGCACAAAGGCGGCGATGGCGATGATGAACAAAATTCCCAGCTCGATGGTGCTCATCACCACCTGGATGCGGCTGGTCAGCTCGATGCCCGAAATCAGCACCACCCCGATGACCAGAAACCACACCGCGCCGATGCCGGTGGTGAGCAGCACGTTGTTGGCGAGGTTGGGGTCGAACAGGTCGATGGTCGCCGTGCCCAGCGGCACCGAGCCGGTGACCATGAACACCATTGCCGCAATCAGCAGCGCCCAGCCCGAAAAATAGCCAAAAAACCCGCCAAAAACAGACTTGGTCCACTCATAGGCGGCGCCGGCATTGGCCATCTTGGCGGTCAGGCCCTTATAGGCCACCGCGATGCCCAGCATCGGCACGGCGAAAATCAGCAGCGCGTTGAGCGACACCATGCCCGCCGTCGAGAGCAGCCCGGCAATCGCCACCGCGATGGAGTAGGCGGGGGCGGATCCGGCCACGCCCATGATGATGGATTCAAAAAAGGACAGCGAATTCGCTTTAAGTTTCGTACTCACACCCGTCTCCCTTATGGTTACGCTCTTGTTGCAGGTTGCTGTTGCGTGATGCAATGAATATTGCCACCACCCAGCAGGATTTCACGCGCCATCACCTGCACCACCTCACGATCCGGGAATAAACGTGCCAGCACGTCGCGCGCGGGTGCGTCAGTCTCGGTCCCAAAAGCCGGTGCAATAATCGCGCCATTGGCGATGTAGAAATTCACATAAGAGGCCGCCATGCGCTCGCCCGCCGCCCGGTTCATGCCCGCAGCCGTGGCGTCAATGCCATTGGCCTCGTCGGCCGTGTAAAACATCGGCGCCGGCATCGGCATGCGCACCACCTCCAGGGCCCGGCCCTTGGCGTCAAAAGCCGCCTTCAGCCGCGCCTCGGCCGCGCGCGAAACCTCATAATGCGGGTCGGCCGGGTCGTCGCACCACGAGAGCAGCACCACACCCGGGCGCACGAAACAGGCCAGATTGTCGATATGCCCGTTGGTCTCATCGCCGGGCACGCCCCGCTCCACCCAAATCACCGTGGAAACGCCAAGATACGCCCTCAGCATTTCCTCCATCGCGGCGCGCGTCACGGTGGGGTTGCGGTTCTCGTTCAGCCCGCATTCCTCGCACACCAGCGCGCTGCCCTCGCCATCCACATGAATGGCCCCGCCCTCGATGACCAGCGGCGCCCGGAACCACCGGCCGCCCGCGAGCTCGAGCATCTTGCGCGCCACCAAATCGTCCAGATCCCAGGGGAAATACAAGCCGCCCTCCAGCCCGCCCCAGGCGTTGAAAGGCCAGTCCGCCCCGCCCAGCGCGCCATCGGGCCCCACCAGAAACGAACACCCCACATCGCGCGCCCACGAATCATTGGTGCTCATCTCCACCACCCGCACCGAAGCCGGCAGCACCGCCCGCGCATTCTCAAATTGGCGCGCGCTCACCATCATCGTCACCGGCTCAAACCGCGAAATCGCCGCCGCCACCGCCGTAAACGCCGCCTGCGCGGGCTTCGCCCCCAGCCGCCAATTGTCCGGCCGCTCGGGCCAGATCATCCAACACCCCTCATGCGCCGCCCACTCCGGCGGCATCGCAAACCCAGCCTCACGCGGCGTCATGGTGCCGCCTGGTGGCGTGTGCTGCCGTCGAGGGTGAGCAGCGGGGTGTAGAGTTCGGGCCGGCGGTCGCGGAACACGCCCCAGGAGTTGCGTTG
This sequence comes from Pseudomonadota bacterium, assembly GCA_021781835.1. Classification (GTDB taxonomy): domain Bacteria; phylum Pseudomonadota; class Alphaproteobacteria; order Acetobacterales; family Acetobacteraceae; genus Acidocella. The sequence goes on along the minus strand of JAJXWD010000005.1, from coordinate 109,649 downwards.
CTGTCTCACGGCGTCGAGGTCGAAGGTGGCGGTGAGCACGGTTTCATCCGCCCGGTTGGCTTCTTGCACCTTGGCGCCGGTCTGGTCGGCGATGAAGGAGGAGCCATAAAAGGTGATATGCGTGCCTTTTTGCCCGGCCTCGCGGCCGATGCGGTTGGAGGCGACGAGCGGTGTCAGGTTGGCGGCGGCGTGGCCTTGCATGGTGCGCTGCCAATGGCCCGCGCTGTCGAGCGTCGTGTCCTGGGGTTCCGAGCCGATGGCGGTGGGGTAGAAAAGCAGTTCCGCCCCCATCAGGGCCATGGCGCGCGCGCATTCGGGAAACCACTGGTCCCAGCATATGCCGACGCCGATGCGGGCGAATTTGGTATCCCACACCTTAAAGCCCGTATCGCCCGGCGAGAAATAGAATTTCTCCGAATATCCCGGCCCGTCGGGGATATGCGATTTGCGGTAATGGCCGAGGGTTTCGCCCCCGGCATCGATGATGACCACGCTGTTGAACAGGCTCTGCCCGGCGCGTTCATAAACCGAGACGGGCAGCACCACATCGAGCTCGCGCGCCAGCTCGGCGAAGCGCTTCACCGCCGGATTTTCCGCGAGCGGCACGGCGAAGTTCAAAAAGTCATAAATCTGATCCTGGCAGAAATAGAGCGTCTCGAACAATTCCTGAATCAGGATGATCTGCGCGCCCTGCTTGGCTGCCTGACGGATGAGTTTTTCGGCATTGGCGATGTTTTCGCCAGCTTTGTCCGAGCAGGCCATCTGCGTGGCTGCAACCGTGACATTACGCATATGGCCTGCTCCTTGGCTTCAGGCGTTTTTCAGATACGCGTCATACTCGACATCCGAGATCCGCTTGCGCATCTCGGAAATTTCCTGGCGTTTGCAGGCTGTGTACAAACGCTGGAAATCGGGGCCGAATATGTCGGTGATGACGGCGGAGTTGGCGAACCGGTCCACCGCGCTCGACCAGGCGATGGGCAGTGGCGGCGCCGAGGCGCTGCGCGCCGTGCCGATGCTTTCCGGCCCCGGGCTCGCCTGCGTCTCCAGCCCGATCAGCGCCGAGCCGAGCAGCGAGGCAAAGGCCAGATACGGGTTGCAATCCGCCCCGGCCACGCGATGCTCAAGCCGCGAGGCCGCGACATCGGCGGTAATCACGCGCAGCGCCGCCATGCGGTTGTCATGCCCCCAGTCGCCATAGGTGGGCGCGTGCACGCCGGGCGCGAACCGGCGGTAGGAGTTGGCATGCGGGGCGAGCATGATCATGGTGTCGGGCATGGCATGGATGATGCCGCCCACCGCCTGATACAGCCGCGCCGATCCCCGCTCGGGGTTGTTGGCGAAGATGTTGTTGCCCGCCTCATCGAGCACCGACATATGCACATGCATGCCCGAGCCCGCGCAATCGCCGTAAGGCTTGGCCATGAAGGTGGCGGTGAGCCCGTGCTTGCGCGCCACCTCCTTGATGGTGCGCTTGAACAAAACCGCATGATCGGCGATCAAGAGCGCATCGGTCGAGTATTTCAGCGTCACCTCGAACTGCCCCGGCCCGTTCTCCGAGATCAGCGTCTCGAGGGTAATGCCCTGGGCGCGCGCGGTCGCCATCATCTCGCGCAAAATCGGCTCATATTCACGGATTTCGCCAAGCCCCACGGCATCCACCCGCCAGCCGCGCCAGCCTGATTCATCGGCGCCGCGGGGGGCGATTTTCAGCCCCCCATGCTTGTCGGAATCGACCAGATAAAACTCCAGCTCCACGCCGAGCGCGGGGGTGAGCCCGGCCGCCTTGTAGCGGTCGAGTATCCGCGAGAGCACGCCACGCGGGTCGAGGAAGTAATAGCTCCCATCGGCCTCTTTCATGGTCAGCAGGGCCTGGGTCACATTCCCGTCCGACCAGTTCATGCGCGTGATCGAGTGCGGCACGGCGGTGCACAGCCCGTCCGGGTCGCCGGTATCCTGGGCGATGCCATCCTCGATGATGTCATTGCCCCAGATGTCGAGCAGAAACACCGAGCGCGGAATGGCCAGCCCCGGCCCGAACAGCGACTTCGATTTGCCCGGCTGCAACCATTTGCCGCGCAGCACGCCATTCACATCGACAATGAACGCCTCGACGAAATCGCTCTGCGCCATCAGCGCGGCCTTGGCCGCGATGTCTTCGGTCATGCTGTTCACGCCGTCACCTCATCCTTGACCTTCTCATAGGTCTGGTCGATGGATTTCTTGGCCAGGCGCACGAACTGGTCGATCTCCTCATCCGAAATGATCAGCGGCGGCGAGAACACCATGGTATCGCGCACCGCGCGCATGATCAGCCCGTTCTCGATGCAGAAATCACGGCAGATCGTGCCGACCCGGCCGTTCTTCTCAAAGAATTTGCGCGTGCGCTTGTCCGCCGTCAGCTCGATCGCGCCGATCAGCCCGATGCCCCGGATCTCGCCCACCATCGGGTGCTCGCCCAGCGCCTCGTTCAGCTTGGCGCGCAGCACCTCGCCCTTCTGCGCCGCCCCGGCCACCAGCCCCTCGGACTCGATGAGTTCGAGATTCTTGAGCGCCAGCGCGCAGGAAACCGGATGACCCGAATAGGTGAAGCCGTGATAATATTCACCCGTCTCGTTCACCAGCACCTCGGCCACGCGGTCATGCACGATCAACGCTGAGAGCGGCAGATACCCCGAGGTCAGCGCCTTGGCGGTGGTCATCATATCCGGCTTGATGCCGAAATAATCCGAGCCGAACCAGGTGCCCAAACGGCCATAACCGCAGATCACCTCATCGGCGATCAGCAAAATGTCGTTTTCCTTGCAGATGCGGTTGATCTCGGGCCAATAGGTCGAGGGGGGAATGAGCACGCCGCCAGCCCCCTGGATCGGCTCGCCAATAAAGGCGGCGATCTTGTCGGCGCCAATTTCCTTGATCTTGGCTTCCACCTGCCGGGCGGCATACAGGCCGAATTCCTCCGGGCTCATCTGCCCGCCCTTGCCATACCAGTAAGGCGGCACAACATGCACGAAATTGGGCATATCGCCCGACTGGCGGTGCATATCCACCATGCCGCCGGCCGAGGCGCCAAGCGTGGTCGAGCCGTGATAGCCATATTCCCGGCCGATGACGATCTTCTTCTCGGGCTTGCCCAGGGTCTGCCAGTACACGCGCGCGGTGCGCAGCGCGGTATCCACCGCCTCCGAGCCCGAGCAGCCGTAAAACACATGGTTCATGCCCTCGGGGGCAAGCTGGGCGATCTTGGCGGCCAGGGCCACGGCGGGCTTGTTCGTGGTTTTGAAAAACGTGTTGTAATAAGGCAGGGTGGTCATTTGGGTGGTGGCGGCCGCCACCAGCTCGGGGCGGCTATAGCCGAGCGAGACACACCAAAGACCGGCCATGCCATCGAGAATCTTGTTGCCCTTGGCATCGTACAAAAACACGCCCTCGGCGCGCTCAATCACCTTCACGCCCCGCTGGTGCAGGTCCTTGTGGTCGGTGAAGGGGTGCAGATGATGCGCGGCGTCAAGCGCTTGCCAGTTCATGGCAGCGTCAATATTGTCCAACATTTTGGATTCCTTAACGGATTTGCTGATATGGTCTGATTTTATTGTCAGGCCGGGGCGCGCACGCAAGGCAGCGCCGGCCGTTCAGTCCCGGTGGGGGCTAAAGCCGATCCGCGCGCAGAGAAGCAACATCTCTGCCTTGAAATTGGGCGTGTATAACACCTGAGTGAAACGCATGTTATCAGCTTGGCATGTGTGCATCGGCGTTTCAAGATTTTTTATGCAGTCGCTTATTTGTACCTTCGCACATGCACAATAAAAAGGCCGAAGCTTGCGCTCCGGCCTTTTCCGTCTGGCTTGTTAAGCCGGCTTACTTCAGCAGCTCGGCGACCGCGGCCTGTTCTTCCAGCAGCTCGTTCAGCGTGTGCTGCACGCGGCCCTTCGAGAACTCGTCCATCTCGATGCCCTTGACGCGCACATATTTGCCGCCTTCGCAGACGCAGGGCACGCCAAACATCACATCCGCCGGCACGCCGTAATCGCCGTCCGAGGGAATGCCCATCGAGACCCAGCGGCCGTTCGAGCCCAGCACCCAGTCGCGCACATGGTCGATGGCGGCATTGGCGGCGGACGCCGCCGAAGACAGGCCGCGCGCCTCGATGATGGCGGCGCCGCGCTTGCCCACGGCCGAGAGATACGTGTCCTTGTACCACGCCTCGTCATTGATCACGGCGGGCATCGGCTTGCCGGCGGCGGTGGCGTTGCGGTAATCGGCATACATGGTGGGCGAATGATTGCCCCACACGGCCACTTTCTCAATGTCCTTGACGGCGACACCGGACTTCTCGGCCAGCATGGACACCGCGCGGTTATGATCCAGGCGCAGCATGGCGGTGAAGTTTTCCTTCGGCAGATCGGGCGCCGACTTCATGGCGATATAGGCATTGGTGTTGGCCGGATTGCCGACCACCAGCACCTTCACGTCGCGCTTGGCGACATCGTTGAGCGCCTTGCCCTGGACCTTGAAGATTTCGGCATTGGCGGCGAGCAGGTCGCGGCGCTCCATGCCGGGGCCGCGGGGGCGCGAGCCGATGAGGATGGCGATATCGACATCCTTGAAGGCCACGTTCGGGTCGTCCGAGGGCGTCACGCCAGCCAGCAGCGGGAAGGCGCAGTCATTGAGTTCCATGATCACGCCGTTCAAGGCCTTCTGGGCCACCGGCAGGTCGAGCAGCTGCAAAATAACCGGCTGGTCCTTGCCGAGCAGATCGCCATTGGCGATACGGAAGAGAATGGCATAGCCGATCTGGCCAGCCGCGCCGGTAACGGCAACGCGCACGGGGGGTTTCATGTCTCTTATGTCTCCTTCTTGAGGGCAGCTTCCCCTTAGACCCTTGCCCCGTCAGGTCAAGCCCCTGTGTCAGGGTGGCCCAGCCTCGCCCACAATCAAGGAAATTGGCCGCGCGGCGCTGCGCACGGCGCGCACATGCCGGCGCAGCGCGTCGCCATCGGCCTGGGCGGGGGGGCTTTGGGGGCCAAAGCGCACTTCGCGGGCGGGCAGCAGGCGCACGCCGGGGCAATGGGGCAGCAGGCCGAGCGGCAGGGCGGCGCCGGCGGTCAGGGCGGGCAGGGTGCCGGGGCGCTCAAACAGTGCCACCCAAAATCCCGGCTCGCCGGGCCGGGCCTCGGGGGCGAGCAGAAACGGCCCGCCATAAAGCCGGCCCTTGCTCACCACCACGCTGGCCGCCTCATGGGTTTCGCCGTCGATCTCGACCGTCAGGGGAGAAAACCGATAAGCCACGCTCTCCCAGAGCGACTGCCAAACATAAGCCCCCCGGCCGATCACCCGCTTCAGGCCGCGTTTGAGCCCCCACACCACCGCGCCGTCAAAGCCCAGCCCCAGCATCTGCACAAACACATGCGCCCCGCCATCCTCCAGCTCGGCCACGCCCGGCCAAAGCGGGCGGGTGCGCTTATAGGCCAGCGCATGGGCAATGCCGCGCGGGCCAAAGGGCAGGCGGTATTCGCGCGCCAGCACATTGGCGGTGCCCAGCGGAATCACGCCGAGCTGCGTGCGCCCCCCGATCAGCCCGTTGGCCACCTCGGCAATGGTGCCATCTCCCCCGGCGGCCACCACCATTGGCGCGCCGGCCATGGCGGCGGCGCGCGCCAGCCCCACGGCATGGCCGGCATGGGTGGTTTCCGCCACCTCCACCTCCACGCCGTTTTCCAGCAACAGGTCGAGCACGCGCCACAAATGCGCCGTCCGCCGGCGCCCGGCGGTCGGGTTGAAAATCACCAGCATGTCAGCCCCTGGGCGCTATCCTCGAAAAAAAGACTAATTGACCCAATGCCATGACGACGCGATGACAGCCGCGTGACGCTGGGATGAAACCAAAAAATCCACAACTTTACAGCATCGTCATTTAATTTTCACTGTCCTGAACGCGTGGTTGGGGACTATGGCGGGTCCATGACCGGCAGTTCATCTCAGGCCCTTCGCGGCCAGCACGTTTACCGCACCGTGTTCATCTCAGACACGCATCTCGGCACGCGCGGCTGCCGCGCCGAGTTTTTGGCGGATTTCCTCAAAACCGTCACCTGTGAAAACCTGTTTCTGGTTGGTGACATCATCGATGGCTGGCGCCTCAAGCGCTCCTGGTTCTGGGACAAGCACCATGACAAGGTGCTGCGCCGCGTGCTCAAGCTCGCGCGTCATGGCACCAATGTCATTTATGTGCCCGGCAACCACGATGAGATGCTGCGCAAATATCTCGCGCTCGGCATCGAGGTGTGCGGCGTCAAGATCCAGCTCGAGGCCGAGCACACCACCGCCGCCGGCCAGCGTCTGCTCATCACCCATGGCGACCAGTTTGACAGCGTGGTGCGCCATGCCCGCCTGCTCGCCCTGCTGGGCGACTGGGCCTACGAGATGGCGCTCATCGTCAACCGTTATTTCAACATGGTCCGCCTCAAGCTCGGCTACCCCTACTGGTCGCTCTCGGCTTGGCTCAAGCTGCAAGTGAAGGAGGCGGTCAAGGCGATCGACCGTTTCGAGACGGCGCTGGCCGACGATGCCAAGGCCCGCGGGTTCGATGGCGTGGTGTGCGGCCATATCCACCATGCCGAAATGCGCATGGTGAACGGCGTGATGTACATGAATGACGGCGACTGGGTGGAAAGCTGCACCGCGCTGGTCGAGCATGTCGATGGCCGGATGGAGCTGATCGACTGGGTGGCGTGCAACAAGCTGTCCATGCTGGCCAAGCCGGGCGCGCGCCTCAACGCCACCAAATCCGCCGCCGTGCGCGAGGTTGTCGCCCAGCTCAGCGCCGTCACGCGCGAACTCGACGAGGCCAGCCCTGTCCCCGCTGAAATCTGAGCCCCAGGACCAGCCCGCCCCCAAACGCATTCTCATTGTCTCGGACGCCTGGACCCCCCAGGTGAACGGGGTGGTGAGAACGCTGCGGACGGTCGCCGAGGAGCTGCGCGCCATGGGCCATGTGGTCGAGATCGTCGGTCCCGACCGCTTCAAAACCATTCCCATGCCCAGCTACCCCGAGATTCGCCTGGCCCTGTTCGCGCGCAAGAAGCTTGGCCGGATCATCGCGGATTTCCAGCCCGACGCGCTGCACATCGCCACCGAGGGCCCGCTCGGCATGGCCGCGCGCGCCATTGCCGTCAAAACCGGCATTGCCTTCACCACCGCCTTTCACACGCGCTTCGCCGAATATCTCCGGGCGCGCACGGGGCTGCCCGAGTTCGTGTCCTATGCCTGGCTGCGCTGGTTTCACGCGGGCGGCGCCGCGGTCATGGTCGCCACCCAGTCTTTGCGAGATGAGCTGGTGGCGCGCGGCTTCTCGCATGTCCGCCCCTGGTCGCGCGGTGTCGATCTCTCCGCCTTCAGCCCCGATGCCAGGGAACCCTGGGATTTGCCGCGGCCGATCTTTCTCTATGTCGGGCGCGTGGCGGTCGAGAAAAACCTCCGCGCCTTCCTCAAGCTCGATTTGCCCGGCTCCAAGCTGGTGGTTGGCGATGGCCCGCAAAAACACGAGCTGGAAACCGAGTTTCCCCAGGTGCATTTCGCCGGCGCCCGCCATGGCGCGGCCCTGGCGGCGGCCTATGCGGGGGCCGATGTGTTCGTGTTCCCCTCCAAAACCGACACGTTCGGCCTCGTGGTGCTCGAGGCCCTGGCATCCGGCCTGCCGGTCGCGGCCTATCCGGTCACCGGCCCCAAGGACATATTGGCCGAATCCGCCACGCCCGTCGGCGCGCTCGATGAGGATTTGCGCCAGGCCTGCCTGCGAGCCCTCGACATAGACCGCACAGCCTGCCGGCCCTTCGCCGAAACCTATTCCTGGCGCGCCTGCGCCGAGCGTTTTCTCGAAAACCTCGTCCCCGTCCAGGGCCGCGCCGCGTAAACACGCAAAAGTTTTTGCGGGCGTGGGGGCTTTTTTCAAAAAGCCCCCACATCTTTTCCGCCCCTTTTTAAAGGGGCGGCCAAAAAAAACGTTTAAACCCTATTGTCGCGCCTTCACGCGGCCCGGGGCGCAAACCACGCCAGCTTCGCGCTCAAGCCCTGGCGCAGCCTGGTCACCCGCGCCACGCCCGCCAGCCGGCGGTCGAGAAAGCCCGAGAATTTCTCATCGTCATTGGCGTGGTCGGCAATCCAGTACAGCAGCGCCGCCAGGATAATCCCGCCCAGCATCGCCCGTTTGGTGTACCACGAAAAATCCGCCGAGCGGTCCTCGGCCGCATACCACACCGAATCCGCCATATGCGCCACCACCCGCGCCAGCCGCGCCGCCTGGGTCGGCAGCAGCAAATGCGCCATCGCCCGCCGCGCCGCCTCTTTTTCGCCCGCCCACAGCTCAAAGCGCGCCAGCAGCGCCGCCTTCACCCGCCGGCCGAGTCCGGTTTCCGTCCAAGCCCCCCGCAGCCGCTCCACCAGCCGGTCATCGGCCAGCCTGAACCAGGCCTCGATCATGTCGTCGGGCCCCTCGAAAAACAGCGTCGCCTCGACTGGCGCCCGGCCCATTTGGCGGAGCGCCGCGCCCAGCGCGCCCCTGGTCCAGCCCTCGAACGCCGCCTCGGCGGCCACGGCATCAAGCAATTGCGCGGTTTTCTGGTCCTGGGTCATGCGGCGTCCTGCTCCTCACCCCTGGGTCAACGGATAGGGGTAGCGCTCCAGCTCCTCGCTATACCCGAAAGCCCTGAAATCCTCCACCCGCGCCGGGTAGAGCACCCCGTCCAGATGGTCCGCCTCATGTTGCGCCACCCGCGCGGCGAATCCGCTCAGCACCTCATCCACCGGCGCCCCCTCGCCATCCAGCCCGGTCATCCGCACGGTTTTATGGCGCGCCACCGCGCCCCGCAGCCCGGGAACCGAAAGACACCCCTCCCAGCCCAGCACACGCTCATCGCCAAGCGGGGTGAGCACCGGGTTGAACACCGCCATCAGCCCCCGCCCACCCCCGGCGGGGTCGCGCGCGGGGGGCACGAAAAACAGAAAAAGCCGAACCGGTTCATGCACTTGTGGCGCGGCCAGCCCGACGCCCCCGGCATCTTCGAGGGTTGTGGTCATGGCGCGCACCAGCCGGCGCAGATCGGGCGTGGTGGGGTCGGCCACGGCGTCTGCCGGGGCGCGCAGCACGGGGTGGCCCATGCGGGCGATTTTCAGAATCGTCATATTTGCATCATTGCCCCCGCAGAAATCATTTGGCGAGCCGAAAATCTGTGCTATAGGGCCGCTCACTTTTGCGGAACCGGTCTTGAATGAGGCCGCGAACCGTTTTGTTTTTAAACCCTGTTTGGAGCTGGCAACCCGGTGCAAGTTCTCGTCCGTGATAATAACGTCGATCAGGCGCTGAAGGCGCTCAAGAAGAAGCTGCAGCGCGAAGGCGTGTTCCGTGAGATGAAGCTGCGTCGCCATTACGAGAAGCCCTCCGAGCGTCGCGCCCGCGAAGCCGCCGAGGCCGTGCGCCGCGCCCGCAAGATGGAGCGCAAGCGCGTCGAGCGCGAAGGCTTCTAAACAAGCCTTCCCAGCGCCGGTTTTGAGCCGTGGAACATCCCGTTCCGCGGCTTTTGGCGTTTTGGGGTTCGTGCCCCGCAAATTGTGGTGTTGCGGGGCGTTTTGCGCGCGGGTCAGCCTTTCTGGATGACCAGCAGATGCGTGCCATCCTCGAGCGCGATGAGCTCGAGCGGGTCGTGCCCATGATCGGCGGCGGCGCGGGGCACGTTGCGCACCGGGTCTTCGCCTTTCAGCCGCACCAGCAGCACCTGCCCGGCCGCCAAGGCCTCCAGCGCCAGGCGCGTGCGCACATAGGTCATCGGGCAGGTCTCGTTGGTAATGTCGATGGCCTTATCATGGGCGGGCAAAGCGGTTAAACTCACCAGACTTCTCCTCTTGGGCTGGACCGGAGCGAAAACATGCGCCAGAAGGCACGCCGATGGATATAAGCATCGAGCGCCTGTGCATAGAGAACGGCCTGAAAATGACCGGCCCGCGCCGGGTCATCGCGCGCGTGCTCTCCGAAGCCACGGACCATCCGGACGTGGATGAGCTGCACCGCCGCGCCAACCGGCTCGATCCGCGCATCTCCCTGGCCACGGTCTACCGCACCGTGCGGCTGCTGGAGGCCAAGGGCATCCTCGCCCGTCGCGAGCTGGGGTCGCGCCGCGCGCGCTACGAGCCCAATGGCGATGGCAATCATTTCCATCTGATCGACAAGGAAAGCGGCTCGGTGGTCGAGTTTTCCGCCCCCGAGGCCGAGACCAAGCTGCGCGAGATCGCCCGCACCCAGGGGTTCGAGGTCGATACCATCAAGATCGAGCTGTTCGGCCGGCGGCCCAAGGCATGAACGCCCCGCCCCCCGCCTTGCGCGGGACCGCAGCAGCCCGCACAAACCACAAAATTGGGACGCCGGCCAAGGGGACCACCCCAAGGCCCCGCTTGAAGGATTAAGATATGTCTGACGACGATGACGAGCTGAACCTGCCCGACTCGCTGCTGCCTTACGATGACTGGACCCAGGAGGCCCTGCGCCAGGTGGTGGTGAGCGCGCTGCGCCATGCGGCGGCGGCGGGGCTGCCTGGCGGGCATCATTTCTACATCACCTTCCGCACCGATTATCCGGGCGTCCAGATCCCCGACCGGCTGCGCGTCCAGTACCCCGAGGAAATGACCATCGTCCTCCAGCATCAGTTCCACAGCCTCACCGTCGATGACGAGGGCAAGGTGATGTCGGTCGGGCTGTCTTTCTCCGGCATTCCCTCGACCCTGATCATCCCGCTGGCCGCCATCACCGCCTTTGCCGACCCCGAAGTGCGCTTCGGGCTGCATTTCGAGGTCGTGGTGCCCGAGCCGATCAAGGTCGCCGACATTCCCGTGCCCGAAGGCGACGACGTGCCCGCCCGCCCCACCGATGGCCCGGCCGACGTGGTGAGCCTGGACGCCTTCCGCCGCCGCCAGAAAGATTGACCACAAACGACGCGCCCGCCGCGCCCAGATCGCAGGAGCCAAGACCATGAGCACCAACCAGCCGACCCGCGCAGGGTTCACGTTCTCGACCATGTTTCCCCTGGGCGAAGACACCACGCCCTATCGCAAGCTCGAGATCGGCGGGGTCTCGACCATCGAGGTCGAGGGCAGGCGCGTGCTCAAAATCGAGCCCAAGACGCTCGAAGACCTGGCCGTGGCGGCGTTTCACGATGTCTCGCATCTGCTCCGCCCGGGGCATTTGCAGCAGCTCGCCAACATCCTCAAAGACCCCGAAGCCTCCGAAAACGACCGCTACGTGGCCATGGAGTTTTTGAAAAACGCCGTGATCGCGGCCGGCGGCGTGCTGCCCATGTGCCAAGATACCGGCACGGCCATCGTGTTTGGCAAAAAGGGCCAGCGCGTGTGGGTGCAGGGCGATGAGGAGGAGGCGCTGTCTTACGGCGTGTCGCGCACCTACACGGAAACCAATCTGCGCTATTCGCAGATGGCGCCGCTCGACATGTTCACCGAGAAGAACACCGGCAATAACCTGCCCGTGCAGTTCGACATTTACGCCGCCCCCGCCGGGCATGATGATGACGAGTTCCATTTGCAGTTCATGGCCAAGGGCGGCGGCTCGGCCAACAAGACCTTCCTCTACCAGGAAACCCGCGCGACGCTGACGCCCGAGAAGATTTATGGCTTTCTGGAAGCCAAAATGAAAACGCTCGGCACCTCGGCCTGCCCGCCTTATCATCTCTCCATCGTCATTGGCGGCACCTCGGCCGAGCAAAATCTCAAAACCGTGAAGCTCGCCTCCACCCGCTATCTCGATGAGCTGCCGACCACCGGCGATATCACCGCCCACGCCTTCCGCGACCTGGAGATGGAGCAAAAAGTGCTCGAGATCAGCCGCAAGATCGGCATCGGCGCGCAGTTTGGCGGCAAATATTTCTGCCATGATGTGCGCGTCATCCGCCTGCCGCGCCATGGCGCGTCGCTCCCCATCGGCATTGGCGTCTCCTGCTCGGCGGACCGCCAGATCAAGGCGAAGATCACCGCCGAGGGCGTGTTTTTGGAGCAGCTGGAGACCGACCCGGCCAAATACCTGCCCGAGGTGACCGATGAGCATCTGGGCGGCGAGGTGGTGCATATCAACCTCAACCAGCCGATGGACGCCATCCGCGCCACGCTCTCGCAATACCCGATCAGAACCCGCGTGGCGCTGACCGGCACCATCGTGGTGGCGCGCGACATTGCCCATGCCAAGCTGAAAGAGCGGCTCGATGCCGGGCAAGGCCTGCCGCACTATCTCAAGGACCATCCGGTTTACTATGCCGGCCCCGCCAAAACCCCCGCGGGCATGCCCACCGGCTCGTTTGGCCCCACCACCGCCGGGCGCATGGACAGCTACGTGGCCGAGTTCCAAAAAGCCGGCGGCTCGCTGGTCATGCTGGCCAAGGGCAACCGCTCCAAGGCCGTGACGGAAGCCTGCAAGACCTATGGCGGGTTCTATCTCGGCTCCATCGGCGGCCCGGCCGCCGTGCTCGCGCAAAACAACATCACCAAGGTCGAGGTGCTGGAATATCCCGAACTCGGCATGGAGGCGGTCTGGAAGATCGAGGTCAAGGATTTCCCGGCCTTCATCGTGGTCGATGACAAGGGGAATGATTTCTTCGCCGATCTGGCCTGATATTGCCACCCTCCCCGTGCCGCGCCCACCCGGCGCGGGGCTTATTTCCGTGAGGCGCCATGAAATTCACCGTCGACCGTGTTGACCATCTCGTGCTCGTCTGCCGTGACATTGAAACCACGGCCAGCTGGTACCAGCGCGTGCTGGGCATGGAACGCGAGGAATATGGCGGCAAAAACCGCACCGCGCTGCGCTTTGGCGGCGCCAAGCTGAATTTGCACGAGGTCGGTTCCGAAGGCACGCTGCACGCCGCCACCGCCATGCCCGGCACGCTGGATTTTTGCCTGATCGTCGCCGTGCGCCCCGAAGACGTGATCAGCCAGCTCCATATATGCGGCGTGACCGTGGAACGCGGCCCGGTCACACGCATCGGCGCGCTCGGCGATATGGTCTCGGTCTATTGCCGAGACCCCGACGGCAATCTCATCGAACTCGCATCCTATCTCGGGGATTAAGCTCATGGGTTTGGTGCCGCAGGGGGGACGCTGTCCCCCCTGCACCCCCTAGCCAGGGGCCGAGCCCCTGGACCTCAAAAGTTTTCAAGCCTCAAAAAAGGGGGCCGCCCGTGCCATCGCAATGGCAGGAGCGGCCCCCTTTTTTGAGGCTTAAAAACTTTTGAGGTCCAGGGACTCGGTCCCTGGTGGGGGGGTCAAGGGGGGCAAAGCCCCCCTTGGGTACTGGCCCTGACGATCAGGCCGCGTCGTCGGCGCGGCGTTCGGCTTTCTTGCGGTCGTTGGGGTTGAGGTAGCGCTTCCGGATACGGACGGCGGAGGGGGTGACCTCGACCAGCTCGTCGTCTTCGATGTAAGCGATGGCCTGCTCGAGCGACATGCGGCGCGGGGGGGTCAGCAGCAGGGCCTCGTCCTTGCCGGCGGCGCGGATGTTGGTGAGCTTCTTTTCCTTGATCGGGTTCACGTCGAGGTCGTTCTCGCGCGAATGTTCGCCGAGGATCATGCCCACATAAACCTTCTCGCCCGGGTTCACGAACAGCACGCCGCGCTCCTGGAGGTAGAACAGCGCGTACTGCACGGCCTCGCCGTCCTCGGACGAGATGAGCGCGCCATTGCGGCGGCCCTCGATCTTGCCTTTCCACGGGCCGTAGCCGGCGAACAGGCGGTTCATCACGCCGGTGCCGCGCGTATCGGTCAGGAACTCGCCGTGATAGCCGATGAGCCCGCGCGCCGGGATCTTGAAGGTCAGGCGCTGCTTGTCACCGCCAGAGGGGCGGATATCGATCAGCTCGCCCTTGCGGCGGCTCATCTTTTCCACCACCGCGCCGGCATAGGGCTCATCCACGTCGATCAGTACTTCCTCATAAGGCTCCTCGCGCTCGCCGGTCTCATCGTTCAGGCGGGTCAGCACGCGCGGGCGGCCGATGGTCAGCTCAAAGCCCTCGCGGCGCATGGTTTCGATGAGCACGCCGAGTTGCAATTCGCCACGGCCAAACACCTCGAAGGCGTCGGTTTCGGTCGAGACTTTCACCTGAATGGCGACATTGCCCTCGATTTCCGAGAACAAACGGTCGCGGATCTGGCGCGAGGTGACCTTCTTGCCCTCGCGGCCGCCGAGCGGGCCGTCATTGATGCGGAAAGTCATCGAGAGGGTCGGCGGGTCGATGGGCGTGGCCTTCAGCGGCTCGGCCACTTCCGGGGCGCAGATGGTGTGCGGGATGGTGGCGTCCGAGAGGCCGGCCACGGCGACGATATCGCCAGCCTGCACCTCATCCACCGGCACGCGCTCCAGGCCGCGGAAGGAGAGCAGCTTGGTCAGGCGCCCGGTTTCTATGGTCTTGCCATCCAGCCCCAGCACCTTCACGGGCATGTTCATCGTGGCGCGGCCCTGCTCCACGCGCCCTGTCAGCACGCGGCCCAGAAAGTTGTCGCTCTCCAAAATGGTGGCGACCATGGCGAAGGGGCCATCGGTGTTGAGGTTGGGAGCGGGCACATGGCGCAGGATCAGCTCAAAGAGCGGCCCCAGATTCTCGCGCGGCTCGTCGAGATCGGCCACCGCCCAGCCCTGCCGGCCCGAGGCGAACAGGGTCGGGAAGTCGAGCTGCGCCTCATTGGCGCCGAGTGCCGCGAACAGGTCGAAGATTTCGTTATGCACATCGTCGGGGCGGGCATCGCCACGGTCGATCTTGTTGACCACGACCATCGGCCGCAGCCCGCGCGCCAGCGCCTTGCCGAGCACGAACTTGGTCTGCGGCAGCACGCCCTCGGCGGCGTCCACCAGCAGCACGGCGCCGTCCACCATCGAGAGGATACGCTCGACCTCGCCGCCGAAATCGGCGTGGCCGGGGGTGTCGACGATGTTGATGCGGGTATCGTTCCACACCACCGAGGCCACTTTCGCCAAAATGGTGATGCCGCGCTCCTTTTCCAGGTCATTGCGGTCGAGCGCGCGCTCGGCCACGGCCTGGTGGGCGGCAAAGGCGCCGGACTGCTTGAGGAGCTGGTCGGTCAGCGTGGTCTTGCCATGGTCAACGTGGGCGATAATGGCAATGTTGCGGATTTTCGGCGCGGACATGAAATTACCCAAGGTTTGGAACAGCAAAACCAGCCCGCGACACCAGAGATGTCCGGCCCGGCCCGATGGTCCGTTGATGATTTGCGCCTCCCATAGCCATATTGCGCCGCAAAAGCGAGCTATAATTTGGCCGCGCACGGCAGGCCCGCGCGGCATTAAACCCTCGCGCTCGCGCATGAATTGGGTGTAATACCGGCCAGGAACCAATTGAGGGTTGAAATTGCGGCTTATTTTGGCGGTGGTGCTGGGCGTGGTGAGCGGGCAGGCGGTAGGGGCCGCCGAGCTGCCGCGCGTCTACGCGCTCACCATGGCCGGGCCTGAGCTGATTTTCGGCCCCGATGGTCCCGTGGCGCTGCCCGCGTTCACGCGCCGCGCGGGCCTGCCGCCGGCGGGCGACATCGCCCCGGTTTCCGGCCCCGATGAAGCCTTGTGCGCCGCCGCCGGCCAGCAGGCCGAAAAGGCCCATGGCCTGCCCGCCAACCTGCTCATCTCGATCGGCGATGTCGAATCCGGCCGCGCCGATGCCCTCACCGGCCGCGTTGCCCCCTGGCCCTGGACCGTGAACGCCGATGGCCAAGGCCGGTATTTCGCCTCCAAGCCGGCGGCCATCGCCTATGCCCGCCTGGCCTTGTCCTCGGGGGCGCACGATGTCGATGTCGGTTGCTTCCAGGTCAGCCTGCAAGCCCACCCCGAGGCATTCGCCAGCCTCGATGACGCCTTCGACCCCGCCCAAAACGCCGATTACGCCGCCCGCTTCCTGGTCCAGCTCCAGGGCCAGACCGGCAGCTGGGCCACGGCCATCGCCGATTACCACTCCGCCTCCCCCGATCTCGGCCTGCCCTATCAGCGCCTGGTGCTGGCGGCCTGGCGGCGCATGGGCAACATGCCGCTCGACCTCGCCACCCTCACCGGCCCCGGCCCCAGCGGCCTGACCCCGGCCAGCGCCCCCGTGCCAGACGGCAATGTCGTGCTCCAAACCGCCGCCGCCCGCGCGGTGCATGTCTATGCGCTCAACGAGCCCCCCGGCGCGCCGCCGCCCGGCCTGCCTCATGTCTATGAGGGCCTGCCGCGCGTCATCGAGGGCGGCCCATAGCCGCGGGTAGCTGAAACGCGCCTCACGGCAGGATGTTTAGCGACGCGCCTACGGCAGGATGTTTAAAGACGCGCCTTACGGCACGATGTTTAGCGACGCGCCTACGGCACGATGCTTAAAGACGCGCCTACGGCACGATCGCCCCGTCCGTTTTCGCCTTCTCCGGCGGCTCGACATGGATGGTGATAACCACCCCCGGCATTTCCTGTTTCAGCGCGGCTTCTATCCGGTCGCAAATGGCGTGCGAGTCATTCACGCTCATTTCGCCCGGCACCACCAGGTGAAACTCCAAAAACCCGGCGGCGCCCACCTCGCGTATGCGCAGATCATGCGCCTCGATGGCGCCCGTGGCATGTTCGCGCACGGCCGCCTGTATGCGCTCTTGCATATCGGGCGGCGGCGCGCGGTCCATCAACCCCGAGAGGCTGTCCATCACCGTATGCCCGCCGATCCAGGCGATCTGCACCGCGATCAGCAGCGCCACCACCGGGTCCAGCACCGGCATGTGCAGAAACGAGGCCAGCAGCAGCGCCGCCAGAATGCCGATGGTGGTGATGAGGTCGGAGAGCAGATGCTTGCCGTCGGCCACCAGCGCGGGAGATTTATGCGCCCGCCCCACGCGCATCAGCATCATGGCCCAGAGGCCGTTGATCGCCCCCGCCACCCCGTTGAGCGCCAAGCCCACCCCCAGCCCGCCCGTCAGCGGCTCAAGCGCGGGCGGGTGCACCACCGTGGCCATGGCGCGCTGGAAAATCAGCATGGCGGCGATCAAAATCATCGCCCCCGTGGCCACCGCCGAGATCAGCTCGGCCTTGGCATGGCCGTAATTATGCACCTGATCGGCCGGCTTGGCGCCCAAAATCAGAGCATAGAGCGCCAGCAGCGACGAGGCGACATTGACCATCGCCTCCAGCGCGTCCGAAAACAGCGCGGTCGAGTGGCTGACATGCGCCGCCGCCAGCTTGGCGCCAAACACGGCGCCGCCGACCAGAATGCTTCCAAGCGCGATTTTCACAGCCAGTCTCATTGTCTTGTTGCTACCAAAGCCGTGCGGTCCATCCTATGACCCTGCTGCAACGCTTCCATGAAAACGCGCCCACCCCGCGCGGGGCGGGCGCGGCTTGTCACTCCGTCCGGGCGGTAATGCCAAACAGCACCGAAGGCCCGTTGATCTGGTAGCCGTTCACCGGCTCAAAGCGCGAATCAAACAGGTTGAGCGCCGAGACAAACCCGGTGAAGCGCGCATTGATATCATAGCGCGCCGCCAGATTGACCACCGTGCCGGGGTTCGAGCTGCGCACCCCCAGCGGGTAGCCGTTATTGTCATACACATAATCCAAAAACCGCCCGGTATAATCAACATTGGCGGTCACGCTCAGGCGGGGCAGGGGGGTAACGGTCAGGCTGGCCCCGGCCTGGCTGGTCGGCCGGCGCAGCCGCGCGCTTTCATCGGCTGAGTCGATATGGGTATAGGTGTAGTTCACATTTGCCGTCAGCCAGCGCCAGGGGCGCAGCGTCAGGCTGTTTTCCACGCCCGAGATATGGGCCCGGTACACGTTGGCTTCCGTGTAAAAGCTCCCCACCGGCACGCTCACGATCAAATCGCGCATGTCGCTGGCGAAATAGGTCACCGACAGATCGGCGCCATCGTCGCGGCCAAACAGCGGCAGGGAGAATTCCGGCCCCACCTGCCAGCCGAGCGAATATTCCGGGCGCAGCGCGGGGTTGCCGAAATCCACCAGCGCGCCGCCCGAATAGGCGGTGTAGTGCAGATCGAACAGCGAGGGCGCCTCGAACCCGGTGCCCGCCGAGGCTTTCAGCCGCGCATCGATTTCTGGCAGCTCGAGCACGCTGCCCAGCTGCCAGGTGGCGGCATTGCCATAGCCCGAAACCGCGTCGTCGCGCAGCGCCCCGGTCATGATCAGCCGGTTGGCGATGGTCGTCTGCACGCCCGCATGTCCGGCCCATTCATGCTGGCTGGCATGGACGAAGGTATTGTACGGATAGCCGAAATAGGAGCTGAAGGATTTTTCCCGCGCCGTGTTGTCGGCATATTCGGCGCCGAAGGTGAGGGTGGTGAAGCGCAGCGCGCCGGCATCGGGCAGGCGGTAGCTGTTGTTCCATTGCGCATCCGTCCGCCCGCCGGCATCGAGCTCATTGATCGCCATGCCGTTCGGGTCGGTGGCGTCGTAAATATTCTGGTAATGCGTCTGCGAATCGAGCCGCGCCACGAACAGGCCGGTCTGCCAGCGCCCCCCGGCGAGGGTCGAGGACACGCCGAGCTTGCCGAAATATTGCGCGATGTCGTCGGTCTGGTTGGGGTCGTCAAACACCGGATAGCCAAGGTCGGGAAACGCCGAATGGGTGCTTTGCCCGCGCAGGATGGCATAAACCCGGGTATCGGGCGCCACCTCATAGCCCAGCTGCAAAGAGGCCATCTTCGAGCGGTAGGCATCGCGGTGGTTGGCGTAAACGCTGGTCATGCGCTGGGGCGTGTTGTCAAACCCTTCCTCGCCCGCCAGCGCGCCGGTCAGCGCGTAATCGAGCGGCCCGCGCACGCCCGAGGTCTGGGCGCTCACCCGCCCCTGGAGCGGAAACCCGCCGGCCAGGGTCACGCTGGTGCTGTTGGGGCGCGTGCCGCGCTTGGTGATGATGTTGATCACCCCGCCCAGCGCGCTCGAGCCATATTGCGCGGCCAGCGGCCCGCGGATGATCTCGATCTCCTCGATATCGTCGAGCGTGAGCGTGCCGAAATTATATTCGCCGTTGGCGCTCACCGGGTCGTTCACCGGCACGCCGTCTTGCAGCACCAGCACGTCCGAGGACCCGGTGCCGCGCATGAACAGGCTGGTCTGCCCGCCATCCCCGCCCGCCTGCACCACATTCACCCCCGGCACGCCGGTCAGCGCCTGGGCCAGGGTGGTCGCGCCCTTGGCGGCAAAATCCTTGCGGGTGAGAATGGTAACGCTGGCCGGCACCTTGTCGGCCGGGCTCGCCACGCGCGTGGCGGTCACGGTAATGGGTGAATCATCGGCATGGGCCGCCCGCACGGCCAGCGCCGAGAGGGAAACCAGAAACAATAAACGCAATCTGAGCATGTCTGCCCCCATCGCTTGGGGCGGCCATCGCCACCCGTTTTTAAAAAGCGACATCGGCTCGGGGGCTTCACCCCTTCATCGCTGGTGCACCCCGCCCAGCTCAGCGCAAAAGTCTCGATGAGGGCCGGTCTCCTGGCTCACGGGTCGCCGCCTCACCCCGCCTTCTCGCGTCGCCGCAATGGCCAAGGGGGTGTTGCTCGCCGTTCACAGTTGCGGGGGCAGCCGGGGCTTGCCGGGCACCTGCCCAACCCCGTTCCCGTTTCAGCCCTGCTTCCAGGGCCACCATCATCTGCCGCCCCCCTAGCGGCCAGTTCATGATCTGGCAAGATTTATCGTCATGTCCTCACAGCAGGCTGCCAAATCCCGCCCGATGGTGCTTTGTCGGCCCCAGCCGCAAAATCGCCGCGCGGTGGGCGGGGGCGGGGTAGCCGGCATTGCCGGCCCAGCCATAGCCGGGGTGGCGCGCATCGAGCTGCCTCATCAGCCGGTCGCGTATCTCCTTGGCCACGATCGACGCCGCCGCGATCGAAAAAGACCGCGCATCCCCCTTCACCACGCAGGTGGCGGCAATGGCCGTGCGCGGCGCGCGGTTGCCATCCACCAGCAAATGCGTCGGCGCCACGCTCAGCTTCAAAACCGCCCGCTCCATCGCCAGCATCGAGGCCCATAAAATATTCAGCCGCCCGATCTCGGAAACCGACGCCGCCCCCACCCCAATCACCGCGCCCGCCGCCCTCAAGGCCTGATAAGCCCTGGCCCGCCTGGCCCCAGAGAGCTTCTTCGAATCATCGAGCAGATCCGCGAGCAGGCCAAGGCGGCTTGGCAAAATCACCGCCGCGGCCACCACCGGCCCGGCCAGCGGCCCGCGCCCCACCTCATCCACCCCGGCCACAATCCCGCCCACGGCCTGCTCAAAGCTCAGATCAGGCATCGCGCCGGTCCGCGAAAAATTCTTTCAGCAGCGCCGCGCATTCGGCCTCGCGCACGCCGCCCACCATTTCGGGCCGGTGGTGAATGGTCGGCTGCGAAAACAGGCGCGGCCCATGCTCCACCGCGCCGCCCTTGGGGTCATAGGCGCCAAACACCAGCCGCCCCACGCGCAAGGCGGCAATGGCGGCGGCGCACAGCGCGCACGGCTCCAGCGTCACGGTCAGCACGCAATCCGAGAGATATTTCCCCCCGCGCAGCGCCCGCGCCTGGCTCAGCGCCAGCATCTCGGCATGGGCCAGCGGGTCGGCCCGGCGCTCCACCTCGTTCGCCGCCACGGCCAGCACCGCGCCATCGGGTCCGGTCACCACCGCGCCCACCGGCACTTCCCCCGCCCGCCCCGCCGCCTTTGCCGCCTCTATCGCCCGCTCCATCATGCGTCTCCGTTTGCATTCCCCCCGCCCGCCGGTCTAGGGGGAGAACATGAAAAAACGCCCGCTCATAGGCCTCACGCTCGACGCCGAACCCGAAGGCGGCTGGTCGAAATACCCCTGGTACGCGCTGCGCCAGAATTATTTTGACGCCGTGAACCGTCATGGCGGCCTGGCCATCGCCCTCCCGCACGACAGCGCCCTGGCCAACGCGTATCTCGACCAGCTCGACGGCCTCATCGTCACCGGCGGCGCTTTCGATGTCGATCCCGGCCTCTATGGCGAGCATGAGCGCCACGAAACGGTGCTCCTCAAGGAAGACCGCACCACCGCCGAGCTGGCCTTTCTCAAGGGCGCCATGGCGCGCGACATGCCCGTGCTCGGCATTTGCGGCGGCGAGCAGCTTTTGGCCGTGGCGCTCGGCGGCACGCTCCACCAGCACATCCCCGATGCCTTCCCCGCCGGCCTCGAGCATGAGCAGAAAACCATGCACTACGCCCCCGCCCACGAGGTCGAGATTCTCCAAGGCACCCGCCTTCATGCCATTGTCGGCGCGCGCATGCAGGTCAATTCCTCCCACCACCAGGCGGTGCGCCGCCACGGCCACGCCAAGATCAACGCCATCGCCCCCGACGGCGTGATCGAAGGCGTCGAGGATCCCTCCCGCAAATTCTGCATCGGCGTGCAATGGCACCCCGAATATTTCGTCGATCCAGGCGACCACGCCCTCTACGCCGCATTCATCCAGGCCTGCCATGAGTGACACCGAAACCCGCGGCGAGCGCATCGCCAAATTCCTCTCCCGCGCCGGCATCTCCTCGCGCCGCGACGCCGAGGCCATGATCGAGGCCGGGCGCGTCAAGCTCAACAACGAGCCCGTCACCCACCCCGCCGTGTTCGTCAAACCCGGCGACATGGTGCTGGTCGATGGCAAACCCGTCAACGAGCCCGAGCGCACGCGCCTTTGGCGCTACCACAAGCCCGACGGCCTGGTGACCACCCACAAAGACCCCGAGGGCCGCCCAACCGTCTTCGAAAAATTGCCCGAGGACATGCCCCGCGTCATCTCCGTCGGCCGCCTCGACCTCACCTCCGAAGGCCTGCTGCTGCTTACCAACGACGGCGCCCTCGCCCGCGAGCTCGAACTCCCCACCACCGGCTGGCTGCGCCGTTACCGCGTGCGCGTCCATGGCGGCGTTAACCCCGAAGTGCTCAAACGCCTGGAAAACGGCATCACCGTCGAAGGCGTCAAATACGGCCCCATCACCGCCGGCATAGACTCCGTCCAACGCTCCAACACCTGGCTGCATATGAGCCTCAAGGAAGGCAAAAACCGCGAAATCCGCCGCGTCATGCAAGCCCTCGCTTTGCCCGTCACCCGCCTCATCCGCGTCGCCTACGGCCCCTTCCAACTCGGCAACCTGCCGCGCGGCGCCGTCGAGGAAGTCAACGGCAAAATCCTGCGCGAACAAATCCCGTTCCTGCGCGGCAAATGACCATGGGTTTGTGCGCTCCCCAAGGGGGCTCTGCCCCCTTGGATCCCCCGCCAAGGGCCGAGAGGCCCTTGGAACCCACCCGGCTTGTCCTGGGTACCCCCACAAGGGGGGTACCCAGGACAAGCCGATTATTGAGGTCCAGGGGCTCGGCCCCTGGCAGGGGGTCCAGGGGGGCAGCGCCCCCTTGGGGAGCACACCAACCATGACCATCGCCCAAGGACCGCGGATTGTCGCCGGGCTTTGGCGCGGCCGCCGGCTGCAAGCCCCCGATGGCCAGGAGACGCGCCCGACCAATGTGCGGGCGCGCCAGGCGGTGTTTGACATATTGGCCCATACTCCATGGTGCGAGCTGCGCGGCGCCAAGCTGCTCGATGTATTCGCGGGCACCGGCGCCTATGGGCTGGAAGCCTTGTCGCGCGGGGCCGGGCAGGCGGTGTTTTTCGAGCAGTCGGGGGCGGCGTTGCGGGCCTTGCGGGCCAACATCGCGGCTTGCGGGGCCGAGGCCCGCGCGCGCGTGCAGCCGGGTGATGTGCGTTCCTGCCCGCCCGGCACGCCGCATGATCTGGTGTTTCTGGACCCGCCTTACGGCCAGAATTTGGTGCCCCAGGCGCTCTCCGCCCTGGCCGCGCGGGGCTGGCTGGCCGAGGGCGCGGTCATCGTGGCCGAGTTCGGCCCGGGCGATGACATGGCCACCCCCGCGCTTCTGGCCGCGCGCTCACACGGCAAGGCGCAGGTGAAAATCTGGCGCTTTACTGCGTCGGGTCCCTGAAATTCGCCACCCAGTCCGGCTTGGCGGCTGCGCTGGCGGGTTTCCCCGCCCCGCCCGCCGGCGGCGGCGCCTGGCCATCCTCATTGTCAGGGTCATAAGTTGCCGCCTCCCGGCCGGAGCCGAGCAAAATCTCGTGATACACCCCTACCGTGTCATTTTGCGGATAGCCGGTCTGCACATAAATCGCCCGGCCATCGGGCGAGAATTGCCAGCCCCACACCATGCCCACCTGCGGCCGGAACCGGTACACCACCTTGCCGCCCCGCCACAGGCTCAGCTCCATCGCGCACGGGCTGGGCTGGATGCAATCGTCGAAGCTTTCCAAATACCCCAGCGTGGTCTTGTCTGGGCTTAGCTGCACATCCAAAAACCCCACCTGGTCGCCGTACACCGCATCGGTTTCCAGCCCAAAGGCGGCGCTGGTGCCGTCGCTGAAGGTAATGTTCATCGGCCCTGCCCCCGCCGCCGGATCTCCCGGCGCCGGGCTGTCTCCCGGCCCCACGGCGCTGAAGCTGGCAATCACCGGCGCGGCGGCGGTGGTTTGGGCCAAGGCCGCGCCGGGCAGACCGAGAAGCAGAGACAAAAAGGCGAGTTTGGCGGCTTTCATTGCAACTTTATGTTGCCACACTTCCCCGCTGCTCCGCAATCTTCAAGAAGTTTCCAAACAGTTGCGTGGCATCGCCGTAAAGCGGCCCGAAATGCGCCGTCACTTCCGCCTGCACCTCGGCCAGCGAGCCGCGCACCCGCTCCAGCGCCGCGCGATATTCCGGCATCTCCGCCCAGGCTTCGGCGGTATGGTGCATCAGCTCCATGTGAAACTGTATGCCATAGGCATTTTGTCCCAGCTTCATGGCCTGCACCGGGCAATGGGCGCCGCGCGCCAGCACTTTCGCGCCTTCGGGCAGGCGCTTCACCTCGGCATTGTGCCACTCAAAGCCGGTGCATACCGGGGTAATGCCCGCGAATAGCGGGTCATCCTCGACCGCCACGCGCATTATGCCCACTTCCGGCCCCTGCTCCATGGTGGCCACATGGCCGCCAAACGCGGTGGCCAGCAGCTGGTGGCCCAGGCACACGCCCAGATAAGGCCGCCCGGCCGCCACCCAGTCCCGGATGGCCGCCAGTTCCGCCACCAGCCAGGGGTGGGCGTCGGTTTCCCACACATCCATCGGCCCGCCCATCACCAGCAGCGCGTCATAGCCGGCCAGATCGGGTATCGGCTCGCCCTCATCCAGCTCCACGGCCTCCCACGCCACCCCCCGCGCGCGCATGACCTCGCCGAAACTGCCCGGATTTTCACTAGCAACATGCTGAAAAACAAGAACTTTCACTCAACCCCCCTGTGGCGTCGCCGGCGCGCCGGCCTGGTAATTTTCACGAAGAATATTTTCCCAGGAGCCATTGAGCAAGGTTTAAGCATTTGCCGTCATTCTTGCTGGGCCATTTACCATTCGGCGCGGAGGCGCGGCAGCATGTCGGCACAAGGCTTCATCGGGTTCGGGCTGTTGGCGGCACTTGGCCTGCTGGGCGGGGCGCTGGTGTTTTTATGGGTCCAGGGGGCGTTCATCCGCCGTGAATATGAGCGCCAGCTCGCCCGCCAGCGCCTGTGGAGCCGCGCCTTGGGCGATGCCAGCCTGGACGGCCTGCTCATCCACCGCCAAGGGGTGATCCTGTTCATGAACAGCGCGCTCACCCGCCTGCTCGGGGTGCGCGAGCGTGAGTGGCTGGGGCAGAGTTTCGCCACCCTCGCCCGCGCCGATGAGGTCGCCGCCCTGCGCGCCGCGCTCGAGGCGCCCGGCCCCGAGCTTGCCAGCTTCCACCTTCTGCGCGCCAACAAAACCGAGCTGCTGGTCGAGATCGCCTCGCGTGCCTTGGAATTCGACGGCCAGCCCGCCACCGCCACCGCCCTGCGAGACATTTCCCGCCAAACCGAAGACGCCGCCAAAATCGCCCGCCTCACCCGCTTTGATCCGCTGACCAGCCTGCCCAACCGCGCCCATTTCACCGATCTGCTGCGCCAGGCCGTCGCCGCCCAGGGCCATGGCACCGTCACCCTGTTCCTCGCCGATATCGACCAGTTCAAGCGCGTCAACGAGCAGCATGGCCGCGATGCCGGCGACCTGCTGCTGCGTCAATTCGCGGACCGCCTGGGCGCCATGCTGGCCAAGGACGACATATTCGCCCGCCTGGGCAGCGATAAATTCGCCCTGCTCCTGCCCGCCACCAGCGCGCCCAATCGCGGCCTTTCCCTGGGGGGCCAGATCATGGCGTCCTGCGGCGAGCCGTTCGTTCTGCACGGCCAGCTGGTCACGGTGCAGCTTTCCATCGGCCTGGCCCTGTGCCCCGACCACGCGGCCGACGCCGACCAGCTGATGGCGGCGGGCGAGCAGGCCCTGCTCCAGGCGGCGCGCGCGGGCGGCGGGCGCCTGCATATGTTTCGTCACGAAGATGTCGCCCGCCCCCGCGCCGCCCCCGTGGCGCTGGAAGCCCCGCCGCCGCCCGCGCCGCCCCATCTGCGCGATGAGCTGCACAGCGCCATCGCCCGCGGCGAAATCCGCCTGCTCTACCAGCCCATCTATAATCTGCACGACATGAGCCTCGCCGGGTTCGAGGCCCAGCCCCGCTGGCACCACCCGGCCCAGGGCCTGCTGGCGCCCGAGCAATTCATGCAAGCCGCCGAGGAGGCCGGCCTCGCGCTCGAGCTTGGCGCCCAGCTCATCGAGCGCGCCTGCGCCGAGGCCCAAAGCGCCGGCGCCCCGCGCGTGTCGCTCGCCTTAGAGGCCAGCCAGCTCCAGGACCCGCACCTGATCCCCCGCCTCCAGACCATCTTGCGCAAAACCGGCCTCAAACCCGAGCAGCTCGAAATCGAGCTGAGCGAATCCCAGCTTTCCGCCCGCCGCGAGCAGGCCTTGGGCCTCATCGCCACCTTGCGGGGGCAAAATATCGGCGTGGTGCTGGGAGATTTCGGCTCCGGCGCCTCCTCGCTCGGCGCCCTGGTCAATCTGCCGGTCACCCGCCTCCGGCTCGACCGGCGCTTCACCCAAAAACTCGGTCAGGACCAGACGGCCGACGCCATCGTGGCCGCCATTCTCTCCCTGGCCGCCAATTTGCACCTCACCGTCACCGCGCCGGGCATCGAGCAGGAGGCCCAGCTCACCCTGCTCCGCGCCCAAGGCTGCCATACGGGGCAGGGGCCGCTGCTGGGCGAGCCGGCCTCGCGCGCCGTTGCCCGGGCCACCATCCGCGCCGCCGTCTCCTGATCTTTCCCGAGACTCGGACAATCATGCTAAACGGCGCCCATGTCCGCCATCCGCCGCCTGCCAGAACTCATCGTCAACCGCATCGCCGCCGGCGAGGTCATCGAGCGTCCGGCGGCGGCCGTCAAGGAGCTGGTCGAGAACGCGCTCGACGCCCGCGCCACCCGCATCGAGGTCATTTTGGCGGGCGGCGGCATCGCGCGCATCGAAATCATCGATAACGGCATCGGCATCCCGGCCGATGAGCTGCCCCTGGCCCTTGAGCGCCACGCCACCTCCAAGCTGCGCGATGAAACATTGGTCGAGATCGCCACGCTGGGCTTCCGTGGCGAGGCGCTGCCCTCCATCGGCGCCGCGGCCAAGCTCACCCTCATTTCCCGCCCGCCCCACCAGCCCGAGGCCGCGTGCATCCGTGTCGAGGGTGGCGCGGTCTCCGATGTCGCGCCCAGCCCCGGCCTGCCTGGCACCACCGCCATCGTCGAGGACCTGTTCTACGCCACCCCCGCCCGGCGCAAATTCCTCCGCTCCCCGCGCGCCGAGGGCGAAGCCGCCGAGCGGGCCGTCTGGCGTCTGGCGCTCTCGGCCCCGCACGTGGCGTTTCGCCTGGTGGCCGATGAGCGCGTGCTCTTCGATGTCCCCGCGCAAGATGAACGCGCCCGCATCGGCGCCCTGTTCGGGCGCGAGGCCGCCGCCTCGCTCATTCCCCTCACCGCCGAACGCGAGGGGGTAACGCTCTCGGGCTTCATCGGCCCCGCCGCGCTCAACCGCGCCACGGGCGCCCTGCAAAGCTTCGTGGTCAATGGCCGCCCGGTGCAAGATCCGGTGCTCAAGCTGGCGCTCCGCCTCGCCTACCGCGAGGTCATCCCCGCCGGGCGCTACCCCGTGGCCGCGCTCACCCTCACCATCCCCCCCGACGCGGTGGACGTAAATGTTCACCCGGCCAAAACCGAGCTGCGCTTCGCCGATGGCAACGGCATACGCGCCCTGGTCATCGGCGCCATCGGGCGCGCCCTGGCCACGCCGGTCTCGCTCGACCTCGCCCCCATCGCCACGCTGCCCAGCACGCCCCAGCGCCAGTCCAATTTCACCTTCCGTCTGCCGCCGCCCCCCAGCCCCCAGGCGCGCGGCTTCGCCGATGCCGAGCTCGGCTTCCACGCTTCGCCCCAGGCCCGCCTGCCGCAAGCCCCGCCCGAGGCCTCCTACCGCGACCACCCGCTCGGCGCGCCTTTGGGCCAGATCCTCGACACCTACATCCTCGCCCAGGCGTCGGATGGCGCCCTGGTCATCGTCGATCAGCACGCCGCCCATGAGCGCCTGACCGAGGAAAAACTCCGCGCCGCCTTCCGCGAGGGCGCGGTGCCCAGCCAGCCGCTGCTGGTGCCGGTGGTGGTCGATTTCGCGCCCCTCGATGCCGAGCGCCTGCTGGCCGAAGCGCCCCTGCTCGCCCGGCTGGGGCTCGAAATCGAGGCCTTTGGCCCTGGCGCCATCATGGTCCGCTCCGCCCCCGCCGCCCTCAAAAACCCCGACGCCGCCGGCCTGCTCCGCGACCTAGCCGAGGAGTTCGCCGAAAGCGGCGCCGCCTTGAGCCTGGAAGCCAGGCTCGATGCCGCCCTGGCCAGGCTCGCCTGCCACCGCTCCATCCGCGCCGGGCGCAAACTCGCCTATGAGGAAATGGACGCGCTTTTGCGCGACATGGAAGCCACCCCCCGCGCCGCCACCTGCGCCCATGGCCGCCCGACCTTCCTGCGCCTCTCCGAACTCGACCTCGAAAAACTCTTCGGCCGCCGCGCCTGAAAGCCCCCCATGCCCCACGCCGCCGCCCTTGCCCTCATCGCCGCCTATTACGCCGCCTTCAATGCCGGCGATCACCCCGCCATGCTCGCCTTGCTGGCCGACGATGTCCGCCACGACATCAACCAAAGCCCGCCCGCGCACGGCAAGCCGGCCTTCGCGGCCTTCATGGCCGAAATGCGCCGCGCCTACGATGAACACCTGACCGATATCACCATCATGGCCACGGCCGACGGCACCCGCGCCGCGGCCGAATATGTCGTGCACGGGGCCTACCTCGCCAGCCAGCCCGGCCTGCCCGCGGCCTCCGGCCAACGCTATCTGCTGCCCGGCGGCGCGTTTTTCGCCATTGCCAATGGCCGCATCACCCGCGTCACCAATTATTATAACCTCGAAGACTGGCTCGCCCAGGTCAAACCCTGACCCGCTCTCCTCTAGATCGATATTGGTTTGGATTGAGTCGACAGACGTAAGCTAAACCAATGAAATTGATCGTTAAAATATAACTGGAGCGGGTGCGTCATAACGCATCCCGCTCTAGTTTTGGCATTCACTTTCATTGGGGTGGCTTGCATCCGCCACCGCGATCGACCCCGATATTGATCGAGGCTGGCGGCCCGTCACCGAACCGTCGAGCTGGCCAGCCGGAGTCCGAACGCCACGAAAATGCCGCCCGTCAGGCGGTCCAGCAGCCGCACGGCGGCGGGCCGCCGGAGCCAGTTGCCCAAAGGCGCCGTGGCGGCGATCAGGGCCGTGAACCAGGCCAGCGTCAGCAGCACATGCAGGCAGGCGAGGCCAAACGAATACCCGGCGACCCCCGCGTGCACCGGCACGAATTGCGGCAGAAAGGTCACGTAAAACAGGCCGATTTTCGGGTTCAGCAGGTTGGTGAAAAACCCCCGCCAAAACGCCTCCCGGCCGCTGCCCGCCCGCCGCCTGTGCGGCGCGCCTTCCAGCGCCGCGCGCGGCCATATCAGCAGCCGGGCGCCCAGCCACAAAAGATACCCCGCCCCCGCGCATTTGACGATCGAATAAGCAAGCTCGGAGGCGCGGAGCAGCGCGCCCAGCCCCAGCGCGGTAAAGGCGCCCCAGCACAGGCAGCCCAGCGCCACCCCGAAAGCGGCCAGGCTCGCCGCCCGGCGTCCCTCCACCGTCGCCGCCCGGAGCACCATCGCCGTATCCGCCCCCGGCGTGATCGTCAGCACCGAGGCCGCCGCCACAAAAGCGAGCAGCAGAGGAAAATTGACCATGCCCAGCCCCGCCATCCTGCTCATCCTCCCTGTCAAACCCAAACGGGCATCGCGCCCCCAAGTCAGGGCGTTTTTCATTCGCCCAGGCTCATGAAACATGCCCTGGCTCGTTGTTTCAACGCTCAGCTTCACCCAACCGGATGCCGCGACCTGATCGGATGTTGCTCTACCCCGCCTTCACCCAGCCGCTCTCTTCCTGCTTCCAGTAGGCCAGCTCATGGCCGGCCTCCTTGGCGGCCTTCCAGCGCCCGCGCGCGGCGGCCACGGCGTCTGGGTCATTGCCGTCAAACAAATCGAACACCCGCGTAAAGCCGCCCGCCGCCCCGGCTCCCGCGCCGTTCACGCAAAACAAAAACCGCGCCCCGGCCGGGTTCTCCTCGGCCGTCAGGGTCAAAAACACCGGCTGCCATTCCGGGTGGGGCGTGGCGCGCGTGCCGTGCGGCAGCCAATCGGGGCTGGCACAGGTCCATAGCCGCTCATCGAGCATCCGCAGTGTCACATCATCGGGGCACACCACCAGCGCGGTCTCGTTCGCCGCCAGCGTCCGGCCCAGCAGGGCGGGCAGGGCGGCGAACAAATCCGAGCGCGTGAGGTGGTAGAACCCGATCTGGCTCATGCCCCGAGCGCACCTCTCACCCGCGCGCCCAGCGCCATAAACGCCAGGGCCGCGGCGCTCTCGGGCGCGGCCAAGATCACCGGCCGTCCCGCATCCCCGCTTTCCCTCACCGCCAGCTCGAGAGGAATTTCCCCCAGGAACGGCACGCCGATCTTCGCAGCCTCCGCCCTGGCCCCGCCATGGCCAAAAATCTCCGCCCGGTGCCCGCAGGCGGGGCAGCAGAAATAGCTCATATTCTCAACAATCCCGAGCACCGGCACATTCACCTGGGCAAACATCTGCGCGCCCCGCCGCGCATCGATCAGCGCCACATCCTGCGGCGTCGAGACAATCACCGCCCCCGCGGGCTTGGCCTTTTGCGCCAGTGTCAGCTGGGCATCGCCCGTGCCGGGGGGCAAGTCCACCACCAGCACATCCAGCCTGCCCCACTTCACCTGCCCCAGCATCTGGTTGAGCGCCCCCATCACCATCGGCCCGCGCCACACCAGCGCCTTTTCGGCCGGCACCAGCAGCCCGATCGACATCATCTTCACCCCAAACCGCTCGAGCGGCTCGATCATGCCGTCGCGCACCTCCGGCTTGGCATGGCTGCCGAGCATGGTGGGCAGCGAGGGGCCGTAAATATCCGCGTCCAAAAGCCCCACCGCCAGGCCGCCCTGGGCCAGCGCAATGGCGAGGTTCGCCGCCACGGTCGATTTGCCAACCCCCCCCTTGCCCGAGGCCACGGCCACCACATGCGCCACATCCGTAAGCAAGGCCGGGGCCGGGGCGGCTTCGGGGGCGGGCACCTTGGCGGCGGTAAACACCACAAGGGCGTTTTTCACGCCCGGCATATCCCCCAGCGCCGCCTGCATGTCCTGGCGGGTGGCTTCCAGCCTCGCCGCCTCCTCGCGCGTGGCGGTCAGGCTCACCTGCACCAGCCCGTCTTTCACAAACACGCCGTCGATCCGGCCATTCATTCCAAAAGGCGCCAGTGCGGCGCGCACATCATTTTCGCTCATGCCCCTCACATAGAGCCTTGCTCCCCTCTTGATAAGATCGCGCCCCGACCGCACACTCTCTCCATGCGCTCTTTCCGCCCTGCCTTGGCGCTCAGCCTCACCGCGTTCGCGGCCACGGCCCACGCCGACCCGCTCACCTCCTCTCTGGCCCAGATCGCGGCGCGGGTCATGCCGTCCGTGGTCAGCATCGCCGCCATGGCCCCCGCCACCGACGACAGCGCCACCAGCAATGACAGCGGCACCGGCGGCGATCAGGGCGGAGACAACAGCCCCCAGGGCGATAACGGCGCCGACAGCAGCGCCTTCCAAAAAACCGCCGCCCTCGCGTCCGATGCCGCCGCCACCGAGATCATCCCGCCCCCTAAAATCATCGAATCCTTCGGCTCCGGCTTCGTCTTCGACCCGCGCGGCTTCATCGTCACCAACGAACACGTGATCGATAACGCCAACGCCGTCACCGTCACCTTCCCCGACGGCTCGGTCTACAACGCCAAAATCGTCGGCCAGGACAAACACGCCGACCTCGCGGTCCTCAAAGTCAGCGCCGGCCACCCCCTGCCCAGCCTGACATTCGGGGATTCAAACAAGGTCGCGGTGGGAGATCAGGTGCTCGCGGTTGGCAATCCGCTTGGCCTCAACGGCACCGCCACGGCGGGCATCGTCAGCGCCCTGCACCGCCAGATCGGCGACACCGATTTCGATGATTTCATCCAGACCGACGCCGCCATCAACAAGGGCAATTCCGGCGGCCCGCTGTTCAACAGCGCCGGCGAGGTGATCGGCATCGATTCCGCCATCGAGAGCCCAACCGGCACGTCGGACGGCATCGGCTTCGCCATCCCCTCCGCCATGGTCGCGCCGGTCGCCCGCGCGCTCGCCGACCATGGCGCCATGAATCGCGGCTGGCTGGGCCTGAGCATCGAAGACCTCACCCCGGCCGTGCAGCGGGCGCTGGGCCTCGCCAGCATGGCGGGCGCGCTGGTCGGCTCGGTCACGCCGGGCGGCCCCTCCCAGGGCGTACTGCGCGCGGGCGATGTGGTGCTTGCCCTGGGCGGCGTGCCGGTGGCCAATACCCATGACCTCACCATCCGCACCGCCGAAATCGAGGCCGGCACCACCGTGCCGGTCAGCTTCTGGCGGGAAGGCGCCGTGCATCAGGCCAGCCTCACCATCGCCGCGCCCCCACCCTCATTGGGCGAGGCCATCGCCACCCCGCCGCCCGAAACCGCGCCCCCGCTCAAGCTGGCAAGCTTAGGCCTGGCTTTGTCCCCCGCCCCGGATGGCGCGGGCGCCACGGTCGTCTCCGCCAACGGCCCGGCAGGGCAGGCGGGCATCGTGGCGGGCGACGAGATCACCCAGGTCAGCGGCACGCTGGTCACGTCCCCCGCGGCGCTGGCCGCCGCCGTCAAGGCCCTGGGCGATGTCCCGCCCACCTTCCTGGTCAATGGCGATGATTCCTCCGGCAACGACCCCGGCCCCCGCTGGGTGCCGGTTGCACCTTAAGGCCCGCCCATGCTCCTCATCACCCGTGAAATCCTGCCCGATGTGCTGGTCCGCGCCAAAGCCGAGCACGAGGTGCGCGAACTGCGCATGGCCGGCCCGTTCGACGGCGCCAAATTGCTCGCCGCCTGCGAGGGCGTCGATGCCATTCTCTGCAACACGGCCGATAAATTCACCGCCGACATCATCAACGCCCTGCCTGCCCGCGTGCGGGTCATCGCCACCTACAGCGTCGGCACCGAGCATCTCGATCTGGCGGCGGCGGCCGCGCGCGGTATCAAAATCGCCAACACCCCCGGCGTGCTCGACCGCGCGACCGCCGAAATGTCGCTCCTGCTGCTGCTCATGGCCGCGCGCCGGGCGGGCGAGGGCGAGCGCCTGCTGCGCGCGGGCAAATGGCGGGGCATCGCCCCCACCTTCCTGCTGGGCCATGATGTCGCGGGCAAAACCCTGGGCATTTACGGCATGGGCCGCATCGGCCAGGTGCTCGCCCGCTTCGCGCGCGGGCTGGACATGACCATCCATTACCACAACCGCACCCGCCTGCCGCCCGCGCTTGAGCAAGGCGCCGTCTACCACGCCACCGCCGAGAGCTTCCTCCCCGCCATCGACTTCCTCTCCATCAACGCGCCGGGCAGCCCCAGCACCAATGGCTGGCTCAATGCCCAGCGCATCGCCCAGCTCAAACCGGGCGCCATCGTGGTCAATACCGGCCGCGGCCCCATCGTCGATGACGAAGCCCTCATCGCGGCGCTGAAATCGGGCCATGTCCGCGCCGCCGGGCTCGATGTCTATAATAACGAACCCGACATCCACCCCGGCTATTACGCTCTCGAAAACGCCGTGCTCATCCCGCATCTGGGCTCGGCCACCATCGAAACCCGCACCGCCATGGGCCATCTGGCGCTCGATGGCGTCAACGCCGCCCTCACCGCCCCCTGAGGCGGGGATTTGACCAGAATCAATGAGCTTCCCGCCATCCGGGCGCATCCTTTGTTCGTTGATAACAAGGAGGCCACCCGGATGGCCATTCATCTCCGCATCCTCTTCGCTTTGGCCGATGGCGAGCATGCCCGCTTCATCCGCCCCGCGCCCGAGGACAATACCCTCCATTCCGCCAGCCGCGTGCTCCCCGAGGAGGGCCGCAAAGGCGAGGCCGCCGAGCCGCATCTGCGCGATCCCGGCAAATTCGCCGCCTGGGTGGCCGGGCAGTTGAGCACCCACGCCGATTCTTACGATGAGCTGGTGCTGGTCGCTCCCGCCCATGTGCTGGGCGTCATCAAGGGCCACCTCACCAAGCCGGCCGCCGCCAAGCTGGCCGGCACGCTCGACAAAGACCTCACCAAAATAGCCGATGGCGCTCTCCAGCCCCATCTCCGCCAATGGGTGCGTCCGGTGCATCGCCAAAAACTCATGCCCGAGCAGAGCCAGTAGCCGCGCAACCCTGGCCTCCCGCGTCTGAACACCACGAGATCGCGGCGGCGGGACACTAGAGCGGGATGCGTTATGACGCACCCGCTCTAGTCATATTTTGACGATCAATTTCATTGGTTTAGCTTACGTCTGTCGACTCAACCCAAACCAATTTTGATCTAAAAATCAATAATCTGGCGGAGGTCAGCGTCAGACCGTCACGCTGTTTGATGACGTGAATGTCTGAACCATCGCCCCAGCGGCAAACCGGGCCGGCGCCAACGCGCCGGCTTTTCTGTAAACGCCTGGTGATTTTACCATAAATTTTAATGGTAAAATTTATTTGCCAAAAAATAATCAGCCATGTTATTTGGCCTTCTGTCCAAGTCAAAACAGAACGGGAGGTCCCATGCTCATTCACCGGCCCGCGCGGGCGGAGGTTTTCGCCTGATGTTCGCGCAACTCATCACCCCCATTGGCGGCGCGCTGCTGCCGTCTTTTCTGGTCGCCGCCTTGCCGGTGGCGCTGGTGCTCGTGCTGCTCGGCGTGCTGCGCCGCCCGGCCTGGCAGGCGGCGCTGGCGGGGCTGGCGCTGTGTCTCATCATCGCCACCACGCTCTGGGCCATGCCGGCCCATTTGGCGCTGGCCGCCATCGCCAATGGCGCCGCCTTCGCCCTCTGGCCGGTGATGTGGATCGTCCTCAACGCCCTGCTGCTCTACAACATTTCCGTGCGCGCCGGGTTTTTCGATGCCTTCCGCTCCTGGGTGGTCACCCACCTGCCCAACGACCGCCGGGTCGTGCTGGTGGTCATCGGCTTCTGCTTCGGCGCGCTGCTCGAAGGCGTGGCCGGGTTCGGCACGCCGGTCGCCATCACCTCTTCGCTGCTCATGCTGGTCGGTTTTCCGGCGCTCGAGGCCCTGGTCTTCGTGCTCATCTTCAACACAGCCCCCGTGGCGTTCGGCGCGCTCGGCGTGCCCGTCACCGTGCTGGGCGCGGTCACCGGCCTGCCGGCCACCGCGCTCGGCGCCATGGTCGGGCGCGAGCTGCCCGTCGTCGCCTTCGCCCTGCCGTTCTATGTCATGGCGCTCTATGGCGGGTTCCGTTCGCTCCGCGCGCTCTGGCCCCTGCTGCTGGCGGCGGGCGGCTCGTTCGCGGCCATGCAGTTCGTGGCCTCCAACCTGCTCGACTACGCCCTCACCGACGTGCTCTCCTCCCTCGGCTCGCTCATTTTCACCTTGTTGTTCCTGCAAGTCTGGAAACCCGCCCCCGATGCCGCCTTCGCCGTGCGCGATGAGCTGCTCCACGGCGCGCCCGCCAAATCCACCCGCCATCCCTGGTCGGGCTGGCTGCCCTGGGTCATCGTGTCGGTGGTCGTCATCGCCTGGACAAACCTGAAGCTCGCCGCCCTCGGCGCCCACGCCATTCCCTGGCCGGGTCTCAACAAGGCCATCTCCATCACCCTCTACAACGCCAAGCCCTACCCGGCGGTGTTCCTCTTCCAGCCGCTCACCACCGGCACGGCCATTTTGCTCGCGGCCCTGCTCACCGGGCTGCTGGGCGGCCTTTCGCTCTCATCCATGCTCGCCGCGCTGGGGCAAACGCTGCGCCAAATCTTCCTGCCCACGGTCACGGTGGTCAGCATTGTGGCGCTGGCCTTCCTCATGAACTATGCCGGTCTCGCCTACACGCTGGGTGCTGGCGTCGCGGCCACGGGCGGGGTCTTCGTCATCCTCTCGCCTTTCCTGGGCTGGATCGCGGTCATGCTCTCGGGTTCCGACACCTCAGGCAACGCTTTGTTCGGCAATTTGCAGGTGGTGGCGGCCAAGCAGCTTTCGCTCAGCCCGGTGCTGTTCGCGGCCACCAACTCGGCGGGCGGCGTCATGGGCAAAATCATCTCGCCCCAAAACATCTCCACCGGCTGCTCGGTCACGGGCATGAACGGCCATGAGGGCAAGGTGTTCGCCCGTGTGTTCATTCATTCGGTGGTGCTCACCCTGGCCCTGGCCGGGCTGGTCGCCGCCATTCAGTTCCTCATTCCCTGGGTCATCCCGCACCTGGGCTGAGGCAAAACGCGGGGTGGGGCTCCACCCGCCCCGCGCGCTATGTGATAAGGTTATGCCATGACCGACCATGCCGCCCTCCTCCACAGCCTCACTGCCATCTCAGGCCGCCGCCACGTGCTCACCGGCCCGCGCGCCACGGCGCGCTTCGCCACCGGCTTTCGTTTCGGCTCAGGGGCGGTGCTGGCGGTGGTGCGCCCCGGCTCGCTCATCGAGCAATGGCGCGCGCTCCAGGCCTGCCACGCGGCGGGGGTCATCATCATCATGCAGGCCGCCAATACCGGCCTCACCGGCGGCTCCACCCCCGACGGCACCGCCTATGACCGCCCCATCGTCATCATCAACACGTTGCGCCTGGCCAAACTCCACGTCCTGCCCGGCGCGTCGCAGGTGGTGGCGCTGCCCGGCGCCACGCTGTTCCAGCTCGAAAAGACCCTCCGCCCCTTCAAGCGCGAGCCCCATTCCGTCATCGGCTCGTCCTGCCTGGGCGCCTCGGTCAATGGCGGCATCGCCAATAATTCCGGCGGCGCGCTCATCCGCCGCGGCCCGGCCTACACCGAGCTGGCCCTGTTCGCGCGCGTCACCGCGTCCGGCGCGCTGGAACTGGTCAATCATCTGGGCATCAACCTCGGCAACGAGCCCGAAACCATCCTCTCCCGCCTGGAAGCCGGCGATTTCGCCCCAGGCGACATCGACCAGCCCTCCACCCGCGCCGCCTCCGACCCCGACTACGCCACCCATGTGCGTGACGTCACGGCCCCCACCCCGGCCCGCTTCAACGCCGACCCCAGGCGCCTGTTCGAGGCGTCCGGCTCGGCCGGTAAGGTCGCCATCTTCGCCACCCGCCTCGACACCTTCCCCCAGGATGAGCACATCGCCACCTTCTATATCGGCACCAACGACCCGGTCGAGCTCACCCGCCTGCGCCGCCACATACTGGCAAATTTCCAGTCCCTGCCGGTGGCGGGTGAATATATTCACCGCACCGCCTTCGACATCGCGGTCAAATACGGCAAGGACATGTTCCTCGCCATCGAGAAGCTCGGCACAGACCGCCTGCCCGCCCTGTTCGCCCTCAAATCCCGCTTCGACCAGGCCGCCGCCCGCGTCCCCCTCCTGCCGCGCTTCCTCTCAGACCGGCTGATGCAGGCCGCCAGCCATCTCTTCCCCCAGCATCTGCCCGCCCGCATGCTCACCTGGCGTGACCGCTTCGAGCATCACCTGCTGCTCAAAATGGCGGGTGAGGGCATCGAGGAAGCCCGCGCCTATCTCGCCACCTCGTTCCCCTCCGCCGGCGGCGATTATTTCGAATGCACGCCCGCCGAGGCCGCCAAGGCCTTCCTGCACCGTTTCGCGGTGGCGGGCGCGGCGGTACGCTACCGTGCCATCCACCAAAACAGTGTCGAAGACATCGTCGCCCTCGACATCGCGCTCCGCCGCAATGATGAACAATGGCAGGAACATCTCCCCGATGGCCTGAACCAGCGCCTCCTCCACAAGCTCTATTACGGGCATTTCTTCTGTCACGTCTTCCACCAGGACTATATCGTGCAAAAAGGCGCCGACCCGCTCGCCATTGAGCATGAGATGTGGGCCCTGCTCGATGAGCGCGGCGCCGAATACCCGGCCGAGCATAATGTCGGTCATCTCTACAAGGCCAAGCCGGCCCTGGCCGCGCACTACAAGGCGCTCGATCCCTGCAACTGCTTCAACCCCGGCATCGGCCAAACCTCCAAATTCGCCTGCTGGGGCGAGGGCTGATCTCAGCCTTTGAGCTGGTAAGGCACCATGCCGCGCTCAATCGTGCCCATATCCAGCCCCAGCCCCAGCGGCGGCACCGAGCGGTGGCGGCAATTGGTGCGCTCGCAGGCCCGGCAGCCTGGCCCAATCGGGTCGGGCGCCGCGCGGTTGTTCAGGTCCAGCCCGGCCGCGTAAACGGTTTCGGGGGCGTAGGAAATCTCGCACCCCAGCACCACCGCCACCGCGCGCGGCCGCGAGAGATAAGCCCCGCCCCCCCGCCCGACCGTGCGGGCGATGTTCAAATAGGTCACATCGTCGGGCGTCTGCGCCATCTGCACCAATATCTCGCCCGGATGCGCAAAGGCCCGGTAAACATTCCAAAGCGGGCAAGGCCCGCCAAACTGCGCGAAGGAAAAGCGCGTGGCCGAGGAGCGTTTGAGGATATTGCCGGCAATATCGGTCTTCACGAAGTAAAACGGTATCCCCGGCAGTCCGGGCCGTTGCAGCGTCGAGAGCCGGTGGCAGATCTGCTCAAAGCTCGCCCCGAACTGGCGTTGCAGGCGCTGAATGTCATAGCGCACCAGCTTCGCCGTCTCATGAAAGCGCCGGTAGGGCAAAATCAGAGCGCCCGCGAAATAATTGGCCAGCGCGATGCGCGCCAGCCCCCGCGCCTCCTCGGATGAAAACGCCACCCGCCGCACCTCCTTCTCAATCAGCGCGCCATGCTCCAGCTGCCCAATGACATGGGCCATCCAAAACATCTGGCTCTCGGGCGCCGCGTCTTCCGCCAGATAAAGCCGCCGCGCCTGCCGGCTCAGCCGCCAAAACAAGCCCGCCCCCAGCAGCCCAGGGTCCGAGGCGGTGACAATGCCGTGCCGGTCGCGCAAATAGCGGCGCAAATCCTCGCGCAAATTCCGCGGCTCGAAATGCCGGTCCTCAAACACCGCCTCCGCCGCGCGGTCCAGGCTGTCGAAATGGTTCACCCGCCCCTGCACCCAGTCGCGCACCTCGTCATAGGGAAAGCGCGGCGGGCCGGCGGGGTTGGCGGTGGCCAGCAACTCGGCGCGGGCCGTATAGGCTTCATAGAGGGTCATGAAGGCTTCCGCGACATGCGGCGCCGCGCGCACCACGGCGCCGATCTCGCCCAGTGCCTTGGGGGTAGCGCGAAACAGCGGGTCGGCCAGTGACTCGCGCAGCTGCGCCTCGCGCTTGGCGTCCTGGGTATCCGCGAAATAGGTTTTCGGCACTTTCAGCATCACCGAGAGCCGTTCGAGCAGCGGCCCGGTCAGCGGCCGCTGGTCGCGCTCCAGCTGGTTCAGATAAGAGGGCGAAATGGTCAGCCGCGCCGCCAGCTGCGCCTGGTTCAGCCCCAGCCGCTCGCGGCCCCGGCGCAGCCGCTCACCAGCAAAGATTTTCTTTCCAGCCATCGGCAATCTTCGCAAGCTTTGCAAACCGGCGCAAGCGCTTCGCTCTAATCCGCACCAAGACAGCTAGACGTTGCGGCCCATCGGCGCGAAAGGAGGACCCGGTCCACACGGCGCAACCACACGGAGGAGGCAGGGCATGAAGCTTCACGACGTCAGACAAAGCCTCGCCCAGGCCATGCCCGCCCGTGAAGACCAGCTCGCCTGGAAGCTCGCCGGCGTCGCCGCCGCGCGCGCGCCCACGGCCAAGGATGCCGCCTCCCTCATCGTCGGCCAGCTGCTCGCCAATGCCGCCGCCGCTCTGGCCGCCCTCAACAGCGCCCCGGCGGTGTCGGCGCGCGGCGCGGCTCTGGCGCATGCCAAAAAAGCCGGCGGCGCGCAGCTATTCGGCGTGCCCTCGCGCATCGGGGTCAGCGCCGGCTGGGCCGCCTGGGCCAACGGCACGGCGGTGCGCGCCCTGGCAGGCGCGGCCGCGCCCTCGCTGGCCGATCTGCTGCCCCCTCTGCTGGCGGTCGCCCAGGCCCGCGAAAAATCCGGCCGGGACCTCATCCGCGCCGTGGTGGCGGCGGCCGAAATTCACGCCGCCCTGCGCGAGGGGCTCGATCTCCCCGCCCGTCCGCGTTCGCCCATGGCCCATCTCGCCCCGGCCCAGGCGGCCGGCCTCGGCGCGCTGCTCGGGCTGAAGCAGGAAACCATCCATCAGGCGCTGCAACAGGCGGTGCATGTCTCGTGCGTGCCGGCCCTGGGGGGCGCGGGCCTGGTCTCGTCCTGGCCGGTTTTCGCCCCGGCCCATGCCGGCAAGCTCGCCATAGAGGCCGTGGACCACGCCATGCGCGGCGCGGGCGCGCCCAACCCGGCCGATGAGAGCGAAATTTTCATGCTCATGGCCAGCCCGGCCCAGTGCCAGATCCGCCTGCCCGAAGCGGGCGAGACCCGAACCGCCATTCTCGCCGCCGCCCCGCCCGGGCGCACGGCGCAAATCGCCAATTTCCTGGCGCTGACCGAGGGGCTCATCACCACCCGGGAGCGCAACCGTTTCCTCGAATCTGTGCAAAACCTGCACCGCTTGACGGCCGGAGAGCTGAGTAGTCTCAATGTCGCCGTTCCGGCCGGGGCCTTGGATGAATCGAAGCCCGGAATTTTTTGAATGTTTCGCTTGCCAGGCGGCCTCGCCCGCCCGCCCCGCCAAGCCCCCCAACCGGGCGGCACCCGATAAGCCGCCGATCACAGGAGACCGTCATGAACGAAGCTTCCACCCTGCCCAAGCCGAAAAAATCCGTTGCCCTCTCGGGCGTTGCCGCGGGCAACACCGCGCTTTGCACCGTCGGCCGTTCCGGCAACGATCTCCATTACCGCGGCTATGACATTCTCGATTTCGCCGATAGCTGCGAGTTCGAGGAAATCGCCCATCTGCTCGTTCACGGCGCCCTGCCCAACATCGCCGAGCTGGCCGCCTACAAGGCCAAGCTGAAATCCCTGCGCGGCCTGCCCGCCGCCGCCAAGGCGGTGCTCGAGCAGATCCCCGCCGCCGCCCACCCGATGGATGTGATGCGCACCTACGTCTCCGTGCTCGGCACCCTCCTGCCCGAGGCGCACGACCATAACGTTCCGGGCGCGCGTGATATCGCCGACAAGCTGATGGCCTCGCTGGGTTCGGCGCTGCTCTACTGGTATCATTACGCCACCAACGGCCGGCGCATCGAGGTCGAAACCAACGATGACAGCATCGGCGGCCATTTCCTGCACCTGCTCCATGGCGAGGAGCCCAAGGAGAGCTGGGTGCGCGCCATGCACACCTCGCTCATCCTCTATGCCGAGCATGAGTTCAACGCCTCCACCTTCACCTGCCGCGTGGTCGCGGGCACGGGGTCTGATTTCTATTCCGCCATCGCGGGCGGCATCGGCGCGCTGCGTGGCCCTAAGCATGGCGGCGCCAACGAGGTGGCGTTCGAAATCCAGAAGCGCTACGCCACCCCCGACGAGGCGGAAGCCGACATCCGCGCCCGCGTCGAGCGCAAGGAAGTGGTGATCGGCTTCGGCCACCCGGTCTACACCATCTCCGATCCGCGCAACGTCGTCATCAAGCGCGTCGCCAGGCATCTCTCCGATGAGGCGCGCAGCACCAAGATGTTCGACATCGCCGAGCGTCTCGAGAGCGTGATGGCCGAAGTGAAGAAGATGTTCCCGAACCTCGACTGGTTCTCGGCCGTTTCCTACCACATGATGGGCGTGCCCACCGCCATGTTCACGCCGCTCTTCGTCATTGCCCGCACCTCGGGCTGGAGCGCGCATGTCATCGAGCAGCGCATCGACGGCAAGATCATCCGCCCGAGCGCCAATTACACCGGCCCCGAGAACCTGACCTTCGTGCCGCTCGCCGATCGTTGACCTGAACCGCCGGCGTGCGCTCCACGCGCACGCCGGCGCCAAAATTTTTGGTTCTTTGTCAAAAAGACCAAACAGGAGCATCCCATGACCTATCTGAGCGCCTCTCACTACGATCCCACCCCCGCGGGCGAGCGTTTCCGTGCCCTGGTCAACCGTCCCGGCATCCTCGGCATCCCCGGCGCCCATAACGGCCTGG
Organism: Pseudomonadota bacterium; assembly: GCA_021781835.1. GTDB lineage: Bacteria > Pseudomonadota > Alphaproteobacteria > Acetobacterales > Acetobacteraceae > Acidocella. The sequence continues at coordinate 68,011 of JAJXWD010000005.1, read as the reverse complement.
CCTCGCGGCAGGCCAAGGCGGCTGGATTTGAGGCGGTATATCTCTCCGGCGCGGCCATGACCGCCTCGATGGGTCTGCCCGATCTCGGCATCATCACCGTCGATGAGGTCGCCTTCTTCATCCGCCAGATCGCCCGCGCCTCCGGCCTGCCCATCCTGGCCGACGGCGACACCGGCTATGGCGAGGCGCTCAACGTCATGCACACGGTGCGCACCTTCGAGGATGCCGGCGCCGGCGCCATCCAGCTCGAAGACCAGGTGCTGCCCAAGAAATGCGGTCACCTGAACGACAAGAAGCTGGCCAGCCCGCAAGACATGGCGGCCAAGGTCGCCGCCGCCCGTCATGCCCGCCGTCATCTCTACATCATCGCCCGCACCGACGCCGCGGCCTCCGAGGGCATCGAGGGCGCCGTCGCCCGCGCCAAGCTCTACATGGAAGCCGGCGCCGACGCGATCTTCCCCGAAGCCCTGAACACCGAGGAAATGTTTCGCGAATTCGCCAAGCGCATGCCCGGTGTGCCCCTGCTCGCCAACATGACCGAGTTCGGCCGCACGCCCTTCTACACCAAGCAGCAATTCGAGGATTTCGGCTATAAAATGGTCATCTGGCCCGTCACCAGCCTCCGCGTTGCCGCCCTGGCCCAGCAGAAGCTCTACACCGCCATCGCCCGCGATGGCGGCGCCCAGAACTGCGTGGACCAGATGCTGACCCGCAAGGATCTCTACAGCACCATCGACTATGAAGGCTTCGAGGCCCTGGACTCCACGATCGTCAAAACCATCGTGCCCGAGCCCATCGGCTGAATTTCGCCTCCCTGCCGGCCGCCGCCTTCCCCCCTGAAACATGGGCGGCCGGTACCTTGGAACCGCCCCGGACTTCGTAAGCCGGGGCGGTTTTTTTGTCGCAAATCCGTCATGGTCATCCCTAGGCCGGGCTGCTACCCAGCGTCACGCCACAGGAGCCTCGCATGACCCTCACCCGCCGCCATTTCATCGCCTCCGCCGCCCTCTCCGGTGTGGCGGCGTCGTTCAGCCAGCGCGCCGCCGCCGCGCAGGCGGGGCTGAACATCGTGCTCATCGGCGATTGGGGCCGGCACGGCGCCGACCATCAAGCCGCCGTCGCCGCCCAGATGGGCAAGAGCGCGGCCGAGCTTGGCAGCGCCTTCACCATCTCGGTCGGCGATAATTTCTACGAAAACGGCGTCACCAGCCTCGATGACCCGCAATGGCGGCAGAGCTTCGAGCAGGTCTACACCGCCCCCGCCCTGCAATCCCCCTGGAAGGTCCTGCTCGGCAATCACGATTATCGTGGCAATGTCGAGGCCCAGCTCGCCTACGCCCAGCACTCCCCCCGCTGGCAGATGCCCGCGCGCTATTGGCACGAGACCCACGCCCTGCCCGGCGGCGCCACCGCCGCCTTCTATTTCCTCGACACCTCGCCCTTCATCCAAAAATATTACGGCTCCACGGTTCGGGTCGAGGGCCAAAACCCCGCCGCCCAGCTTGCCTGGCTCGATACCGCCCTGGCCGCCAGCCGGGCCGAGTGGAACATCGTCATCGGCCATCACCCGATCTACACGGCCATCATTCCCGCCGCCGACCCCGACCACGACCACGACCAGCCCGACCTGATCGCCCATCTCCTGCCCATTCTTCAGCGCCATAACGTGCCGGTCTATATTTGCGGCCACGACCACACGCTGCAATCCGTGCACATGGCCGGCCTCACCCACATCGTCACCGGCGCCGGCTCGCAAACCTACACCCCGCCCGCCGCGCTGCGCCCCCAGGGTTTCGCGTCCGGCGCGCATGGCTTCATGGCGGCTTCCCTCTCGGCCAACGGCTTTCACTACAGCCTGATCGACGAGCACGGCACCGCGCTCTTCGCCCAAACCATCACCCGCGCGTAAACGCGCCAAAACGAGATCAATATTGGTTTAGATTGAGTCGACAGACGTAAGCTAAACCAATGAAATTGATCGTCAAAATATGACTAGAGCGGGTGCGTCATAACGCATCCCGCTCTAGCGCCGCCAAGCCCTTCAAACCCGGGCGATACAGCGTTATGATGGGGGGGTGACAGAGCCAGCCCCCGCGCCCCCAGATCCCGCGCCTGCCTCATCGCCCCAGGTGCTGCTGCGCCTCGCGGTTCCCCGGGCCGCGCAAAAGCCCTTGGCCGCCCAGCTGGCCGCCCGTGGCCAAAAACGCGTCGAGACCTGGTTCGACACGCCAGAGCGCGCCTTGGGCCGGGCCGGTCTGCGCCTCTCCATCGTCCGGCGCGGGCGGGGCTGGCGTCTGCGCCTGCAAACCCCCACGGCCCTGCTCGAGGTGCCCGCCCCAAGCGCCGTGCCCCTACCGGCCGCCTTGGGCCCCGAATGGGCCGAGAGCCTCGGCGCCCTCATCGCCGAAACCCCCCTGGAGCCCCAGTTCACCGCCGAGCTCAAGCGCGTCACGGCCGGCCAGGTGGGCGTCTCGGTCACGCTCGAAACCGGCACCCTCGCCACCGAAACCGCCAAGCTGCCGGTCTCCGCCCTGGTGGTCGAGGGGCCGGAAGCCCTGGCCGCCAAAACCGCCCTGGCCCTGGCCGCCGAACATGATCTCCGCCTCGACCCCGAGCCCTTGCCCGCCCGCGGCACCCGCCTGGTCACCGATGCCCCGCCCCCCGTCATGCGCGCCGGCCCCGGCCTGTCCGGCCATCCCTCGCTCGACGATGCCGTCATCCTGCTGCTCCGCGCCTGCCTCACCCAGTTCACCGCCAACTGGCAGGCTTTCTTCACGGGCGATGCCGTCAACGCCATCCACCAGATGCGCGTCGCCATGCGCCGCCTGCGCTCGGTGCTCGGCCTGTTTGCCCGCCATCTGCCCGCGCCCGAGTTCGCGGGCTTCCGGGCCGAGGCCAAACACATCGCCGCCACCATGGGCGAGGCCCGTAACTGGGATGTGTTCACCGCCCTGCTCAAATCCGGTCCCGGGCAGATATTTGGCGCCGAGCCAGGCTTTGCCGAGCTTTACGCCCAATGCGCCGAGCAGCGGGCGCAAGGCTATCAGGCGGTCGAGGCGCTGCTCACCTCCCAAGGCCCCACTTTGTTCGTGCTGGCGCTCGAGGAGTTTCTCGCCCGCCGCGGCTGGCGCGGCGCGCTCCCCCCTGAATCCCTGCCAAGCCTGGCCGCCCCGGCCACCGGCTTCGCCACCCTTCAGCTCACCCGCCTGCACCGCAAGGTGCGCAAGCGCGGCAAGCATCTGCGCCATCTACCCGCCGCCGCGCGGCACCTCCTGCGCATCGAGCTGAAAAAACTCCGCTACGCCACCGACCTGTTCGGCGGGCTCTACGAGCCAAAATCGCGCGTGCGCGCCTATGCCGAGGCCGCCGCGGCCCTGCAGGAAGAGCTGGGCACCCTCAACGACCTCGCCACCGCCCAAACCCTGCTGGCCCGCCTCGGTCAATCTTCCCTCCCGGCCGCCCGCGCGGCGGGCATCGTCACCGGCTGGTGCGCCCACGCGGCGCTGGCCGCCGACCGGCCGCTTCTCAAACGCTGGCAGGATTTTCTGGCCGCCAAGCCATTCGCGGGCTGAAATGTCACTCAAACGCCAAGGTCAGATCCTGACCGAGCTTCGCCTTCTCGGCTCCTGCGCCATCACCGATCTGGCGGCCCGCCTCGGCGTCACCACCGAGACCATCCGCCGCACCGTCAAACCCTTGCTGGCGACCGGAGAGCTGGTGCATTTCCACGGCGGCCTCATGCTGCCCCCCACCGAGGACGAGCCACCCTTCCAGCGCCGCCTGGCCCATAACGCCCTGCCCAAACGCGATGTCGCGGCCCTGGTTCTGGGGTTGGTGAAAGATGGCGATGCCCTGATTCTCGATAACGGCACCACCACCACCTATGTGGCCGATGCCCTGCGCGCCCGCGCGAAACTGGTGGTGGTCACCAATTCCGCCCAAATCGCCAGCCGTCTGGCGGGTCATGCCAATAACCGCGTGTTCATGGCGGGCGGCGAGCTGGCGGGCGACGACGCGGCGGCCTTTGGCCCGCCTGTGATCAAGTTCATGCGCCAGTTCGATGTCAAAGCCGCCATCCTCTCCACCGCCGGCATCAACTGGCGGGGCGATTTCGTCGATTTTCACATGCACGAAGCCGAATTCGCCCGCGCCGCCATGGCCCGCGCCGAGGAAGCCTGGTTCGTCGCCGACGCCTCAAAATTCGGCCGCGAGGCTCCCGTGCGCGTCTGCCCCCTGCACGAGGCCGACCTGCTCATCACCAACGCCCCGCCAGCGCGCGAATTCGTGACCCTCTGCGCCGAGGCCAACACCCAGCTGCTGTTCGGCGGCGGGTGAGGGGAAGCTGGCAAGGCGTAAGATAAAGAGGCCGCTTTTTGAAAAAAGCGGCACCAAAAACTTTTGCGCTTGAGGGCGCGGCCCCCACGTGCCGCAAGGGCAACGGGCGTCAGGCTTTGATGCGTTCCATTTTGGGGTCATGGAGCGGTGCCAACGTCACGTTCGCCGGCACGCGCGCGCCCGCCACTTCCAGCTCATAAATCCCGCTTTCCACAAATTCCGCGCTCACCCCCGCCTTGTCGCGCACATAGCCAAGCCCAATGGGCTTTTGCACCATATGCCCAAACCCGCCCGAGGCCAGCCACCCCACCCGCTCGCCATTGCGATAAATCGTCTCCCGGCCAAGCAAAATCACCGCCGGGTCATCGACCGTGAAGGTGGCGAGCAACTTCTTCACCCCGTCCTGCCTTTGTGTCAGCAGCGCCTCGCGGCCAAGAAAGGGAATGTCCTTGCGCAGCTTCACCGCCCACCCCAGCCCCGCTTCGAGCGGCGTATAATCAGGGCCGATATCCGCCCCCCAGGCCCGGTAACCCTTCTCCAGGCGCAATGTCTCAATGGCCCGGTAGCCGGCATTCACAATGCCAAATTCCGCCCCCGCCGCCATGAGCTTTTCGTAAACCGTGAGCGCGAACTCGACCGGAATATGCAATTCCCACCCCAGCTCGCCCACATAAGTCACGCGCAAGGCCAGCACCGGCGCGCCCGCCACGCTCAGCACCCGCGCCGAACCAAACGGCAGGGCGGCGTTGGAAACATCATCCGCCGTGAGCTTCGCCAGCACATCGCGCGCGCGCGGCCCCATCAGGCTCAGCACGGCATTATGCGAGGTGACATCGACAAGTTTGGCATCATACCCGGCCGGAATGTTGCGCGAGATCCAGTCGAAATCATGCGTCGCGAAGCCGGTGCCGGTGACGATGTAAAATTCATCCTCGGCCAGCCGCGCCACCGTCAAATCAGCCTCAATGCCGCCGCGCTTGTTCAGCAACTGCGTGTAAGTCAGGCTGCCCGGCATCTTCGTCACGTCATTGGCGCAAATCCAGTCGAGCGCCCGCGCGGCCTCCGGGCCCAAAAGCCGGAATTTGGCGAACGAGGTCTGGTCAAACACCCCCACCGCCTCACGCACCGCCTTATGCTCGCGCGCCACGGCCCCAAACCAGGTGGGGCGTTTATAAGTGTACATATCTTGCGCGGCCTCGCCGTCGGCGGCAAACCAGTTTGGCCGCTCCCAGCCAAGCTTTTCGCCAAACACCGCCCCCTGGCCCCGAAGCCGCTCATAAAGCGGCGAGCGCCGCAGCGGCCGGCCCGAGACCAGCTCTTCATTGGGATAGGCGATCGAGTAATGGTGTGCATAGGCTTCGAGCGTACGTGCCCGCACCCAGCTCACATCATGGTGGTTGCGCCCAAACCGCCGAATATCCACCGGCCACAGATCATAAGGCGCTTCGCCCCCCGCCACCCATTCGGCCAGCACCTTGCCCGCCCCGCCGCCCGAGGCGATGCCAAACGCATTGAACCCCGCGCCGACAAAAAAACCGGCCACTTCCGGGGCTTCGCCCAAAATGAAATTGCCGTCGGGGGTGAAGGATTCCGGGCCGTTGATGAGTTGCTTGACTCCCGCGGTTTCCAGCGCCGGCACGCGCCCCAGGGCCTGTTCCATCAAGGGGTGGAAATGGTCGAAATTCGAATCGAGCAGCTGGAATTCAAAATGTTTCGGAAACCCCCGCTCCGCCCAGGGGATCGGGTCATGCTCATAACCGCCCATCACCAGCCCGCCGACCTCTTCTTTATAATAGGTCAGCCGGTCGGGGTCGCGGAGCGTCGGCAAATCCGGCGTCACACCCGCAATCCGCTCGGTGATGAGATATTGATGCTGAACCGATACGAGTGGCACATTCACCCCGGCCATCGCGCCAAGTTCACGTGCCCATTGCCCCGCGCAATTGATCGCCACTTCGCAGGCGATCCGGCCCCTGGCGGTGAGCACCGCCTCGACCCGGCGGTTTTTGATGGCAAAGCCCGTAACCTCGGTATTTTCAAAAATCCGCGCGCCCGCCATGCGCGCGCCCTTGGCCAGGGACTGGGTGATATCGGACGGCGAGGCCTGACCGTCGGTGGGCAGGAAGGCCGCGCCGATGACATCCGAAACATCCATCAAAGGCCATAATTTTTGCGCCTCCGACGGGGTGAGCAGGTGCATGTCCAGCCCAAATGAGCGCGCCGTGGTGGCTTGGCGCTTGACCTCGATCCAGCGTTCCTCGTTACAGGCCAGCCGCAGCCCGCCATTCATTTTCCAGCCGGTGGCCAAGCCGGTTTCGGCTTCAAGAGTTTTATAAAGCTTTACCGATTCCCCCAGCAGCTGGGTGATATTGGCCGATGTGCGCAACTGCCCAACCAGCCCGGCGGCGTGCCATGTGGAGCCGGAGGTCAGCTGACCTTTTTCGATCAGCACCACCTCCCAGCCGAGCCGGGAGAGATGATAGGCGGTCGAGCAGCCGATGATGCCGCCGCCAATGATCACCGCGCGCGCCTGTGTTGGAAAGCCGCTCATGCCCGTCCCCTGTGGAAGTTGCGTAAGGCATGACGGCGGGACGGCGAAAAATCAATCAAAAACCACACAAAGCCACAAAAAATGTGGTTTTGTGTGGTTTTACCGCCAGGGGGCGCGGGCCGCGCTATGCCAGCCGCGCCATGCGGAGATTGCATAGCAACTTCCGGACAGGATACCGTATGAAGATGCGTGTGCGATGAACATGGAACGCACCAGATGCGTCAGCCGGGTGGCGCCCCCTTGGGGGGGGTATCCGCGAAGCGCGTCCCGGTCTCTCGGCCTCCCGGTTTGGCAACGGGGTCGACCAGTTGGGAGCCGTTTGAGTTGCTGGAACGCAATATCACCATGCGAAGTACGAACACCCTCATTTCAGCTTGAGCCCGTGGCCGCGCGCCCATGGCGTGCTTTTTGCGATCTTGTTGTTATCCCCTTCGCGCTGGTCGTGGTGCGTGAAGGGCGTTTGAGGATGTGTCCGATATGAGCCTTGTTCAGTCCCGTGCGGTCGTGGAGCCGCTTGTCCATCGTTTAAGCCTGCGGCCCGATGAGCAGAGATTGCCCAGTGTCGATGAAATGGTCGCGGCGCTGCGCCCCTCCGAGCCGATGCATTGCATCCGGCCGGGCGTGATCGCGGCGAATGCCGTGGCGTTTCGCCATGGGTTCAAGGGCGAGGTGCTGTATGCCGTGAAATGCAACCCCGAGCCGACGGTGCTGCGCGCGCTGTGGGAGGGCGGGATCCGGCATTTCGATTGCGCCTCGATTTCCGAGGTCCAGCTTGTGCGCCGGCTGTTTCCGGGCGCCGAAATCCATTTCATGCACCCGGTCAAGTCCCGCGTGGCCATCCGCGAGGCCTGGGATGTGCACCATGTGCGCGATTTCGTGCTGGACTCGGAAGAGGAGCTGGACAAGCTGCTGGCCGAGCTTGGGCCCGATGCCCGCCCGGGGCTGTTTGTGCGCGTTGGGCTGCCCGAGACCGGGGCGGCGATCAATCTCTCGAAGAAATTTGGCGCGCCGCCGGAGCTGGCGGCCCGGCTGCTGGCCTTGGCGCGGGGGCGTGCCGGGCGGCTGGGGCTGGCCTTTCATGTGGGGTCGCAATGTCTTGAGCCGGAAGCCTGGCGGGAGGCCATCAGGCTGAGCGGCGCGGTCATCCGGGCGGCGGGTGTGCGGGTGGAGGTGCTCGATGTCGGCGGCGGCTTCCCGGTGGCTTACCCCGATATGGACCCGCCGGCGCTTGGCGCGTTCATGGAGGCGATCGACGCGGCTTATGCCGAGCTTGACATGCCGGGCTTGAAGCTGTGGGCCGAGCCGGGCCGGGCGCTGGTTGCCGGCGGCGGCTCGGTGGTGGTGCAGGTGCAGCTGCGCAAGGACCGGATGCTTTATATCAATGACGGGGTTTATGGCGCGCTGGCCGATGCCGGGGTGCTGAATTTCCGCTTTCCCACCCGCCTGATCCGGCCCGGCCATAATGATATAGGGGCGCCCGATGCCGCGTTCGGGTTTTTTGGGCCGACCTGCGATGCGCTCGATGTCATGAACGGGCCGTTCATGCTGCCCGCCGATGCCAAGGAGGGCGACTGGATCGAGATTGGCCAGGTGGGCGCCTATGGCACGAGCCTGCGCACGGCCTTCAATGGGTTTGACCGGGCGCTGCTGGTGGAGGTGGCCGACCCGGCCATGCTGGAAACCGGCGGCAAAGCCGTGTAGGCAACGGCACGCGCGGGCGCCCTGGCTGGCTCATATGGGGGCGGTTTTTTTAAGCCAAGCTTAAGGTGAGCTGGCCACAATGCGCCCGGAGCTTTTGGGGCGCGGCGGGGGCGTTTTTTGCCGTGCCTTGTCTTGGTTTAGTGTTGTCTTGGTTTAGTGTTGTCCTGTTTTGCGCGGGGGTTGGGAGTTGTCGTCCACCACCTATTCATTCGCCACGGTTCTGAACGATCTCCAGACGTTGGATGGGCAGATTGGTAGCTCGGGCCTCACATCGGCCCAGGCGGCCAGCCTGCAGACCTTGTTGCAGGACGTGGCCGCCAATGACGGCACGGTGTCTTATGTCTATTCGATTCTCGATGAGGTGGTGGCCAGCGGCGGCGCCGCGGGGGATACCAAGGCGCAGCTCACTGGGCTGGTGAATACGTGGTTTTTGGGCACCAATGACCCGACGCCGCTGACCGGCGCGGCGATGGTGAGCCAGACCGGCTCCTCGCTGTTTCCGGCAGACATTGCCACCGCCTACATGACCGCCGATCAGGGCTATAATAACGGCGATTGCTGGCTGGTCGCCGCGGCCATGGAGACCGATGCCGTCAACCCCTCGGCATTGTCCTCCATGCTCTGGGAGAACAGCAACGGCACCTATGGGGTGCGGTTTTGCTCACCCACCGGGTATGTCTATGTCACGGTCAATTCCGACCTGATGTATGTGGCGGGCGGCGGATATTACGAGAGCGCCTATACCACCGACGGCTCGATCTGGATTGGTGTGCTGGAGAAGGCTTTTGTGGAGGCCGAGGCCGCGGGCCTGACCTTTCCGATGACCGAAGGCCAGACCGTGGCCAATAATTACACCATGGTCTCGAATGGCGGCTGGGATGAGATGATGCTGGCCATGACCGGCCGGATGACGACGCAATACCAGCTCGACAATCTCTCGGCGCTGGCCTCCGGGGGGGCGGTTTATAACCAGATTCTCTATGACACCCAGCACGGGCTGGATGTCATGTTCGCCTCCAACACCAATACATCTTATGGCCTGATGTCGAGCCATATGTTCGCGGTTCTGGGCGTCGATCAGAGCACGGGCGATTATATTTTGTACAATCCCTGGGGCTATGCCGAGGTGGGCGGCACCTACACCACCGCCCAGGTCAAGTTCGAGGTGACGGCTACGCAGCTTTACAACCTCTATACCAGCGGCACGGGCGATGAGTTTTTGGCCGCCGACGGCGCTTATTATTTCAGCCCGGCGGTGTGCCATCTGGCCGGCACGCGGATCGAGACGCCAACAGGCGAGCGGCTGATCGAGAGCCTGCGCGCCGGGGATGAGGTGGTGACCCGGTTTGGCGGGGGGCAGCGGATCAAATGGATCGGGGAACAGCATTATGATGGCCGGTTCATTGCCGGGAACCGGGAGAAACTGCCGATCAGGCTGCAAGCGGGGGCGCTGGGCGGGGGGCTGCCGCGGCGCGATCTCTGGCTCTCCCCCGGACATTCGCTGTTATTGGACGGGATCTTGGTGCTGGCGCGGGATTTGCTGAATGGCGTGACCATTACCCAGGAAGCGCCAGGGGGAATTGTCAGCTATTACAATATCGAGCTGGAGGCGCATGATTGCGTGCTGGCCGAGGGGAGCTGGTCGGAGACTTATGCCGATTGCCTGGGGCTGCGGAATTGCTTTCACAATGCCGCCAGCTTCCGGGCGCGCTTTGGCGATGTGGAGGCCCCCGACGAGCCGGCGCTGTGCGCGCCGCGCCCGCGCGAGGGGGAAAGGCTGGCCCATATATTGGCGCGGACCGTCATGCTGGCCGAGGCGCGGGTGACGCCTGGCCCGGTGCTGGGGTGTGTCGAGCGGATTGGCGAGGTGGTGAGCGGCTGGGCGTTTGCCCCCACCCACCCCGACCTGCCCGTGCGGCTGGAATTATATGAGGGCGCGCGGCTGATTGGGTCGGCTCTGGCCATGGGCGAGCGCCCGGATGTGCGCGATGCCGGGTTTGGCGCCGGGCGCGCGGGGTTTGGCTTTGCCATTTCCGCGCCGGCCTATCCGGCCTGCATCAGCGTGCGGCACGCGGCCACGGGGGCGGTTTTGCCGGTGTCGGAGGCCGTGGTCATCCGGGCGCGGGCGGCGTGATGGGCTCAATGCGGGCTGATCGCGGAGATGGCGTTGGCGAGGGCGTAATCTTTCGAGGTGAGCCCGCCGGCCGAATGGGTGCTGAGGGAAATCTCCACCCGGTTATAGGAATTTGACCAGTCGGGGTGATGGTCGGCCACTTCGGCGAGCAGGGCCACGCGGGTCATGAAGGCGAAGGCCTCGGTGAAATCATTGAAGCAATAGGCCCGTTTGATGGCCTTGCCGTCTTCGCCGAGATGCCAGCCCTCGGGCATTTGCGCCCGCTCGGCCGGGTCTAAAAGTCGTGCCATGTCATCCTCCATCCAGCCCTGGTATGTTATGGCTGTGTTATGGGTGTGCCCTGGGCTCGACAGAGGAGATTACGCCGCCCAGGGCGGGGCGCAAGAGGGCGGGTGGCATGTGAAAAACGGGCTGCTGGGTCGCGCTTTGGCGCTTTCACCATGGCAGGGACCATGGCCATTTAGGGGCGGAGATGCGCAGGAGCCGTGAAACATGACCACCCAGGCTGACGATATGGGGCGCGCGCGGCGCATCAGCCTGGCGTTTTTTCTGGCCGGGTTCGCCACGTTTTCGCTGCTTTATTGCGTGCAGCCGCTGCTGCCGCTGTTTTCGACCGAGTTTGGCGTGACGCCCCTGGCCTCGTCCTTCGCGCTCTCCTTCACCACCTTCGCGCTGGCCTTTGCCATTGTCGGGGCGGCGCCGGTGGCCGAGCGGTTTGGGCGGCGGCCGGTGATTGGGGTTTCGCTCTGTCTGGCGGCGCTGTGCACGCTGCTGGTGCCGCTGTGCCGTTCCTGGGGGGTGCTGGTGTGTTTGCGCCTGGCCGAAGGCGTGGCGCTGGGCGGGGTGCCGGCGGTGGCCATGGCGTATCTGGCCGAGGAAACCCCGCCCGCGCGGCTGGCCGCCGCCATGGGGCTCTATATTGCCGGCAATGCCTTTGGCGGCATGATGGGGCGGGTGCTGACCGGGTTTCTCACCGGGCTGTTTGGCTGGCGGCTGGCGTTGACCGGGCTCGGCCTGCTCGATGTGCTGGCGACCGCGGGGTTTTGGCTGTTGCTGCCCCGCCCGCGCCATGGCCAGGGCGTGACGCTGGTGCGCTTCAGCGCCGCCGAGAATTTGCGCGCCTGGGGGCGGCATTTGCGCCGGCCCGCCCTGGCGCTGCTGTTTTTCGAGGGGTTCGCGGTGATGGGTGTGTTCGTCACCAGCTATAATTACATTGGCTACCGGCTGGGGGCGGCGCCTTACAGCCTGAGCCAGAGCGTGCTGGGGGCGCTGTTTCTGGTTTATGCGTTTGGCATGGTGGCATCGGGCATGGCCGGGCGGGCGGTGCGCCGGCTGGGCTATGGCGGCGGGCTGTTTGCCGGGCTGGTGCTGCAATTTAGCGGCATTGTGCTCACGCTGGGCGGGGCGGTGTGGGTGATCATGCTGGGCATCACGGTGCTGACCATCGGGTTTTTTCTGGCCCATGCGGTGGCGAGCGGCTGGGTGGGGCATTTGGCGAGCGGGGCCAAGGGGCATGCCTCGTCGCTTTATCTGCTGGCTTACTATATCGGCTCGAGCGTGGTCGGCTCGTCGGGCGGGTTGTTTTACCATGATTTCGGCTGGGACGGGCTGGTGGCCTTTGTGCTGGTGATTTCCGGCGCCGGGCTGGTGGCGGCGCTGGGGCTGGCCAGGCTTACCCGCGCGCCAGCCACCTGAGCGCGCCCTGGCCGGCGGCGCGGCCGGTGGCGAAACAGGCTTGCAGCAGATAGCCGCCCGTGGGGGCTTCCCAGTCCAGCATCTCGCCGGCCAGAAACACGCCGGGGCGGGCGCGCAGCATCAGGTCCGGGGTGAGCTCGGTGCGCTTGACCCCGCCGGCCGAGGAGATGGCGCGCTCAAGCCCGGCCATGCCGGTGATGGTAAGCGGCAGGGCCTTGACCAGCTCGGGGATGGGCGCGTTGCTGCCGCGATGGCGCAGCTCCTGCACCAAGGCCGCCGCCGCCGACGAGAGCCCGGCCTTGCGCAATTTGGTGGCGAGCGATTCCGAGCCGCCGAGCTTGGCGGCCAGGGCCTCGAGCGTCAGGCTGGGGCGGAGGTCGAGGCGCAGCAGGGCCTGGCCGCTTTGCTCGATCTGCGCGCGCAGCGGGGGGGAGAGGGCGTAGATGGCCCCGCCCTCGAGGCCGGTGCGGGTGATGGTGATTTCGCCGGCCGCCGCCTGGCCGCCCGTTGAGGCGACGATGCGCTTGAGCGGCAGCCCGGCCGCGCGGGTGATGAAATGGGCCGACCAATGGTGCAAAACCCCGCAATTGGCCGGTTTGAAGGGGGTGGTGGCGATGCCGGCCAGGGCGGCGACCCAGCTTCCATCCGACCCCAGGCGCGGCCAGGAGGCGCCGCCCAGCGCCAGGATGGTGACATCGGGGGCGATGGCCGGGGCGCCCTCGAAGGTGAGGGCGCCGGTTGCGTCCCAGCCGGTCCAGGTGGCGCGGGTGACCAGCGTGACCCCAAGCCCCCCCAGCCGCTTGAGCCAGGCGCGGAGCAGGGGGGTGGCTTTCATGTCACGCGGGAAGACGCGGCCCGATGTGCCGACGAAGGTTTCTATGCCCAGACCCTTGCACCAGGCGCCCAGCGCCTCGGGGGGGAAGGCTTCGATGAAGGGGGCGAGCCAGGCGCTGGCGGCGCCGTAGCGGGCGAGAAACTGGGGCAGGGGCTCGGAATGGGTGAGGTTGAGCCCGCCGCGCCCGGCCATGAGGAATTTGCGCGCCGGCGAGGGCAGGCGCTCATAGAGGGTGACGGCGATGCCGGCCTGGGCCAGTTGCTCGGCCGCCATCAGCCCGGCGGGGCCGGCTCCGATGATGGCGGCGCGGCGCATGCTCAACCCAGGCAGAGGGCCAGAATGGCCTTTTGGGCGTGCAGGCGGTTTTCGGCCTCGTCGAACACCACGGAGGCCGGACCGTCGATCACCTCGGCGGCCACCTCCTCGCCGCGATGGGCGGGCAGGCAGTGCAGGAAGATCGCGCCCTCGGTGGTTTTGGCCATCAATTCGGCGGTGACCTGGTAGGGGGCAAAGGCCTGGGCGCGGGCGGCGGCCTGGTCTTCGCTGTCCGACATTGAGAGCCAGGTGTCGGTGACCATGGCATCGGCGGAGTCGGCCGCCCAGTCGGGGTCGATGCCGACCTCGACATCGGCGCCTTCGGCCTTGGCCCATTCCAGCACCTCGGGGCGCGGCCAGTAGCCCGCCGGGCAGGCCAAGCGGAGCGCGAAGCCAAAGCGTGCCGCGGCCTCGATGAAGGAGGCGGCGACATTGTTGCCATCGCCCACCCAGGCGATTTTGCGGCCCTTGATCGGGCCTTTATGCTCCTCGAAGGTGAGGATGTCGGCCATGATCTGGCAAGGGTGGGAGAGGTCGGTGAGGCCGTTGATGACCGGCACGCTGGCATGCTGGGCCAGGGCGTGGAGTTTGCGCGCGTCGCCGGTGCGCAGCATGATGCCATCGACGAAGCGCGACAGCACATGGGCGGTGTCGTGCACCGTCTCGCCACGGCCGAGCTGCATGTCTCGCGAGGAGAGCACCACGGCGTCACCGCCCAGCTCCTTGATGGCGACCTCGAACGAGACGCGGGTGCGGGTTGAGGGTTTTTCAAACACCATGGCCAGGGTCTTGCCCGCCAGCGGCTTTTTGGGCACGCCGATGCGCCGCTGGCGCTTGAGCTGCGCGGCGTGGCCGATGAGCGCGCGAAGCTGCTCGGGCGTGAAATCCTTGATGTCGAGAAAATGCACCGGGCGCTTGGGCCCCAGGTCGATCGCCGCGCTCATGCCGCGTTAGCCTCGCTGTTGGTCTTGGCCGCGCGCAGGGCGGCGGCGGTTTCATCGAGGCGGGTGATCGCCTCATCGACCTCGACCGGCCCGATGATGAGCGGGGGCGCGAGGCGCAATACATTGTCGCCGGCGGCGACGGTGAGCAGCCCCGCGCTCAGTGCCGCGGCCTGGGCCTGGCCGTTGGGCACGGCGCATTTGAGCCCTTGCAGCAGGCCAAGCCCGCGGACGGCGGTGAATATATCGGGGTGGCGGGCGACGAGCCGCTCCAGCGCCGCGCGCAGATAGGCGGCGGTGTCGGTGAGCTGGGCGAGGAAGCCCTCGCCCAGCACGATGTCGAGCACGGCGTTGCCGGCCGCGCAGGCGAGCGGGCCGCCGCCATAGGTGGTGCCGTGCGTGCCGGGCTTGAGCGAGGTGGCGACGCGCTCGCTGGCCAGCACGGCGGCGAGCGGGAAGCCGCCGCCGATGCCCTTGGCGGCGGAGACGATGTCGGGCTTGATGCCGGCCCATTCGTGGGCGAACAGCTTGCCCGTGCGGCCCATGCCGGTTTGCACTTCATCGATGCCGAGCAGGATGTTGTGCTCGTCGCAGATCTGGCGGAGCGCGGCGAGGAAGCCGGGGGCGGCCGGGCGCACACCGCCCTCGCCCTGCACGGGCTCGACCAATATGCCGGCCGTGCGTGGCGTGATGGCGGCGCGCACGGCCTCGAGGTCGTTATAGGGCACGTGCGCGAAGCCCGGCACGGGGGTGCCGAAGCCTTCGAGATATTTGGCGTTGCCGGTGGCCGAGATCATGGCCAGGGTGCGGCCGTGAAAGGCGCCCTCGAAGCAGATCACCTCGGTGCGCTCGGGGTGGCCTTCCTCGTAATGGGTGCGGCGCATGGCCTTCACCAGCCCTTCATTGGCCTCGGCGCCGGAATTGCAGAAAAACACCGAATCGGCGAAGGAGGCGGCGGTCAGGCGGGCGGCCAGCGCCTCGGCCTGGGGCACGCGGTAGAGGTTGGAGACGTGAATGACGCGCGCGGCCTGCTCAGCGATGGCCCGCACCAGATGTTTGTGGCCGTGGCCGAGCGAGGAGGTGGCGATGCCGGCGCCAAAATCGAGGTAACGGCGGCCATCCTCGGCGAAAATCCAGGCCCCCGCGCCATGCGAGAAGGCGATGTCGGCCCGGTTGTAGTTCGGCATTAGCGCGGCGATCATGAATATGCTTTCAAGGCATCGAGAAAGCCGGGATGAAAACGCGAATGGCCGAGAAAAGTCAAATTTCCGCTCGCCGAATGATCGGCCTGATCGTGGCGCTGAGCACGCTGCCATCGCTGGCCGAAGCCTGTGCGATTTTATGGGGCTATCGCCAGGGCATGGTGGGCAAGGCGCTGCGCGATGGCGTGGATTTTTGGGCCGGCGGATTTTTGCTGCGCAACCACCAGGTGGCGATGCTGTTCGACCATACCGCCTATGAGGCGTTTCTGACCGGGCTGTTTGGGCGACAGGGGTTTCATATGTGGAGCTACCCGCCGACTTACGGGCTGATCGCCGCCTTGTTCGCGGGGCTGGCGCCCTGGCCGGCGGCGCTGGCGTTTGATGCCGCCTCGCTCGCCGTGCTGGCGGGTCTGTTGCGGCTGGCCGGCAAGGGCTGGGGGTTTGTGCTGTGCGTGCTGCTGGCCCCGGCGACGCTCGAGAACGCCATGGAGCACCAGAATGCCGCGCTGATGACCGCGCTGATCGGTGGCGGGCTGCTGATGCTCGAGGCCCGGCCACGCCTGGCGGGGGTGCTGATTGGTTTGGCCACGTTCAAGCCGCAGCTCGGGGTGGTGCTGCCGCTCAATCTGCTCAGGCGCCGGCCCGTGGCGGCGCTGGTGGCGGCGCTGGTGGCCGTGCTGTTTGCCCTGCTGGCGGCCTGGGTTTTTGGCTGGCCGGCCTGGGCGGGGTTTTGGAATTACACCAGCCCGGCCATGACCAATGTGCTGACCACCGGCCAGCCGCCGGATTTCGCCGCCGGGCTGGTGTGTGTCTTTGCCGCGCTGAAGCCGTTTGTGGGGGTGAGGGCGGCCCTGGCCGCGCAAGGGCTGGTGACGGGGCTGTGCCTGGTGGCCGGGTGGTTCACGCGCTCGACCCCGGCCTTGCTGGTGCTCTCGGCGCTGGCCAGCCCCTATTTGCATGATTACGACCTGCTCGGCGCCGGGCTGGCGACGGCGCTGCTGGTGGAGGAGCGGCTGAAAACCGGTTTTCGCCCTGGTGAGCCGCTATTGTTTTTTCTGGCCTGGTTCGGGCCGGGCTTGCTGCCCTGGCTGCCGCGTTTTGCCCATCTCACGCCGGTTTTGTTGCTTCTGCTCTTGGCAAGCGCGCGCGCGCGTGGTGGGAATGGGGCATGAAACTCATCTCAGGCGCCGCCAAGCTCGCGGGGGTCACTGGCTGGCCCGTCGCTCATTCCCGTTCACCGCGCATCCATGGCACATGGATTGAGCGTTATGGCATAGATGGCGCTTATGTGCCGCTGGCCATCCAGCCGCAGGATTTCATTCCCGCCGTGCAGGGGCTGGCCAAGGCCGGGTTCCGGGGCGTCAATGTTACCCTGCCGCACAAGGAGACGGCGTTTGCCCTGTGCGATGAGGTGGAGGAGTTTGCCCGCCGGGTGGGCGCGGTGAACATGCTCACCTTCCAGGACGGGCGGATTGTGGGGCGCAATTACGATGGGTTTGGCTATGTCGCCAATTTGCGCGCCCATGGTGTTGTGCCGGGCGCGGGCCCGGCGCTGATTTTGGGCGCGGGTGGCGCGGCGCGCGCCATTGCCGCGGCGTTGCAGGATGAGGGCGCCGAAGTGACGCTGACCAACCGCACCCGCGAGCGCGCCGAGGAGCTGGCCCGGCTGGTGCCGGGCGCGCGCGTGCTGGACTGGGAGCGCCGCGCCGAGGCGCTGGGCGATTATGCGCTGCTGGTTAACACCACCGCGCTCGGCATGGCCGGCGAGGGGCCGCTGGAGATGAATCTGGACGGCGCCGCGCCCGGGCTGGCGGTTTCGGACATTGTGTATGCGCCGCTGGAGACCGCGCTGCTGGCCAATGCCCGCGCGCGCGGGCTGACCCCGGTGGAGGGGTTGGGCATGTTGCTGCACCAGGCCGTGCCGGCCTTTGAGACCTGGTTTGGCGTGCGGCCCGAGGTGGACGACGAGCTGTACCGGATCGTGGCGGCGTGAAAATCATCGGCCTCACGGGCGGGATTGGCATGGGGAAATCGACGGTGGCGGCGATGTTCGCCGATCATTTCATTCCCGTGTTCAACGCCGATGAGGCCGTGCACGAGGCGCAGGCGCCGGGCGGCGCCGCGCTGCCCGCCATCGGGGCGGCGTTTCCGGGCACGGTGCATGGCGAGGTGCTCGACCGTGCGCGGCTGCGCGCCCTGGTGCTGGGCGATGGCGCGGCGATGGCGCGGCTGGAAGCCATCATGCACCCGCTGGTGCGGGCCAGGCAGGCGGCGTTTTTGGAGGAGGCGCGGGCGATGAACGCCAAGGCGGCGCTGCTCGATATTCCGCTGCTGTTTGAAACCGGCAACCCGGCGGGGTTTGATGCGGTCATCACCGTTTCCTGCCCCAGGGACGTGCAGATCGAGCGGGTGAAGGGGCGCGGCCTGCCGATGGCGCAGATCGAGGCGATCATCGCCAAGCAGATGGATGACGCGGAAAAGCGCCTTCGGGCCACGCATGTCATTGATACCAGCGGCAGTTTTGAGGCGACGCGCCGGCAGGTGGAGGGGGTGATCGCGGCCCTGAATCTGACATGAGCGCGCGTTCGGTTTTGTTCGATACCGAGACCACCGGCTTCGAGCCGCTGACGGGGGACCGGGTGATCGAGATCGCGGCGATCGAGCTGGTGAACGATCTGGCCACGGGCAAGGAGTTTTATGCGCTGCTCGACCCCGAGCGCGATATTCCGGCCGACAGCACGCGCGTGCACGGCATTACCAATGCCAAGGTGGAGGGCAAGCCGAAATTTGCCGAGGTGGCCGACGAGATGCTGGCGTTTTTCGGCGACAGCAAGCTGGTCGCGCATAACGCGCCGTTCGATTTCGGCTTCATCAGCGCCGAACTCGAGCGCGTGGGCCGCAAACCGCTGGACCGGGCCCGCATGATCGACACGCTGCCAATGGCCAAGGCGCGCTTTCCCGGCATGCCCAATTCGCTCGACGCGCTGTGCCGGCGGTTTGACATCGATCTCTCGGCGCGCACCACCCATAACGCGCTGCTCGACTGCAAGCTGCTGGCCGATGTGTATGTGGAGCTGACCGGCGGGCGCCAGCGCGGGCTGACGCTGGAAACCACCCCCGGCCTGACCTTTGCCCAGTACGACAAGCCCGCCACCCGCACGCCCCGCCTGATTGAGCCGACCAGCGCGCAGGCGGAGGCGCATGAGGCGTTTATGGCCAAGATCAAGGATAATCTCTGGCATCGCGGGTGAGGCTTAGATCAATATTGGTTGGGATTGAGTCGACAGACGCAAGCTAAACCAATGAAATTGATCGTTAAAATATAACGAGAGCGGGTGCGTCATAACGCATTCCGCTCTCGAGGCGGATGACGGCGGATTTACCCGCAAGGCGGGGGGCATAACGTTATCGCACGCTAAAAAATCGATTTGTTCGATTTAAATTTCTCATAGCAATCCACTCACTCTATTGGTGCGGCTGGGCCTTTGGTTTTGCTAAGATGGCCGCGCCGGAGCTGTGGGCGCATGGGGCCAGAGGCCGCCATGCCCGCGAGACGCAGCCTTTGGCGCTTGGTTTTGGCGAGCATTGTCATGCGGTCAGATTAGTCCGTTTGATCGCATGTCGCTCCAGGAGGGATGGAATGAACGACAAGTCACACACGGGCGGCAAATGCCCGGTCATGCATGGGGGCAATACCACCATGGACACGGCCAGCATGGAGTGGTGGCCCAAGGCGCTCAATCTCGATATTCTGCATCAGCACGACACCAAGACCAGCCCGTTTGGGGCGGGGTTTGTGTACCGCGATGAGGTGAGGCAGCTTGATTTCGCGGCGGTGAAACGGGATGTGATGGCCCTGCTGACCGACAGCCAGGAATGGTGGCCGGCCGATTGGGGGCATTATGGCGGGCTGATGATCCGCATGGCCTGGCACTCGGCCGGGTCTTACCGCATCGCCGATGGCCGGGGCGGCGGCGGGCATGGCAACCAGCGTTTCGCGCCGCTCAATTCCTGGCCGGACAATGTCAATCTCGACAAGGCAAGGCGGCTCTTGTGGCCGGTGAAGCGCAAATATGGCAACAGGCTGAGCTGGGCGGACCTGATTTTGCTGGCCGGGACCATGGCTTATGAAGCGATGGGGCTGAAGACCTTCGGGTTCGGCTTTGGCCGCGAGGATATCTGGCACCCCGAGAAAGACACGTATTGGGGCGCGGAGACGGAATGGCTGGCGCCGACCGGCAGCGCGGGCAGCCGCTATTCGGGCGAGCGCGAGCTGGAAAACCCGCTGGCGGCGGTGATGATGGGGCTGATCTATGTCAACCCCGAGGGGGTGGACGGCAAGCCCGACCCGCTGAAGACGGCGCGTGATGTGCGCGTGACCTTTGCACGCATGGCCATGAATGACGAGGAAACCGTGGCCCTGACGGCGGGCGGCCATACGGTGGGCAAGGCGCATGGCAATGGCGCGGCCGCCAATCTCGGCCCGGCCCCGGAAGGGGCGGCGCTCGAGGAGCAGGGCTTGGGCTGGATGAACCATGCCGGCCGAGGCGTGGGACGCGATGCGGTGACCAGCGGCATCGAAGGGGCGTGGACCACCCACCCGACCAGATGGGATAATGGCTATTTCCACATGCTGCTGACCCATGACTGGGCGCTGAAAAAGAGCCCGGCGGGGGCGTGGCAGTGGGAGCCGGTGACGATCCGCGACGAGGACCGGCCGGTGGATGTCGAGGATCCCACGATCCGGCGCACCCCGATCATGACCGATGCCGACATGGCCATGAAGATGGACCCGGACTACCGCAAGATCTCTGAGCGGTTTTACCAGGACCCGGCTTATTTCGCCGAGACCTTCGCCCGTGCCTGGTTCAAGCTGACGCACCGCGATATGGGGCCGAAGGCGCGCTATGTGGGGCCGGATGTGCCGGCGGAGGATCTGATCTGGCAGGACCCCGTGACGGCCGGGCGCACCGGCTATGACGTGGCGGCGCTGAAGGCGCGCATTGCGGCGAGTGGGCTGGGCGTTGGCGAGCTGGTGGCCACGGCCTGGGACAGCGCCCGGACTTTCCGAGGCTCTGACAAGCGGGGCGGCGCCAATGGCGCGCGCATCAGGCTGGCGCCCCAGAAAGGCTGGGAGGGCAATGAGCCCGCGCGGCTGACCCGGGTGCTGGCGGTGCTGGAGCCGCTGGCGGCCGAGGCCGGGGCCAGCCTGGCCGATGTGATTGTGCTGGCGGGCAATGTTGGGGTCGAGCGGGCGGCCAAGGCGGCCGGGTTTGACATAGCGGTGCCGTTTGCCCCCGGCCGGGGCGATGCCACGGCGGCGATGACGGACGCGGACTCGTTTGATGTGCTGGAGCCGGTGCATGATGGTTACCGCAACTGGCTCAAGAAAGCATACGACGTGCGGGCGGAGGAGCTGATGCTTGACCGCACCCAGCTCATGGGCTTGACGGCCTGCGAGATGACCGTGCTGGTGGGCGGCATGCGGGTGCTGGGCACCAACCATGGCGGCGCGCGCCATGGCGTGTTCACCGACCGGGTGGGCGTGCTGAGTACGGATTTCTTCGTCAATCTCACCGACATGGCCTATAGCTGGCGGCCGGCGGGGGAGGGGCTTTATGAAATCCGCGACCGCAGGAGCGGGGCGTTGAAATGGACGGCGACGCGCGTGGATTTGGTGTTTGGCGCCAACGCCATTTTGCGCGCCTATGCCGAAGTTTATGCCCAGGACGACAACCGCGCTAAATTCGTGCGGGATTTCGTCGCGGCCTGGGTGAAGGTGATGAACGCCGACCGGTTTGATCTGGCGTGATGTGAAAAACGCCGCCCCGGAGCTCCGGGGCGGCGTTTGGGTTGGTTCAAAGCGCCAGCTTGCCCATGGCGAGGAATTTATCGCGGCGTTTGGCCTTGAGGGCTTCGGGGGGCAGGCCCAGCAGCGGCTTCAGGGCTTTTTCGACCGCATCGCCCAGGGTGGCGAGGGCGGTTTCGGGGGCGCGGTGGGCGCCGCCCAGCGGTTCGGGCACGATTTCATCGATCAGCCCCAGCTTCTTGAGATCCTGGGCGGTGATGCGCATGGCTTCGGCGGCCACTGGCGCCTGGGCGGAATCGCGCCACAGGATGGAGGCGCAGCCCTCGGGCGAGATGACCGAGTAGATGGCGTGCTCATACATCAGCACCGCGTTGCCGGCGGCGAGCGCGATGGCGCCGCCGGAGCCGCCCTCGCCGATGATGGTGGCGATCAGGGGCACTGGCGCGTCGAGGCAGGCCTCGATGCCGCGCGCGATCGCCTCGGCCTGGCCGCGAGCCTCGGCCTCGATGCCGGGGAAGGCGCCGGAGGTGTCGACAAAGGTGAGAATGGGCAGGTTGAAGCGGCCCGCCAGCTCCATCAGGCGCTTGGCCTTGCGGTAGCCCTCGGGCTTGGCCATGCCGAAATTATGCTTGATGCGGGTTTCGGTGTCGGTGCCTTTTTCGGTGCCGATGACCAGCACGGGGTGGCCGCGAAACTTGCCCATGCCGCCGACGATGGCCGCGTCATCGGCAAAGGCGCGGTCGCCGGCCAGGGGGATGAAATCCTCGATCAGCGCCTTGATGACCGAGAGCGCCTTGGGGCGCTCGGCGTGGCGGGCGACCTGGGTTTTTTGCCAGGGGGAGAGCTTGGCGTAGATGCCCCGCAGCTGGCTGTCGGCCTTGGAAGACAGCCTCGCCACCTCGTCGGCGATGTTGAGCTCGCCGGGGGAGGCCATTTGCCGCAGCTCCTCGATTTTGGCTTCGAGCTCGGCGACGGGTTTTTCAAAGTCGAGATACTGGCGCATGGGCCTGGGCCTTTAGCACATATGCGTGCCGAGGGAAGGGGCGGGTGTCACTGCCCGCCCTTGTCCCACGGCGCGTTGCCGAGATTGACCTGCTTGGGCGTGGTGTTGGCGCCCGCCATGGCGCCGACCCCAGCGCCGATGCCCGCCCCCACAACCACGCCAATCGGCCCGCCAATGAGGCCAAACGCCGCCCCCGTGGCCGCGCCGCCCGCCGCCGTGCCGGTGGTGCGCCCCGTGCCCGCGCCGCACCCGACCAGTGAAAGCGCCGCCAGCAGCGCCAGAATTCTGTTTCGCATCGTACCCCCTAGAGCCATTTCATGTGTTTAGGTTGACGCGCCGGCGTCAAGATAAACACATGAAATGGCTCGCTTAAAATAAAGTTTAGAGCCTTCAGCTCCTCGCTGAGGACGCTAAGCCGGCGTGCGCATGAGTGGCAGGCCGCGCCGCGCCGCCGCAAGCGAGACCGGGGCGCG
This sequence comes from Pseudomonadota bacterium, assembly GCA_021781835.1. Classification (GTDB taxonomy): domain Bacteria; phylum Pseudomonadota; class Alphaproteobacteria; order Acetobacterales; family Acetobacteraceae; genus Acidocella. The sequence goes on along the minus strand of JAJXWD010000005.1, from coordinate 45,017 downwards.
TGCCGCATTGTGGGCGGGCGTTAAGGGCTTGGCAAGCCGCACGCCCGGCGGGTAAGTTCGGCGGGACCGCAACAAACAGGAGTGCCCTCATGTCCGACTTGTTGAAAAAGCCGCTTAGTCTGAAACCGCCCGGCTGGCTCGATGATTTCAAGGCCTTCATCATGCGGGGCAATGTGGTGGATTTGGCCGTGGGCGTGGTGATCGGCGCTGCGTTTACCGGCATTGTCACCAGCCTGGTCAAGGATATCGTCACGCCGCTGCTCGGGCTGATCACCGGTGGGGTGGATTTTTCGAACCATTTCATCATCCTCAAGGGCGTGCCCGCGCAGACGCTGGCCGAGGCCCAGAAGGCAGGGGATGTGACCATTAATTATGGCGTGTTTCTCAACGCCGTGTTCAACTTCCTGATCGTTGCCGCGGCGATTTTCTGGATGGTGCGGCTGATCGAGAAGATCCACAAGGCGCCCGCGGCGGCGCCGGTGCCCACCCATACCGAGACGCTGCTGACCGAGATCCGGGATATTTTGAAGGACAGGTAATACCAAGAACTGGCGCAAGCGCTTGGCTTGCGCCAGAACATGGCGGTCTCTCCTGATTTGGGAATGGAACCGCCATGGATGTATCCGATATCACCTCTTACCACGCACATATCTATTTCCGCGACGACGCGGAACGGGGCCGGGCGCGCGACCTGCGGGAGCAGATCGCGGCCCGGTTTTTGGTGCAGATGGGCCGGTGGCACGACAGGCCGGTCGGGCCACATGTGGCGGGCATGTATCAGGTGGCGTTCGATACGGAGCTGTTTGCCCGGTTTGTGCCCTGGCTGATGCTCAACCGCCAGGATCTGGTGGTGTTTTTGCACCCCAATACCCTGCTGCCCAGGCGCGACCATCTCGTTCATGCGGTGTGGATGGGCGAGATGCTGCCGCTTTGCAACCTTGACGGGCTGGAAGAAGAAATCGAGCCGAATCAAAGGGAAGTGGTGGTGGTGAATGCAGGTCCGGGGAAAAGCCAGGCGTGAAGGCGACTCGGGCGGTAGCGAATTGGTTGCCAAAGTCTTAATTTTGACACGCTTAACGGGAGTGTTAAACAAAATTATTGACGAATACTTCTTGTGGTTGTAGCTTTGCCTTAATCGAACGGGGGCAACCATGAAGATCTTATCTTTTGAGACAGGTGGAAATAAAAAAGACTTATTGACGGCGTTCTTGCGGTCTCGTCTGGCCATTGTCGATGAGACCGGCGATCCGGATGAGGCGCTCGATCTGGTCAAATTTTATGATTACGACGTTGTTTTGCTGCGCTTGGCGGAAGAGCGGATGGGGGATCTCGATATTGTGCGCAAACTGCGCCTGGCCCGGGTGCGCGCGCCGATTGTGGCCGTGGCGCGCGCGCTGAACGAGGCGGCGCGGCTGCGGGTGCTGCAGGCCGGGGCGGATGATTTGATTGTCGATGCCCTCTCTCATGAAGAAGTGTTCATGAAGGTGCAGAATTTGATCCGGCGCTCACGGGGGTTCCAGGACAATGCCCTGCGGATCGGGCTGGTCGAGATCAACATGAACGCCAAGAAGATCTACGCCAAGGGCAAGCCGGTGACGCTGACCAAGAAAGAGTACCAGATTGCCGAGATTTTGGCGCTGCGCAAAGGTGTGGTGCTGAGCAAGGAGGCGATTTTGGACCATCTTTACGGTGGGCTGGATGAGCCGAACCCCAAGATCATCGACGTGTTCATCTGCAAGATCCGCAAGAAGCTGCAGGCGTTGGGGGTTGATGACTTCATCGAGACCAATTGGGGGCGGGGATATATGGTCATCGACCACCGGGGCGATGCGGGCGGCCAGATGGAGGCCGGGGCCCGGGCCGGGCATGTGGAGGTTCAGGCGCGGGTGGTGGCCTGAGGCGGGCCGCAAGGCGAAGATGCGCCGCAAAAGGCGGCGTGGCGCCGGGGGCTGCTGGGGGGAAGGGTTTGAGAGCCGGAGCGGCAGGGTGAAAGGGGCGTGTTTGAGACGCGGCGTTGAGATGGAAGGCGGTGGGGTTTCGGGGGGGGAGATTGGGGTGTTGAATTTAAGACGTTGAGTTTAAGACGTTAAGTTTAAGATGCTGAGTTTGCGGCGGTAAGTTGATGGTAAGTTTAAAGAATTAAAGACCGTTGGCGGGGCGGTCAGTCCCAGCCGGGGCGGCGGGCCAGAAGACTGCCCCAGGCCGCGATGCCCAAGGCGGCGCCAACGATGCCGGGTGTGCCGTTATAATTGACCACCGCGGCGATGCCCGCGCCAATGGCCAGGCCGGCCAGGGTGCGTTTGCCCAGGACGAACGCCAAAACCCCCAACGCCAGGGCAGCCCAGCCGAACAGGCCAAAAAATTGCCCCTGGAGCACCCAAGAGCGCGGGAGGCAATAAAGAGGCGGGGTTTGGGCCGCGCAGGCACCGACCGTCGCGCGGGGGACGATCAGGAAATAGCGGAACAGAAAAAAACCTCCGCCGAGCATGGCCGCCAATAGTGCCGCCGCCGCATCACTGGCGCACAAACGCGCTTCTTTCGTCATCATCCCGCCTCTCGTGGTTGCTCTTCACGGCCCAGCGCCTTATTGCTGCGCCGCGAAGGCTTCACAATTCTACTCCAGGGTCCATGACAGTCCACAGCGCGCGGCCAAAATCTTTTCAGGATATCATCCTGACCCTTCACCAGTTCTGGGCGCAACAGGGCTGCGTGATCTTGCAACCCTATGACGTGGAGATGGGGGCGGGCACGTTCCATCCCGCCACCACGCTGCGCGCGCTGGGGCCAAAGCCCTGGAAGGCGGCTTATGTGCAGCCCTCCCGCCGGCCCTCGGATGGGCGCTATGGCGAGAACCCGAACCGGTTGCAGCATTATTATCAGTATCAGGCACTGTTGAAGCCGTCTCCGGACAATATCCAGGAGCTGCTGCTGGCGTCTTATGACGCGATCGGCATTGACCGGCGCAAGCATGATATCCGGTTTGTCGAGGATGACTGGGAGAGCCCGACGCTGGGCGCCTGGGGGCTTGGCTGGGAAGTCTGGTGCGATGGCATGGAGGTGACGCAGTTCACTTATTTTCAGCAGGTGGGGGGGATTGCCTGTGTCAGCCCCTCGGCCGAGCTGACTTATGGGCTGGAGCGGCTGGCCATGTATGTGCAGGGGGTTGAGAATGTGTATGATCTCGACTTCAACGGCCAGGGTGTGAGCTACGGCGACGTGTTTTTGCGCGCCGAGCGGGATTATTCGAAGCATAATTTCGAGCTGGCCAATACGGAGATGCTGGCGCGGCATTTTGAGGATGCCGAAGCCGAGTGCATGGCGCTGGTGGCGGCCGGGGTTGCCCAGCCAGCCTATGACCAGTGCATCAAGGCCAGCCATTTGTTCAATCTGCTGGATGCGCGGGGCGTGATCTCGGTGGCCGAGCGCGCGGCTTATATCGCCCGGGTGCGCAATTTGGCCAAGGCCTGTGCCGAAGCCTGGCTGGCGGGGGAGTGAGCGATGGCTGAGTTCTTTTTGGAGCTGTTCTCCGAGGAAATTCCCGCGCGCATGCAGCGCCAGGCGGGCGAGCAGCTGGAAGCGCTGTTGACCCAGGCTTTGGCGGCGCTCAACCCGCGCGTTGGCAAGGTTTATTATGGCGCGCGCCGCGTGGCGGTGAGCTTGGAGATTGGCGCGGAAATTCCGGCCAAGACGATCTCTGAGCGCGGGCCGCGCGTGAGTGCGCCGGAGGCCGCGCTGAACGGGTTTTTGCGCAAGCATAATGCCGGGCGCGATGAGGTGGCCCAGGAAGGCGAGTTCTGGGTGCTGAACAAGAGCGTGCCAGGGCAGGGGGCGGCGGCGTTTTTGGCGGCGGCCCTGCCAGCGGTGCTGGCGCGGCTGTCTTGGCCGAAATCCATGCGCTGGGGGGCGTCGGGCGAGTTTACCTGGGTGCGGCCGCTGCGGCGGATTGTCGCGCTGCTCGATGGCGCGGTGATCCCCTTCGCGCTCGGGCCGGTGACCTCGGGCAATGAGATCGAGGGGCATCGTGTGCACGGGCCGGGGCCGTTCGAGGTGTCCTCGGTGGCGGTGTGGGAGGAGAAGCTCCGCGAACACCATGTGATTGCCGATGCCGCCGAGCGGCGGGCGAAGATATGGGCCGGTTTGACCGCGGCCGCCGCCGAGAAGGGCTTGAGCATCGCCCCCGATGAGGCGCTGCTCGACGAGGTGACCGGGCTGGTGGAATGGCCGGTGGCGCTGGTTGGGCGGATTGACGAGCGGTTCATGGACCTGCCTTACGAGGTCCGTGAACTCTCGATGAAGATCAACCAGAAATATTTCGCGCTGCGCGGGGCCGATGGCGCGCCAGCGCCGTTTTTCGCGTTCGCGGCGAACCTGGACGCAACCGATGGCGGGGCGGCGATTGTGGCGGGCAATGAGCGCGTGCTGCGCGCGCGCTTGTCGGATGCCCGGCATTTCTGGGACCTGGATTTGAAGACCAGCCTCGACAGCCTGCTGCCCAAGCTCGAGAAGATCACGTTTCATGCCAAGATTGGCACGCAGGCGGCGCGCAGCCTGCGCATTGCCGCGCTGGCCGGCGAAATTGCCGGACAGCTGGGGGGCAGCCTGGAGGCGCGTGAGGCCGCCAGCCGCGCCGGGCTTTTGGCCAAGGCCGATCTGGTGACCGGCATGGTCGGCGAGTTTCCCGAGTTGCAGGGCATCATGGGCGGGTATTATGCCGCCAAGTCCGATGGGGCCTTGGTGGGGGCGGCGATCCGGACCCATTATCAGCCCAAGGGGCCGGGCGATGAGGTGCCCGCCGGTATTGTGCCGGTTGCCGTGGCGCTGGCCGACAAGCTGGACACGCTGCGCGAATTCTTCCGGGTGGGCGAGAAGCCGACCGGCTCGGGCGACCCGTTCGCGCTGCGGCGCGCGGCGCTGGGGGTGATTCGTATCATTCTCGAAAACGGTCTGCGCCTGCCGTTGGCTGACCTGATCGGCGATGTGCCCGACTTGTTTGGGTTCATCATCGAGCGGTTGCGTGTGAAGCTGCGCGGCGAGGGGCAACGGTTTGATGTGCTCGACGCCGTGCTGGCGGCGGGTGACGATGACGATCTTTTGCGGATCATGCGTAAGGTAAGCGCGCTGGCCGAGATGCTGGCCACCGAGGATGGGCGTAATTTGCTGGCGGCCTATAAGCGCGCCGCCAATATTTTGCGCATCGAAGACGCCAAGGATGGGCCGCATGACGGGGCGCCCGATGCGGCGTTGTTCCGGCAGGATGAGGAACGTGCGCTCTCGGGGGCTTTGGCGGCCGAGGATTTCGGCGCCCTGCTGCGGGCAGAGGATTTCGAGGGCGCGATGAGCCGTTTGGCCGGGTTGCGCCCGGTCATCGACGTGTTCTTTGAAAAAGTGACGGTCAATGCGGCGGAGCCAGAATTACGCCGCAATCGTCTGCAATTGAGCGCGCGGTTTCGCGATACGGTCAATGAGATCGCGGACTTCGCCAGGATCGAGGGTTAAGGAGCTGGGTTATGACGAAATGGGTTTATAATTTTGGCGCTGGCCAGAATGATGGCAATGCGGGTCTGCGCAACCTGCTGGGCGGCAAGGGGGCCAACCTTGCCGAGATGGCCAGCATCGGCCTGCCCGTTCCGCCCGGCTTCACCATTACCACCGAAGTCTGCACCGCTTATTATGACAATGATCGCAATTATCCGGCCGAGCTGAAGGCGCAGGTGGATGCGGCGCTGGCGCGCATTGAGGGCGCGGTCGGCCGCAAGTTCGGCGACAAGGACGCCCCGCTGCTGGTTTCGGTGCGCTCGGGCGCCCGCGTTTCCATGCCCGGCATGATGGACACGGTGCTGAACCTTGGCCTCAATGACGTGACCGTGCTGGGGCTGGCCACGGCCTCGGGCGATGAGCGTTTTGCTTGGGATTCCTATCGCCGCTTCATTCAGATGTATGGCTCGGTGGTGCTCGGCGTCGATCATCACCGGTTCGAGGAAATCATCGAGCATGTGAAGCTCGAAGCCGATGTGATCGAGGATACCGCGCTCACCCCCGCCCATTGGCGCGAGGTGGTCGAGGGCTACAAGAAGATGGTGGCCGAGGAGATTGGCAAGCCCTTCCCGCAGGACCCGCAGGACCAGCTTTGGGGCGCGATTGGTGCGGTGTTTGGGTCTTGGATGAACCCGCGCGCCAATGTCTATCGCCGTTTGCATGACATTCCGGCCAACTGGGGCACGGCGGTGAACGTGCAGGCCATGGTGTTTGGCAATATGGGCGATGATTGCGCGACCGGCGTGTGCTTCACGCGCGATCCCTCGACCGGGCTCAACGAGTTTTATGGCGAGTATCTGGTGAATGCCCAGGGCGAGGACGTGGTGGCGGGCATCCGCACGCCGCGCCCGCTCTCGAAGGCTTATGCCAAGCCGGGTGAGGTTTCGATGGAGGAGGCGCTGCCCGCCGCTTACGCCGACCTCGTCAAGGTTCGTGAAATCCTTGAGACGCACTACAAGGATATGCAGGACATCGAGTTCACCGTGCAGCAGAACAAGCTGTATATGCTGCAAACCCGCTCGGGCAAGCGTTCGGCGGCGGCGTCACTCCGCATTGCGGTTGAGATGGCGAATGAGGGGCTGATCGACCGTAACACCGCCATCATGCGCGTGAACCCCCAGGCGCTCGACCAGCTGCTGCACCCGACGCTCGACCCCAAGGCGCCGAAGACGCTGTTTTCGAAAGGGCTGCCCGCTTCGCCGGGCGCGGCTTCGGGGACGGTGGTGTTTTCGGCCGATGAGGCGGAGATACGCGCGCAGAAGGGCGAGTCGGTCATTTTGGTGCGGATCGAGACGAGCCCTGAGGATATTCACGGCATGCATGCGGCGCGTGGTATTTTGACCACACGCGGCGGCATGACCAGCCATGCGGCCGTGGTGGCGCGCGGCATGGGCCGGCCTTGCGTGGCCGGTGCCGGGGGCATTTCGGTGGATTATGGCGCGCAGACGCTCTCGGCCCAGGGCGTGACCCTGCGGGCGGGCGATGTGGTGACCATCGACGGTTCGACCGGCGAGATTTATGCCGGGTCGGTCAAGATGATCGAGCCGCAGCTCTCGGGGGATTTCGGCACGCTGATGAGTTGGGCCGATGCGGCCCGCCGCCTGAAGGTGCGCACCAATGCCGAGACGCCGCTGGATGCCGAGACGGCGCGCAAGTTTGGCGCCGAGGGTATCGGGCTGTGCCGCACCGAGCATATGTTCTTCGACCCCAGCCGCATTGGCGCCGTGCGCCAGATGATCATGGCGAAGGACGAGGCTGGGCGCCGCGCGGCGCTGGAGAAGCTGCTGCCCTTCCAGCGTGAGGATTTCATCTCGCTGTTCAGGATCATGGAAGGGCTGCCGGTGACCATCCGCCTGCTCGACCCGCCGCTGCATGAGTTTTTGCCCCATGGCGAGGCGGAAATGAAGGAAGTGGCGGATGCGCTGGGCATGGATGTCGCGAGCCTGGCGGCGCGTGCCGAGGAGCTCTCGGAAGCCAACCCGATGCTCGGCCATCGCGGTTGCCGTTTGGGCGTGACCTACCCCGAGATTTACGAGATGCAGGCGCGGGCGATTTTCGAGGCGGCCATCGAGGTGGCCAAGACCGCCAAGGCGCCGGTGCCCGAGATCATGATTCCGCTGGTGGGCACCAAGCGCGAGCTCGACATTACCCGCGCGCAGGTGGAGCGCACGGCCAAGGCCGTGTTCGCGGAGACCGGCAAGAGCGTGGACTATTCGGTCGGCACCATGATCGAGTTGCCGCGCGCGGCGCTCACCGCCGACCAGATCGCGGAGGCGGCTGATTTCTTCTCGTTTGGCACCAATGATTTGACGCAGACGGTGTTTGGCCTTTCGCGCGATGACGCGGGCAAGTTCCTGCCGGCTTATGTCGAGCAGGGAATTTTGCCGAAAGATCCGTTCGTGTCGATCGATGTGGATGGCGTGGGCGGTCTGGTTAAGATCGCGGCTGAGAAGGGGCGGGCCAAGAAGCCCAACCTCAAGCTTGGCATTTGCGGTGAGCATGGCGGTGACCCGGCCTCGATCGCGTTTTGCGACCAGGTGGGGCTGGATTATGTCTCCTGCTCGCCTTACCGCGTGCCGGTGGCCCGCTTGGCGGCGGCGCAGGCGGCCATTGAGGCGACGGAGACGCATTTCCGCGACAAATAACACGCGGCTATGAGGCAGGTGTTGGCACCTGCCTCATGGTTTAAAAGTTTTTGGGGGCGGCCTTTTTTCAAAAAGGCCGCTTCTTTCTTTGTTTTTTTGTTTATTTATTTATTTATTTCAGACCAGCTTGATGATGACGAAGCCGGCGATGATGCCCAGCGCGATGACCGCGGTGACCATGCCCAGGCGGTTTTCGATGAAATCGCGCGCGGGTTCGCCGAAATAGCGCAGCAGCAGGGCCTCGAGGAAGAAGCGCCCGCCGCGGGTGGCCAGGCTGGCGGCCATGAAGAGCGGGAAGGAAAACGCCGCCGCGCCCGCCGCGATGGTGACGATTTTGTAGGGGATCGGCGTCAGGCCCTTGATGAGGATGATCATGACGCCATACTGGGCGAATTTGGCCTGGAAGGCCGTGAATGCCGCCTGGTAATGGTAGAAATCAATGATCGGCTGGGCGAGCTTGTCGAGCAGGGCGTAGCCGATGAGATAGCCGAGCGCGCCGCCCGAGACGCTGCCCAGCGTGGCGATCAATGCCAGCCACCAGGCGCGTTTGGGCGCGGCCAGGGCCATGGGGATGAGCAGCACATCGGGCGGGATGGGGAAGAAGCTCGCCTCGGCGAAGGCGATGGCGAACAGCCAGGCCGCCGCATGGGGCTTGCCGGCATGTGCGATCACGTGATCGTAGGTTTTGCGCAGCATGGTCAGTTGCGGCTGATCAGCGCGTGGTTGCGAAGCTGGTCAAGCAATTGCTGGCTTTCCATCTCGACACGCTGGTTGATGATGAGGTTGCCGATTTCCTGGTCGGAGGGCAGGGCGGCGGCCTGCTGGCTGGTGCCGCAGAGCATGACCACGGAGACGCCGTCGGGGGCGATCAGCGGTTGGGTGATCTGGCCCACCGAGAGCTTGGCCAGGATTGTCTGGAAGGCCGGCGGGGTGACGGTGGCGAGATTGACCGGGCCGGGATCGGAGGGGTGGGCATCGCCGTAGGAATCATTGAGGGCGGCGATGTCGGCGCAGCTTTTGGCGGCCTTGGCCTTGGCCATGAGCGCCTGCACGGTGGCGATTTGGCTGGGCCCGAGCTGGCCGCCGGTGAGGGGCGTGCTGTAGGGCGCGAAGGCCTGGCGGATGTCGAGCATGGTTTGCGGCCCGGCATTGATCTGCTGTTTGGCGATCAGATCGATGATTTCATAGCCGCCGGGGACGCGGATGGGGTTGGAAATGGCGCCGACCGGCATGGCGGCCACCGTGTCGGCCACGGGCCGGTCGAGCTGGTCGAGGTGGCGGGCGCCGAGATCGCCGCCCTGGAGGGCGCTGGGGGCTTGGCTGAACTGGGCGGCGATGACGGGAAACGGCGCGCCGGCCCGCAGCCGGGCGATGATGCTCTGGGTGAAATCATAGGCCGTGTGTTCGTCGGCCGGGTCGGTCACGGGCACGAAAATCTCGGCCAGATGGTATTGGGTGCTGCCGATCTCGGCCTTGAGGGCGGCTTTTTCGGCCGCCATGTCGCCCGGCGTGGGCTGCAGGCCGGGGCCCAGAACCTTGTGCAGCACGCCTTGCCAGCCGAGCTGGGTGCGCATCTGGGAGAGCAGGCTCTCGAACGGCACGCCGGCGGCCTGGAGACGGGCACGCAACGCGCCGGGGGGCATGTTGTTGTTCTGCTCGATATGGGCGATCGCGGCGGCGAGGTCGGCATCGGAGACGGTGATGCCTTCTTTCTGGATTTCCTGCTGTTGCAGGGTTTGGTCGATGAGCTGCTCGGTCACCTGGCCGCTCAGGCGGGCGACGATATCGGGGGTGGGCTGCAGGCCGATGGAGAGCGCGAGCAGGCGGGCGCGGGCGGCGACATCGCCGGTGGTGATGATCTGGTTGTTCACCACCGCCGCGACGGCGCTGCTATAGGGCGCGGAGGACGGCGCGGTTTGCGCGAATGCCGGGGCGCCAAGGAGGGTGCCCACAAGCAGGGCCGCGCGCGAGACGTTTTTCATAGGGCGTTGAATCCAAGGTTGCCGAGGGTTTTGAAGCTGAGCTGGAAGAGCACGAGCGTGCTGCCCTTGTCCAGATTGAACGAGGTGAAGCGCTGGGAGTAGATAAGATTGGCGCCGAAACAGTCATTGGCCCAGCCGAGCGAGGCGCCGGCGCTGTCGAAATTGCCGGTGGTGAGGTTGCGGGTCATGTTGGCCGAGAGCGACCATTGGCCGTAACTGGCCTGGAAGCCGGCGCTGACCTCGCGCAGCGTGCTGAAATAGGCTGCCGGCGGGTTGAGGGTGAGGCCGCCAAGGCCGGGGGCGAGGTTATAGAGCGCGTACTGGTCGGTTGAGCTGTAATAATAGCCGCCATTGACGCTGAGGCTCTTGGTGCCGGCGGTGAGCACCGTGTCGATCATGCGCGGGCCGAGGGTGCGGTGGTCGAGGCGGGTGCGGAAGCTGGCGGTGAGCCAGCTGGCGGGCGCGATCTCGATATGCCCGACATAGTCGGACATGTTGCCGCTCAGGCCCGAGGCGGGCAGATAGACATTGTCTTTGTGCAGCCGGTAGGATTGACCGATCAGCGCATCGATGCTGGCGCCGGAGGGCAGATACCAGGCGCCGTGGAGGGCGTAATCCACCCGCGCCCCGCCTTCCAGACGGTCGATGCCGGGGTAGCGGTTGAAGGCGAACAGGTTGGCGTCGGAGAAGGCGAGGCTGAGGCTGTCTTCGTTCGGGATGCTGGTGTTTTGGCGGATGCCGATGATGGGGGCGGCGACGAGCTGGACCTCGGGCTCGATCAGGACGCTGCCCATGCCGTTCGAGGGGCGGATGAGCGGCCAGCGCAGCATGACGGCGCCATAGGGCTCGGCGCGGCCGGTGCTGGCGGCGTTGGTGCTGCTGTAATTGGGCTGCTGGTTGAGCTTGTCGGCGTCATAGCCGGCGGTAACGACCTTGAAGCGGGCCTGGCCGACGATGCCGGCGGGCAGCATGAAGGGCAGCTGGTAGCCGGGCACGAACGCGATGCGCCGGGTGTTGGTGCCCTGACTGCGCATCACGTTGAAAATGGAGAGATTGGCGCTGATCTGGCCGCCCCAGGCATCGGGCGAGGACAGGAAATCATAGCGCCCATAGGGCAGGACGATGGGCACGCGGCCCTGATTCACGCTGGCCACCAGGCCTTGGTAGGTTTCGGCCTCGAGCTTGGTGTAGGCGCCGGGCGCGAAGCCTTCGAGGTAGAGGTTGCTCGACAGGTAGGTTTCGCTCGGCAGGACCGAGAAATCATCGAGGAAGGCGGTGTTGGAGACGCGGTTGAAGGCAAAGCCCGCGCGCCAGGAATCGCTGAGGTCGAAGGTGCCGCTGCTGAAAATGGCGTTGCCAAAATGGCCGCGGTCACGCCCGCCGGTGGCTTGCAGGTTCAGGGTGCCCTGGTTGAAGGCCTCGCGGTATTCGGCGTGCAGGGCGGGGCCCTGGTGGGTGGCGATGATGGGGGTGAGGGTGAGGTCGGACGAAGGGCCGAGAACCCAGTAATAAGGCTGGGCATAGAACAGGCCGAGATGCGAGGTGGAGCCGACCGAGGGGATGAGCAGCCCGGTTTGGCGCCCGGCCGAGGGGTCGGGGGCGGTGAGATAGGGAAGATAGGCGACCGGTACGCCCTTGATCTCGACCACGGCGTCGCGGAACTCGATCATTTTATGCTGGAGGTCGCGCGTGGCGGTGCGGGCGCGGATTTGCCAGAAGGGCGCGGCGCGCGGGTTGGCTTGGCAGGGCAGGCAGGGCGAATAGACCAGCTTGGCGAATTCGTCGATCAGGCCGCCATAACGCTCGCCGCCATTGGCGATGAGGCGGACATTGTCGGCGAGGCGCGCCGAGACGCCCTGCATGACGGCGTTTTTGAGCGCGTTGTTGAGCACCGCATGGTCGGCATAGATGGTTTGGCCGTCGGGCGAGATGAGGGCGATATGGCCATCGGCGGTGACGACGTTGGTGGTGCGGTTGAAGGTGACCTTGTCGGCGATCAGGGTGCGGCCATCCTGGACGGCGCGGACATGACCCTGGGCGATGATGATGGTGCCGGTCTTGTCATAGCTCAGCGTGTCAGCCTGGAAGCTGAAGGGCTTGCGTGCCTCGCTGGCCGGGAGGCCGGTGGCGGGCAAGGCAGGCTGGCTGGCGGTTTGCGGGGCGCTCACGGCCGGGGGGACGGTGAGTTGCTGGGCGACCGCCCGGCTGAACGGCGCCGCGCCCGAGAGGGCGGTGGCGGCGGCGAGAACGGAAAGGAGTCGGCCTGGACGGGTCATGGTTCAGCCATCTTCCAGATGCAGCAACAAAGCAAGCGCGAAGAACAGCCCGGACAAGGTGGGCGCCCAGGCGGCGAGCGCCACCGGCACCGCCCCCGAATTGCCGAGCTGGTTGGCGATTTCGGAAATCATGAACAGGGCAAAGCCGGCGGTGACGCCGAGCGTGACCATTTTGCCCGTGCCGCCGCGCCGGCTCTGGCGCATGGAGAAGCCGGCCGCGACCAGGGCCATGGTGGCGCACAGCAGCGGCAGGGCGAGCAGGGTCTGGAAGGCCAGCTCATGCTGGGTGGCGGCGAAGCCCGAGCGCTTGAGCAGCCGGATGAAGCCGGGCAGCTCCCAGAAGGACAGGCTGTCGGGGGAGGCGAAGCTTTGCTGGACGCGGTTGACGGTGAGGTCGGTCGGGAAGGTCAGCGTGTCTTCGTGGGCGGGCGGGTTGCCGGGGGTCAGCAGGTTGACATCGCTGAGCTGCCAGGAGCCGGCGGCCAGGGTGGCGTGGGCGGCCTCGATGCGCTCGAGCAGGGTGGAGCCGCCATCGAGGCGCAGGATCGAGATCTGGTCGGTGTCGAGCTCGGTGCCGTTGAGATGCACATTATCGGCATGCACCATGGCGATGCCCTGGGGGGCGAAGCCCTTGTCGGTCTGGCGCACCCACAGATCGCCGCCATTGAGCGAGAGCGGGCCGCCGCCGGGCGTGAGATAGGCATTGTCGAGCAGCTCGGCGCGGGCGAACATGGCCGCCGAGATGGGGCTGAGCGCGCCGGTGCCGAACGCCCCCAGCCAGGCGGCCAGCAGCACAGGGCCGGCCAGGAACTGCCAGGCGGAAATGCCGGCCGAGCGGGCCACCACCAGCTCGGAGGCGCGGCCCAGCTTCCAGAAGGCGAACAGCCCGCCGAGCAGCACGGCGAAGGGCAGGAGCTGGAGGATGCTCCACGGCATGCGCAGAATTTCGATCTGCAGCACGATGCCGAACGAGGCTTGCGGCCGCGAGCCTGATTCGCGCAGCAGCTCGAGAAAGTCGAACAGAGACACGATGGCGGCCAAGCCGGCGAGCATGGCCGCCACGGCGAAGGTGAAAACCCGCCCGAAATAGAGCGAGAGGGTGAGCGGCAGCTTCATGCGTGGATCAGCCTCTGGCGCGCGAGCAGGTAGAGGGCGCCGGCGAGGGGCAGCAGGGCCATGACCCAGATGAGGGGCAACAGCATGGTGTTGCGCGCGGCCAGATTATCGACCCCGAGGGTGAGCGCCACCAGCACGGTGACGGCGGCGACCGCGCCGATGGGCCGCGCCAGCCCGCCATGGCGCCGGAACGTGCCCCCCAGCACGCCGATGAGCGCGATGAGCGTGTAGGTGATGGTGCCGAGCGGGGCGGACAGGCGGCGCTCGGCCTCGACCGCCCATTTGCCGCGGTTTTGCGGCAGGGTCTGGCCGTTGGGGTGGAACAGGGCGGAGAGCGGCACTTCGGAGGCGTCGAGATACAGGTCGGCGCCGGTATGGGCGGCGACGGCGAGGGAGATCTCGTTGCGGGCGAAGCTCAGCACATCGAGACGGCCGGTATGGGCGTCGATCACTTCCCGCGAGCCATTGACCAGCACCACCACCGGGCCGGTGGGATCGTAAACGATCTGGCCGCTTTTGGCGAGGATGGTCGCGGGGGCGGCGCGGTCGCGCGTGTCTTCGATCAGGATGCCCGACAAGGTGCCGTCGGCGCTGCGGCTTTGCACGTAAACCGTGATGTCGTTGGAGACATGGGTGAACACGCCGGGCTGAAGCAGGAACGCCGCCACCTGGTTGCGGATTTCGAACTCATAATCGTGAAACGCCTTGAGCGTGCCGGGCACCACGGCCAGGGTGAGCAGATAGCCCAGCAGGGTGGAACCAAACGCCACCGCCAGGGCTGGGCGGGCGAGGCGCAGATCGGACAGGCCGGTGCCGCGCATGATGGTCAATTCACGGTCACCGCCGAGGCGGGAATAGGTGAACAGCACCACGATGAAACAGGTGATGGGCAGAATGACCGACAGGAAGCTCGGCACCAGCAGGCCGGTGAGCTTGATGAACACGAACGGGGACAGCCCGTGATCGACCACGATCTGGATGAAACGGAGCGACTGGGTGAGCCAGATGAGCGCCAGCAGGCCGACCGTGACCAGCACCAGCGCCACGCCAAGCTGGCGGATGATGTAGCGGTCGAGCAAAGAGGGGGAGAGGCGCGGCGGCATGTCGGGAGCGTTGTGGCCATTCATGGCGCGTTAGGCAAGAGCATGCGGCCATGCGCCATGTTATGCTTTGTAAATGCAGCAAAATGATGGCGGGGGCCCGGCGGGCGGGCGGGTCAGCCCCGCTCGCGCAGCCGCTGGAAGGTGACGTAGAGCAGCGGAATGATGAAGATGCCGATGGCGGAGGCCGCCATCATGCCGAAAAACACCGGCGTGCCGAGTGAGCGGCGGGTGATTTCGGCGGCGCCCGAGGCGACGACCAGGGGCGTCAGCCCGGCGATGAAGGCGAACGAGGTCATGGTGACGGCGCGAAACCGCATGCGCGCGCCCTGGGCCGCGGCTTCGACGATGTCCATGCCCTCCTCGCGCCGCTCCTTGGCGAAGGCCACGATCAGGATGCCGTTTTTGGCCGCCAGCGCGATGAGGGTGACCAGGCCGATCTGGGCATAGAGATTGACGGTGAGGCCGCACAGCTTGATGCCCAGCAGCGCCCCGAAGGCGCCGATGGAGACCGAGAGCAGCACGGGCAGCGGGATGATCCAGCTTTCATAAAGCGCGACCAGGAACAGATAGGCGAACAGCACCGACAGCCCGAGCAGCGGCCCGGTCTGGCCTTGGGCGGCGACTTCCTGGTAGGCGGTGCCGGTCCAGTCGAAGGTGAAGCCGCTGGGCAGGACGCGCGCCGAGAGCTTGGCCATTTCGGCGATCGCCGCATCGGACGAAACGCCCGGTGCGGGGCCGCCATTGACCTGCACGGCCTCGATATTGTTGTAGCGCGAGATGATCTGGGGCTCGAGACTGGTGGACAGCGTGACCAGCGACCGTAGCGGCACCATGGCGCCCGAGCTTGAGCGCACATACAGCTTGTTGATGGCGTCCGGCGTTTCACGGTCCGCGGGGCGGGCCTGGATGTTGACCTGCCAGACCCGCCCGAACAGGTTGAACTGGTTGACATATTGGCTGCCCAGCGTGGCTTGCAGGGCGCTGAACACCGCCGAGGGCGTGACCCCGAGGGCGGCGGCCTTGTCGCGGTCGAGGGTCAGCTCGAGGGCGGGATTGTTGGCGTTATAGGTGGAGAAGACGTGGGAGAGTTTGGGGTCGGCGTTGGCGGCCATGAGCAGGCCGTTGAGGACTTGTTGCAGATGCTGCTGGGGCGCGGCGTCCAGGTTTTCCAGCTCATACTGGAAGCCGCCATTGGTTGAGAGCCCCAGGATCGGCGGCAGGTTGAAGGCCACCACCCGCGCCGCGTGCTGGCGCGCGCCGATGGCGAAGACCTGGCGGATGACCGCGTCGGCGCTGTTTTTGGCGCCTGGGCGGTCGGCGAAGGGCTTGAGGCGGATGACGAAGAAGGCGGCGTTGGGCTCGGTGGCGAAATCGAGGATCGAGAGGCCCGAGACCGACAGCACATGCTGGACCTGGGGAAGCTGCTCGAAGGCTGTGGTCAGCTTGGCCGCGACCTCGTTGGTGCGGGCCAGGGCGGCGCCGGGGGGCAGCGTGGCCTGGACGAAAAACGCCCCCTGATCCTCGCTGGGCAGGAAGCCGCCCGGCGTGATGCGCTGCAACCCGCCCGCGCCCAGGGCGAACAGGGCGATGGCGAGCAGGCCGATCCAGGCGCGGCGCAGCAGCTTGCGCACGATCCGGGCATAGCCGTCGCGGGTGGCGTCTATGCCCTCGAGCACGCGGCCGAGCACGCCGTGGGCGATGTGGCCGGGACGAAGCAAAATGGCGCACAAGGCGGGGGAGAGGGTGAGCGCGTTGACCGCCGAGATGAGCATGGCCACGCTGACCGTGAGGGCGAATTGCTGGAACAGCATGCCCGAGAGGCCGGGAATGAAGGCGATGGGCACGAACACCGAGAGCAGCACCAGGGAGATGGCGATGATCGGGCCGGTGATCTGGCTCATGGCGAGCTTCACGGCCTCGCGCTTGGAGAGGTCGCGGCGCTCGGCCATCACGCGTTCGCAATTCTCGACCACCACGATCGCGTCATCGACCACGATGCCGGTGGCCACCACCAGCGCCAGGAGCGAGACCGTGTTGGCCGAGCCGCCAAAGGCCAGCAGGAAGGTGAAGGCGCCGATGAGCGCGATGGGCACCACCACCATGGGCACCAGGGCGGCGCGCCAGTCTCCCAGGAACAGGAACACCACGATGACCACGAGCAGGAAGGCCTCGGCCAGGGTGTGCTCGACTTCCTGGATCGTGTCATGCACGAAGCTGGTGGTGTCGAACACCACGCTGGCTTTGAGGCCGGGGGGGAAACGCCGCTCGAGCCTGGTCATTTCGGCGTTGACCGCATGGGCGGTGGCGATGGCGTTGGCGCCCGGCGCCAGGAAGATGGCGATGGTCTGGCCGGGGCCGTTATCGAGCTTGTTGAAGCGGATGATGCTTTGCGCGCCCAGCGTGATGGTGGCGACATCCTTGAGGCGCAGCAGGGAACCGTCGGGGTTGGCGCGCAGCACGATGTCGCCGAACTGGGCGGGGGTGGTCAGGCGGCCCTTGGCCTCGACGGTGAGCTGGAGCTGCTGATCATTGGCCCCGGGCTCCTCGCCGATGGCGCCGAGCGGGGCCTGGATGTTCTGGGCGTTGATGGCGGAGACGATGTCGGCCGGGGTGAGGCCGAGCTGGGTGAGGCGCGAGACCGAATAATTGACCCGCATGGAATAGTTTTGCGGACCAAACAGAAGGGCCTGGCCGACGCCCGGCACGCGGGCCAGGGCATCGAGCATGTTGATGGTGACGTAGTTGGAGACTTGCAGCTGGTTGAGGGAATTGTCGGGGCTGTAGGCGAACATGAACTCCAGTATGGCGCTGGAGCGCTTGCGGACCGTGATGCCCTCTTGCTGCACCAGGGCGGGGAGCTGGCTGGTGGCCTGCTGCACCGCGTTGGTGACGTTGACCGTGTCGATGTCTGGGTTGGAGCCGACCCGGAAGCTGACATTGAGGGTGTAGGAGCCGTCATTGCCCGAGGTGGACGACATGTAGATCTCGTCGTTCAGGCCGTTCACCGCCTCCTCGATCGGCTCGGCCACCGTCTGCTCGACCACTTTCGCCGAGGCGCCGGGGTAATTGACCGTGACCATGACCTGGGGGGGCACGATGTCGGGGAACTGGGCGACGGGGATGCGGGTGAGCGAGATGGCGCCGGCCAGCAGCGTGACAATGGCGATGACGCCGGCAAAGCGCGGCCGGTCGATGAAGAAGCTCGAGATCATGGGGCGGCCTGGTAGGGGGTGACGACGAGGCCGGGATGCAGGCTTTGCAGCCCTGCGACCACCAGCCGGTCGCCGGGCTGGAGGCCCGAGAGGATTTGCGCGCTGGTGTTGGTTTGCGGGCCGAGCGTGACGTTGCGGCGGATGATTTTATTGCCCGGGCCGATGACCAGCACATAGGTGCCGATCTGGTCGGTGCCCAGGGCGGCGAGCGGTATGACGATGGCCGGTTTGGCCGTGCGGTCCCGCAGCGTGACCCGCACGAACTCGCCATCCTTGAGGGTGTGGCCGGGGTTGGCGATGGTGGCGCGCCAGGCTTGGGTGTCGGTGCTTTCATCGACCTGGTTGCCGGTGAAATCGATCTTGCCGACGGGGGCGTAGGTGGTGCCGTCGGGCAGGGTGAGCACCACGTCGAGCCCTGAAACATGGGTTTGGAGGGTGAGGGCGTCGGCGTCGGGCAGGGCGAAATCGACGTAGATCGGGTCTTGGGTGACCAGCGTGACCAGCGTGCCGCTGGACGGGCCGACGACATTGCCCGGCGTGACATTGGTGGCGCCGGTGAGGCCGCTGATCGGGGCGGTGATGGTGGTGTAGCCAAGATTGATCCGCGCCGTTTCCACCTGGGCCTGGGCCGCGAGCACGGCGGCATGATCGGTTTGCTGGGTGGCTTCGGCCTGGTCGAGCGTGGCTTGCGTGCCGGCGGCGGCGTGGAGCAGCGCCTTGGCGCGGGCAAGGGTGATCTGGGCAAGGGCCTCTTGGGCCTGGGCCTGAGCCAAGGCGGCCTGGGCCTGATCGAGCGCGGCCTGATAGGGCGGGCGCTCGATTTCGTAGAGCGTCTGGCCCTTGGTGACATAGGCGCCGTCGGTGAAGTCCTGGGCTTCGAGATAGCCGGTGACGCGGGCCTGGATGTGGACGACGCCGACCGCGGCGATATGGCCCGTGTAGCTGGTTTCATCGCGCACAGGCTGGGGCGCGACCACCACATAGCCGGCCTGGGGGGGCGGGGCTTGGGGCGCCGTCTCGGCCAGGGCGGGGGCGGCCAGCAGGGCCAGGATGACGGCGGTCGGGAGGCGGTTCATGCAATGGTCCTGACGTTTTCTGCCAGTTAGGCGCGCCATGGGCGGGCCGCAATGGCTGGCGGCGGATAAAATGCACCTGGGGCCCGTGATTGATGAGGCGCCGGTGCCCGCGGCGGTGGGGGCAAGTTAAACGAGTGCCCGGCAGGCCGGGCCGAAGGTCTTGCAAGACAATGAGTTAGGCGAAGTGAGGGAGCCGGGCCGTTCATATTCAAAGGGGGCGCTACGGAAGTTAACTCATTTTTAGGGGCCTTATTATAAACCGACAAACAATGGGTGCGGCTTGAAAGGATAGCAGATTTTGCTTGGATTTTGGCCGTTTTCAAGGTGTTGGCATTTTCATTTTGATTAGAGATCGTAAAATTCATGACGAACATATCTCAGATCGCGGGTGGCTTGACGCTGGGGGGGCAGGCTTTGCCGACGGGGGCTCAGACGGGGCGGCCGAGCTTTTCGTCGCTTGTCGATCAGGCCTTGACGGCGGTGAGCGACAGCCAAAAAACCGCGACGGCCGCGGAGGCCGGATATACCAGCGGGCTTTCGGGGTACACGCTGGGCAAGGCGCTGGTCTCCAGCGACCGGGCGGCGGTGATGTGGAACGCGACCATTGGCGTGCGCAATGAATTGGTCAACGCCTACCAAGCCGTTTTTAATATGCAAATCTGATGATGGCCGCGCTCAGCGATTTTTATAAGACGGCTGTTTCTTATCTCGCCGCTGTGCCGGTGTGGGGATGGATGCTGGTTGCCGTTGCCCTGGTGACAGGGGCGATTGGCGGATGGGTTGAGATGTCTGGCCCGCCTTATGTGGTTTTGAGCGATGGGCTGACGCCGGCGGATGGCGGCAAGGTGATTGCGGAGCTGCAAAAGCTTGGAATTCCTTATAAGCTTGAGCAGGCGGGCAATGTGATTGCCGTGCCAGATGACATGCTGGGGCAGGCGCGCCTGGAGCTTGGAGATGCGCAGGTGCCGCAATCTGGCGCCCAGGACGCCATTAACGCGCTGGTGAACGCGCCGCTGACGGCTTCGAGCTTGGCGCAGCAGACATTGGCGACGCGGGCCTTGGAGCAGTCGATCTCTGATTCGGTCATGCAGATGAACGGCGTGCAGAGCGCGCAGGTTTTTGTGGCGATGCCAGATGATACGCCGTTTTTGCAAGACAGTCCGAAACCTTCGGCCTCTGTGGTCATAGGCGCGACGGATGATGAGGCGCGGGCTGATGCGCAGGCCATCGCCAATTTGATTTCGGGCGCGGTGCCGGGGATTTCAGCCGATGATATATCGATCCAGACATTGTCGGGAACGACGGTGTTTCCGGAATCAAAGACGGCAATTCCGGAAAGCCAGATGCAGGTTACCAAGGAGATAGAGGCCGATGCGGCGCAGCGCATTACCGGGCTGCTGACGCCGATTTTAGGGGCTGATAATTTTCGGGTTTCTGTTTTGGCGAATGTGGATTTTTCTCAGGTGGCCATACGTCAGGTCAGTTATGGGCCGGGGCATGATTTTTCGCGTTTGACGACGGATAGTTCGGCTAAATCGGCATCGGATGCCGCTTATGGGATACCGGGGGCCTTATCGAACGAGCCGCCGGGCCAGACATCGACCACGCCGCCGCCGCCCAATGGGCAGGCACCCCAGGCAGGAGCGGGGAGCGCGGCCAAAACGCCGGAAAATACCGACCAGAGCTATGACCAGCTATATCTCAATGATGAGCGTGACACCAAGATTACCAATGCACCGTGGGCGTTGAAGTCTCTTGCGGTGTCGGTGGTGGTCAACACCACGGCCATGGGCGGGGGGGTCAAGGATGCGGGGATCAAGAGTATAATTTCAAGTTCGTTTTCAAACGAACCGACGACGATAGCGGTTTATGATACGCGCTACCAGGTGACGCAGGGGCCGCAATTATCATCGCGGATTGCCGCGATCGTGCCGTCTATATCCCAGCCGATGTTTGAGCTTTTGGCCGTGGTGATCGTGCTGTTTGGGGTTGTGAAGCCGATTGGGAAGAAGCTTTATGTGATAGCGGAAAGGCGGGCTTTGCCGGAGAAAAAGCAGGCGCCACAAGAGTTGCAGATTGCCGCGCCAGCATATCCCGATGTCAAATCTTATGTTTCTGAGAACATACCGGGAGTGGCGAGGATTTTACAAAATTGGGTAGAAGAAAATGAGTGATGTGCAAAAAGCACAGCAAGCAGAGCAGCTTTCGGGGGCGACCAGGGCGGCGCTTGTGTTGCGCGAGCTTGGGGAGGAGGTTGCCTCGCAGATATTGAAGGAGATGGATGGTGGCGCTGTTGGCAAGATATCTCAGTCATTTTCGAATTTAAAAGACGTGTCGGTAATGGCCTTGAGCGATGTCATGGTGTCATTCGCCAATGATATTCAAGGAGCGGGGCTGGGGGTTGATGGCATCAAGTTCTTGACCAGGGTTTTGACCAGCGCCTTGGGCGATGCGCAAGCCAAAGAGATTTTGTCCAAGATCAACAAGGTGAAGCGTCGGGATGTGTTGCATTTGCCGGCAAACACGGATCCAAGGGCGTTGGCGGTACAGATTTCCCGCGAGCGGCCGCAGACGATTGCGTTGTTGCTGGCCCATGTGCCGCATGAGCTGGCGGCCAATATATTGTCTCATCTGCCGGAAGAGTTGGCGGCGGAGGCGTTGTTCAGGTTTACCACATTGGATGCGGTGTCGCCGATTGCGGTTTCGGAACTTAAAGAAATGCTGGAACAGGCGGTTGATTTGGAGGTTTCCGGGAGCCGCCGTGTGGCGAATTTGGGTGGCCCGAAGCAGGCGGCGGATATATTGAACCATTTTTCTAGCTCATTGTCGGATTCAATTTTGAATACCATTAAAGAAAAAGATGAAGTTGTATCTGAGAAAATTAAAGAGAATTTGTTTACGTTCATTGATCTTGGCAATCTTCCAGACCGTGGCATGCAGATTTTGCTGCGTGAGGTTAATGGGGATAAGCTGGCGGCGGCGCTACGGCTTGTTGATGATACGTTGAGAAACAGATTTTTCCAGAATTTATCATCTCGCCAAGTTGAAATATTGAAAGAAGAATTGCGGTCAGGGCCGCCGATCAGGCGATCTGATGCGATTGCGGCGCAGGCGGAGGTGGTTGAGATTGCGCTGAGGCTTTCATCGGAAGGCAAGATTACCTTGGGCCAGACGGATGAAATGATATGATAAATACGTTGATCAGCATCCCGGAGCGGATTTTTTCAAAAATTTCTGTGGAATCCAAACAACAGACATTGAATTTGACTGTAAGCTTGCCGATTGAGGGGGGTGTTAAAAGCCATTTATCTGGAGACGTGGCGCAACTTGCGGGGGATAAAAAAGTGGCGCTGCCAAAAGGAAGTTTCTCGAAGGAATTTGATGATTTAACAAAAATAGATGGACAGAAAAAAAAAGTAGATTTGGTGAAACCCGAAGGGAACCAGAATTCATCTACGACAGAGGGGAAAAAGCCGGTTTATGCCTCCACAATGGTTGCGATACAACATGCCGATTATGTTAAAAAATCAATCCAAAACAATGATATAAAAATTAAATTGACTTCGAATAATGTAGAAGAAGCAGCGGGAAATGTGCCGCCACCGGTTGAGGAGGGGAAGAAAGCAGTAAAGATCCCGGGACATTTATTTGATTTAAAACCGGAGAAAAAAGAACAAGAGAAAAAAACCGAAAAAAACCATGAGAGAAGTGGTCAAATCCTGCCTGTTATACACCCTTCAATGATTGATGAAGCTGTTGGCAGAAAAACTGATACCCAGTTGAGTGGGGCGCCGTATGCTGTCCAAACGCACGTAAGTGGTTTTTATCAAGCTGACGTAAAGGGC
Source organism: Pseudomonadota bacterium (assembly GCA_021781835.1). GTDB lineage: Bacteria > Pseudomonadota > Alphaproteobacteria > Acetobacterales > Acetobacteraceae > Acidocella. The sequence goes on along the minus strand of JAJXWD010000005.1, from coordinate 22,227 downwards.
GCAGGCAATCAAGATAAAAGTACCAGCGGCGTATTTATTGTCAAAAATCAAGAAGAAAAATCGTATAAAGCGGAAGCGGTGTCGGTAAATTCTGGCAAAGATACATCAAATGTGAATTCAATAACATTAAATGTAACGGTTCCAGAGGTGGGAGAGGCGCTGGTAAAAGTGGTGGTTTCGAATAACAATGTTTCGATAAATATTCAGTCAAATTCGCACCATTTGCTTGATTTCAATCATGCAGAGACTGCTTCTGATAAAAAAGCGGGAGCAAACCTTCAGTATGATATTGGAAATCAAGGGTTTGGTCGTGATTTTGGTGAACAAGACAAGAAAAAAGACAGGATAGGGGTGGAAAAAAATTTCCGGATGAAATCAAAAGAATTTAATATAGACAATCAAGATTTGATAAAATATGCCTGAAACAGATATTGAATATGAAATCATTGATTTGCTCGATCCTGGGGGAATTCCTCAGCTTCGATCAGTTTTGATGGAAAGTCTTTCAGACAGAATATTGCGACAAATATCGGTAAATATATTTCAAAAAACCAGGTATCCGGTTCAAGTTTTGTCTAGCATAACAAATGTTATCAGTCACGAATCGGCATTAGGATCTCTTCCGGATGTAATGTTGGCGGGAACGATCGACGTCTCGCCCTTGAGGGGGCGCATACTAATAGTCGTTGATGGAGATTTGATCGGTGCCATTGTGGATGCATTGTGCGGGTCAACCAGCTCAACAACGTATGAAAGATATGAGCTGTCTATCTTGGAGACTAGAATTGGCAAGCAACTTATTATGCTGACGTCAAAGACGATAGAAGATTCGATTTCGCCACTGATCGAAATTCATTCAGATCCACTTTCATATGAAACTTCAAGTGCATTGCTTGCAATTGGAGATGCTAAAGATTGGGTTGTTGTGGTTACAGGAATATTTGAGACGGCGTTGGGTTCTGGAGCGATAAAAATTGTAATTCCATATACAACGCTAGAGCCTTTGGAGGCGAAGATAAGCAATCAATCTGGTCTGTTAACGGGGCAGGCAGATGATGTCTCGTGGTCTAGATCCGTCGACAGATTTCTCGGCGATATTTATTTAAATATTAAAGCTGAGTTGCTGAAATTTTCTTTGCAGATTGGAGACGTTGATGCGTGGGGAGTTGGAGATGTTTTGCCGGTATCACTGTCTGATATGTGCACGATATTATCTGATGATGTCGTCTTATTTGAAGCGAAATATGGCCAAATAAATGGTACCGTATGTTGTTCGGCTTTGGTATTTGGAGGAACTGATATGTCTGATTTAAATGAAGGCGCTGAGTTAAGGAAAATGGAGGTGGAAAAAGATATTCAAGATTTAGAGATCGGAAAAATACCAGAAAAAAGCAAATCAAACATCAGATCGACTCTTGATAGAGTTGAGGTTGATGTTTCGGTAGAGTTGGGGCGCTCAAAATTGAGTTTTAAAGAGGCGCGCGCTATTCGGCATGGTCAGATAATAGCTCTTGATCGGCAGATTGGGGACCCTCTTTCAATTTATATCAATGGACAAAAGTTGGGATATGGGGAAGTTGTGGCGGTTGGAAATGATCGTTATGGTGTAAGAATAACATCTTTAAATGAGGAAAATGGCGGTGAAGAGGATATAAAAATAAGGAGATCATAATTTGCCTGCTCATTTTATAATTGCTTTGGCAAGCTTCTCATTTTCTTTTTTCATGCCGCTGTTGGTTGTTGGAATTTTAGGCGGTTTGTTTCAGGCTGCAACGCAAATACGAGAAGCATCTTTGTTGGTCGTTGCTAAATTATGCACAATTTTCCTAATTGTAATTATTTTTGGTCCAAAAATATTTGATGTATTAACTATTTATGCCAAAGAAATATTTAGGATGATCCCGAATGCTATTCGTTCATAATGGATCTTGGTTGTTATGAAGGCAAAAATATCAATATCACAGCTGGCGGGACCGGCTATTGTCTTGGTGGTTTTGGCGATGCTTGTCGTGCCATTGCCGGGGGTTGTGATATCATTCTTGTTTGCGCTTAATATTGCGATAGGGTTGGTTGTGCTGTCGGCCTCTCTCTATGTTGAATCGCCATCGGAATTTTCGTCGTTTCCATCTGTATTGTTGTCAACAACATTGATGCGTCTAGCTCTTAATGTTGCTACATCAAGGACGATTCTTCTGGATGGATATAGCGGCCCTGGAGCTGCAGGAAAAGTAATCGAGGCATTTGGCTACTTTATGGTGGGCGGAAATTATGTTGTAGGAGGTATCGTATTTATTATATTGATTATCATAAATTTTGTTGTCATTACCAAGGGAGCCAGCAGAGTTGCGGAGGTTTCTGCGCGGTTCATGTTGGACTCTCTTCCGGGCAGGCAAATGGCAATTGACGCGGAAGTTAATGCCGGTGTTTTGAATGGAGAAGCGGCGGAAAGGCGTAGATCGGAATTGCGTAAAGAAGCTGATTTCTTTGGCGCGATGGATGGTGCTTCAAAATTTGTCCGCGGGGATGTCGTCGCGGCTATGTCAATTTTGGCAATCAACATGGTTGGCGGCCTGCTTGTAGGGGTTTTTCAATATGGGCTTGATTTGGGCGAGGCCGCACGAACCTTTACATTGCTGACCGTTGGCGATGGTTTGGCTGCGCAAATTCCATCTCTTGCTATATCCATTGCAGCGGGTCTGGTTGTTACAAGGGTGTCGACGGGTGAAGATATCCATGCGCAAATTGCAGGACAAATATCAAAATATCCCCAGGCATTAGGAGTGTCGGCGCTGATCACTGGAATTTTGGGGGTTGTGCCACATATGGCGCATGTACCTTTTTTTCTGTTTTCAGGGCTTTTGGCTGGAGCGGCATGGAAGATAAATGAAGAGCAAATTTCTGTACCCAACGGCCCGCAAGAGAATATAGAGAAAGGCGATGGCAGAAACGACGCTAAAATAGATGCGATTCCGGATGTTACGGGTGTTGATCCACTGGGGATGAGCATTGGATTTGGATTGACTTCACTTGTTAGTGGAGATGAAGCTAAGCTGTTAAAGCGCTTGACGGCGGTCAGGCAGAGATATGGACGGTTGATGGGGTTTTTGGTGCCTGCCGTCCATATTAGAGACTCTTCTGATATTCAGATACATGGATATCGGTTTTCAATCAGAGGGGCTTATGTTTCTGATGGAGAGGCTTGGCCAAATCAATGGCTGGCTTTAAGTGGGCATGGCGTTAGCGCCAAGTTGAATAAGGGGCATCATGTGAAAGACCCCGCATTTGGCGCGCCGGCGGTTTGGATAGCGCAAGCTGATATACCGTTGGCGGAGGAAATGGGATACACTGTTGTCGATGCCTCGTCAGCGATAGCAACGCATTTTTCAGAAATATTAAAAAAATATGGTGCCGAACTTCTGGGCAGGCCTCAAGTTGAGGCGCTTATTTTAAGATTGGCGGAGGGAACGCCGAGGCTGGCCGAAGATCTGCGGGCTTCTTTGAGCGTCAGTGTCATCAGGCAGGTTTTGCAGGCGCTCTTGATTGAGGGAATACCCATTAGAGATTTTGAAAGAATATCGGAAGCTTTGGTGGAATGTTCTGAAAATGGCGCCAAGGATATTGATACACTTTTGAGTGCGGTAAGGTCCAGGCTTGGGCGTTATATTGTTAATAAATTTGTTGCGAAAGATGGTGTTCTTCGTGTGATCATACTGGGGGATAAGCTGGAGGATCTGGTTTACAGATCAATTAAGGCAGCTAAAGATGTTGGAGAAAACTTGGATATACCTCCGGACATTGTTGGGCATTTAAGGGAAAGTGTCGTCGCTCTCATGAAAGAAATAAAAGAGGTTGGTGGCGGTGTTCCCTTGGTCGTGCCTTCGTTGATGAGAAGAAAAATATCAAAAGCTCTGGGAGATATTTTAACGGTTTTAGGGATAGATGAGGTTCCAGATAGTATAAGAATGAAGGTAATTCATACTCTTGGTCTGAATGATGAAAGAGCTTGAAGGAAAAAATTTAGATCAGACAATTGTCGATATTTACGGAAACGACATTAAGAGAACCGCGCTTTTAATTAAAGCACGCATGCCATGGGCTGATTTGGATGAGCTTTTGCAGCTTGGTGCAATAGGAATGATGGAAGCGGTCGCCAGGTTTAGCGTTTCAAAGGGGGTCGATTTTCGAGTTTTTGCGGCGAGGCGTATTCGGGGGGCGATGATAGATGGGTTGCGTCGGGAGGGCAGGCAGAGGCGCGGGCGGGTTGAGGTGGAGGAGTTGGAAAATGTAAAAATTGATGAGGAGGATGGCGGGGGACTTACGCCGCTTTCTGGTTTGGTAGAAGAAGATAATATGGCGTTGATTGAAGGGGCAATTAAGAGTTTATCAGAAATTGAAAATCGTGTTTTAATGCTTCATTATTATGAAGATCTTAATAATCGGGAGATATCGAAAATCCTGGGAGTGAGTGAAGGCTACGCATCTAAAATTAAGAAAAGCGCGTTAGGTAAAATAGCGATACGTGTAAATGATGTGATGCAAAATCGGAGTCAGAAGAGTGAGTAGTCTGATCGGCCTTGTTTTGGGATTCTTGGTCGTTATTGGCGGAGCGCTCTCTGATCATGATCCATTATCTTCACTTTGCTCTCTGACGGCGGTCATTATTGTTATCTGCGGTTCCTTTACGGCGACGATGGTTCATTTTGGATTTCAGTCTGTCCTTGGGGCCTTTAAGGCGATTATCTGGTTGGTGAAGCCGCCGAAGGTCGATTTGACTGAATTTGTTTCAAATTTGTCTGATTGGTCATCTTTGGCCAGAAGCCAGGGAACCTTGGCGTTGGAGAAGGTTGTTGATGAGGTTGATGAACCGCTTCAGAAGCGTGGTTTGCAGCTGATTATAGATAACAATTCTCTTGATGATTTAGAAACAATTCTTTTCGAATGCTCTGATTTGAGCGGCAAAAAGCAGGTGGAAGCTGGCGAGGTTTGGGAGGCGATTGGTGGGTACTCGCCGACGATCGGTGTGATGGGCGCGGTTTTGGGATTGATTCATGTCATGATGAGATTGAATCATCCTGAAGAACTTGGCGGAGGTATTGCGACGGCGTTTGTGGCAACGATTTATGGTGTCGGATTTGCCAATTTGATTGCCCTGCCCTTGGGGGCGAGGTTGAAGCATCTGGCCAAGGAGCTTGGACATGAGCGGTCCATATTGGTTAAGGGGCTTGTCTTGCTGGCGGAAGGAAAACCGGGGGTGGTGATACGGCAAAGTCTGGATGCGTTCATAACCAAAAGCAAAGATAAGAATAAGGTGGAAAATACGGAAGAACGCACGGCCGAGGCTGGAGAATGAGCGCCGCCAACAGGAAGCGCCGCAGGAAAGCCCATGATCAGGAAAAACATCCTAATCATGAGCGCTGGGTTATATCTTATGCCGATTTGCTGACTTTACTGTTGGCGACATTTGTTGTTCTTTACGCATCGTCAACTAGAAACAAGCATAAGGAAGATGAGTTGGCGGAAGCCTTTGTTAAGGCATTTCATGGAACACCACCCAGTGTAATTGTAACACAGCCTGGGGCCTCCAATGGCATTTTACAAAAAATAAATATACCTAAACCGGTTGATCAGAATAAAAAAGGAAATCTGTCGAATGACATGCGGAAGCAGATAGAGAAAGAAGTAAAAAATCTTGCCGCATTGCAATTGAAGCTGGCCTCGATTTTTCAGCCGCTGGTGGCTCAAAAGTCGGTGTCGATTACCAGTTCGCCATTGTCGTTGACCATACAGCTGGATGCGTCGGTACTGTTTCAGTCTGGTCAGGCGACATTGAAGCCGGACGCGGTTGCGCTTTTGAAGCAGGTGGGGGGAGGTTTGGCGCAATTGCCAGGGCAGTTTAAAATTGTCGTTCAGGGCTATACGGATAATCAGCCGATTTCTACGGCGCAATTTTCATCGAATTGGTCGCTCTCCGCCGAGAGGGCGGTGACTGTGGTTGAGCTGTTTCAATCCGTTGGGGTTGATGGGGATTCCTTGTCAGCCCAGGGGTTTGGCCAATTTTCGCCGATCGCCGATAATGCGAACGATGTTGGCAGGGCAAAGAACAGGCGTGTTGTCGTGGTTGTCAGGGCGGCTGATGAAGCCCCGTGACGGTTAGGAGGCAAATTGAAAAAAAAGGAAATGACCGTCAAGCCTGTTGTGATCGGATTTTCCGTTGCGGCGGTTTGGGCCGCTGGGCATCAGCCGGTGAATTTTGATTTCAGCAGTGGTTTGGCCTTTGGGATCAGATTTATACTGATTGTCGTGATTGGGATGTCTTGTGCGACGGTAATTGCGCCGATGATCTTAATTGTTAATAAATCAATCCAAAAAATTACTGATTCGGAATAGAAATCATGGCTTTTGTCAGGAAAGCGAATAAGAGCGAAGTTCTGAATGTGGTGCTGGAGGCAAATGATGCCTTGGCGGCTGATAACGAAATTGAAATTGACAGACGGGTGAAGGCCGAGCTGGAAAGGCTCAGACAGGCTGCGTATGGGGATGGTTATACGGCTGGCGAGCGGGCGGCTAAATTAGAAGGACAAGCCTACAAGCAGAGATTGGCGGATATAGAGGAGGCTTTGGGGCGGGCTGTTGATGAGATCGCGGCACCGTTGAAGAATTTTGAGGAGGGGTTTGAAGATATTGTTTTGCAGAGCGCCTTCAAGATTGTTGAGATATGTGGGCTGTCGGGCGTTTCGGTGGCGGAGAATGGGCGGCGGGTTTTGAAGCGTATTTTCGCCGAGATCTCTGAATTCAGTTTCGCGAAAACGGTCGAGGTCAGGCTCAACCCCGAAGATTTGGCGATTTTGGCGGCGGAGGGGGGCGGGCATAAGGTTGATTATATTGGCGATGAGGGAGTGGTGAAGGGCGGCGTTTCGGTGGAGATTTTTGGCCTCTCGGGCGATCAATTTCAGAATGTCGGGTGGGATGGGACCATCCAGGCGAAGCTTTCGCTCATCCGGGACGGGCTGGATATTTTTGGAAAAGAAGATGGATCATAAACGGGTTTTGAAAAATGTACTGGCCCGTATAGACCGCTCGATGCCGGCGGATCCGTTCAGAAAATTCGGCAGGGTGGTGAAATGTGATGGCGAGGTGCTTCATTCCAGCCTTGTCAAGGCACCGGTGGGGGCGAAGTGCGTTGTTGAAACCGTTGGGGGTGCCGAGCTGAATGGCGAGGTGGTGGGGTTTGATGATAGCGGCCTCGTCATCATGGCGGAGCGCGGTACAAGGGGGGTGATCAAGGGCGGTCGGGTGTTTGTGCGGCCCAGGCCGCCGGAGATCATGGTGGGGGAGGCCATGCTGGGGCGGGTCTTCAATGGCCGCGGCGAGCCGATTGATGGGCTGAGGGCGCCGATCTTGCGCACGGGCTGGCCGATGATCGCGTCCAGTAAAAATCCGCTGAACCGGCATAAACTGACAGTGCCCTTTGATGTGGGGGTGAGGTCGATCAATGGTTTGTTGACGATTGGCCAGGGCATGAGGGTGGGGCTGTTCGCGGGCTCGGGCGTGGGCAAAACCACGCTTTTGGGGATGATCGCCCGGTTTGCGCGCGCGGATGTGGTGGTGGTTGGCATGATCGGGGAGCGCGGGCGGGAGGTGCGCGAGTTTATCGAGAGCCATATTGGCGAGGCGCGCGAGAAAATGGTGGTGATCGCATCGCCGGCGGATGAGACGGCGATCAGCCGGGTGCATGGCGCTTACCGGGCCGTTGCGGTGGCGGAGTATTTTCGGGCGTCTGGCCGGAATGTTTTGCTGATGGTGGATTCGCTGACCAGGCTGGCGATGGCGCTGCGGGAGGTGGCGCTGGCCGCTGGCGAGCCGCCTGTGGCGCGGGGGTATCCGGCTTCGGTGTTTGGCGCGCTTGCGGCTTATGTCGAGCGGGCGGGCACGGGGGTTGAGAAGGAGGGGGCGATTACCGGCATTTATACCGTTTTGGTCGAGGGGGATGACCATATCAGCGATCCGATCGCCGATACCGCCAGGTCGGTGATGGATGGGCATATTGTATTATCGCGGGCGCTTGCGGAGGCGGCCATATACCCGCCGATCGATATCGCGGCGTCGTTGTCGCGTGTCATGGGGGCGGTGGTGCCGGATGAGCATGTGCGTCTGGCCACCAAATTCAGATCCTTGTGGACTTATAAGCAACAAAAGCAGGATGCGGTTGATTTTGGCGGCTACACGCCCGGCCGCGACCTGGTGTTGGATGAGGCGCTGCGAAAGGCGCCGGCGATGGAAGGGTTTTTGCGCCAGACTGTCGGTGAGGAAATGGGAATGGAGGCCAGCGTGGCGGCGTTGCGGCAGGTGGTGTGAAACCAGATGAACAGCAGGACATGGCAAAGGCTGATTGTGATGAACGAGCAGAAGGAGCTGCGCTTGCGGGAGGCCGCGCGGGAGATGGAGGCGAAACATGCCGAATTGGCCCGGCAGGAGCGGCTGCTTGACGAATATGCCAGGAGGATGAGGGGCTCTTGGACGGGGGGAGAGCTGGTGAGCGGCAGCATGATCGTGACGGCGATGAAGCTGGCGGAAACGACACGGCGCCATGGGGAGAAGCTGGCCAAAAGCGCGGAGACGGTGAGGGAGCGTCTGGAGGTTAACCAAGCTATAATAAGCGGACTGGAAAAGAAAATAATTCGTCTCAATGAAGGGAAGGCCCAGGACATAAAGAAAGCCGAAAGTAATTTGATGCGTAAAGAGATGGACGAGCAGATTGACCTGCGTGTGTCTCGGGCGAGATCAAAAGGTGGCTAGGCATGGATTTGGCGTTTTATACAAATTTCTCCGCGACGCTGGCGCAGGGGGAAGCGCAACTTGGCCGGATACAGCAGGAAGTGGCCAGCGGCGTGGCGGTGCAGACCCCAGACCAGGGGGCGGCGGCTTATCAAACCGCGACCGCCGCCAATGACCGTGTTTCCGCCCTCAGCACGGACAGCACCAATCAAGCCACGATCAGCGCCCAGCTGGGGGCGACCAATAATGTTTATAGCTCGGTCAGCAGCCTGTTTAATAACGTGCAGGCGGTGGTGGAGCAGGCGCTGAACGCGACGACCAACAGCCAGAACATGAACACGCTGGCCAGCCAGGTGACATCGGTGGCGCAGCAGCTTTTGGGGCTGGCCAACAGCAAGGGCACGTCTGGCGCGTATTTGTTTGGCGGAACGGCCGGCAGCCTGACGCCGTTTCAGGTGAATGCCAGCGGCAATATCGCTTATTATGGCGATGGCGGATCCTCTTATGCGCAGGTGGGCGAGGGGCAGGTGGCGCCGACGGTGGGAAGTGGCGAGGTCTTCATGTCGGGGACGCAAGGGGATGGGTTTTCATCCGTCACCGCCAACGCGGCCAATAGCGGCACCGGGCAGGTGCTTCAGCAGGGCGTTGTCAATCTTGCCCAGGCCTCGGCGTTTCAGAGCGGCGCCGCGAGCGTGGTGGTGACGTTTGGCGCCAATGGCAGCTATGTCGAGACACAGGGGGGAACCACGCTGGGCAGCGGCACGGTGACAAAAAACGCCGCCGGGGCGGGCACCATTCAGATCAGCGGCATGAGTTTTGACGTGACCGGCAGCCCGGCGGCGGGGGATAATTTTACCATAAGCCCGTCGCGCCCGCAGACGGCATTTGCGCTTTTCAAACAAATTGCCGGGGCGTTGCAGGGGGCGGCGAATACGCCGGCCCAGGTGGCGCAGACAAACCAGGTGCTCAACCAAAGCCTGGCGACATTGTCGCAATATCAGCAGGTGATTACCACGGCGCAGGCGCAAAACGGCATTGCGCTGAATGCCATCTCAAACATCGCGGCGGGCAATACCAGCCAATCGACGGCGTTGCAGACAAGCGTGAGCAATGCCACGGCGGTGAATTCGCCCGTGGCCATTTCGCAGCTCGACCAGACACTCACCTCTCTTCAGGCGGCCATGAAGGCGTTTGGCACGGTGCAGAATTTGAGTCTTTTTAATTACCTTTGAAATGGTGAAAAATGTCGGACGCGGTCTTTGTGGTAGGATATTACCGAAGCGGAACGTCTGCCTTGTCGGGGGCGTTGGCGGCGTTGGGGGTCAAGATCTATAACGATGCGGATCCGAATGAGCATAACCCGTTGGGGTTTTATGAAATTCCTGAGCTGATCGATTTTGACGTCAATCTCTTCGCCAAGCTGGGGGTGGAGTGGACTGACGTGCGGGGGCTGCAAGGCGGCTGGGTTGAGCGGGCGGATCTGGCGCCGTTCATCGGGCAGCTCGAGGGGATTGTCAGGCAGAGATTTGGCGAGGGCGACAAGGTGTGGGGGCTCAAGCACCCGCATCTGTGCAGGACATTGCCGATTTATGAGCGTGTGGTCCGGCAGGCGGGCCACAGGCCGCATGTGGTGCATGTGTTCAGGGATCCGTGGACGGCGGCGGCCAGCCAACAGTTGAAAAACGGCCTCAGCCGGGCTCATGCGCTGCTGCTGTGGATGAGCTATGCGACCTCGGCCGAGGCCGTGGCGCGCCATTTGCCCAGGAGCTGGGTGACGTATCATGAATTGCTCGCCGATCCGGTGGCGCAGATTGAGCGGATCGACCGGGAGCTGGGGCTGGATCTGCTGGGGTTGAGGCCGGAGGGGGCGCAGGCGGCGGCGGCCTATTTCACCCAGCGCCTCAACCGCTCGGCGCCGCTGGATGCGCGCCAGGTGTTTCCGCCCCTGCGCGCGCTGGTGGAGCGGACATGGGAGATGATCTGCGCGCGTGATCTGGCGCCCGCGCGCTGGGACGCGCTGGCCGCGGAGACGGCGGAGATCGTCGCTTTCCTGACCGAGGTGGGTGCCAGCAAGGGGCGGGTGATTCCGGCCCTGGGCGGGGTTGGGGGGCTTGCCGTGACGCCGATGGTGGGGGCGGGCCATTTGCGCCCGCCCGAGCGGCTGGACGAGGGCGGCCGGGCGATGCTGGCGCGGCAGGTGGCGGGGTGCGGGAGGCTGCCATCGGTTTCGGTGGTGGTGGTGGCGCCCGCGGGGCGGGCGGCGGCGATTTCGGAAACGCTCGAGGCGCTTAAGGGGCAAATTCTGGTCAAGCCCAAGGTGGTGGTGCTGGCCGCCGACCGCGTGGTGCTGGACAGCGCGCGCGTGGTGACGGTGGCGGATGAGCCTGAAGCCGCGACGGCGGCCGTCTGCCGCTTGCTCAACGAGGAAGCGCGGGAGAGCGATTATGTGGCGGTGATCAATGCCGGGGACACGGTGGCCGTGGATGCCTGCGCCCGTTTTGCCCTGACGGCGGCGGCCAGCGCGCCCGATATGATTTATTGCGACGAGGTGGTGCCCCGGGAGGGGGGCGATTGGGTGCGGTACAAGCCGGCATGGGATGTGACGCGGCTGCGCCAGGCCGCCTATATTGGCGATTGGGTTTGGTATGCGGGCGCGGCCGTGGTGGCTCTGGGCGGGTTTAACGCGGCACGCGCGGGGGCGGAGGAATATGATTTCCAGCTCCGGCTGGCGGCGGCGGGACGGCAGGTGGTGCGGCTGCCCGAGACGCTGTTCACGCGCAGCGCCGGCGCCCGCAGGGACGACATCAAGACGGATGTGTTTTGCGCGCGGGCCGCCGAGGCGGTGAAAGCGCATCTGGCCGAGGTGGGGTTGGCCAGTGAGGTGCAGGGGCGCCAGTTTGTCGGGCTGTTTCACCATATACGCCCGGCCCGTGGCGGCGGGGTGAGCATTCTGGTGGGGTGCGACAAGGTTGATGTGAAAACCCTGGACGCGTTTTTGACCGGGCTGCTGACCGGCGCGGTTTTGCCGGGGCCGGTGATTTTATATGGCACGGCCTTGCTGCCGGAGGTGCGTGAGTATCTGGCCGCCGTGCGGGCGCAGGAGGCGGCGTTGGGCGGGCAGGTTTTGGCGGTGGCGCCGGACCATGAGGGCGGGAGCGCGGCGCGGCTGCGCGCCGCCCTGGCGCTGGCGGCGACGGCGTTTGTGACGGTGATCGATGCCCGGGCGGCGGCGGCGCAGCCGCAATGGGTGGAAAGGCTGCGCCTGCGGCTCGACGATGAGCGCGTGGGCCTGGTGGGGGGGCGGACCTTGGCCGTTTCCCTCAATGAGGGGCGGCAGCAGGCCTTTGTGCAAGGGCCGATTGTGGTGGGGGCCGATACCCGCCTGGGGGCCGGGCATGGGGTGGATGATCCAGGCCCCGGCGGCTGGCTGCTGGTGGACCAGGAGGTGAGCGCCGTGGCGCCGCCGGGGCTGATGGCGCGCCGGGACGCTTTGGCGGCATGCCACTTCGCGGATTTGAGCGGCGATGCGCTGTGGATCGATCTGTGCGCGCAACTCCGCCAGCGGGGCTGGGCCATTGTGTGGACCCCGGACGTGTCGTTTTTGGCGCCGCCGGAGGTGGTGGAGGTGGATGCAATGGGCGCGTTCCGGGGCGGCTCGGACGTGGCGCGCGGGCTGGGCTGGCTGGATCCGTTTCATCACCCCGCGCTCTCGCTGCATGGCGATTTGCTGGCCGCCGAGACACGCACCGGGCTGGTGAGGGCCGCGCCCGCCGAGCCGTGCAGCGTGGTGATCAGCGGTGATCCGCAGCGGGGGGCGGCGGTGCTGAACGCGGCGCGGGCGGCGAGGCGGACGGGGATGGTGGAGGCCGACTGGGTGCCCGAACTGCCGAGCGCCGGCGATATTGGCCGCCGGGCGCCCGCGATATGGGTGAGGGTGAACCCCGAGCGTGACGCGCAGCCCGGCAGCCCGGATTATGTTGCCGTTTTCTCGGCGCTGCCGGGAGATGAACTGGCCGGGGGCCTGGCGCATATGGCGCGGGCCGTGGCCACGTCTCCCGGGCTGGCCACGCGTGTGCAGAAATTATGCCCCCCTGGCTGCACGGTCGAGCTGTGGCGGCCCGCTTTGTCGCGCCATGTCTGGGGGGATTTGGAGTTCGGCAAGGGGATGAATTCCAGGCCGCGTATTTTGTGGGTGGATGAGGGGGTGGCGCCAGCTTGGATGGCTGACCTCATCCAGGCGACGCTGGATCTGGCTTCCTGGATTGTGGTGCAGCGCCCCGGCGGGGCGTATGACGGAGCGATGGGGCGGATTGATCCGCCGGAATCTGAATATGCCTGGGCCAAGACCTTGGCCGAGCTTGGGCCGCACCTTATGGTGCGCCCGGTGGGCGCGGAGCCGGCGCTGGACCATTACCCGGCCTTGCTGGCGGCCGCGGCCGGGTGCCGGCTGCTGGTGGATGACCGCCTGGATGTGCCGGCGGCGCTGATGCCGCTGCAATTGCCCAACCGCTTGGCCGCCTGGACGGAGGCGGTGAAGCAGGCGATGGCCGATTTGCCCGAGACGCTGGCGGCGGGCAAGCGCACGCGCGAGGCGGCATTGGCTTTGCCGCCGATCGAGGCGACGCTGCCCGACTGGATGGGGGGGGCGAAAGCGCCTGATACGGCGCTGCAACCCGCCGCCGAATGAAGCCGCGCGGGGCTGGCCGGCTGGTGAGGCTGTGGTGCCTGGCGGCCGCCGGCTTTGGCGTGCTGGCAGGCCCAGCCATAGCCGAGCCGCCAAGCGGGGAAAGCCCCCAAGCGGTGGCGGTGGCGGTGAAAAATGCCGTGTTGCCGCTGACACCGCCTGGGGCGACGCTGCAAATAGGGGCGGTGGATGGGGTGGCCTATATGTCGGCCTGCGCGGTGCCCTTGGCGGTGAGCGTGAGCGGTGTCATTCCCTATGAGCAGGCGGCGGTGAGATGCGCCAGGCCATCCTGGGTGTTTTATGTGCAGGTCAAGGTGGCTCAATCGGAGCGTGTGGTGGTGGCGGCACGGCCGATTGTGGCGGGCAGCGTGATTGGCGCCAAGGATTTGATGATGCTGGCCGAGCCGGTGGAAAAATTCGCCGGCCGCCAGGTTTTTTATGACACGGCGCCCGTTATTGGCGCGGAGGCGCTGATGTCGATCGCCGCGGGTGTTGTTGTTTCGCAACAAAATATTCAACAGCCGGTTTTGATAAAAGCCGGCCAGCAGGTGATGGTTACGGTTGAGAGCGGGGGCATTGCCGTGACCCTGCTTGCCGTGGCCGACCAGGATGGCAGGGCGGGGGATTTGATATTGTTGACCAACCCGACCTCTGGCCGGCGCTTTAGCGCGATGGTGACGGCGGATGGGCCGGTAATAAATCTTAGATAGGTTATTTTCAAAGAAAATCAATTTTAGGTGGTAAAAATGGGAAAACATCGGGGGGCGGATACGAATTAAGGGGTACGGCAATCTCAACCCAAGGAGTTTCACATGTCGGCCGTAGGTTCCATTTTGACGAATACCGGTGCGTTGCAGGCGCTCAACTCGATCTCGACGACATCGTCTCAGAATACCTCGCTGCAGGGGCAGCTGGCGAGCGGCCTGTCGATCAATTCGCCCGCGGACAATCCGGCGGGCTATATCACGGCGCAGGGTTTCACGTCTCAGCTGAACGGCCTGACCCAGGCCCTGTCCAATGCCAACCAGGGCGTTTCCCTGCTGCAAACTGCGCAGGGCGCGATTACCCAGCAGATCAGCGTGGTGCAGCAGCTGAACTCGATTGCCGTGCAGGCGGCCAACGGCACGCAGACCGCTTCTGAGGCGCAGTCCTTGCAGACGCTGGTGGGGCAGTTGACCGGGCAGGTCTCGACCATCGCCAACCAGACGCAATTTAACAACATCAACCTGATGAATGGCTCTTTCTCGGGGGTGCAGTTCCAGGTCGGCGCCAATGAGGGGCAGACGATGACCCTCTCGATCAATAACCTGACCGCTTCGGCCGTTGGCATGAACTATGCCTCGGCGACCGGCGGGACCACGGGCAAGATCGGTTCGGCCTATGCCAAGGGTGCCGCCACCTGGCCGACCACGGGTGAATTCTCGACCACCTCCTCGGCCAAGATTTCCGGTGCCAATGGCGGCTCCGCGACGCTGGCCAAGTCGAAATCGACCGAATCGGCGGCGTCTTTGGCAAGCTCGATCAATGCGGCCTCTTCCAAGACCGGCGTGCAGGCGCAGGCTTATACCCAGGCCACCCTGAGCTACACGGCGGGCGCCACGGGCAATCCCGTTTCCTTCACCATCCAGGCGGCGAGCAGCGGCGCGTCGTCTTCGACCAACACGATCGGCAAGGCGGTGACCGTTACGGCCTCGTCGGCGGCGGGCATGGTTTCGCAGATCAATGGCCAGTCCTCGACCAGCGGCATCGTGGCCTCGCTGAACAGTGCGGGCGCTTTGGTGCTGACCCAATCCGCGGGCCAGAACATCAACATCACCAACTTCACCGGCTCGGGCAGCCTGAAGCAGAGCGGCACGGCGGTGTTGAGCGGCACGAACAAGGACGCGCTGATTCAAGGCCGCGTGCAGTTGCAATCCTCGGGGGGGTTCTCGGTATCGAATGCCTCGGCTTTGGGGTGGACCGGCACGAGCGTCACCACCAAATCGAGCCTGGCTTCGCTGTCCAGCGTCAATGTCTCCACCACCTCGAGCGCCAATGCGGCGATCAACATCGTCAAATATTCGCTTGGCGCGCTGAACAACCAGGGCGGCCAGCTGGGCGCCGTGCAGCAGGCCTTGACCGCCAATATCAACAACATGAACACCACCAGCCAAAACCTGACCACCGCGCTCGGCGTGGTGCAGGATGCCAACATCCCCTCCGTGAGCAACAAGCTGACGGAGGCGCAGATTCAGGCGCAGGCCGGTGTGGCGGCACTCAAATCATCGACCACGCTGCAGCAGAGCTATCTCTCGCTGCTGCCGTAACAGGCTGATTGATGCCAAGCCGGAGGGTCTCCGGCTTGGCGCTGTTTTGTCTCATAAAGGTGCGCCATGACCTCGGTAAGTTCGCTCAGCTCCTCCGCCATCAATTCGCAAATCGCGACGGCTGAATCAAAGATGCTGGCGCCGATCACCGTGCTCAAATCTCAGGTGACCACGGAGAAGGCGGATATATCGGCCTGGGGGCAGATCAATGGCGCGATGTCGTCTTTGTCCCAGGCGCTCTCGAACATCAAGAATGTCGGCACGATCAGCAGCCGGGCGGCGACGAGCACGAACAGCAGCGCGGCGACGGCAACGGCGAGCAACAGCGCGACGGCGGGCACGTATCATCTGACCAATATATCCTTGGCGAAATCTCAGGAAATCTATTCCGGCCTGTTGGGCTCCGCCGGCGCGACGCTGACGGGGGGAACGGGCAATCTGGTGTTCACGACCAAAGGCGGCACCAATGCCACCGTCTCCATTGGCTCGGGCAGCCTGACGCTGAACGGCGTGGCGGCGGCCGTGAACAAGGCCGGCGATGGCGTGAAGGCCAGCGTGGTCGGCACCTCGGCCGGGGCAAGGCTGGTGCTGGCCAGCAGCGGCACGGGCTCGGCGGCGGCCTTTACCGTGTCTGGCACCGGGGCGATGGCGCAGTTCAGCTATAGTCCCACCGGCTCGACGGGCAGTGAAATTCTGGCGCAATCGGCCTCCGATGCCTCGGTGACGTTGAACGGGATTCCGATCACCAGCACCAGCAATGTGCTGGGCAGCGCGGTGGGGGGATTGACGATTTCGCTGGCGGGCACAGGAAGTTCGGTGATTTCGGTCAGCTCGTCGCCGACCGGTCTCTCAAGCTCCGTCGCGGCGATTGCCACCAGCTTGAATACGGCGATCTCAACGATCGCCAAACAGACCAAATATGTGCCGGTCTCGTCAGCGTCGAGCACCGCCTCGGGGGCGGGCAGCGCGAAATCGGGGGCGCTGCTGGGCAATTTCTCGGCGACATCGTTGAAGAACGACCTGATGTCATCGGTCAGCAGCCTGGTTGCCAGCGGCATCAGCGCGGCGGCGGTGGGGTTGTCGATCAATAGTTCGGGGAGCGTGTCTTTCAATGCCGCCAGCTTTGCCAGCGAATATACCCAGAACCCGGGCGCGGTGCAGAAGCTGGTTGGCGATCTTCATGCGCAGCTCAATAACATTACGGTGGGAGCGATCGGGGCCAGCTCGGCCTCGGCGGCCACGGGGAAGGCCGAGACCGGCTTTATCGCGGCGCAAACCACGGCGCTGAACGGGGTGGTGACATCGCTGAACAGCCAGATCTCGTCGATTCAGCAGCAAAACGCCGCGGCGATTAAAATGCTGGTGAGCCAATATACCGCCGCCGAGACCAAGACGTCCAGCGCCTCGATCACCGAGGCGTATCTGTCCATTTTCAATTCCACAACCTCAAGCTCGAGCTAAACCATGAATGATATTTCAGCGAATTTGATCATGAGTTATCGCGCCGCCATGTTTGATGGCCCGGCCGATATCTCGTGGTTGCGGCAGGGGTGGCGCGGGCTGCGCCAATATGGACGCCGGGCCAAGGCCGCCATAGTGGCGGGGGATGTGGCGTTGAAGGCGGAGATGATCGCCAAGGCCGATGGGCTTTTGACCTTCATGGTTGGCATACTCGATACTTCGGAGGGCACCACGCTGGGCGGGGCGCTGATGACGATCTATTCGGCGTTGCGCTTCACGCTGCTGCGTGCCAACGTCGAGAATGACCTTGCCGCGCTCGATGATTTTGAGGCGGCGCTGATGCTTTTGGATCAGGATATGAAAATGAGCGCGGAAAGCATGCCGGCGGCATGACCAAAATCGCTTCGTCTGTCCCGGCCGGGGGGGTGCGGGATGTGGCCGGGCATGGCGCCAGCCCGGCAAGCAACGCCGCCAGCCCGGTTGTGGTGGCGAGCGGCGGGCCGGTTGAAACGGTGAGCATGAGCCAGGAGGCGCAAAGCGTTGCGCGATTATTTGCGGCGGCTCAGCAGGCTGAGGGCGTTGATGAGGCGGCGGTCAGGCGGATTAAGGAAAAACTGGCGGCGGGGTCTTATAATGTTCCGGCGCATGATCTGGCCAAGGCGATCATATCTGTTTTGAAAGAAATGAATTCATGAATTTTGCCGGGCGATTTCGGCATGATGATCTCGGCCATGGCCTGGCGCCAGATGGCGAGGCACAGGGACCAGCCGTGATGGAGGTTTTGCGGCAGGGGGTTGAACTGATCGATGGCATTAGCGCCCAGTTGCAGCAGCTTGACTGCCTGATGCTGGCGGGCAAGCCGATAGAAATTTCCGCCGCCGCCGCCGATATTGAATTGGCCTTGAAAAATGCCGCGCCGGCGATCAGCCGCATCACCGAGGTGATGCGGGATTTGGGGGCGGATAATCTGTTTGCGGCGGCCGCGCAGTTGCGGCGGATAGAGCAGCAGGATGCCGCCAGCCTGGCCGAGGCGCTGCGCTTTTCGCTGGCCCGGGTGGCGACCCGAACAGCCTGCGCCAGCCGGCGGGCTCAGCAAATGAACCGGGGCTTGAACACGGCCCTCAAGGCCTTGACCTCGTTTGGGCTGAATGAAGGCGGGCGGCTGATCGCCGAGGCGTGAGCGGGGGCGTTACAACGTATCCCGCTATATTTGGGTCAGGCGCGTTCAACCCACTGCATGGTGCCGAGCTTTTGGCAGACCGGGCAGAGGGGCACCCAGTCGGGCGTGGGGGCCTGGCAGGATGTGCATTGCCATTGTCCGGCGGGCGGGAGCGGGGTGTTGGTTTGCAGCGCCGCCAGCAAGGCCAGGGCGCGGCCATTGCCGGGGGCCAGGCTGAGGGCCTGGGTGGCATGGCGGTTGGCTTCGGCCTTCAGGCCCGCACCCAGGGCGGTTTGGGCCAGATAAAGCTCTGATTCGAGTGTCTCGGGCGCTGATTCGGCCAGATACAAGGCCTCCTGCGCGATGCTCAGGGCATTGGCGCCGGGGGTGGTCCAGGCCTGGGCGAGCAGGGCGTGGGGCTGGGTGCGCCAGGCCTGCGAGATCAGTTTGCGCGCGGCTTTGGCGCGGCCGGTGGCCCGCAGCAGCGCGGCCATGGTGGTGAGGGCGGGAAGGAAGCCGGGTGTGGCTTTCAAGGCCTGGCGGCAAAAGCTCAGGCCGGTTTCGGGGGATGTGGCGGCCTGGGCGGCGGCGGTGGCCAGGGCGGCGCGCGCGGCGGGCTGGGTGGCGAGGGTCAGGGCGGCTGGGTAGTCATGGGCTTGCAGGGCCTGGGAGAGCTGCTCGGCGCGGACCCAGGGCGCATCGGGGTAGGCGGTGCTGGCATTGTCGAGATGGTGGCGCGCGGGCATGTCTGGCGGGGGGGCTGCTTCCAGCCTGTGCAGCCCTTGATGGCCGAGAAACCGCAGTTCGGTGGTTTTGGTCAGGTCCTGGAACAAGGCGGCGGCTTCGGCCTTGTGCCCGGCCAGGCGTTCGGCCTCGGCGCGGACCAGCAAGGCCAGCGGCTGGTTGCCGAGATATTTGGCCACCCGCCGGGCCTCGGCCAGGGCTTTTTGGGCATCTTCGGCGGCAATGGCCGAGAGGCCGCGCTGGAGCGCGAGGTCGCCCGCTTCGGCCTTGCGGTGGTCACGCCAGGTTTTAAAATGCACGGGCGCCCGCCACAGGCCCCCGGTCACGCGCAGCAGCACGGCCAGCAGGGCGGCGGCGGCGGCGAGCAGCACCAGCGCCGCCGGGGTGGTGGCGGTGATGGTGTAGGGGCCGATATGGGCCGTGACCGCGCCGGGCAGGGTGCAAACCCACCAGGCAAGCGCCAGGAGCAGGGCGGTGAGCAGGATGAGCTTGGTTGCGCGCCACATCGCTCAGTCCGCCTGCGCCATGCCGATGAGGGCCGCCTGCGCGGCGAGCACGGCCTGGGCCTGGGCGGGCCACGGGGCCATGGCGCCAAGCGTGCCGGGGGGCAGGGTTTGGAGGGCGCTGACCGCCCCCTGCAAATCGCCCGCCCGCAGCGCGGCGCGGGCCTGCGTTATGGCCGCCGCCGCCGGGGGGCCAAACAACACATGCGGGCCGTTGCTGATGGTGATCAGGCTCTCGAGCCGCAATTTCACCCGCGCCCAGACGCTGGCCTGGCCGGTTTCGGAGACGCTGGCGGCAAGGCCGGCCTCGGCGGCGGCGGGGAAGGTTTCTTGCAGCTGGGCCATGGTGGGCAGCGGCGTGGTGGCGTAGGGCGCCAGCGCCGGGGGGGCGTTGGGAATGGTGCCCAGCGGGCGGCCGCTCTCAAGGGCAAGCCGTGCGGTCTCGAGGGCGTTCAGCAGGGTCAGGCGCTGGGTGAGTTGCCCGAGATCGGCGCTATTGGCCTGCATTTGGGTGAGCTGCCCGTGGTCGGCGGCTTCCTGGGTTTGCAGGGCGGTGAGCTGGGCGCCGAGATCCAGGAGTTTTTGGGCCAGATTGGCCTGGACTTGCAGGCTGTCGGGCGGGGGGGCGGTGTGGGCGAAGGCGGTGCGCAAATCCTCCACCTGGGTTTGCAGGATGGCGAGCTGCGTGCCGTCGGCCTGATGAGCGCGCTGGGTGTACCAGAGATACCCCTCGCCCGCGCCGAGCAGCACAAGGCCGGTACCGAGCAGGGCGCTGATGATGGCGTGGCCCGTGTGCGCTTTGGCGGGTGCGGGCGGTGCGGCGGGGGCGCTGGGGGTGATGTCGTTCATGTCAGTAGGGCCATCATGTCAGCTTCTGTGGGGGCTAGTGCGACACGAATATCACGCCAGGGCAAGAGCTGGAGTGTTTTGGCGATGGCAGGGCTCAAGGCATAGGCCGACAAGGCGGCGGTGCCGGGCGGCCGCAGGGCGGCAAAGGCGCGGGCGGTTTCGGAGGAATAGAACAGCGCGCCGTCAAATTCACCTTGTTCGAGGGCGGTTTTGATGGCGGGGGGCAGGGTGCGGATGGGGCGGGTCCGGTACACCACCCGCCGCGTGACCTTGAGCCCGGCATGGCGCAAATCGGCCAGCAGCTTCAGGCCGAGCCGCTCGCCGCTGGCCAGCACATGCAGCCCGGGCAGTTGGCGCGCGCTGACCAGGCGGCACAGGTCATCGGCGGTGCCACTGGCGCTGGCCACGCTCAAAAACCCCGCCTCGCGCAATTTGGCGGCGGTGGCGTCGCCGACGCAAAAGCTGGGAACGGCGCGCAGATGCGGGGGCAGGGAGGGAATGGCCTGGCCGCTGGTGACCAGCAGCGCGGCGATGTGCGCGGGGAAAGGCGGAGTGAGGCGCGTGATGCGCAGGCAGGACATGACCGCTGGCAAATGGCCGGCCAGAGTGAGCCGCTGGGCAGTGGCGGCGGCGCCTGGTTCTGGCCGTGTTACCAGCAGTTTCACGGCAGGAAAATGTCGCCCGGGCTGTCGGCTTTGAGAGACAGGCCCAGCTCGCGGCCCATGAGCGCGGCATCGGCCGTGTTGCCGGTGACGCTGCGCTTGAGCAGGAATGAACCGTCATGGCGCGCGACCAGGCCGGTCAGGTGGAGCGTGCCATTGTCGAGCCGTTGGGCATAGCCGGCGATCGGGGTCCGGCAGGAGCCGTCGAGCGTGGCGAGCAGGGCGCGCTCGGCGGTGGCCACGGCCTTGGAGGTGGGATCCTCGATGGCGGCGAGCAGCTCGAGCAGATCGGTATCGGCCGCGCGGGCGGTGATGCCGACAATGCCCTGGCAGGCGGCGGGCAGCATGTGCTCGGTTTCCAGCACGAGGCTGGCTTTGTCGGCCAGACCGAGCCGGCGCAGGCCCGCATAGGCGAGCAGGGTGGCGTCGAGCGCGCCGGCCTCGATTTTGCCAAGGCGCGTGCCGACATTGCCGCGCAGCAGCGTGAAGCGCAGATCGGGGCGGGCATGTTTGAGCTGGGCCTGACGGCGCACCGAGGCCGAGCCGATCACCGCCCCCTGAGGCAGGGCGCTCAGCGGATCGTTGGGGGTGGCGGGGGCGCGGCCGGGCGGCAGGATCAGCACATCGCGCGGGTCTTCGCGCGGGAGGGTGCAGGCCAGCACAATGCCCGGCGGCAGGCCGGTTTCCAGATCCTTCAGGCTGTGGACCGCGAAATCGATTCGCCCCGCCGCCAGCGACTCGTGGATTTCCTTGGCGAACAGGCCCTTGCCGCCGATTTCGGCGAGGGGTTTGGTGAGCACGGCATCGCCGGTGGTGACGATGATGTGCTCTTCGAAAATCTCCGTCCCCTCGGGCGCCGGGCAGGCTTGGCGGAGCAGCCCCAGCACGGTGGCGGTTTGCTGGCGGGCGAGCGGCGAGCCGCGGGTGCCGGCTTTGAGCGGCTGGGTGCGGGGCTGAAGCTGGACGGGGGGTGTTACGGTTTTCACGCGACTGGTCTAGAGCGTGTGACATGGAAAGAAAAGAGAGCGGCCCGGTTCTGGGGCTCGAGAGTTCGTGCGACGAGACGGCCGCGGCCCTAGATCGG
>JAJXWD010000067.1 GCA_021781835.1 Pseudomonadota bacterium | reverse complement strand
GCCAGCGCCCCGCCCCCGCCCGATGTGCCGGGCCTCGCCCTGCCCGCCGCCGAGCTGCCCCCCCCAACGGCCGCCACCCCGCCCGCACCCGCGCCCAAGCCGCCAGACCCGCCCGTGGGGCTGGGCTTTCGCCCCGGCTCGGCCGTGCTGGCGCCCAGCGACATGGCCCCGCTCCGCGCCTTTGCCCAGCGCTATAAACACCAGACCGTGCGCGTGGCGGGGTTTGGCGAGGGCAATCTCGCCCTCGCGCTCGAGCGCGCCCAGCGCCTGGCCGATGCCCTGACCGCGTTCGGCGTGCCCGCCAGCGCCATTCGCATTACCGCCATCGCCTCGGGTTCTGGCGGGTTTGTGCAATTCGTTTATTAAGCCCTGGTCTTCCCTCCAACCCGAGAAGCATTGCTGAACATGTCCTCCGAAGAGTTTCACCGCATCCGCCGCCTGCCTCCCTATGTGTTCGCCGAGGTGAACGCCGCCAAGGCCAAGGCCCGCGCCGCGGCTGAGGACATTATCGATCTGGGCATGGGCAACCCCGACAGCCCGACGCCCCCTCATATCGTCGCCAAGCTGGTCGAGACCATCGCCGACCCCAGAAGCCACCGTTATTCCACCTCGCGCGGGATTCCGGGCCTGCGCCGCGCCCAGGCGAATTATTACGAGCGCCGCTTTGGCGTGAAGCTCGACCCCGAGACCGAGGTGATCGCCACGCTCGGCTCGAAGGAAGGGCTGGCCAATCTGGCCGCCGCCATCACCTCGCCCGGCGACACGATCTTGGTGCCCAACCCGTCTTATCCCATTCACCAGTTCGGGTTCATCATCGCCGGGGCCTCGGTGCGCTCCATTCCCGCCCATCCGGGCGAGGACATGCTGCGCGCCATCGACCGCGCGGTGCGCCACTCGGTGCCCAAGCCCACCGCGCTGATCGTCAATTTTCCCTCCAACCCCACCGCCTACATGGCCGACCTTGATTTTTACAAGGAGCTGGTGGCGCTGGCCAAGAAGACCGAGATCTTCATCATCTCCGACCTCGCCTATGGCGAGATCTATTTCGACGGCAACCCGCCGCCCTCCGTCCTCCAGGTCGAGGGCGCCAAGGACATCGCGGTGGAGTTCACCTCCATGTCCAAGACCTACTCCATGGCCGGCTGGCGCATGGGCTTCGGGGTCGGCAATCCGCGCCTCATCAAGGCGCTCACGCGCATGAAATCCTATCTCGATTACGGCGCCTTCACGCCCATCCAGGTGGCCTCGGTGGCCGCGCTCAACGGCCCGCAGGATTGCGTGGAGGAGATGCGCACGCTCTACCGCGAGCGGCGCGACATTCTCATCAAGGGCCTGCACGCGGCGGGCTGGGATGTGCCCTCGCCCAATGGCTCGATGTTCGCCTGGGCGCCGATTCCGCCCAAATACGCCCATATGGGCAGCCTGGAATTCTCCAAGCTGCTGATGGCCAAGGCCCGCGTGGCGGTGGCGCCGGGCATTGGGTTTGGCGAATATGGCGATACGCATGTGCGCATCGCGCTGGTCGAGAACGCCCAGCGCCTGCGCCAGGCCGTGCGCAACATCAAGACGTTTTTCGCCGTCGATAATGGCGGCCCCGTGGAGCCTGAGGAGCCCGTTAAATGACTGAACTGAAACTGGGCATCGCCGGGCTGGGCACGGTTGGCGCGGGCGTGGTCAAGCTGGTGGCGGCGCAGGCCGGGCTGATCGCCCAGCGCGCCGGCCGGGGCGTGCGGGTCAGCGCCGTGGCGGCGCGCGACAGGCACCGCGACCGCGGCCTCAACCTCGCGGGCATCGCCTGGCACGATGACGCGCTGAGCCTGGCCGCCGACCCGAACGTGGATGTGGTGGTGGAGCTGATCGGCGGCTCGGAAGGCAAGGCCAAGGCGCTGGCCGAGGCGGCCATTGCCCATGGCAAGCATCTGGTCACCGCCAACAAGGCGCTGCTCGCCCATCATGGGCTCAGCCTCGCCCAGGCCGCCGAGGCCAAGGGCGTGAGCATCGCCTTCGAGGCCGCGGTGGCCGGGGGCATTCCGGTCATCAAGGCGCTGCGCGAGGGGCTGGCGGCCAATGCCGTCTCACGGGTGGCGGGCATCTTGAACGGCACCTGCAATTACATCCTCACCACCATGCGCGAGGAAGGGCGTGACTTCGCCTATGTGCTGAAGGACGCCCAGGCGCTGGGCTATGCCGAGGCCGACCCGAGCTTTGACATTGACGGCGTGGACGCCGCCCATAAGCTGGCCATTTTGGCCGGGCTGGCCTTTGGCGCCGAGATCGACTTCGCCGCCCTGCATGTCGAGGGCATCACCCGCGTCTCGGCGCTCGACATCGCCTTTGCCGGCGAGCTGGGCTACCGCATCAAGCTGCTGGGCATTGCCGAGCGCTCGGCGGCCGGCATTTCGGCGCGCGTGCACCCGGCCATGGTGCCGGCCGAAAAACCCATCGCCACGGTCGATGGCGTGTTCAACGCCGTGCTGCTGGAAGGCGATTTCTCCGGCCCCGTGTTTCTGCAGGGGCGCGGCGCCGGCGAAGGCCCGACGGCCAGCGCCGTGGTCGCCGATATCATCGACATCGCGCGCGGCACCCAGCTGCCCGTGTGGGGCGTGCAGCGCGCCGACCTGGCCGCCGTGCCGATGGTGCCGATGGCCGACCTCGCCTCGGCCTATTTCCTGCGCCTCTCGGTGGTCGACCAGCCGGGCGTGCTCGCCGATGTCACCGCCATCTTGCGCGATGAGGGCATCAGCCTCGAATCCATGCTCCAGCATGGCCGCAAACCGGGCGAGGCCGTGCCCATCGTGCTTGTTACCCACGAAACCAAGGAGGCCGCGGTGGCCCGCGCGGTGGCCAAGATCGCCACCCTCGCCAGCGTGCTCGAAGCCCCTGCCTTCATCCGCATTGAACCGAAAAACTGAGGATCTGCCGTCATGAGTGAAGTTCGTCGTCTGGGTGAGGTCTCCGACCGCAATCTCGCGTTGGAGCTGGTGCGCGTGACCGAGGCTGCGGCCATCGCCTCGGCCCGCTGGATTGGCAAGGGCAAGAAGAACGACGCCGACGGCGCCGCCGTGGAGGCCATGCGCAAGGCCTTCGACACCGTCGCCATCGACGGCACGGTGGTGATCGGCGAAGGCGAGATGGACGAGGCGCCGATGCTCTATATCGGCGAGAAGGTCGGCTGCGGCGGGCCGCAGATGGACATCGCCGTGGACCCGCTGGAGGGCACCTCGATCTGCGCCAAGGGCGGGCCCAACGCCATTGCCACCGTGGCGCTGGCCGAGAAGGGCAATTTTCTCCACGCGCCTGATATTTACATGGAAAAAATCGCCGTCGGCGGCGGGCTGCCCGAGGGTGTGGTGGCGCTTGACGCCCCGGTTGCCGAGAATTTGAAGAACCTCGCGCGCGCCAAGGGCGTGGATGTCTCGGACCTCATGGTGTGTATGCTCGACCGCGAGCGCCATGCCGAGAAGATCGCCAAGATCCGCGAAGCCGGTGCGCGTATCATGCTGATCGGCGATGGCGATGTCGCGGGCGTGATCGCGGTGAGCCAGCCTCATACGGGGGTGGATATGTATCTGGGCTCGGGCGGCGCACCGGAGGGCGTGCTGGCGGCGGCGGCCTTGCGCTGCATTGGCGGGCAGATGCAGGGGCAGCTTTTGTTCGAAGATGACGAGCAGATCGCCCGCGCGCTGACCATGGGCATCACCGACCCGAACCGGATTTACAGCACGATGGAGATGGCCAAGGGCGATGTGATGTTCGCGGCGACCGGCGTGACATCGGGCGCCATGCTCAACGGCGTGCGGCGGATTGGGCATGAGGCGGTGACGCATTCCATCGTCATGCGCTCAAAGTCCGGCACGGTGCGCTATATCGAGGGGCACCATAATTTCGTGAAAAAGGCGGTGGTGGCCTGAGTTTGCCTCGGGGCGCGGTACCGTTGGCGCCGCGCCCCGAACCCCTTGATCATTTCTCAACCGTAAGATTATAGCCGATGCTCTCGACATCGGGGTAAATATCGGGCTTGCGGGTGTGGATGCTGACCCGCGTCACCTCGGGCCGCGAGAGGCAGAAGCGCGCGATGTCGTGCGTCAGCGTCTCCTGCAATTCATAATGTCCGGCGCTCAGGAGTTTTTGAATCTCGGTGTGCAGGAACCGGTAATCGAGCACCTCCGAAATATCGTCGCGCTGCGGGCGCAGAGGGTTGGCGAGCGTCAGCTCGACATCGATCAGCAGACGTTGCCGGTTCTCGCGCTCGAAATCATGCACGCCGATCGACGCGCTGACCACCAGCCCGCGCAGAACCAGGGAAGCCTCATATTTCAGCATTGCGCGCGTCTTTCTCCAGAAACACCACATCGCGCGGGCGGCGCTGCAACACCTGCCCGCCATCGATCACCAGCGTCTGGCCGTGATAAGCCGGGCTGGCCAAAATGAAATCGACCGCATGGCAGATCTGCTCTGGCGTGCAGCCCTTGCCCATCGGGTTGTTGGCGTGCGAGCGCTCGAACTCGGTCTCCGTCTGCAGCCCCGAGATGAGCGTGATGCCGGGCGCGATGCCGGCCACGCGCAAGGTGGGCGCCAGGCTCATCGCCTGCATCTGGAGCATGCCCTGCAACGCCACTTTCGAGAGCGTGTAGGAAAAATAATCCGGGTTGATGCCAAACACCTTGTTGTCAACAATCGAGATGGCGACCCCCCGCGCCGCCCGCCCCACCAGCGCGCGGTGGAAAAGCTGGGTGAGCATCACCGGCGCGAACAGGTTGACGCGCATATTGCGCTCCAGCGCCTCATAGGTGGCGGTGCCGGCCTTGTCGAAAATGAAATCCGAGGCGTTGTTGATCAGCAAGCCCAGCGGACAGACGGCCTCGGCCCGCGCCACCAGCCCGAGCACCGCCGCCTCGTCGCCGAGATCGGCCTGGAGCAGCGTGGCCCGCCCGCCGGCGGCCTCGATCTGGGCTTTCACCTCCCCCGCGCCCGTGCCCGAGCTGTGGTGGTGGATGAACACATGCCACCCCTTGCCCCCCAGATGCCGCGCCATCGCCGCGCCCAGCCGCCTGCCTCCACCCGTGATCAGCACGCCCTGCATATCTGCCCTTTCATATTATGAGCGCCGAGATAGTCGCTTCTGTCCCGCTCTCCAAGCCCGCCGGAGAGATGAAAAAAACCTTGCCGCCAGGGGCGGAAGCGCCTATATCGGCGCCAACACAACCCGCTTCTTGCAGAGGGTGGCCTTAAAGGGCCGCCTTTTTTATTGGACCAAATGACCAACGACAACCGCCCCCTGCTCACCGGCCTCGAAGGCCGCATCGCCGACATTATCGTCGAGCCGCTGGAAGCCCAGGGCTATGAGCTGGTGCGCGTGCAGGTGAGCGGCACCGAGACGCCGACCGTGCAGATCATGGCCGACCGGGCCGATGGCGCGCCCTTCACCCTCGATGATTGCGAGCTGCTCTCGCGCCTGCTCTCGGCGGTGCTCGATGTCGAGGACCCGATCACCAGCGCCTGGAACCTGGAGGTCTCGTCGGCGGGCATCGACCGGCCGCTGACCCGCGTCAAGGATTTTATCAAATATGCCGGGTTCGACGCCAAGATCGAGCTGAATTTCCCCGGCCCCCAGGGCCGCAAGCGCTTTTCCGGCGTGCTGATGGGCGCTGATTCCGATATCGTGCGCCTCAAGCTGGAAACCGGCGAGGCCGTCGAACTCAAGCGGGCCGACATCCGCAAGGCGCGGCTCGTGCTCACCGACGCGCTGATCGACTTTACCACCACCCCCAAAGTGACCAACTGAAGACCTAGAGGACGCACATGGATACCTCAGTCAACCGCCCGGAATTGCTGCTTGTGGCCGATGCCGTGGCGCGGGAGAAGCAGATAGAGCGCGAGGATGTGCTGGTGGCGATGGAGCAGGCGATCCAGAAAGCCGGCCGCGCCAAATATGGTCACGAGAAGGACATCCGCGCCGTCATCGACCGCAAGAGCGGCGAGGTGAAGCTCTCGCGCTGGACCGAGATCGTGGACAGCGTGGAGAACGAGGAAACCCAGATTCCCGTCGCCATCGCCAAGAAATTCGCGCCCGAGAAAAATGTCGGGGATTATCTGGTCGATCCGCTGCCGCCCATCGATTTCGGCCGCATCGCCGCCCAGACCGCCAAGCAGGTCATCGTGCAGAAAGTGCGCGAATATGAGCGCTCCAAGCAGTTCAACGAGTTCAAGGACCGGGTGGGCGAGATCATCAATGGCGTGGTCAAGCGCACCGAGTACGGCAACCTGATGGTCGATCTCGGCCGCGCCGAGGCCCTGCTGCGCCGCGATGAGTGCATCCCCCGCGAAAACCTGAAAAACGGCGACCGCGTGCGCGCTTATATCTATGATGTGCGCGAGGAGATGCGCGGCCCGCAGATTTTCCTCTCGCGCACCCATCCCGGCTTCCTCGCCAAGCTGTTCGCCCAGGAAGTGCCCGAGATTTACGATGGCATCATCGAGATCAAGGCCGTCTCGCGCGATCCCGGCTCGCGCGCCAAGATGGCGGTGATCTCGCGCGATGCCTCGATCGACCCGGTCGGCGCCTGTGTCGGCATGCGCGGCTCGCGCGTGCAGGCGGTGGTGGCCGAGCTCCAGGGCGAGAAGATCGACATCATCCCCTGGTCGCCCAACGTGGCGACCTTCGTGGTCAACGCGCTGGCCCCCGCCGAGGTGTCCAAGGTGGTGATGGACGAAGAGGCCGGACGGGTTGAAGTGGTGGTGCCCGATAACCAGCTCTCCCTGGCCATCGGCCGGCGCGGCCAGAATGTCCGCCTTGCCTCCCAGCTCACGCGCTGGGACATCGACATCCTGACCGAGGCCGAGGAATCGGAGCGCCGCCAGGAAGAGTTCCGCCGCAAGACCGGCCTGTTCGTCGCCGGGCTCGATGTCGATGACGTGATCGCCGGCCTGCTGGTGCAGGAAGGGTTCGAGACCATCGAGGACCTCTCCGCCATCGAGATGGAGGAGATCGCCGCCATCGAGGGGTTCGACGAAAATGTCGCCGCCGAGCTGCAACGCCGCGCCAATGCCCATCTCGAGCGCCAGGCCGCCGAGATGGAGGAAAAGCGCATCGCCCTGGGCGTGAGCGACGACATCGCCGCGTTCGAGATCTTCTCGGCCAAGGATCTGCTCGCGCTCGGCGAGAAGGGTGTGAAGACGCTCGACGATCTGGCTGACCTCGCCGGTGACGAGCTGGTGGAGATTTTGGGCGCCGAGGTGATGACCGAGGAGCAGGCCAATGAGGTGATCATGGCCGCGCGCGCCCACTGGTTTGAAGGCGAGGAGGGCGGTGACAACGCTTGACGCCGACCCCGGGCCAGACCCCGAAACGGGCCCCCTGCGCCGCTGCCTGGTCACCAGGCGGCAAGGACGGCGCGAGGAGATGCTCCGCTTCGTGGTCGCGCCCTCGGGCGAGCTGTTGTTCGATGTGACCGCGACCCTGCCGGGCCGTGGCTATTGGGTGAGCGCCGAAGCCGGCGTACTGGATCTGGCCATCCGGCGGGGCGTGTTTCCCCGGGCGGCCAAGGCGGCGCTGAAACTGCCCGCCGATCTGGGGGCGCTGGTGCAAGGCGCGCTCACCCGCCGGGTGGCCGAGCTGCTGGGCCTGGCGCGCCGGGGCGGCGCGGTGGTGGCGGGGTTTGAGAAGGCGCGGGAATGGCTGGCCCAGAACCGCGCCGGGCTGGTGGTGCAGGCGCGCGACGGCAGCGCCCAGGAGCGGGCCCGGTTTTTGGGCCGTGCCGAGGTGCCGGTGGTGACACCGCTGGACGCCGCGGCGCTGGGGCAGGTGTTCGGGCGCGAGCAGGCCGTGCATGTGGTGGTGGCGCCGGGCAGGCTGGCGCGGATGATAGAAGTTGAGGCGCGGCGCCTTCAGGGTGTTGCGGTGAATGAAACAAGCGGGCAGTAGAGCCCAACCAGACCAGGGCGACTTGGCCTGAGACTGTAGGACCGGATTAGAACATGACCGACGGCAACGACCAGAATGAATCCAAAGGCAGGCTCTCGCTGCGCCCGGCGGCGCGCGGGGATGCGGGGCATACGGTCGATGCCGGCTCCGTACGCCAGAGCTTTTCGCACGGCCGCTCGAAAGTGGTGCAGGTCGAGGTGCGCAAAAAGCGCGGCCCCGGCCCGGCCCCGGCCGGCACGCCAGCCCCCGCGCCCGAGGCACCCCGCCCCGCCGCCACGCTGAGCCTGCGCCAGCAGGCCGCCGAGTCGCGCGGCAATCAGGCGCCCGCCCAGGGCACCCGCCTGTTCCTGAGCGAGCGCGGCGGCCGGCCGCTCAAGGCGGTGTTGCCGCCGCCGGGCGCCCCCCTGGAGCTGCTGATCGGCCCCGAGGGCGGCTTCGCCGAG
>JAJXWD010000004.1 GCA_021781835.1 Pseudomonadota bacterium | reverse complement strand
GCGGGCCGCCCCGATGATCGTCGCCGCCTCGGGCAACTGCCCCGCCGCGTCGCGGTGGAACATCGCCGGCAAAAGCTTCCGACGGGCCAGATCGCCCGTGGCGCCAAAAACAACCAGGGTAAAAGGGGAAACCGGAATCACGCGGCTGGTCATGGCATCCTCTGCAAGAAAAAGGGGGCAGGGTTACGCATCACTCGTCCCCCTGCCCAGTTGTTCGCGGCAGGCCCACGCGGCATCGGCGAGCCCCGGTCAACCCCCTCTCAGGAGAGGGCCGCGAATCCATCAAGCCGCGCAGATTCCCATCCCGCCTTATGTCGGGCAGAAACCTGCACGGCCTCACTCACCTGGAGCGCAACAGCATGTTTGAAGTCAAAAGACTCATCGATCTCGTTGCCCTGGCGGCAGGTGTTATGCTCAGAAATCGTATTTCAGATAAAAACGGCTGCTGAAATAGGGATTGTCATAATGCTGCTGCGTCTGGGCGCTATTGTTCTGCGCGAAGGCCGCATCGGTATTCCACGTCACGGACAAGCCTTTGAGCAGGCTCGCCAGATCGTAATTGAAGCCACAGTCAACGACATGAATCTTTTCATTCCGGATCGGCGTCTCTCCGGCGGGGAAGCCATAGGCACCGCCATAGCTGAACGTATTGCCACCAAAACCATAATCGGCGTTATATTCAACATAAGTTGGGTTGATCTTCAACTTATCATTGAACGCCATGATGGTGCCGGTGATACCATAGGCGTAACCTGGCCCGAGATCGGGAATGCCAACCTGCATCGTATCCGTGAAGGTGACACCGGAATTATCATTGTACGGATGAATCACGCCGCCATGATGAAAGGAATTATAGGCTTGCGGGCTGTAATCACCAATCAAGGATATCTGGTCGGCGCCAAAGCTCATGCCGAGTTTGCCGCCATAAATATGGGCATCGACATTGCCATAAGCCGTGTTGCCCGCGCCGGAATTACCCTCGGCGGCCATCTGGGCAGACGCGAACAACGTGCGGTTATACCCAACCGGAGTGGCAAAATCCGCCTGGCCATAAACCATCTGGGCCAGACCGTAGAAATCATAATACCAGCCCTGCAGGCTGACATTGATCGCATCGAAGCTGTTCTGATACCGCGCGCCAAACGTGATAAAACCATTTGAATGGGTCAGATAGCGGTTGCCGTTGGTGAAACTGCTGCTGTAACGCGAATCATAATTGAACATGCGCGCGCCCATCACCGCCAGCTCCGCGGTGCTCGCATTCAGGCTCATCGGCGCGGAATCTGAATCGCTGCCGTTGTGGCCTAGAATATCAATGACACCAGCAACGCCCGTATAGGCACGCGGGCTGAACGTGTACAAATCCTGATCGGCGTAGGGGGTGTTGATCATCTGCCGGCCGCCACGCAGTTCGAGCCAGCCATTTTCATATTGCAGATAGGCTTCGCGCATCGACTGCAGGCCATGGGTACGCCCCGTCAGCTCAGTGTCATCGTGATTGGGATTTTTCGAGTAAAGCCCGAGCGACTGCCCCGTATATCCACCAAGCCCAACGCTGAATCCCTGAAAAGCCCCGGTATGAACAATGATGTCGCCGCCGACGCCAAACCCGTTCGACGTGTTGCCCGAATGGCCAGCATTGGCATAGGCAAAATCAGTCGCGCCCAGTTCACCGGAAATGGTGGTCTGCTTCAGCGCCTCCTGCAAGCTCTGCGCGTGCGCGCCCCCCGCCAACGGCAACACGCCCGCCGCAACCAGGGCCGCCATGCTGAACGTGCCTTTCAACGCCTTTTTCATCGCAGTCATTTTCCTCAACATTCTTAGACCTCCTACTGTCGTTATTTGTCTTTTCCGGCGCCCCGCGCGCCGCTCACGCGTTGCCATGCGCGCAAGCTTGCCCTCACGCGCCACAGCCAAAACGCAGCATGCGCGCGCCGCAAGCTTTGCGGACGACGACACACCGCGAATAAGGGATTCACATCAGTTCCGCCCTATTAATTAAAGTAGTTTTATATAATTAAACACCATCTCCACATGCTGTCAATATTGGCCGCCATTATTTTAACTGATACGATGGAGCAGTTTTCAACAGCCCTCTGCCAGCTTCAAAAAAAACGCGCATGACCGAAGGCCCGCAATCGCGCGCGCCGTTCCAGAATGTGGTTTCAAACATCCTGGCTCACTTCAACATGAGGAGACACCGCCTTGAGACTTCGTGGTAAAAATGCCCTGATCACAGGCGCCGCCCGCGGCATCGGCCGCGCTTTCGCCGAGGCCTACGTTCGAGAAGGGGCGAACGTCGCGATTGCCGACATCAACATCGCCCGCGCGCGCGAGACGGCGGCCGAAATCGGACCGGCGGCCATCGCCGTCGAGATGAACGTCACCCGGCAAGACAGCATCGACAGGGCGATTTCCGAGATCGTCGAAAAACTCGGCCATATCGACATCCTCATCAATAATGCGGCGATTTTCACCGCCGCGCCGATCATCGAAATCGACCGCGAAGATTATCAGCGCGCCTTTGACATCAATGTCAGCGGCACGCTGTTCGCCATGCAAGCCGTGGCCAGGCACATGATCGCCCGCGGCAAAGGCGGTAAGATCATCAACATGGCATCGCAGGCGGGCCGCCGGGGCGAGCCTCTGGTTGCCGTTTATTGCGCGACCAAGGCCGCCGTGATCAGCCTGACCCAGTCGGCCGGCTTAAATCTCATCCGGCACGGCATCAATGTAAACGCCATCGCCCCCGGCGTGGTCGATGGCGAACATTGGGATGCTGTCGACGCTTTTTTCGCCAGGCACGAAAACAAGCCCGTGGGCCAGAAAAAGCAGGAAGTCGGCGCGGGCGTGCCGTTTGGCCGCATGGGCGTGGCGGCGGATTTAACCGGCATGGCGGTGTTTCTGGCCACCAACGAAGCCGATTACATCGTCGCCCAATGCTACAATGTCGATGGCGGACAATGGATGAGTTGATCCATAAAAAGCCGGCCGGGCTTCTCCCCTGCCGGCATCCTGGCTTTTATTCATCCGCATCGGCCACCCCCGCGCGATACCATCCGGCCTCATGACCGGTTGGTATTACATTAGTTCAGCCAGTTCTGCGGCCCGCGGCAAATCGGCGCCCGCGCGCGTACAGGTTTTCGCCCCCGCCGCCACCGCGAGATTTAGTGCCTTGGTGAGCTGTTCTTCAGACAAATTCCGCAACCCGGCACGGTCAAACCGCCCCGCCTGAGCCAGGCCGTAAAGCAACGCGGCCTGGAATGAATCACCCGCCCCCACGGCATCGACCATTTTTATATCCGGCGCGCCAACCATGAACTCCCCCGCCGCGGACAGCGCCACAGCGCCCGCTGCGCCGCGCGTCACCACCACCAGCGCCGGCTGATGCCCCAGCCAGCTCCGCGCGACATCGATCGGGTTTTCACCAGGATAAAGCAAGGAAAGATCTTCCTGAGAGACCTTAACCAGATCCGCGATCTCCAGCCAAGCGGCTAATTTCGTCCGCCAGCGCGCTGTATCTCGCTCAACGGTCATGCGCACATTCGGGTCATAGGAAATAACGCGGCGCCCGGCTTCTTGCCTGGCAAACCGTAGCAACGTCTCGCCGCAAGGCTCAACCACCAGCGAGAAAGAACCAAAATGCAGCGCCTTGATCTTATCGGGCAGCGGCGGAATATCCGCCAGTTCCAAGACCCTGTCGGCACTGCCCTGACCATAGAAAGCATAATGCGGAGACCCGGCGGCATCGAGTTCCACGAGGCTCAGGGTCGTCAATGCCGCTTTGGTCGGCGAGAAATTTGTCGCCACCCCTTCGGCCTTCAACGCGGCGCGGAGCCCTTCTCCCAGCGGCCCGTCGGACAGACCGCCAAAAAAACCGACATCGGCCCCAAGCCGCGCCAACCCGATCGCGACATTGTAGGGAGAGCCCCCCCGATACGCCTCCATCGTCAAGGCCGGGCCTGTCGTGCCGCGGGTGAAAATATCGTAGAGCGCCTCACCACAAACCAAAAACATCACGTTATTTCCTTCATATTTTCGTCAATGGCGAAACACGATCGCTCGTCAGGAGCGGCTTGGCCTCGGCGCGGAATTTGGTTGCCAACACCTCATTATTGGGGGCGAACTTGGCATAAAAAGGCAACAGGGCAGCGCCGATCGCGGGGCCGTCGGGGCCCAGCTCGCCCTCGCGTATGTTTGGCACCATCAGCCCGGTTGGCGCCTGAACGGCGAGTTGAGCCTTCACATCCGTCACGATGTTTTTCAAAATAGCGGGCGCGAGAATGCCATCAATGACAATCGCCTCCACATCCACCACAGAAACCGCGCCGATAATCGCCTGCGCCATGGCCGCGGCGCAATCCTGCTCCCATTGCCCAAGCCAAGGCTGCCACTTTTTGTTTGGCTTCTCGAGCTCGGCAACGCGGTCGATCTTCACCCCGTTCGTGCGCAGGTGCCGCAACAAAACATAAGCCGAGGCTCGGTTTTGCAGCAGCTCAAACCTGCCGGCGGGGGCGGGTACACCCGGCAAAGTGGAAACACTGACCGGAAACGTATTGAACGCCGCCGCATTCCCATGCGGGCCGGTTTCCAGATTTCCCCCCAGCACCAGGCCACCGCCGATAATTGTACCTATATAAAAATAAATAAAATTCCGCTCGGCCATGCCCCGCCCGCGCACAAGCTGCGCGGTGGCGGCGGCGGAGGCGTCATTTTCAAAAAATACTTCGTGCTTCGTACGTTTCAGCAAAAACTCCGGCAGGTTGAAGCCTTGCCATGACTCCGTCATTGCTTCGGGAAAGCTCAACTCATCCAGCCAATTGCTCAGAAAATAAGGCATCGAGACCCCAACGCCGATCAGCCGGGAGCGCAGCTTCGCGGGCAGCGCCTTCTCCAGCTGTCCAATCGCCGACAGGGAAAGCTGCGAGACCTCGTCGGAAAGCGGATAGGCATAATCATGCATCACCTGGTGCAGAACCCGCCCCGAGAGATCCACCAGCACCGCATGCAAGGCCCGGCGCCCCACATGCAGCCCGACGGAAAAGGCGCACTCGGGATTGGGCGCGTAAAGCACCGAGGGCTGGCCGATCTGCCCATGGCGCTTGCCGGTTTGCAGCAGATAGCCCGCCTTATGCAACGCATCGACAATGCCCGCCACCGCCTGCGGCGTCAGATGCGCGCTACGCGCGATTTCCGCCTTCGAGGCAATACCAAGACGGCGAATCGCCTCCAGCACCACGCGCTCGTTATAGTGGCGTATCTGAACGGCATTGCTGCCCTGGCGGGAAATGTTTGTCATTTCATGGCTCCCCGGGACACGCTTGGCGACAAGCCTGGCATACAATAATCTTGTTTCATGGCGGTCATTGCCTAACAACCGATCTCGTTACAACAAGTCAAGCGCTGGCGGCCGGCCAGGCATTGCGGAACCGGGCGTATCGTTCCAATGGCGGTTCAGCCTGCGGGACGTAGCTATGATGAATGGCCGGGCGCTGGCAAATCGAGGCGGCATCCCCGCCATCGGCGAGCCAGGCGAGACGCGCGGCCCCCAAAGCACCCGCCGCCTCGCCGCTTTCGGCCAGATGCAGCGTGACCCCGAGATGATCGGCGAGCATCTGGCTCCAGAACGGGCTACGGCTGCCGCCACCAACCAGCAGCATCTCCTTGGTGTCCGCCGCCTCGCCCAGCGCCAGCATCCCATCCCGCAGGCCAAAGCCAACCCCTTCGAGCACAGCATAGCCCAGCGCCGCGGGACCATGATGGGCGCTCAACCCCAAAAACGCCCCCTTGGCCGTGGCGCTGTTATGGGGCGTGCGCTCGCCGGTGAGGTAGGGCAGAAACAAGGGGGCGTTTTGACGCGCCTCCGGGCTGAGACCGGCGATTTCGGTCAGCAGGTCGGCCTCATGGGCGTGGCCGGTCAGCCGTGTGACCCACCGCAGGCTAGCGGCGGCCGAGAGCATGACCGCCATCTGGTGCCAGCTTTCCGGCAGGGCGTGGCAGAAGGCATGGATGCAGGCCGCCGCGTTGGGCGCAAACCCCTCGGTAACGCGGAATATGACGCCAGACGTGCCCAGAGACAAAAACCCCTCACCGGGCCGCACAATGCCCATGCCAACGGCGCTGGCCGCGTTATCTCCCGCGCCCCCCGCAACCATGACATCATCGCCCATCCCCCAGCGCCGCGCCCAGCCTGCCCGCAAGCGCCCCGCCACGGCGCTGCCCTCGGCCAGGGTCGGCATTTGCGCGCGCGTCATGCCAGAGGCGGCAAGCAACTCATCCGACCAGTCCCGCCGCCCTACATCCAGCCAAAATGTGCCCGAGGCGTCCGACATGTCGGAAATCGCCTCCCCCGTCAGGCGCAGACGCAGATAATCCTTCGGCAGCAGCACCAAGGCGACGCGGGCAAACAACTCCGGCTCGTGGTGTTTCATCCACAGCAATTTCGGCGCGGTAAAGCCCGGCATGGCGCGGTTGCCGGCAAGCGCGGGCGCCTGGGGGCAAGTGCTATCTATCTCCAGACATTCGTCATGGCTGCGCTGGTCATTCCAAAGCATCGCCGGGCGTATAGGCGCCATGGCGGTATCCAGCGCCACCGCGCCGTGCATCTGGCCAGCCAGACCGATGGCACGCACGGCGCCCATCGCTTCCGGCGCTTTCGCCGCGAGCTCGTCCAAGGCGCCCACGAGCGCGGCCTCCCAATCGGCCGGCGCCTGCTCAGACCACAGCGGATGGGGCGAGGAAACCTGCAAAGCCCGGCCGGCCTGCGCCAACACACGGTGATCCGGCGCCAGCAGCAACGCCTTCAGTTCCGAGGTGCCGAGGTCGATACCGAGATACATCAGCGCCCTTTCAGCCACGCCACGGCGCGGCGATGCGCGCGGTTGATGGCGTCTTCCAGCCGGGGATCGCCCGCCATGTCGCCCCACAAAATAGCGTCTTGGCAAAACGCGGCCAGGGGTGCCGGGCCTTGCATCATGGTGCGCACAGCCGCTTCGTCCATCGCCTGATCTTGATAAACAAACGGAATTCCTCCCGCCGCCCAGCTTTGCAGAAACAGGAAGAACAGCGCCGGGATCATCGCCACGCCATCGATGGTCTCGTTGCGCGCCAGCCGTTCGCGGATCGTCGGTGTCACCCAGCCCGGAATTTTCGAGTAGCCATCGGCGGCGACGCGCTGATTCGTATCGCGGATATTGGCATTGGAGAAACGCTCCAAAACCTTATCCCGGTAGGCCCGCAGATCCAGCGGACTCGGCTCCAGCACGGGCAGCACGTCATCCGTGACATACTCATACGAAAAAGCGCGAATCTCTTCGTCCTGCGTCCCTTCGTGAATGAATAGATACCCGCCCAACGTCCCCGCCCAGGCGATGAGCGCGTGCGCCGCGTTCAGCAGGCGGATTTTCGCTTCCTCGTAAGGCAAAACAGAGACCACCAATTCCGCGCCGGCCTTCTCCCAGTTTGGGCGACCCGCGGCAAACTCATCCTCGATCACCCATTGGATGAAATCCTCCGCCATGACAGGGCAGGCATCACTCCCCCCACAGGCCGCGCGCACGCGCTCGGCCACATCTGGCAACGGGCGCGGGGTAATGCGGTCCACCATCGAGGACGGCGAGGCCGTGTTCGCGTCGAGCCAGGCCAGCAGCGCCTCATCCTGGCGGCGGCGCAGAAACTCGGTAAAGCCGCCGTGAAACCGCTCGCCATTGCTCCGTAGATTGTCACAAGACAGCAACGTGACCGGCCCGGCATCTCGGCGCGCGCGCTCATGCAGGATCGCCGCCAGCGCGCCGTAAATGGTCAGCATGGTCCCTTCCGTCAAATCGCTGACGAGATCTGGGAAGTTGAGATCCAGGGCATGCTGTGGCGTGAGGTAATAACCGGCCTCCGTCACCGTGAAGGATATGATCTTGACATCCGCCCGGGCGCCAAACTCAATCATGCCGCCAAGCTTTTCGTCCCACGGCACGATATGCCTTATGGAGCGGATCTCCTGATAGGCCCGCTCTCCGGCCGGGGTCACGGTTTCCACGTGATAGGCGCCGCCCTGCTCAATCAGCGCGGCCTCCACGGCGCGCATGTCGGGGCGAATATTGGCCCCGGCCAACACCCAATCCCGCTCGCCCAGATCATGGAGTTGCTGCAAATAAACAGCCTGATGCGCGCGGTGAAAGGAGCCAATGCCAAGATGCAGAATGATCGAGGGATCTGACATGACGTTTCCCTTCAGGCGCTGGGGGACATAATGGCGGAACCGGCTTCATCGAACAGCGAAGCCGTTTGGCCGCGAGAGGCAAAATGCAGCATTTCACCAATCCGCACGTCGGAATCGGATGGCAGCTTGACCGTCAGAGGCTGCGCCGCGCCAATGGAGGCATAGGCGATGGTTTCATTGCCCAGATGTTCCACCACCTCGACCCGGCCGGCCATGCCACCTTCCGCCACCACGGCGATATGCTCGGGCCGCAGCCCAATGGTAAGCTTCTGCCCGGGCACGAGCGCCTTGGGTACGCTGAACAGGCTGCCGCCTTCCAGCGTCAACACGGAAGTCCGCCCATCGCTGCTCCGCACCTCGGCGGCGATGAGATTCATTTTCGGAGACCCGATGAAGCCCGCCACGAAAAGATTGGCTGGATTATGGTATAATTCGAGCGGCGTCCCCACCTGCTCGATTTTTCCGGCATTAAAGACAACGATCCGGTCCGCCAGGGTCATCGCCTCGACCTGGTCATGCGTCACGTAGATCATCGTGCTTTTCAGGTCATTATGCAATTTTGCGATCTCGATGCGCGTCTGCACGCGCAGGGCGGCATCGAGATTGGACAGTGGTTCGTCGAACAAAAACGCCTTGGGCTGGCGCACGATGGCACGGCCGATGGCGACACGCTGGCGTTGCCCGCCGGAAAGATTGGCGGGCTTGCGCTCTAGCAGCGCATCGAGCTGCAATGTTTTCGCCGCCACCATGACCCGTTCATCGCGCTCGGGCTTGGGCACCCCCGCCAGGCGCAACGCGAAGGCCATGTTTTCCGCCACCGTCATATGCGGATAGAGCGCGTAGCTTTGAAACACCATGGCGAGGCCGCGCTTGTCTGGCGGCACATCGTTCACCCGCACGCCATCGATCATAAAATCGCCGCCGCTGATTTCCTCCAGCCCCGCGATCATGCGCAGGAGGGTCGATTTGCCACAGCCCGACGGCCCGACGAAAACCACGAATTCACGATCCTTGATGGTAAGATCAACGCCCTTGATAACCTCAACGTTGCTGTAGACCTTACGGAGATTTCTCAGTTCAAGTGTGCACATTGATCAATCCTATTTCACTGCGCCAAAGGTAAGGCCGCGTACGAGCTGACGCTGGGTCATCCAGCCAAAAATCAAAATGGGCGCCACGGCAAGGGTGGAAGCCGCCGATAATTTCGCCCAGAACAAGCCCTCCGGCGCCGAAAACGTGGCGATGAAGGCCGTCAGGGGCGCGGCGTTGACGGAGGTGAGATTAATGCTCCAAAATGCCTCGTTCCAAGATAAAATGATGGACAGCAACGCGGTGGAGGCAATGCCCGGCCCCGCCAAAGGCAGCAGCACGACACGCAGTTGCGCCAGTACCCCGGCCCCGTCCATACGCGAAGCCTCTATGATGTCCCCTGGTACTTCCTTGAAAAACGTATAGAGCATCCAGACGATGATCGGCAGATTCGAAAGCATCATGACCAGGATCAGGCCGGACAGCGTGTCCAACAATCCGCTGCGCTGGCAGAGCAGATAAATCGGCATCAGCACACCCACGGCGGGCATCATCTTGGTGGAGAGCATCCACAGCAGCAAATCCTTCGTCCAGCGATTGGGAAAGAACGCCATGGCATAAGCCGCGGGCATGGCGATGAGCAGGCCCAGAACCGTCGAGCCCAGCGAAATCGCCACCGAGTTCGTCAGGGCCCCCAAGTAATTGCCCAGGTAAATCACATGGGTGAAGTTCGCCAAGGTCGGATGAAAGACCAGCAAAGGCGGCGAATGAACCGCGTCGATCTCGGTCTTGAACGAGGTCAGCACCATCCACGCGACGGGGAAGAACATCAACAGCGCCACCGTCCAGCCCAGCACCGCGACGATGAATTTTTGCAAAGGTGAGGATCGCATGTTTGCCGCTCCTTACAGGTCGACATTGCGTGCGACGGTGCGCACCAGAAAGAGAGCCACGATGTTGGCAAGAATAACCGCCAGCACACCACCAGCCGCGGCACCACCGACATCAAAACTGACCAGCGCGCGCAGATAAATGAGATAGGTCAGCGTGGTGGTGGCATTGCCCGGCCCGCCCGACGTGGTAACAAAAATCTCCGCGAAAACCGCCAGCAAATAAATGGTTTCCATCATCAGCACGATGGTCATGGGCCGCGCGAGATGAGGCAGAATGACATAGCGGAGAATTTGCGGGCCTCGCGCGCCATCCATCTTGGCCGCCTCGACCTGCTGGCGATCCAGAGACTGCATGGCGGTCAGCAAAATGAGCGTGGCGAAGGGCACCCACTCCCAGGCCACGATCATCACCACGCCGGCCATTGGGTAATTTGTAAACCAATCAATCGGCGTGAAACCAAGGCTGCGCGCCACAAAGGCGAAAACGCCGTTCACCGGGTCCATCAGGAGGTTTTTCCAGATGAGCGCCGCGACGGTGGGCATCACAAAAAACGGCGCGATGACCAACAGCCGCGCCACGGAGCGGCCAAAAAACTCCTGATCGAACAGCACCGCGAACGCGACACCCAGCACCAGCGTGATGATGAGCACGGCGCCGACCAGAACCAGCTCATTGACGATCGAGAGCAGAAAAGCCGGGCTCTCCAGAAGGAATTTGTAGTTATTAAACCCCGCGAAGCCCGAAATCGTCGGATCGACGAGGTTATAACGCTGAAAAGAAAACCACAGCGTCATGGCCAGCGGCACAAAGGCCCAAAGCAGCAGCACGCCTACGGTGGGCGTGAGCAATGGCCAAGTGTGCATCAGCTTCTTGCGGTGAGGAGGCGCTGTGGTTGGCTTTGTCATGGTCCGGTTGTCTCTCTCAAAGGGCGGCCGGGATCACCCGGCCGCCGGAAAAGCGGCTTAGTTCAAGTACCCCGCCTGCTGCATGGCGGCGGTCGTGCTATCCTGGGCGGATTGCAACGCCGCGCTCACGCTGGTGTCGCCGCTCAACGCGCCGGCGATATCCTGGCCGACCGTGGTGCCAATTTGCTGGAAGGGCGCAATGGCGACAAACTGGATGCCCGTATAAGGCACCGGCTGCAGCGTCGGATGTTGCGGATCGGCACTGTCGATGGCCGAGAGAACCTCATTTGCAAAAGGTGCCGCCTTCAAATAATCCGGGTTCTCATAGGTTGAGGTGCGGGTGCCCGGAGGTGCCACGCCCCAGCCATCCGTCTTGCCGACCAGATCGACATATTGCGCCGATGTCGCCCAGGCGATGAAGGATTTCGCCGTCTTCTCATGGCGCGAGCTCGACGGAATGGCCAACGACCAGATCCACTGCCAGGCTGCGCCATGGTTGGTCACCGCCACGGGCGCCTTGGCAAACCCAACCTCGCCCGCCACCTGAGACTGCTTGGGATCGTCAAGCATGCCCGCGGCAACGGTCGAATCGATCCATATCGCGCAATGGCCGGTGGCAAACAGCGCCTCGGCTTCATTGAACCCGTCGGAAGCAGCGCCGGGCGGGCCGTCTTTCTTCATCAGATTCACATAGAAATTAATCGCGTCTTCCCAGGGCTGGGAGGTCAACTGCGGTTGCCAATGGCCATCGAACCAGCGCCCGCCATAGGTATTCACCAGCGTGCCCAGATAGGCCATGTTCTCACCCCAGCCGGGCTTGCCACGCAAGCAAATGCCGTATTGCTGCTTGGATTTATCCGTGAGCTTGTCGGCGAATTGTTCGATTTGCGCATAGGTGGGCTGATCGGGCATGGTCAGCCCGGCCTTTTCGAACAAATCCTTGCGATACATCGTAAAGGAGCTTTCCGCATAGAAAGGCGCGGCATACATGGTGCCATTCACGGTGAGCGCGGCGCGCACCGGAGGCAGCAGATCGTTATAATCATAAGATGCCGGGAAATCATTCAGCTTCACCAGCCAGCCGCGCTTGGCCCAAATCGGCGCTTCATAGGAGCCGATCGTGACAATGTCGAACTGCCCGCCATGGGTTGCGATATCGGTGGTTACGCGCTGGCGCAGTACATTTTCCTCAAGAACCACCCATTTGATCTTGTTGCCCGTCTCCTGCTCCCACTGCTTGCTCAGCTTCTGCATCACAACCATGTCATTATTATTGACCGTGGCGATGGTAATTGTGGTGGCGAGCGCATTGGCCCCAGGAACAGCCAACAACGCCGCCGTAAGGGCAGCCTTCAACGTGAAGCGCATGATGTTTCCTCCGTGAGTTCGATTGAAATTATTATCAGATCTTCGCCCCGCGGCACGGCGGAGCCGGAAAAGCGCCAAGCGGCGCGGCATCGTTGTTTTACCATCGCGGCTTGCCAAGCCCGCCGAACGCGTAAACACAAAACAAGATATACCGGCGTCTCTTCTCCAATTAATTAAAGTGTTTTTCTATAATTAGTCGAGACAAAGGCAACCTGTCAACATCACGTTTGCATCCCCTCAAATCTCACCCCCAAAAAGCAATCAACCTATTGATTTTGATTGTTTTAATAAAAGCCAACCTCTCCCGAAATTAAGGGACATGACAGGTAATGCCCTCCCGCCAAATGTTTGACTTTTCGAGTACGGTGGCGGGATGGCATAAAAGCCAAGGAAGCAGCGGCCAGCGGGCAGGCGACGAC
Organism: Pseudomonadota bacterium; assembly: GCA_021781835.1. Taxonomy (GTDB): domain Bacteria; phylum Pseudomonadota; class Alphaproteobacteria; order Acetobacterales; family Acetobacteraceae; genus Acidocella. The sequence continues at coordinate 111,984 of JAJXWD010000004.1, read as the reverse complement.
GCCATGCGTTTTGGTCAAGGAAAACAGCCGCCACCGCAAAAATCCCCGGCAAAGGCCGGAGATTTGTCGGCCGTTCTCCCCCCTCATCGAGGGGGTTTCATCCCCGTGGGGGCTGGGCAATGTGGCCCAAGGGGCTTGGCGGGGCGCAAAACTCGTGCTGAGACGCACCCCCCGCGCGACGACTCAACAATTCGCAATATAAAATACTGCAACCTTTTAAATCTGAACCAGAGTAGAGCGGGATGCGCTGAAGGGCCCCCGCTCTACTCTGGTTAACAACCAATTTCATTGGTTTAGCGGGCTTTTGGCCCCAGCTTGGTGTGGGGGCAGCGCCCCCACGGGTCAGCGGCGCAGGCCGAGGCGGCTGATCAGGGTCTGGTAGCGCTGGAGGGACTTCTTCTTCAGATAGTCCAGCAGCGAGCGGCGCTGGCCGACGAGCACGAGCAGGCCACGGCGGGAGTGGAAATCCTTGGCGTGGGTCTTCAGGTGCTCGGTGAGGTTGGAAATACGCTCGGAGAGAATGGCGACCTGGACTTCCGGAGAGCCGGTGTCGTTGGCGGCGGTGGCGTATTCCTGGATGAGGGCCGTGCGGCGCTCAGCGGTGATCGACATCGTGATATTCCTTATAAAAGCGGTTAAAACATGCGCTCCGGCTTCAGCCACCCGTCAGAGAGTCGGGCCAAGGCCGCAGTGCGCCCCGCCGCCAGGATCCGGACCAGCCCCTCATCGGGATTGGCCGCCTCCGGGATCTTGCCCATCAGATCGACCAGGCTAAGCGCCTGGCCTTGTGAGAGGGCCAGAAATTCCGCCGCGTTCAAGGCCAGGGCCGGGATGTCGTCCAGCGCGGTCGAGAGGGGGCGGAGGAATTCAGCAAGAGTGGCGGGCGTATGCTCTTCTTTGAGAAAAATGTCCAGAGGAACCGCCATGGCCTCGGTAAACGGCCCGACGCGCAGGCGCCGCAGCACCGCGATGTGCCCGACCGTGCCGCAGGCGCGCGCCAGGTCGCGGGCGAGCGAGCGCATGTAAACCCCCTTGCCCGACTGCACCTCGAACGCGGCATGGTCGGCATCGGGACGGCCGATCAGCTCGAACCGGTCGATTTGCGCGGGGCGCGGGGGCAGCTCGGGCGGGCGGCCGTCGCGGGCCATGTCATAGGCGCGCTCACCGGCGACCTTGAGCGCCGAGAAAACCGGCGGCACCTGCATGATCAGCCCCTGAAACCGCGGCAGGGCGGCCAGGATCTGCTCGTTGGTCGGGCGGTAATCCGAGGTTTCGATCACCTCGCCCTCGGCGTCGTCGGTATTGCGGGCCTCGCCGAAGCGGATGGTGAAATGGTAAATTTTGGTCGCGTCCATGACATAAGGCACGGTTTTGGTGGCGTTGCCGAAGGCGAGCGGCAAAATGCCGGTGGCCAGCGGGTCGAGCGTGCCGGCATGGCCGGCCTTTTGCGCGTCCAGCGCGCGCTTCACCTTGTTCAGCGCCTGGGTGCTGGTAATGGCCTGGGGTTTGTCGAGAATGATCCAGCCGTCGAGTTTGCGGCCTTTTTTGGTGCGCGCCATGAAATCCTGCGTATCAGTCAGTCTGAGCGGGCGGACATAGGGCAAAGCGCGCCTGGGGGAAAGAAGCCCACAAGAAATTTGGCACGGGCGGGTTTGAGAGTTAACGGCCGGGTAACCCTGACATGGTGACATAAGCGGGCCTGGAAAAAGTCTCCGGCGTGTTTTCCAGCCAAGGACCACCCCCCATGATGCCGGATGACCGGGCGTTTTTTGAAACCCCCTCCCTGCCTCCCGCCCCGCTTTCCAAGCCTGCCGCGCCGCCCGCGCCCATGCCGCCCGCGATGCTGCGCACCATCGCCGCCGCGATGGTCCCCGCCGCGCCGCCCGAGGCCGAGGCGCCGCTGCCCGCCAGCGTCGTCCGCCAGGCGGCCCCGCGCCCGGCGCCGGTGAAGCGGGACAAATTCATCGGCTTCGCGCGCGATGAGCAAAGCGCCAACCTGCTGCACGAGACGCTGGGCAGCTACGTGCCCAACACCAACATCGTGCATGTGGTCGATTTCCGCACCAGCCTGACCATTCTGGCCGCCATGGCCAGCCCCGAGATCGTGCTGATCGACCTCTCGGGCGAGGAGCAGCCGATCAACGCCGTGCTGGAGGTGGCCGATGTGGTCGAGCCCGGCACCATCGTGCTGGCGATCGGCGAAAGCCAGAACGTGAATTTCTACCGCACCGTCACCAAGGGCATGGGGGTGCGTGAATATCTGCCCAAACCGCTGGCGCGCGGGGCGGTCGAGGAGCATTTTCTGCCCATCATCGCCAACCAGACCGCCAGCGACCAGCCCCAGCGCGGCGGGCGGCTGGTGGTGGTGGCCGGCACGCGGGGCGGGGTGGGGGCCACCACCATCTCAACCAATCTGGCCTGGTATATTTCCAGCGAGCTGCACCGCCACACGCTGCTCATAGATGGCGAGCTGCACACCGGCACGGTGGCGCTCAACCTCGATATCCAGCCCAACACCGCCCTGGCAACGGCGCTCGAGGCCCCGGAACGGGTCGACCAGCTGTTCATCGAGCGCTCGACCCTCGATGCCGGCGACCGGCTGCATGTGCTGGCGGGGATCGAGGAGCTGGGCCGCGACATTGCCTATCAGCCCGAGGCGGCGGTGAATTTCATCCAGACCCTGCGGGCGCGTTATAATTTCGCCCTGGCCGATGCCGGAGCCCGGCTCGAGCCCTTTGCCCGCGATCTGCTCTATAACGCCCAGCAGCGCATCATCGTCATGGATCCCTCGACCATCTCGATCCGCAACCTCGAGCGGCTGCTCGGCCTGCCGGGCGGGGCATCGCAAAACCCGCGCGTGCTCATCGTGCTCAACCGCGCCGGGGCGCCGGGCGGGCTGAGCCAGGCCTATATGGAGCAGACCATGGGCATGCGCTTCGATGCCGTCATCCCCGACCTGCCACGCATCGTGCCGCGCGCCAGCCAGCTCGGCCAGCCGGCCGCCTCGCTCAGGGGGGCGTTCCGCGCCGCCATCGCCCAGCTCGCCGGGGCCATTGGCGCGGGCAACGGCCTGCCAGCCGGGGGATGAGCCCGCGCCGCCCGATTAGGCAGATGCGGGGAAATATTGTATAACCCCCCGCCAACCGCCTTGTGGAGTACCAGCCGCCTATGTCCGACCCGACACCCGCCCCCGAACCCCAGGATGACGCTTACGATGCCGCGTCGATCAGCGTCCTCAAGGGGTTGGATGCCGTGCGCAAGCGCCCCGGCATGTATATCGGCGATACGGATGACGGCTCGGGCCTGCACCATATGGGCTTCGAGATCATCGACAACGCGGTGGATGAAGCCCAGGCCGGCTTCGCCAACCGCGTGGAAGCCGTGCTGAACGGCGATGGCTCGATGACGGTGCGCGACAATGGCCGCGGCATCCCCACCGACATCCACCCCGAGGAAGGCGTCTCGGCGGCCGAGGTGGTGCTGACCAAGCTCCATGCTGGCGGCAAGTTCAACCAGAACAGCTACAAGGTCTCGGGCGGCCTGCACGGCGTGGGCGCGGCGGTGGTCAATGCGCTCTCCGAGTGGATGGATGTGCGCATATGGCGCAACGGCCTTGAGCATTTCATCCGCTTCGAGCGCGGCGAGACCGTGCAGCCGCTCATCGTCGTCGGCCCCTCAGACCGGCCGACCGGCACCGAGGTCACCTTCAAGCCCTCGCCCGAGACCTTCACCCATGTCGAGTTCGATTATGGCGTGTTCGAGCGGCGCCTGCGCGAGCTGGCCTTCCTCAATTCCGGCCTCGCCATTTTGCTGCGCGATGAGCGCCACGAGCCCGTGCAGGAGGTGCTGTTCCACTATCAAGGCGGCATCAAGGAGTTTTGCACCTGGCTCGACCGCGCCAAGACCTCGCTGATCCCCGAGCCCATCACCGCCGCCGCCGAGGCCGCGGAGAGCGGCATCAAGGTCGAATTCGCCTGCTCGTGGAACGATTCCTACCACGAGACCATGCTCTGCTTCACCAACAACATCCCCCAGCGCGATGGCGGCACGCACCTGGCCGGGTTCAGGGGCGCGCTCACCCGCGTGGTGAGCGCCTATGCCAAAACCCTCGCCACCAAGAAAGACACGGCCGATTTCTCGGGCGAGGATATGCGCGAGGGGCTCTCGGCCGTGCTCTCGGTGAAGGTGCCCGACCCGAAATTCTCCTCGCAGACCAAAGACAAGCTCATCTCCTCGGAAGTGCAGCCGGTGGTGCAGGCGGCCGTCGCCGACGCGCTCAACCATTGGTTCGAGACGCACCCCAAGGAAGCCAAGCTGATTGTGCAAAAGGTGGTGGACGCCGCCACCGCCCGCGAGGCCGCGCGCAAGGCCCGCGAACTGACGCGGCGCAAGGGCGTGCTCGATATCTCCTCGCTGCCCGGCAAGCTGGCCGATTGCCAGGAGCGCGACCCGGCGAAATCCGAACTCTTTCTGGTCGAGGGTGACTCGGCCGGCGGCTCGGCGAAGCAGGGGCGCGACCGTAAATTCCAGGCCATTTTGCCGCTCAAGGGCAAGATCTTGAATGTCGAGCGCGCGCGCTTCGACAAGATGCTGTCCTCGGCCGAAATCGGCACGCTGATCACGGCACTGGGCGCGGGCATTGGGCGCGGCGAGCCCGACCAGGGCGGCTTCGACCCCGCCAAGCTGCGCTATCACCGCATCGTCATCATGACGGACGCCGACGTGGACGGGTCGCATATCCGCACGCTGCTGCTCACCTTCTTCTACCGCCAGATGCCCCAGCTCATCGAGCAGGGTTATCTCTACATCGCCCAGCCGCCGCTCTACCGCGCCAAGCGCGGCAACGACCAGCGCTACCTGAAAGACGATGACGCGCTGGAAGCCTTTCTGCTCGAGCGCGCCTTGGGCGAGGCCAAGCTCGCCACCCAAGGCGGCGCGCTGGCCGGCGAGGCGTTGAGCGCCGAAATTCCCTGGCTGGGCCAGGCGGCCCACCGGCTGCGCGCCCTGGCCAATTTGCTGCCCGTGCCGTATCTCGAGCAGATCGCCATTGCCGGGCTGCTCGCGCCCGCCAGCCTGGGCGATGCCAGCAAGGACGCCGCGCTGGCCGCCCGGCTCAACCATATCTCGGCGGCCACCGAGCGCGGCTGGGTGGTGACATCTGACGCCGCCGGCATCAAGCTTGGCCGCACCGTGCGCGGCGTGGCCGAGCATTACACACTCGACGCCGCCAGCCTGCGCACCGCCGAGGCCCGCTACCTGGCCGAGCGCGCGGGCAAGCTCGCCGGCCTGTTCACCGACGAGACCACCCTGGCCATTGACGGCCCGGCCAAGAAAGTGACCGGCCCGGTTGGGTTCTGGGATGCGCTGCTGGCCTATGGTCGCCGGGGCCTCACCATCTCGCGCTTCAAGGGGCTGGGCGAGATGAACCCCGAGGAGTTGTGGGCCACCACCCTCAACCCCGAGGCGCGCCGCCTGCTACAGGTAAAAATCTCGGATGCCGAGGATACCGACCAGATTTTCGCGACCCTGATGGGCGATATCGTCGAGCCGCGGCGCGATTTCATCGTCACCAACGCCCTCAAGGTCGCCAATCTGGACGCCTGAAGACGGCCGGGCTGGGCGGGCCATCTCTGCCCGGCCCGCTCAGCCGGGCCAGGAATCCTGGATATTGGTCGAGAGTTTGAAGGGCGCCGGGCGCTGCCCGCCACTCACGCGCCATCTCTGCATCCGCCAGATATAGGCCAGCACCTCGGCGCAGGCGCGGTAGAGCACCACCGGCACATGGTCACCGGGCTCCACCGTGCGGTAGATGGCGCGCGCCAGGGGCGGCGCCTCGATAATCGGGACGCCATGCCCCCGGGCGCGGGTTAAAATCTCCTGCGCCACCAGATCGACCCCCTTGGCCAGCAGCAGGGGCGCATCATCCACCCCGCGCCGGTAGCGCATGGCGCAGGCATAATGGGTGGGGTTGGCCACCACCACCGTCGCCTCGCCGATCTTGGTCATCTGCCGTGCCCGCGCCATTTTGCGGGCCAGCATACGCTGGCGGGATTTGACATGCGGATTGCCCCCGGCCTCTTTCATTTCCTCGCGTATTTCCTGATCGCTCATGCGCAGGCGCTGCCGGTGGGCACGATATTGCAGCGCCATGTCCGCCGCCGCGACCATGCCGATCACCGCGCATACCGGCAGCAATATTTTCCCAACCGCGCCAAACACAATGCCAGGGCCCGGCTGCCCGGCCCGCACCAGCGCGCCGAACCCAGGCTCGGCCGCCAGAAACGCCGCCGCCGCCGTGCCGCCGATGATAAAAACCTTGACCGTCGATTTCATGGCCTCGCCGATCTGGCGGCCCGAGAGCAGATGCCCGAGCCCGCCGCCCAGCCCGAGGCGGCTCAGATCGAATTTCACCAGCCCGATCGAAAATACCCACCCGCCCAGCGCGAACGACGCCGCCAGCGAAAACAGCGCCACCACCAGCGCCACCTCCAGCACCACGGAGGCAAAAACCCGCACCCACCCCGCCGCCGCGTGCACATCCATTGTGCCCGCCATGCTGAGCCAGCCGCCGCAATCGGCGAAAAAACTCCTGGACAGGCCGGCAAACATGGAAAACCCCAAAAACACCGTGCCCATGATGGCGGCGGCCTTGGGCATATCGGTCGAGCGGGCAATGTCGCCGCGCTCGGCCGCCTGCTGGAGCCGCCGCTCTGTTGGCTGGTGCTTCTTTTCGCCCTCATCACCCGACATGGTGGATCATCCATGAGCTATAGACCATGCCCTGCCCGATCGAGGCATGGATGACATCGCCAAAAAACGGAATGCTGGCCGCGAACACCGCCATGCAAACATAGATCATCAGCGGGAAGCCGATGCTCATCAAATTCAGGCTCGGCGAGAAAACGGAGACGATACCGACCACCAGATTGACCGTCATTCCCGCCACGATGACCGGCAAGGCCAGCTCCACCGCCTCGGCGAAAATTCTTTGCCCAAACGCCGCCATGCCACCCAACGCCGCGGCGCTTGGCATGGCCATGCCTTGGTCGAACGAATGGTAAAACGCCGCCATGAGCCAAACCGGCCCACCCGCCGCCATGAAGCCCATGAGCCCGATCCACAGCATGAGATCGTATAAAACCGAGGTCTGGCCCTCACTGTCGCGAAATTGCAGCTGCGCGAAGGACAGGCCCATGACCAGGCCGCAAATTTCACCCGCGCAGGCAATGCCGCTCACCACAATCTGCAAGGCCAGCGCCAGCACCACGCCATAGAGAAACTGCCCGGCGAGCAGCACCGCCAACGCCGCCACATTGCCAGGCAAGGGCGGCAAACCGCCATGGCCCCACGCCACAAAGCCCGACATGGCCATGGCCAGCAAGGCCTTGGCGGGGCGCGGGATCATTGCCGACCCATATACCGGCGCGGTCATAAAAAACCCCGAAATACGCACCAGCGGCCATAAAAAATGGCTGAGAGCCAGCAAAATGCCGCTCTCGGAAATCACCATGAAACCCTGATCGCGGCGGGAATATGCATGATGAAATCGGCCAGCGTCGCGCTCAACCCCCCAAACACATAGGGCCCGAACATAAAAACCGCGCCGCCCACAACGGCAATTTTGGGCCCCAGGCTGAGGATCGGATCATCGATCTGGAAAATACCTTGAATATAGGAAACCACCAGCCCGATGACCAAAGAGGCCAGCACAAACCACGCGGCAATGCGCCACTCCACATTCAGCAGCCGCTCGAAAACCACCAGATAATACGGCATGGCTATTTTACCAGATAGCTGTTGGCCAATGTGCCCAGCACCAGAACCCAGCCATGGATGGACACGAACATCAGCAATTTCAGCGGCAATGACACAAGGTTTGGCGACACCATGATCATGCCCAGCGCCATGAGTATGGCCGCCACCGCCAGATCGACCAGCACAAACGGCAAATAAATGAGAAAGGATATTTGAAAGCCCGTCTCAAGCTCAGAGGTGGCAAAGGCCGGCACCAAGATCCACATTGGAATGTTCGTGCTTGAAATATCCGTCTCGCCGCTCAAATCGACATAGAGATGCAACGCATCCTTTCTGGTTTGCCCTGCCATGAAAGCCTGTATCGGCGGCTCGGCGGCCGCAAGCGCCTGGTTGAAGGTGATGGCGCCGTTGAGATAAGGCGTTAACGCCACATCCTGCTCTTTTTGGAGCACGCCCCTCATGATGAAAACGGTCAATATCAGCGAGAGCGCCACCAAAATCATGTTGGGTGGCGTGGTTTGCAACCCCAGGGCTTGGCGCAAAACCGATAGCACCACGATGATTCTGGTAAAGCAGGTCATCAGCAACAGCACAGAAGGCAAAAATGCCAGGCTGGTGATGACAATGAGCGTCTGGACATTGAGCGAATAAGAGTCGCTCCCTTTCCCCGCCACACTCTGCACAAGATCGATCATCGCCGGAGACATTCTGAGAATCCCATATTTTATCGAAAACTCATCGTACCAAGGCCAGAGGTAAATTTACCCACCGGCAAAGATGCTGTTATTTTACCCAGTCCACGAAGGAGGCCGCACTCAACATCTCAATTCTGCTCAACAAGATTGGTGATATAAGCGGCCAAAAACGGCGCCGTGCCGCTATAAGGCCCGGCCTTGCTCATCGCGCCATTGACGATTTTCAAAAACGCCGCCGACATGGAGGATTGATTCGCCGGATCCATGATGTCCTTGGCGGTTTTCGCCATCATGAACTGGATCATCTGCGATTTGATGATCGGTGAAACCGTGTCAAACGCCGTCACTGCATTTTGATCATAACTCGAAAATTGCACGGAGATCTGGATATAAACCTGATCGCCACCAGAGCCGTCGGACGGCACGCTGACCACCAGATTTGACAAATCGGCAAAATAGAGCGGCTTGGGCGCCACCGCGGCGGCGCTGGCGGGCGCCCGGTGCATGAGCATAAAAGCCGCCCCGCCGCCTGCCCCCAGCACCAGCACCGCGCCACCGGCGATGATCGCCATCATGGATTTTTTCATGCTATTTCACACCACCTGCACCAACGATTCGAACATTGAATGCGCAATCGAGATCGCCTGCGCGGCCGCTTGATAGGATTGCTGATAGCTGGTCAACAAAACCCCCTGCTGGTCACTCGAAACCCCCACGATATTTTGCAAGTTGGATGTCGCCGTCGTCAGTTGCGCGGAGGTCGAGGTGGCCAAATTCTGCGCGCTTGAGGCATTTTGGCCCAGTTGCGTGGCGAGCGAGATGAACCCGCCTTCCAACGACCCCGCCGCCGTGCCGGACGAGCTGGTCCATAACGACGCCATGCGTTGGGCATTGCTGCCGCTGGCGCTTCCGCCCGGCGTCAAGGTCATGGTATCCCCCGCGACGGGCGTCCCGGAAATGGGCAACTGCCAATATTGCGAACCGCCACTGGCCGATGGATAGGAAACCGCGACATTGCCGCCATTTGCCCCCAACGTGCCCGAGGCAATGATCGGCGTCGTACTCCCGGCCACCGAAACCGTATAGCTCGAAGCGCTGGAGAAATTGATTTGCAAATTCTGCCCATAATAGCTCGCGGGCACCACCGCCGCACTCGTGCTTGGTGTACTTACCACCGTGTCGGCGCCGGCACTGACCGTGCCGCCATTATTGTTTGAAATTGAACCATCCGCCTGCAATGTTCCCGCGCTCGCCACATAAGGGTCGGCCGCCGCGATGTCGGCGGTCGATAACGGAACCGCGCTTATGCCCGTAGCCGCATTTGGCGCCGGATTCACCAAAAACCGGTCACCCGTCGCGGGTGTTCCCGACACGGCGAGCGCGATACCGGCAAAGCTCGGCGGCGTTCCCGAAACCGGATAGCTGGCGCCAGATGCCTGATCCACCGCACTCCATCCCGACGTTGCATTATAACTAACCTGAAACGGCCCGCCATCCAGCGGCAGGCTGGCGGGAGAGCTTATGCTGGCTGTTACCGTCGCCGTGCCGGTATTGGCGCTGCCTGCCGTTACCTGTGGGGCGGGAACCGAGAATAATGCCGTGCCGGACTTGCCCTTCAAGGTCAAACCTTGAGACTGGGCCGCATTGACCGTCAAGCCAAAAACCGTTGCCAGAGCTGAAACGGATTGCGTTGCCGCCTGCGCGGCTTGAATCGTCGCCACCTGCGCGCCCAGCGCGCCATCCGCCGCGCCAAGCGCAAGGCTGCCGCCATTTCCCGCTTTTACCGTGACCGCACCCGCGCCTGATGTCGAAGCCGAAAGATTTTGCGCGCCGCTCTGGTCCAGCAACACCGTACCGCCGGAAGTCACCAGCACACTTCCATTTTGCTGTGGAATAACACTGACCGGCAATATTTTAGACAATGAATCGAGCGCCGCCGTCTGTTGATCAAGCAGGCTCGGGCTGTTTGGATCCTGCACCAGATTTTTGTTGATCTGCTGCAATTGCGTCAACAAATCATTAGCCGAAGTCACTTGTGTTCCCACAGCAGTTTGCGCCGATGTCACGACGCCTCCCAGCTGCGCGCTGGCCGTGTTGAAAACCCCCGCCGCCTGTCCGGCATCGGCCAGCACCGTCTGGCGCTGCGCCGTGCTGGACGGATTGGCCGCCAATGCGCTGACATCGTTAAAAAACTGATTCACCGCCGTTTGCACATCACCATTATTCTGAAGCGCGTTGGAAATATTGGTCAATGATGAAGACATGACACTCGCCGCCTGGCTTGCCGAATTGGCCGCCCAAAGCTGCGTTGTCGCAAATCCTCCCGAGGCTCTGGTGATAACAGGCGCTTGCACCCCGGCACCGGGCTGCCCATATCCGCCTTGCGCCGTGAGTGAAAGAACGCTCTCGGCGGCATAGCCCGTTGTTGTCACATTGGCCAGATTATTCGAGACAGCCGAAATCCCCGCCTCAAACACCTGCAATCCACTATAGGCAACATTGATCGCGTTGTTTATGCCACTCATCCGCCAACCCAGCCTTTACCTGTTTGTTGCGCCAGAAACTTCCAAAACCAGCCTCTTCATTCTATCTGAATTAGAAATATCTATGATCTTTTGTGCATAATTAGAATCCGTGGCATATCCAGAATTTTGCAAGGCATCCGCGAATTCAGCAACCGTTTGGCTGTTAGTCGCTTTACTATACCGCATATGAATCAACCTTGCGTAATCACTAAGCGCCGCATCTACGCTTCTATAAGATCTGAAATTTGCCAATTCATTAACATCGGTACCATTAACCCATTCTTGCGTCTCCAGGCTTTGCCCAGGCTCACCCTTTATTGCCTTGATGCCGAATAAATTATTCCCCGGCGTTGCGCTGCCCCAGCCGGTTTCCAGCGCAATCTGAGACAAAATCCCCACCGCCGGAATGTTCAGATCCGCCGATATTTTACGAACAGCCGGCCAGATCGCGCTCGCCAAATTGGCCCATTTCTCATCCGACCCCACCAGGCTCATCGTGTCTGTACTTGGCATGGCCGCCATCGATCCCGCCACTAAATCTTCACTCAACGGCATATTGTTAATTATTCGTGATGACAATACGCCGCCAACATCATGTTTTCCATCGATCGAGGCCATAATGGCATCGACAAGAGATTTGTCATAAGCGGAAAAATCGCTTTCAGAAACTTGCCAATTCATCATGTCCTGAAAATTTCCCGTATCCGCGGATTGATATCCCCCCGTGGTTTTATCAAGCTCGGCAAGCATGTCATACCAAAGTTCACCGACAAGTTTTTGCGCGGCCTGTTTTTTTGAAATTTCCGGAGAGGTGATGAGGTGCGCACCAGAAATATTCATATCACCTTCACCGTCCCATTTATCGCCCCAGCCTGCTTCAAGGCTTCAATAATCGCAATCAAATCAGATGGCGTCGCCCCAACGGCGTTCAGTGCCGCGGCAACATCCTGCAATGTCGCAGTCTTTGGCAAGGCAATCACTTGCGCCTTGCCCTGCTTGGCATTGACAACACTATTTTGTACACCAACAGTCTGCCCCGTGCTCAACGGATTTGGCTGGCTTACCGAGTTTTGTGTCTGAATATTGACCGTCAAATCACCATGGCTGACCACAGCCGGACCGAGTACCACACCGGCATTCATAACAATCGTGCCGCTTTGGGCATCGACCACAATCGTCGGGTTCGCATCAGGAGGCGTGATCGTGGTGCTCAAAACATTCGCCAAAAACTGCATGGGATCACTGCCCCCCGCGGAAACATCAACCTCTCCGGGCGAGACCGCCTGCGCGCTGCCGGCACCAAATTTGGCGGTTATGGTATTGGCAATCGCCTGTGCCAAAGAAAAATCAGGCGAATTGACCAACAAGGCGGATTGTCCATTAACTGAATATGTTGCTGGAATCGTCGCCGCCAAAATCGCGCCATTTGGCAGCGTACCAACAGTTGGCACATTCTGCGTGGTCGAATTTCCTCCCGCTCCAGCCGAAAAACCGCTGACAAGCAGGGGCCCCTGTGCCTCGGCATAGGTCGCGTCATTGGCACCTCGCAACGGTGTCGGCAACAATATGCCCCCCGCCAGAGATGTTGCATTTCCCAATGCCGATACCATGACATCAATGCGCTGACCGGCATGCGAAAATGCCGGAACATCCGCCGTAACCATCACTGAAGCCACGTCATTAGGCTGCATCGTCGTCACATTCGGCAGCGAAATACCAAGATTTCTCAGCATATTTAAAATTGATTGCTGTGTGTAGGGCACTTGTGTCGTCTGGTCCCCCGTCCCCGGCAAACCAACCACCAACCCATAGCCATATATCTGGTTGGTCGGCGCGCCGGAAACAGAAACCAGCTGGCCGATGGTGGTCACATCCGCCTTCACCGCACCAGCCCAGCCAAAAACGGCCAAGACACAAGATAAAATAATTCGCTTATTCATCAGAAAGGTGCAATCACATTCAATAATCTCTGCAACCACGGCAATTGATGCGCCCCCGCCGTCGGTCCATTGCCGACATATTGCACATTCATATCCGCCACCTGATTGGAGCTGATCGTGGTATTGGACGCAATATCATCCGGGCTTGCATACCCGGTCACCACCAAAGAAACGACATTGCCATTGATGTTGACATTCGTCCGTCCCGCCAATGCCAGCGTGCCGTTGGCATCGACATTGGTAATCACAGCCTCCACCTGGCCGCTGATATTATTCGCCGCAACCGCGCTGCCCGCGCCACTGAATTCCTGATCAGACGTCGCGCCAATGCTGGGTGAAATCGAACCGCCATTCACCTGCCCAAAATTCATGGGTATGCCCATGAAATTTGTCATTGAATCGCTGATCTTGCCTTTGCGGGTCAAATCTGTCGCGTCCGTATTATTGGCAGCACTGGTGGTCACAATATTTATGGTCACCAAATCTCCCACCCGCCAATCATGGCGTGGCTCATAAATGGAACCCGCCGCAACCGGCATGAAAATCGATCCGTTTTCGGACGATGGTGGTTCATTCACCGCAACCGGAAATGCCGCGGGCTTCACAAGCGCGGGCGGGCCGGGTGGCGTGGTCTGGCACGCGGCCAGCAGCAACAAAGCCGGTAAAATTCCCAATCTCATGAGCCGGCCGCGGCCTGGGCCAGATAGTTCATCTGGTTATCAACGGCCGCGGCAACCTGTGCGCCAAGCTGATAGGATCTTTCCGCCGCGATCATATCCACCATCGATTTCACCACATCCACGTTCGAGGCTTCCAGATAGCTCTGGTTGACCGAGCCCAAACCGTTTGATTGCGGCGCCCCCGCCACCGCCGTGCCCGAAGATGTCGTGGCCGCATATAAATTTCCGCCCAGCGGCTGCAAACCTTGCGGGTTGACAAAGTTTGCCAACTGAATTTGCCCAACCTGCGTGGCCGTCGATGATCCAGGCAATGTCACCGATACGGTTCCATCCGTCCCGATTGTCACTGACTGCGCGTTAGCCGGAATGGTCACATTGGGAATGACCTGGTAGCCCGATGAGGTCACCAGCTGCCCAGCCGAGTTGAGCTGAAAGGCGCCATCCCTGGTATAAGCCGTCTGGCCGGAAGGCAGATTGACCTGAAAATAACCCTGGCCATTAATCGCCACATCCAGCGGGTTGCCCGTACTGGTTAGTGTACCCTGTGTCTCGGTCTGCTTGATCGACGCCACCTTGACCCCCGTGCCCAACTCCAACCCCGATGGGTAGACGGTCTGCCCCGTTGAGTTGGCGCCTGGCTGCGTGCCATCCTGATACAGCAATGTCTGAAATTCAGGTGTCTCAGACTTGAAAGCCGTGGTGTTCACATTTGAAAGATTGTCGGCGATCGTGTTCATCATCATCTGGCTGGCCGCCAGACCCGTGGCGATCGTGTCCAACGCGTGATCCATTTTTCAGGCTACCTTTCAAATCCGCAAATCATGAATATTAAGCCTGGCTCACTATGTTGTTCATATCCTTAGAGGCCGAGCTTTGGCTTTTGATCATCTCCGTCTGTAACTGATACGCACGGCTGTCATTGATCATGCTCATCATCGACATGGTCGGATCGACATTCGAATCGTTCAAATAGCCCTGGTGCAATGAACCGTTTTGCGACGGCGACAGCGTCGTTCCCGCTGGTGTGGTGTAAAGACTTCCAGACAAAGGCGTAAGATTTACATTTTGTGCGCTAACGAGAGAGATCTGCCCATAAATCTGTGCAGCCCCCCCGGGGCTCGAGGCCGAGACACCCGAAATCGTCCCGTCATTGGCAATCGTAATATTCGTCAATTGCGGCAGGCTGATCGGCTGCCCGCCAACGCCCAAAACCGGATTGCCACCGGCATCGGTCAATAGCCCGGCCGCCGATATTTGCAATTGCCCATTGCGCGTCAGCGCCGTGCCGTTGGTGGTCTGCACCTGCAACCAGGCATCGCCGCCCAGCGCCACATCCAGCGGGTCGCCTGTATGGTTCAGCGCCCCCTGTGTAAGGTCTGGCCCTGGCGTGCTCACCAACACATCGCCGCCAATTGGCGCGTTGCTGCCCTGGTAATAGGCGGTATCCGAAATCGCCTGCACCGCGGCGTAGCCTGGCGTGTTGCTGTTGGCGAGATTGCTCGACAAAGCCTGCATCCGCGCCTGGATCGCCTGAAGTCCGGCCATGCCGGTATATAAACTGTTGCTCTGCATTTAAATCTGCGACAGACGCGTGCTGTCTTGTTGTTCCGTTTGAATAACGGATGTATTGGCCTGATAAGCCTGCTGATATTGAATGAGCGACACCAGCAGAGACGAGGTGGAAGCGTTCGACGCTTCCAGATACCCGCCAGACAATGTCCCCGCCAATCCCGAACCCGGCGTATTCACCACAGCCTGCCCAGAGGTAGACGAAGAATTATACAAATTTCCCGTAACCGGCGCCAAACCTTCAGGATTTAGAAAATTTGCCAGCGCCAGCGTACCGGCGCTTACCGTCTGGCCGTTGGAATATGTCGATTGAATTTGCCCCTGGCTGTTGATCGAGGTGCCGGTATAAGAGCCAGACGCATAGCCATTATTCGTCAGCCCCGCCACGGCAAAGCTTTGCGCGGCCAAGGATGTTCCTGAAAAATTAAAGCTCAAATTTGAATTCGCCGCGCCATTTCCCCAATTCACCGCCAAGGTCGCGGGGCTGCCCGAGGTCAGCGTGCCGGTGCTGGAAAAATTCAGCGTCGTCAAATTTGTCGGCGTGCCTATGGCGGTGCCAGAAGCCGTCATAGGCTGGGCATAAACCGTCCAGTTCGGCGTTGCCCCGGTTGTCGTCGGCTGGTTTTGCACCAGATAAAGCTGCACCCTGTTGGCATTGCCAAGCGAATCATATGCCACCACCGACGTGGTTTCATCATAAGTGGTCGAATCAGCAGGGTTGAAGGTCGTGGTCGAGGGAATCTGCTTGTCGCCCGAATTCAAATTCAGCGTCACGCCCAAATTTCCCGTCGCCTGCGCCGGCACCGCGCCGGTATTTATGGTGATGGTTCCCAGCGTGCTGTTCAGCGCGCCGCTTGAATTTGTCGCATATCCCATCAGTGGCTTTCCCGTCAGCGTCTCAAGCTGCCCGGTGGCGTTGAGCTGAAACGCGCCATCGCGCGTATATTGCTGCGCGCCGTTATTGCTGACGATGAAATAGCCCGACCCCTGAATGGCCGCATCGAGCGGATTGCCCGTCGAGGTCAAATTACCCTCGGTCAGGTCCGAGGAAATCCCCTCTGTGGTCGCGCCAATGCCAGGCACATTGGAAACATTGGACGGGTACATATCCTCGAACAAGGCCATCTGGCTCTTAAAGGCCGTGGTGCTGGCATTGGCCAGATCGTTCGAGACCGTGTTGAGACCGGTTTGCGCGCTAATCAACCCCGAGAGGGCGGTTTGAAGGGTCATGGTGATCAGTCCAGAACGGTTTGAATTGACGAGACAGGCACGGTAGAGGCCGTCCCCGCGACATTGAGCGTTGGTGCCGAGCCTGAAAGATTGACACCATTGACCGTGTAAACACTGTAAGGCGTGACAGAGACGGCGCCGGACGACGCCGAATTCGCCGTCACGTCATATAAATATTTCGAGCCCGCCGTTCCGCCGGTCCAGGTGAATTGATTTTGCCCCGCCGGCAATGCCCCCAGAGACAGCGTGCCCGCCAGCGAGCCATTTTGGTTTAAAACCGTAACTGTCGTGCTGCTGGCCGGCGCCGCCAGCACAAATGCCCCCTGGGCGGAGCCCGCGGCGTTGGTGGTCAGCACATCGCCGGTCACGGCCACTTTCTTGCCCACCAGCGAGGCCGCCTGGGCCATCTGCGCGGCGCCGGTGCTGGTCGAAATCGCCGCCACCTTGGAATTGAGCGAGTTTATGCCTTGCACCGTTGAAATGGCCGCGAATTCAGAGGCCAGCTGCGTGGGGTCGGCCGGGTTGGTCGGGCTTTGATATTGCAGCTGCGCCGTCAGCAGCTTCAAAAAATCGGTCTGGCTGATGCTGGCGCCGGACCCGGATGAGGATGTGGTGCTCGCCGTTGTCGAGGCGGCAACCGAATGTGAATTCACCGCCGCCGTGGCGGCGCTTGGCGCTAATATGCTGGTCATCATCCCACCTGCAAGGCTGAAATCATTTGCTGGTCGATTTTCACCGATTGCTGAAGCAGCGCGACCGACGCCGAATAAGAGTTCGAGCTGTCGATCATGTTCACCATCTCATCAACCTGGTTCACGTTCGATCCGGTCACGTATCCTTGCTTGTCGGCATAAGGCGAGCCGGGATCGTAAGTCTGCACGGGCGGCGCGTTGCTTTGCACGGTCGCGGCCACCTGCACGCCCAGATCCGTGGCGCGCGCGCTTTCGCCATCCATCACGGGCGCCGCCGAAAACACCACCTCCTGCGCCCGGTAAGGCTGCTGGCCGGGCTTGGTGATTGAGTTGGCGTTGGCGAGGTTGGAGGCAATCGCCGCCATGCGCTGGTTCTGGGCATTGAGCGAGGAGCCGATGATGCTGAAAATATCGGTCATGGCTGCCCTCAAATGCCGCTGGGGTTGGGGCGGAAGGCGGTGATCAGGTCGGCGGTGGATTGGCGCAAAAAGGACACGGTCGCTTCCGTGCGCTCGCCCGTCTCCGTCGCCTCCAGCCGCTCACGGTCGAGCGACACATCATTCCCGTTCAGCCCCACCACGCCATTTTGGCGGTAAAGCGGCCCGGCCTCGGCCGAGGCCACGCCAAGCTGGGCGCGCAGCGCATCGTCAAACGAGACATCGGCGGCTTTGTAATTGGGCGTATCGGCATTGGCGATGTTATCGGCAATCAGCGTCGCCCGCTGATCGAGCACCGACAAGGCCGCACCGTAAAACTCGATGGTATTCGTCAGCATCACTGCAAGGCTCTATAAAAAGAAAACACATGCCCGCCACAGGCATGCGTTTCTTTCCGTAAACCCCTTGAGTTAATGCGCTGTAAAAATACCCTGGCGGGGGCTGAATTTTAATCAAGCCCGCCGCGGGCCGTCAGGTATTCATCGCGTCGAAGAAATCGTTGTTGGTCTTCGAATATTTGAGCTTATCGAGCAGGAACTCCATGGCGTCGATGGTGCCCATGGGGTTGAGGATGCGGCGCAGCACCCACATCTTCGAGAGCACGGATTTCTCCACCAGCAGCTCTTCCTTGCGTGTGCCCGACTTGGTGATGTCGATGGCCGGGAAGGTGCGCTTGTCCGAGAGCTTGCGGTCGAGGATCAGCTCGGAATTGCCCGTGCCCTTGAATTCCTCGAAAATCACCTCATCCATGCGCGAGCCGGTATCGATCAGCGCGGTGGCGATGATGGTGAGCGAGCCGCCCTCCTCGATGTTGCGCGCCGCGCCAAAAAACCGCTTGGGGCGCTGAAGCGCGTTGGCGTCCACGCCACCCGTCAGCACCTTGCCCGACGAGGGCACGACCGTATTGTACGCGCGCGCCAGGCGGGTGATGGAATCGAGCAAAATCACCACATCGCGCTTATGCTCAACCAGCCGCTTGGCCTTTTCCAGCACCATCTCGGTCACCTGCACATGGCGGGTGGCGGGTTCGTCGAAGGTCGAGGCCACCACCTCGCCGCGCACCGAGCGCGACATGTCGGTCACTTCCTCGGGCCGCTCATCGATCAGCAGCACCATCAGAAACACTTCCGGGTGGTTGGCGGTGATCGAGGCGGCGATGTTTTGCAGCATCACGGTCTTGCCGGTGCGCGGCGGCGCCACGACCAGCGCGCGCTGCCCCTTGCCAATCGGCGCGACCAGATCGATGACCCGCGAGGTATAATCCTTCTGCATGCCCTTGACCGTGGGCTCGGCAACCTCAACCTCCATCTTGAGCCGCGCGGTCGGGTAGAGCGGCGTGAGATTGTCGAAATTGATGCGGTGCTTCACCGCCTCCGGGTTCTCGAAATTGATCTTGTCGACCTTGACCAGCGAGAAATAACGCTCGCCATCCTTGGGTGCCCGAATCTCGCCATCCACCGTGTCACCGGTGCGCAGCCCATAGCGGCGGACCTGCGCGGGGGAGACGTAAATATCCTCGGGCCCGGGCAGAAAATTCGCCTCGGGGTTGCGCAAAAAGCCAAACCCGTCGGGCAGGATCTCCAACGTGCCATCGCCATGAATGGCCTGGTCGTTCTCGGCCCAGGCTTTCAGGATCGCGAACATCATGTCTTGCTTGCGCAAGGACGAGGCATTCTCGATCTCCAGCTCCTCGGCCAGGGCCAGCAGGTCGGTGGGGGTTTTGGCTTTGAGTTCGGCAAGATGCATGGGCGCGGGAATCCATGTAGCGCGGCCCCAGGGCCACGCGGGATGCAACAAAAGGAATTTTCAAACCACCCGCGAACGCGCGGGCACACGGCACAGGACGCGCCTGCCCCGGCTATCGGGCCAATCGGGCCAAAGGTCAAGCGCAAACCCAAAAAGAAGTGGGGGGCTTCTTGGAAAAAGCCCCCACGCGCGCGCCGCAAAAACTTTGGCGCCTTGGTTCAGCCCGCGCGGTTGGCCACCAGGTCGGTCACCACGCCGGGGTCGGCCAGCGTCGAGGTATCGCCCAGGCTGTCGGTCTCATTGGCGGCAATCTTGCGCAGAATGCGGCGCATGATCTTGCCCGAGCGGGTCTTGGGCAGGCCCGGCGCCCACTGAATGACATCAGGCGCGGCAATCGGCCCGATCTCCTTGCGCACCCAGGCCACCAGCTCCTTGCGCAGCGTTTCCGTGGGCTCCACATCGGCCACCAGGGTCACATAGGCGTAAATGCCCTGGCCCTTGATGTCATGCGGGAACCCAACCACGGCGGCCTCGGCCACGGCCTCATGCGCCACCAGCGCCGACTCGACCTCGGCCGTGCCCATGCGGTGACCCGAGACGTTGATCACATCATCCACGCGGCCGGTGATCCAGTAATAGCCATCCGCGTCGCGGCGCGCGCCGTCGCCGGTGAAATACAGCCCCTTGAAGGTCGAGAAATAGGTCTGCACAAAGCGCGCATGGTCGCCGTAAACGGTGCGCATCTGGCCGGGCCAGCTATCGGCGATGCACAGATTGCCTTCCGTGGCGCCGTGCAGCTCATTGCCTTCGCCATCCACCAGCATCGGCTTCACGCCGGGCAGCGGCAGGGTGGCCGAGCCGGGCTTGAGGTCGGTGGCGCCGGGCAGCGGGCTGATCAGAATGCCGCCGGTCTCGGTCTGCCACCAGGTATCGACGATCGGGCAGCGATGCTCGCCCACCACGCGGTCATACCACAGCCAGGCCTCGGGGTTGATCGGCTCGCCCACCGAGCCCAGAATGCGCAGCGACTGGCGCGAGGTCTTCTTCACCGGCTCCTCGCCATCGCGCATCAGCGCGCGGATGGCGGTGGGGGCGGTGTAGAAGATATTGACCTTGTGCTTGTCCACCACCTCCCAGAAGCGCGAGGTGCTGGGGTAGTTGGGCACACCCTCGAACATCAGCGTGGTGGCGCCATTGGCCAGCGGGCCGTACACAATATAAGTGTGGCCCGTGACCCAGCCCACATCGGCCGTGCACCAGTAAATCTCGCCGGGGTGATAATCGAACACATATTGGTGCGTGAAGCTCGCCCACACCATATAGCCGCCGGTGGTGTGCAGCACGCCCTTGGGCTTGCCGGTCGAGCCCGAGGTATAGAGGATGAACAGCGGGTCCTCGGCGTTCATTTCCACGGCCTGGTGCTGGGCCGAAGCCGCGCCGCACACCTCATGGTACCAAACGTCGCGGCCGGCCTCCATGGCCACGTCGCCGCCGGTGATCTTGGCGACAATCACCGTCTTCACGGTCGGGCAGGTCTTCAGCGCCTCATCGGCATTGGCCTTCAGCGCCACCTTGCGGCCGCCGCGGCGCCCCTCATCGGCGGTGATCAGCGCCACCGAGTTGCAATCCTGAATACGGTTGGCCAAACTGTCGGGCGAGAAGCCGCCAAACACCACCGAATGGATGGCGCCGATGCGCGCGCAGGCCAGCAGCGCCACGGCCGCTTCCACCACCATCGGCAGATAGACGGTCACCACATCGCCCTTCTTCACGCCCGCGCTGGTCAGCGCGTTGGCCAGGCGGCAAACCTTCTCGTGCAGCTGGCGATAGGTGACCTTCTCCGACATGCCCGGATCATCGCCTTCCCAGATGATCGCCACTTGCTCGCCGCGCTCGGCCAGATGCCGGTCCAGGCAGTTGGCGGCGGCGTTCAGCGTGCCATCCTCAAACCATTTGATCGACACATCACCATGATAGGAGGTGTTCTTGATCTTGGTCGGCGCCTTCATCCAGCTGATGCGCTTGGCTTCCTCGGCCCAGAATTTATCGGGCTCGGCGGCGGCCTCGGCGGCTTTGCGGTCATACTGCTCCCGGTTCATGAGGGCCGCGGCGGCAATGGCCGGCTTCACGGGCACAACTTCAATTTCAGACATACAGTCCCTCCTTTATGATTATGTGTCGGGCTGACTATGCCAAGTATATAGGCCCCCCGGAAGGGTGATCCAATCTGGAGCAGGGCTAATTTCGCCCCTTAAGCGAGGTATCCCAGCCTGCCCATCACCTCGCCATGGTCACGCTCGATGCGCGCCGCCTGCGCGGGGCTCAGCGCTTCGCGCCACACACCAACCCGCCCGGCGCGGAAAAACCGCCCCTGCCCGCCGCTGGCCTCATAGCCATCGCGCGCCTCCTGCCCCGCCAGCTCCGCGAAGCTCGAAAACCCGATGGCCCGCGTCAGCCGCGCCTGATCCACCTCGCCCGTGCCCAGATAACGGATGATGCGGGCGAAATACCGCTCCGGCTCCGCCACCAGATCCTCATAGCGCACCAGCAGCCGCTGGCGGCCACCCACCCAGGAGCGCACATGGCCAGACCAGGAGGAGAGCAGCTCAAACACCTGCGCCTCATCCGTGCCGTTCACCGCGCCAGGCGCGGCCATGAACCTGATCGTCTCATCCACATCGCGGCCCAGATAGGCGGCGTAGGAAACCGCCACATCGCGCGGGTCGCGCACCACATAAACCGCCCCCGCCGTCACCTCTGGCGTCACCAGCGCCACGCCATGCACGGCCAGATTGGCGTTATGGGTTTTCACAAACACCAGCTCCGGGCCAAGCCCGGCCAGCTCCGCATGCACGCGCGGGCGGTTTTTTTGCACCGCCTCGTCGCTCAACGTCTCGCCGGGCGCGTGAAACAGCGCGGCGGCGCATTCGGCGAGTGAAAAATCGGTCAGCCGGTTGATCGAGTGAGGGGTGGCGGCCTGCGTGATGTAATTATGCAAAAACACCCGCAGCCACGTATTGCCCGACTTCGGATACGACGCCAGCCAGACAATTTTCCCCATCGCTCAGGCCGCGCGCGCGGCCGAGGGCGGCGGCTCGGCGCCGAACAAAAAGTCGATATCCTCGGCGCTGAAGGCCATGCCGGCGCTGTCGGCGAAGGCGATGCTGGCCAGCTCCGCCTTGCGCTGCTGCAACTCCAAAATCCGCTCCTCCACCGTGTCGGTGGCGATGAGCTTATAGACAAACACCGACTTGGTCTGGCCGATGCGGTGCGCGCGGTCGGAGGCCTGGGCCTCGATGGCCGGATTCCACCACGGATCGTAATGGATGACGGTATCGGCCGAAATCAGGTTCAACCCGCGCCCGCCGGCCTTGAGCGAAATGAGGAACAGCGGCACCTCGCCGGCCTCGAAACGCTGCACCGGCGTCGCGCGGTCGCGCGTGTCGCCGCGCAGCTCCACAAACGCGATCCCCGCCTGATGCAGCCGGGGCTTGATCAGGTCGAGCATCGAGGTGAACTGGGAGAACACCAGAATGCGCCGGCCTTCGGGGATCAGCTCCGAGATCATCTCCATCAGATCATCGAGCTTGGCCGAGCTTTCCGTGCCGGTATGCTCGCCGATCTTCACCAGGCGCGGGTCGCAGCAGGCCTGGCGCAGCTTCAGCAGCGCGTCGAGCACAATCACCCGGCTTTGCGCCAGCGGCCGCTCGGCCATCTGTTCGCGCACGGTCTCATAGAGCGTGCCGCGAATGGTCTCGTAAAGCTCGCGCTGGTCGGGCGCCAGGGTGATGCGGCGCAAGATCGTGTGCTTGGGCGGCAGCTCGGTCGCCACCTCCTGCTTGGTGCGGCGCAAAATAAAGGGCTGAATGCGGCTGACCAGCTGCCCGCGCACCAGCGGGTCGCCATTTTTCTCAATCGGCGTGCGGAAGCGCTTGGTGAAGCTGCGCCGGTCGCCCAGCAGGCCGGGCATGAGAAAGGCGAATTGCGACCACAGCTCATCGAGATTATTCTCGATCGGCGTGCCCGAGAGGCAAAGCTTGTTGGTGGTTTTGAGCATGCACACCGCGCGCGTCGCCCGCGCCTCGGGCGATTTGATCGCCTGTGCCTCATCGAGCACCACCAGATGCCAGGGCAGCTGTTTCATGGCCTCGATATCGCGGGTCAGCACCGTATAGGTGGTCACCACCACGTTCACATCATCGAGCTGCTCGCGCTTCTCGTGGCGCTCGATGCCGTGCAGCACCTCCACCTTCAAATGCGGGGCGAACTTGCCAAGCTCGGCGGTCCAGTTGGCGATCAAGGAGGTCGGCACCACGATCAGCGCCGGCGAGGTCAGCCGCCCCTCGCCATATTCCACGCTGATATGGGCGATGGTCTGGGCGGTCTTGCCCAGGCCCATATCGTCGGCCAGAAACCCGCCCAGCCCGTGGCTGGCCAGATGCTGCAGCCAATCCACGCCATATTGCTGATACGGGCGCAAGCTGCCCTTGAACTCCGGCGGCACGATGACCGGGATGATATCCGGCTCGCCCCGGAACCGCTCGACATATGCCTCGATATCGGCGGCGTTCTGCCACGAGGTGGTCAGCACGTCTTCAAGCTCGAGCACCGTCGCCGCCGCGCCCACGGGCAGCACCAGGTTCTTGTCCGCCGTGCGCCCGGCCGCCTCGATCAAATCGCCCATCACGGCGAGCAGCCGCTTGATCCGCTCGGCCGGCAGCTTGATCACCCGGCCATCCTCGAGGCTGGTGATGATCTCGCCCTCGACGATCTGCGCCGCCTCGATCCCGCCGCGCGCCAGCAGGTTTTCCAAAATCGGCAGCAGCGGGTGGCGCTCGCCGTCGATCTCGACGCCAAATTCCAGCGAGAAGGTGCCCGCCTCGCCATCCTCGACCGTGACATCGATATTGCCGACATTCTCGGCCAGCTGCGGGCCAAAATTGGCGTCGATATGGCTTTGCCAGCCAAGCGCGGTCAGCTCGGGCACCCGCACGGCCACAAAATGGTGCCATTTTTCGGCGGCCTCGGGCCCCCGAAACACCAGCACGCGCTGGCCGCGGGCCGATTTGCCGTCCGCCACGCGCATCTGCACAAAGCCGTCTGGGCGCAGCATGTCCAGCGCCTCGGCCTCGGCGGCCGGGTCGCGGCGGATAAAGGCGATCTGCCCGCCCGAGCGCACCCGGATGAACTGCGTCTCATCCGCGCCATCCACGCGCACGCCGCCATAGTCGAAATCGAGCGTCAGCACATCGATCATGCGGCTGCGGTTGAACTCATCGGGCCCTTGCACGCGGCGCAGGCGCAGCAGCGGCACGGCCTTGCGCTCCAGCACCAGGGCGCCGGCCTCGGGCGCCTCGGGCATGGCCAGCGGCGCGATATTGGCGGCTCTGGGCCGCCGCCCGGTCTGGCGCACACGCGGCGGCTGGGGGGCGGCCGGGCGCTCGCGGGCGGGAATGATGGTATCGATCAGCTGTTTGGGCGCCTGCTTGCGCAGCTCGGGAAACTTGGCCAGCGCCGCCAGGGCGGTGGCGGCCAGATGCCGGCAGCCGCGCTCGCCGCAGGTGCATTCGCGCTCCGCGAACGAGATCCGGCTGCCTTTTCTCTCCGGCGTGATGGTGGTGGTGCGGCGCGTGCCGTCCATATCCTCGACCACACCGTCAATCGTATCGCCGTGCAGCGTGACATCCTTGACAAACCCGAGCGCCATCAGGCTTTGCGCGCGGCGCACCACCGTCGCGTCAAAAACCCGGTCAAAATCCTCGGCGGAAAACGTCACCGGCATTGATCTGTACCACTCCAAAACCCAGACAGCGCCCCCGGTCCCCCGAGGGCGAAGGAGTCTAATACCCAAAACAAGGGAAAAGGCGAGAGAAATATCTCGCCTTTTTTCGCAACCCGCCTGCGCGCGGCCAAAAGCCCGGGGGTTACTTGATCAGCGCGCTAAACCCGTTGGTCAGCGGGTAGCGCCGGTCGCGGCCAAACGCGCGCGAGGTGATCTTCACCCCAGGCGGTGCCTGGCGGCGTTTATACTCCGCCCGGTCGAGCAGCTTGACCACGCGCAGCACCGTCGCCCGCTCGAATCCGGCGGCCACGATCTCGTCGGCCGAGCGTTCCTCCTCCACCAGCTGCTCCAAAATGGCATCGAGAATGTCATAAGGGGGCAGGCTGTCCTGGTCGGTCTGGTTGGGGCGCAGCTCCGCCGAGGGGGGCTTGGTGATGATGCGCTCGGGCATGGCGGGCCCTGGCTGGGTGAGCGCGCCGGCCGGGTGGGCCTGGTTGCGCCAGACCGAGAGCGCGAACACCGTGGTCTTGTAAATATCCTTGAGCACCGAATAGCCGCCGCACATATCGCCATAGAGCGTGGCATACCCCACCGACATTTCGGATTTATTGCCCGTGGTCAGCAGCATCGGCCCGAATTTGTTGGAAATCGCCATCAGCACCAGCCCGCGTGAGCGCGACTGGATGTTTTCCTCCGTGATATCGGCCGCCCGTCCAGCAAAAGCCGGGGCGAGCGCGGCCTCGAACGCCGCCATCGCGCCCGAAATGGGAATGGTCTCGTAGGGTATCCCCAGCATCCTGGCGCATTCGGCCGCGTCTTCCAGCGAATGCTCGGAGGTATAGGGGCTGGGCAGCATCACCGCGCGCACCCGCTCGGGCCCCAGCGCATCGGCGGCCACGGCGGCCGAAATGGCCGAATCGATGCCCCCCGAAAGCCCCAGCACCACGCCGGGAAAGCCGTTCTTGTTCACATAATCGCGCAGGCCCAGCATCATGGCCTGATAGATCAGCTCCAGCCGCCCGGGCTCGGGCGCCACGGGCTGGGGCACGCACACGAGCCCGCCGCCCGCGCGCCGCCATTCGGTCACGGCCAGGGCCTCGGCGAAATGCGGCGCCCGCAGCGCCACGGCGCCATCGGCATTGAGCACGAAGGAGGCGCCGTCGAACACCACCTCATCCTGCCCGCACACCATGGCGGCGAACATGAAGGGCAGCCCCGTCTCGGTCACGCGCCGCCCGGCCAGCTCCACGCGCTTTTGCCATTTGCCGTCCTCGAACGGCGAGCCGTTGATCGAGAGGATCAGCTCCGCCCCGGCCCGGCTCAGCGCCGCGGGCACGCCGGGAAACCACCAATCCTCGCAAATCAGCAGCCCCAGCCGGAACCCCCGGAACATGACCGGCCCGGCCGTCTCGCCGGCATCGAACACGCGCTTTTCATCGAACACGCCATAATTGGGCAGTTCGCATTTGGCCACGCGCGCGCTGATTTCGCCGTTTTCGAGCAAAAACGCCCCATTATGCAGCCGCCCGCCCGCGTGCCAGGGCGTACCCACAATCACGCCGGGCCCGCCATCGGCCGTGTCGCGTGCCAGCGCCGCGGCGGCTTCCTCGCAGGCGGCCACAAAGGCGGGCTTGAGCACCAGATCCTCGGGCGGATAGCCCGAGATGGACAGTTCCGGCGTCACCACCAGATCCGCCCCCAGCCGCGCCGCCTCGGCCCGCACGCGCCGGATGGCGGCCAGGTTTTTGTCGATCGCGCCCAGATGCAAATTCATCTGCGCGATGGCGATTTTCAGCGTCTCAGTCATCGTCGCGCGCCCGCAGCAAGAATTCGCGCCCGAGCTTCACCAGCGGCCGGCCGTCATAGGCGATGATGTCGGCCGTCGCATAAGTCTCGCTCCAGCTTTCGGGAATGAAACTCCCCGTCCCCACCACGTCGATCGGCGCGCGGGCATCGGCCATCACCGAGCATTTCTCCACCCCGAAGCCCGAGGAGGCGACAATCCGCACCGCCCCGAACCCGGCCAGATTGAGCGCCTCGCGCATCCGCCAGATGGCCGCCGCCGACACCCCGGTGCCGATGAGATAGCGCAGCTCCGCCTGGCTCCGGTAGCGCCGCAGCGCGCCCGGCGCATGGCGCTCGAGCACGGCGTAGCTCTCCTGCGGGTCCAGCCCTTCCAAAAACCGCCCGCCATGGGTGTCCAGCCGCACCGCCACCTTGCCTGCCGCCGCCAGCGCGGGAAAGCGCCGGCAAACCTCCAGCCCGTCGCTCACCTCCCGGCCGAAATAATCCACCAGCACGGTCAGCGGCTCGTCGGGGTAGGTCTCATGAAACATCTCGGCGGCGCGCAGCGTCGAGCCCGCATAGCCGATCAGGGCATGGGGCATGGTGCCATAGCCGTGGGTGGCGCCAAAATAGCGTGCCGTCCAGTCATTGGCATTGCCGATAAAGCCCTTGGCGCCTTCCCTCTGCGCGGCCGCCGAGCCGACAGCGGCGGCATAGGCCATGATCTCCTGCATCTCGGCGCCCGCGCAATGGCGTGCCTCCATGGCCAGAAACGCGGCCTCGGGCAGCGCCACCGACATCTGAAACGCATTATGCGCCGCCACGCACGCCGCCCCTATCTTTTGCAGCGCGATGGTCTCGAGGTCCGAGAGCGCGATGAACGAGCCGGTGATATAAGCCAGCGGCTCGCCCGCCCCCACCCATTCGCCCTCGGGGTGCAACAGCTCGATGTCAAACACCTCGCCCCGCTCCCGGGCCACGGCTTCCAGCCAGTTCACCATCAGCGCGGGGGCCGAAACCACCGGCCGGCGCAGGAAGATGGCATAGGTCACCCGCGCATCGCCAAAGCGGCGCACCACCGCCTTGGTGCGGTTGAAGTAGGAATCCGTCCGGGCGGAAATTTCCGCCTCGGTCAGCGGCTGGGCGTTCATTTCGCCGCGCGGCCCGCCCGGTGGGATTTCAGCTCCTCGGCCAGATAGAAGGCCAGCTCCAGCGACTGCTCGGCATTCAGCCGGGGGTCGCAGAAGGTCTCGTAGCGCTCGCCCAGATCCTCCTCCGAGAGCCCGCGCGCCCCGCCCACGCATTCGGTCACGTCCTGGCCGGTCATTTCCAGATGCGCGCCGCCCGCCACCGTGCCCTCGGCCTCATGGGCATCAAAAAACCCCTTCAGCTCGGCCATGATGGCGTCAAAGCGCCGCGTCTTCACCTTGGCCGCGGTGGTGATGCCGTTGCCATGCATGGCATCGCACATCCATACCGGCGTGCGCCCGGCGGCCTTCACCGCGCGCAGCAGGGGCGGCAGCTTGTCGGCCACCTTGTCGGCGCCCATGCGGGCAATCAGCGTCAGGCGCCCCGGCTCGTTCTCGGGGTCTAGAATATCCATGATCCGCAGCAGATCATCCACCTGCATCGAGGGCCCGACCTTCATGCCGATCGGGTTTCTGATCCCGCGCATGAACTCGACATGCGCCCCATCCGCCTGACGCGTGCGGTCGCCGATCCAGAGAAAATGCGCCGAACAGGCGTAGAAATCGCCGGTGGTCGAATCCTGGCGGGTCAGCGCCTGCTCGTAGGGCAGCAGCAGCGATTCATGGCTGGTGTAGAAATCCGTCTCGCGGATTTGGGGCGTATCGGCGCTGGTCAGGCCACAGGCGGCCATGAAGCCCAGCGTCTCGTCGATGCGCACGGCCAGATCCTGGTAGCGCTCGGCAAGCGGCGAATTGGCCACGAAATCGAGGTTCCAGCGATGCACCTGGTGCAGGTCGGCATACCCGCCCGAGGCAAAGGCGCGCAGCAAATTGAGCGTGCCGGCGGACTGGAAATAGCCAAACTCCATGCGCCCCGGGTCCGGCGTGCGCGAGGCGGCGGTGAAATCGGGGCCGTTGATGATGTCGCCCCGGTAAGAGGGCAGCGTCACCTCGCCCAGGCTCTCAGTGTCCGAGGAGCGCGGCTTGGCGAACTGCCCGGCCATGCGGCCGAGCTTGACCACCGGCATGCGCCCGCCAAAGGTCAGCACCACCGCCATCTGGAGCAGCACGCGGAACGTGTCGCGGATGACATTGGCGGTGAAATCACCAAAGCTTTCGGCGCAATCGCCGCCTTGCAGCACAAAGGCCTGGCCGCTGGCGGCACGCGCCAGCGCGGCCTTGAGGTTGCGCGCCTCGCCCGCGAACACCAGCGGCGGATATTTGGTCAGCCGCGCTTCCATCGCCTCCAGCGCCGCCTGATCGGGATAGGTCGGCACCTGCTTGATCGGGCAGTTGCGCCAGCTGTCAATGGTCCAGCCGGTATCGCGCGGGGCTGGGGTGATCGTATCCATGGTCTCTCCCGAAGGGCGTGGCGTTTGCACCCTTATAGACGTGAAATAAGAATGAAGGCTACCGGGCGCCAGATCAGGCGCCGGCAATCCTGGTCTGTGTCCGCAAAGTCACGAATTCCTCGGCCGCCGTGGGGTGAATGCCGATGGTGCGGTCGAAATCCGCCTTGGTCGCCCCGGCGGTGATCGCCACCGCCAAACCCTGGATGATCTCGGGCGCGTCCTCGCCCAGCATATGCGCGCCCAGCACCCGGTCGGTGCGGGCATCCACCACCAGCTTCATCAGCGTCTTGCGCGCCCGCCCCGAGAGCGCATGGCGCATGGGGGTGAATTTGGTGACAAATATCCGCGCCTCGCCACGCGCCACCGCCTCGGCCTCGGTCAGCCCCACTGTGGCGACGGGCGGGATGGAAAACACCGCCGTCGGGATGTTTTCCAGGCTCACGCCGCGGGGGCGGTTGCCAAACAGCGTGTCGGCCAGCGCATGGCCCTGGGCGGTGGCCACGGGGGTCAGGTTGAACTGGTCGGTGACATCGCCAAGTGCGTAAATATGGGACACCGAGGTCTCATAGCGCTCATTCACCAGCACCTCGCCCTTCTCCCCCAGCGCCACCCCGGCGGCGGCGAGGTTCAGCCCCGCCACGTTGGGCGCCCGGCCGGTGGCGAAAAACACCTCATCCACCTCCAGCACCCGGCCATCCGAGAGGGTGAGCGCCTTGGCCGCGCCTTGGCGCTCTATTTTCACCGGCACCGCGCCCGGGTGCAGCGCCACGCCATTGGCCGCCAGCGCCTCGGCCAGCCCGGCGCGCACATCGTCATCGAACCCCCGCAGCGGCAGCGGCTGGCGATAGACCAGATGGGTGCGCGCGCCGAGCCCGGCGAAAATCCCCGCGAACTCGACCGCGATATAGCCGCTGCCCACCACCGCGATGCGCCCGGGCCGCGCGGCCAGCGCCAGCGCGTCATCGGACACAATGGCCAGCTCCGCGCCCGGAATCTCGAGCCCCGTCGGCCGCCCGCCCGTGGCGATCACAATCCGCTCGGCACTCACCCTCTGGCCGTTCACCTCAACCGTATGGGCATCCACAAAGCGCGCATAGCCGTCAAAAACCGTCGCCCCCGCCTGGTTCAGCAACCGGTGATAAATGCCGGTCAGCCGCGCCACCTCCTTGTCCTTGGCGGCGATCAGCGCCGCCCAGTCATGGCTGGGGGTTTCGGCCTGCCAGCCAAACCCGGCGGCATCCTCAAAGGCCCCGCCATATTCCGCCGCCATGACCAGAAATTTCTTGGGCACGCAGCCCACATTCACACAGGTGCCGCCCCAGAACCGGGCCTCGGCCACCGCCACGCGCGCGCCATGCCCGGCTGAAATGCGCGCGCACCGCACACCCGCCGAACCGCCGCCAATCACGAACAGGTCAAAATCCACCGTCTCACTCCCGCCGCGCCGCGCGGCCCTACACGATATGTCAGCGCAGATAGGAAACCAACGCGAAGATTTTCAGGAGGGAGTGGCTGGGACGGGAGGATTCGAACCTCCGCATGGCGGAATCAAAATCCGCTGCCTTACCGCTTGGCGACGTCCCAATGCTGCGCCCTCATAGTCTGGCTTGCCCCGGCTGGTAAAGCCCCCCTCCCCAACACCACCATCCGGGCCGGGCAATCAGCGCCGCCGCCGCGCGCGCGGCCTGGGCGGTTTCAAACAGCGCGAAACAGGTGGCGCCCGAGCCGCTCATGCGCGCGAGCGCCGCGCCGGGCAGCGCGCCAAGGGCGGCCAGCACCTCGCCAATCACCGGCGCCACGCCGATCGCCGGCGCCTCCAGGTCGTTGGCGCAGGCGGTCAGGCCGGCAATCATCTCCTCAAACCCGGCCCAGGCCGCGGGCAGCGCGGGCGGCACGCTGAACGCGCCCGCGCGGGCCTTGAACACCGCCGGCGTCGGCACCGCCACGCCTGGGTTCACCAGCACCATGCCAAAGGCGGGCAGCCTTGGCGCGGGCACCAAAATCTCGCCAATGCCCTGCATGCGCACCGGCCGAGAGACCAGGCAAACCGGCACATCCGCGCCCAGTTGCAAGGCCAGCGGGGCGAGGTCGACATCCGTCATCCCCCACAGCCTGGCCAGCAGCCGCAGGGCGGCCGCGGCATCGGCCGAGCCGCCGCCAATGCCCGAGGCCACCGGCAGATTCTTCTCAAGCCCCAGCGCCGCGCCGCGCCCCGGCGCCAGCAGCCGCGCGGCCTTGAGCAGCAGATTATCGTCCTCGGCGCGCAGCACCGCGCCAAACGGCCCGCCAATTTCGAGCGAGAGCGTCTCCGCGTCCTCGGCGCTCACCACATCGCCCACATCGGCGAACACCGCCAGGCTGTCGAGCAGATGGTAGCCATCCCCGCGCCTGCCCGTGACGTGGAGAAACAGATTGACCTTGGCCGGCGCGAAGCGCGCGCTCACTGCCCCCCCCCGAAATGGGCGGCGATCTTGGCCTCGATCTCGGCTTTCAGCGTGTCATCCGGCCCCAGCGAGAGCGCGCGCTGCCATTGGTAATCGGCCTGCAAGGGCAGCCCGGCCTGCCAGAACGCATCGCCCAGATGGCCGTTCACCTCGGCATCCGAGGGGTCGAGCTCCACGGCCCGGATCAGCGTGCTCAGCGCCTTGGCCGTCTGCCCCTCCTTGAGCTGCACATAGCCCAGCGAATCGACCACCGCCCCGTCATCGGGGGTGAGCGACACGGCCCGCGTCAGCATCGCCTCGGCCTGGGCCATGTTCTCCCCGTGCAGCGCCCAGCTATAGGCCAGATAATTGATCACATAAGGCTGGTCGGGCGAGAGGCTGAGCGCCTGCTTCATGTCGGCCTCGGCGGCGGGCCAATTGCCGGTCTGGTCCTCGCACACGCCCCGGTCGAAATAAATCGTCCAGGCACCTTCGGGCGGGGCCGCGCCCAGCACGCTCAGCGCCTGGGTGTAATAGGGTATGGCCTGGCCACATTGCCCGGCCTGGCGCAGCGTCTCGGCCAGGGTGTTCAGCAGCATGGGGTCATTGGGCGCCGTGGGCAGCAAACCCTGCAACAGCGCCGCCCCCTGGGCGGGCTGGTTGTTGGCGGCCAGCAGGGCGGCGCGCTGCATGGTGGCGGGGCCATAAAGCGGGTCGCCCGCCGGAATTTGCGCCAGCACGGCCAGCGCGTCGCGCGTTTCGGCGGGGCTGGGCTGGGCGTTCGGGCCGCCACCGCCGGCCAGCGTGTCGGCCAGCAGCAGCCGCGCCGCCGAGAGGTCGGGGCGCAATTGCAGGGCAAAACGCAAAAACGCCTCGCGCAGCACGGCCTGCCCGGGCTGGTTCAGCGCGCCCGCCAGGGTCAGATACGCCTCCGCCGCGCCTTGCCGCGCGGTGGTGATCACCGGCTTGCTCATGGTTTCCTGCAAGGCCGGCAGGGCGATTTCGAGATCGGGGTGCAGCTGCGCCAGCGTTTGCAGCTCGGCCTCGGCGCTGCTGGCCTGGCCTTGGCGCGCGTCCCAGCTGGCCAAAATCTGCGCCAGGCGCAAATTCGGCTGGTCGGTGGGCACGGCGGCATAAAGTGGCCCGGCGCGCAGCCGGTCGCCATCGGCATCGGCGATCAGCGCGGCATTGAGCTGGTACACCGGGCCGAACGAGCTGTCCGAAAATCCGGCCTGCAACCCGGCCAGCGCGGCGGGCTCCTGGCCCGCGCCAAACTGCGCCCAGGCCACCAGCAGCGGCTTGATCAGCCCCATCAAATCATCGGCCGGCAGGGCTTGGTAGAGCTTCACGGCACGGGTATAATCCCCCGCCGCCATGGCCTGGTTGCCCTCATACATCGCGGCGATGGGGTTGCCCGACAGCGGCTGGGCAAAGCGCCCGGCATCGGGCGCGCCGGCCAGCACGCCGTTCACAAACCCCTGCTCGGCGATGTCCTGGCTGGGCGGCATGGCCGCATAGGCGGCGCTGTAAAACGCGAACGCCGCGCCTGGGTCATGCCGCAGGCTGGCATAATGCGCGGCCAGATACGCCCCATACGCCGAATTTGTCCCATTGGCGATGGCCGCGCCCGAGGGGCCGGCATCGGCGCAGGCCGAGAGCAAGGTGCAAACGGCCAGCGTGGCACCGCGGCCGGACAGAAAAAGCCTTTTCATGTATCCTCTCTAGCAGCCCGCCCCTTTGGGAGCAAAACCACATCCCCCCTTTCCGGTCATGGCGGCTTTCCCCTATCATCGCGGCCACAACATCGCGCAAACCGGATTCCGTGACCCCCTCCCCCCTTGGCGTTCCCGTCATCGAGGCCGCCCTCGCCACCCTCCCCGACCTGCCCGGCGTCTATCGCATGATCGACCGCAAGGGCGGCGTGCTTTATGTCGGCAAGGCGCTCAGCCTCAAAAAGCGCGTGGCCTATTACACCAAGCCACCCCAGCTGCCCGAGCGGCTGGTGCGCATGGTCTCCGACACCGCGCAGATGGAGATCATCACCACCCGCACCGAGGCCGAGGCCCTGCTGCTCGAGGCCAGCCTCATCAAATCCCTCAAGCCGCGCTACAACATCTTGCTGCGCGACGATAAATCCTACCCCTGGATCCTGCTCACCGAGGGCCACCCCTACCCCCAGATCGAGAAATACCGCGGCGCCCGCCCGGCCGAGAGTTCCGTCTGGGGCCCGTTCGCCTCGGCCTGGTCGGTCAACCAGACGCTCCAGCTCCTCCAGCGCCTGTTCAAGCTGCGCTCCTGCTCGGATGAGTATTTCAAATCCCGCACCCGCCCCTGCCTGCTCGCCCAAATCGGCCGCTGCAGCGCGCCCTGCGTCGGGCGCATCGCCGCGCCCGACTATGCCAAGCTGGTCAAACAGGCCAAATCCTATCTCTCGGGCCGCATCACCGAGCTGCAAAAATCCCTCTCGGACGACATGACCCAGGCCGCCCTGGCGCTGGAATTCGAGCAGGCGGCGCAGCTGCGCGACCGGCTGCAGGCGCTCGCCTACGTCACTCGCACCGACAGCTTCTCCCTCAACACGCTGGGAGACGCCGACATCATCGGCGCCCATCTCGAGGGCGGCCAGGCGGCCATCCAGGTGTTCTTCATCCGCCACGGCCTCAACCACGGCAATCGCTGCTTCTTCCCCACCTCCAAGGGCGAGACCCTGCCCGAAATCATCAGCGCCTTCCTGGTGCAGTTCTACGAGGACAAATCCGCCCCCCCGCTCATTTTGCTGGGCGAGGATCTGCCCGAGACCAAACTGATCGAGGAGGCCCTCACCGTCACCGCCAAGCAAAAGGTCACGCTGCAAACCCCCAGGCGCGGCGACAAGTTTGACCTCGTCCAGCGCGCCACCGAAAACGCCAGAGACGCGCTCACCCGCAAGCTCCAGGAATCCGCCACCCAGCGCGCCCTGTTCGAGCAGCTGGAAGACATCACCGCCACCAGCCCCATCAACCGCATCGAAATCTACGACAATTCGCATCTAATGGGCACATTCGCCTACGGTGTCATGGTCGCGGCCACGCGCGCGGGGTTTTTAAAAACCGCCTACCGCAAATATAAAATCGAAAACCCCGCGATCACGTCGGATGATTTCTCGATGATGCGCGAAGTCTTCTCGCGCCGCTTTCGCAACTACACCACCGAGAGCGATTTGCGCGCCGAGGATTACCCCGAACTGCTGCTCATCGATGGCGGCGCCGGCCAGCTTTCCGCCGTCCATTCCGCGTTGGCCGAACTCGGGGTCGATGACATCACCGTGCTCGCCATCGCCAAGGGCGTCGACCGCAACGCCGGCCGCGAATGGTTTCACATGCAGGGCCGCGAGCCGTTCCAGCTCCCCTTCGATTCCCCCGCGCTGTTCTTCCTGCAACGCCTGCGCGACGAAGCCCACCGCTTCGCCATCACCACCCACCGCGCCGCGCGCGGCAAGGCCGTAACAGTCTCGGAACTCGAAGACGTGCCCGGCATCGGCGCCAAACGCAAAAAAGCCCTGCTCACCCATTTCGGCTCCGTCAAAGCCATCAAGGGCGCCACGATGGAGCAGTTGGAAGCCGTCATCGGCATCAACCGCGCCACGGCAAAGGTGATTTTCGGATATTTTCATCCCGAGGCGCAAAGGGGGGAATAGACCGTCCTGCCGGGTCGTGTCTTTGTTTGAATTTCTGAATTGGGGGGGGGAAGCAGCCAATCGGCTTACGGCCCGCGAAAGCAGATACCGGACGTTCGCTTTGTGGCGGGGCCGGGCCGGGAGGGGACTGGCGGGTTTGGATAAGCAACCACAATTAGCCGACGTTAAACCATGGAGCCGCACTAGAAAAACGATACGTGCGGTGCAAGTGACAATCTTGCCGTTCGACTCAATCCAGAAGCACATGCTTCCCAATAGCCACAAGGGACTTCAAGTAATTCGAGTCGTTCGAATAAATTTGATCCTCGGATTTATGATAAATAGCATAGTTGTACCTCTCAACTTCGAATTGCGACGCCATGCGTTCCCGATCCGGAAATTTTACAATATCCTTTGTAAGTATCACTGCTAGTCTAGGTGAAAGAGGATAGTAAAGCTCAAGGTCATCCGTCCCATTTATGGCTAGCATGTTTATGATCGGTTGATCCCCTGTGATGTACGGGATCGCAGTTTCATTATCTAGGAATCTGATGCGATATTGCTTCCTTTCTAGGAACAATCCCGCGCTGACATTAGTTGCTCGGATATGATTAAAAATGCCGGCAGTTCTAAGCGCATCATGGCCTTGCTCGTATTCGGCTATTTGACTCATGCTTCTTCTCATCTTCGCCGTTCGGAAATATTGATGTGATAGAAAGTACAAAAAATCTCCACACCTTACCGGATCCTCGTAGAAAGTATCGTCTTTGTTTCGAATAAAATTCAGTAAGTCTTGGTTTTTGTTCTCAATGCCAGTATGATATTTTTCGCCAAGGTTTCTTTCAGCCCAACGCAATTCCTCTTCCAGTTGGGCACGAGCATCCGGATGCAGTTCCAATGTACTGAGCTTCTCGCGGAGCGTAAAACTTAGCTGATTAAGTTTGACATAGTCGCGGTTCAGTTCTCGAAGACGTTCATCAGTTGCTCGCCCGATGAAGTCATCCAGCCATTTTAAATCGCCGTCGGTAAGCTTCATAGTCTGATAAAAATATGTTTCGCTTGCAACGCTCTTGGGCAGTGTCTGGAATAAATGCTTGTCTTTTTGACGGTAGCAGCAAAACGAACCTTCCGCCGCCCATGCATTCAGATAGTGTTGCCAAACATAGTGCTGGTTTTTGGAATTCTGCTGCGCCGTTGCCATGGGGAACCTAACCTTGCACCACTAAATAATCGGAATCGACCAACGAGGGAAGCGTGAGCGTAGCTGGACCCAACGCTTCGGAGCCGTGGCGGGCCAGGGCCGACCGCTCTCCGCACCCTAGTCTATGTCCGCTTTGTGGGAATCGAAAAACTGCATCGAAGGTCCTGATTGGGCGCTAGCCGTTGCAGGCTGATGCCGCTGAATGACTGGTTTTGAGCTTCGGCGTGCCAGCGCTCTATGCTTGGCTAGGCTCGGAACCCGTAATTCAAACTGAGACACTACCTCCTGCCGCCCCGGATTGTTCCGCCCCTCACCCCCGCGGCAAAAATCCCACCAACCTTTCCGCCTCCCGTACAATCGGCTCGGCAATCGCCTCGGCCTTGCGCGCCCCCGCCTGCAAAACATGGTCAAGCGCCGTCGGGTCGGCCAGATATTCGCGCGTCCTCCGCCCAATCGGCTCCACATGCGCCACCAGCACATCCGCCAGACGCTGCTTGAACGGCCCAAACCCGGAACCCGCGAACTGGTGCAGCACCTCATGGGGCTTCTGGCCCATGATGGCGGCATAAATCCCCACCAGATTGCGCGCCTCCGGCCGGCCCTCCAAATCCTTCACATGCTCGGGCAGCGGCTCGGGGTCGGTCTTGGCTTTCTTGATCTTCTGCGCGATCACATCGGCCGTATCGGTCATGTTGATGCGCGACATATCGGACGGGTCCGACTTCGACATTTTCTTGGTGCCGTCCCTCAGGCTCATCACCCGCGCCGATTCCTTCTGCACCACCGCCTCGATGCGCGGAAAAAACGCCACCCCGAAATCATGGTTGAATTTCTCGGCAATGTCGTTGGCCAGCTCGATATGCTGCAGCTGGTCATCCCCCACCGGCACCTTGGTGGCGTGATACGCATGAATATCGGCGGCCATCAGGTTGGGGTACACAAACAACCCCGTCGAAACCGCCTCCTGGTCCTTGCCCGCCTTGTCCTTGAACTGCGTCATGCGCTTGAGCCAGCCCATGCGCGCCACGCAGTTAAAAATCCAGCCCAGCCGGGCATGGGCCGAGACGGCGGATTGATGAAACAGCACCGAGCGCTCAGGGTCTATGCCGCAGGCCAGCAGCAGGGCGGCCATCTGCCGGGTCTGCTCGCGCAAGGCCGCCGGGTCTTGAAACACCGTGATGGCATGGAGATCGACCAGGCAGTAAATGCCCTCATCCTCGCCCTCCTGCAACGCCACCCAGTTACGCAGCGCGCCCAGATAATTGCCCAGGGTCGCGATGCCGGTGGGCTGAATGCCCGAAAAAATACGTGCCATGTCGTGTGGTCCTCAAATCTGCCCCAGCGTTAGCCCCGCGCGGGGCTGGCGGCAATGGGCCTCACTCCCGCCGCCGCCGCGCCAGGCGCCTGAGTTCGCCAAGGTCAAACGCCCCCAGCAAAAGGCCCGGCCCGAAATAAGCCGCCGCCCCCACCAGCACCAGCAGCAGAAATTGCGGGATGCTGGTTTTGGGCGTGTGAAACAAATGCTCCGCCCCCCAAATGCTCGCCGCCATGATGGCGCCGGCCAGCAACATGCGCGGCACACGGCGCCGCGCCCGCTCATCGAGCGCGAAATGCCCCCGCCTGCGCAGCAAAACCACCAGCAGCGTGGCGTTAAAGGCCGAAGAGAGCGTGGTCGCCAGCGCCGGCCCCACGGCTTTGAGCGGGTGCATGAACAGCAGGTTGAGGCATAAATTCAGCACCACCGCCGCCACGCCTATTTTCAGCGGCGTCACCGTATCGCCCCGGGCATAAAAGCCGGGGGTGAACACCTTGATGAGCGCGAACACCGGCAGGCCGAGCGCGAAGGCGGTGAGCGAGCGGCCCGCCAAAATGGCGTTATGCTCGGTAAAGGCCCCCCGCACAAACAGCACATCCATCACCGGCTTGGCCGCCACCGCCAGCCCCACGGCGGCGGCGAGCGTCAGCATCAGCACCGATTCGAGCGCCCGGTTGGTGGCCGCCGCCGCCTCGCCCGCCTCCCCGCGCGCGATATGGCGCGTCACCGCCGGCAGCAGCGCCGTGCCCGCCGCCGTGCCGATCACGCCAAGCGGCAGCTGGTTCACCCGGTCGGCGTAATAGAGCACCGAAACCGACCCGGCGGGCAGCAGCGTGCCGATGATGATGTCAATCGAGACATTGAGCTGCGTCACCCCCGCCCCCACCAGCGCCGGGGCCATGCGCCGAAACAGCGTCTTGATGCGCGGGCTGAAGCGCAGCCGGGGCAGGGTAAAGCGCATGCCCGCGCGCCGTATCGCCCACACCACCAGCGCCAGCTGGGCCACGCCCGAAACCGTAATGCCCCAGGCCAGCGCGTAGCCGGGGTTTTTTGTATAAGGCGCCAGCCCCAGCATGGCGGCGATGGCGAACACATTAAACAGCACCGGCGCGGCGGCGGCGGCGGCAAAGCGGCTCATGGCGTTCAACACGCCCGAAAACAGCGCGGTCAGGCAGACGAAAAACAAATAAGGAAACATGATGCGCGTGAGCGCCACGGCCAGCGCGAACTTGCCGCCATTGCCCGCGAAGCCGGGCGCCAGCGCATAGAGCACCCAGGGCATGAAAATCTCGCCCAAAATGGTGATGCCGCCCAGCCAAAAGGCCATCACGGCGGTGGCCTCCTCGGCAAACGAGGTCGCGGCCTCCATGCCCTCCTTGTGCAGCACGGTCGAGATGGCGGGCACGAAGGCGGCGTTGAACGCGCCCTCGCCAAACAGCCGCCGGAACAAATTGGGCAGGCGCAGCGCCACGAAAAACGCATCCGCCACCGGCCCGGTGCCCAGCACGAAGGCGATCATGATATCGCGGGCAAAGCCGAGCACCCGGCTCGCCAGCGTCCACAGCCCAACCGTGAAGGCGCCCTTGATCACCTCAGAAGCCGAACTTCACCTGGCGGTCATTGCGCGCCATCAGGGTTTGGTAGCGCGCCAGCGCCTGGAGCGGAAAAAACCGCGGATAGCCGTGATATTTCAAATAAAACACGCGCGGAAACCCAACCGCGTTGTACGCCGCCTCGGTCCACGAGCCCTGCTCATCCTGCGCGGCCTCTAAAAACCCAATCCCGCGCGCCACCGCCTCATGTCCGGCCAGCCCCGCCGCCATCAGCCCCAGCACGGCCCAGGCGGTCTGGCTGGGCAGGCTCTGCGCGGCCACGCCATGAAACTCGCCCGCCGGCGCGTCGCCATAGCTTTCGCAATCCTCGCCCCAGCCGCCATCTGGCCGCTGTTTCGAGATCAGCCACGCGGTCGCGCGCCGTATGGCGGGGTCGCCATGCGGCACCCCGGCGGCGTTCAGCGCGCACAGCACCGACCAAGTGCCGTAGATATAATTGGTACCCCAGCGCCCAAACCACGAGCCATCGGGCATCTGTGTCTCGCGCAGATATTTAATCCCCCGCTCGATCGCCGCCCGGTCCTCCGGGTGGCCAAGCTGAGCCAGAAACGAGATGCAGCGCGCCGAGACATCCTCGGTCGGCGGGTCCAGCAGGGCGCCATGGTCGGCGAACGGAATATGGTTGAGATATTGGCGGTCGTTATTGATATCAAACGCCCCCCACGCCCCGTTGGTCGATTGCATGCCGATCACCCATTCCCGCGCGCGGGCAATGGCCTCGGCATATTTCGGGTCACCCGACCGGTGCAGCAGCATGCCCGCCACGGCGGTGTCATCCACATCGGGGTAATGGGCATTGGCGTATTGAAACGCCCAGCCGCCCGGCCGCACGCCGGGCGCGTTATCGGCCCAGTCGCCCACCACGTCCAAAATCTGGCGCGGAATCAGCCAATCGCAGGCCGGCCCCACCGCCTCATCCGCGCCCGCCTCGATCAGCGCGTGCCCGGCCAGCGCCGTGTCCCACACCGGCGAGAGGCAGGGCTGGCAATAAGCCTCGTCCTCCTTGACCACCAGCAGCTTCTTCACCGCGCCGAACGCGATGTCGAAATGCTGGGCATCGCCCAAATGATCGAACATCATCGCCGCATTGGCCATGGCCGGATAAATCGCCCCCAGCCCATCCTCGCCGTTCAGGCGCTCAATGGTCCAATCCACCGCCTTGCGCACCGCCTTCTGGCGCACGGCCTTGGGAAAATAAGGCTCGGCCAGGCGCAGCACCGTGTCCACGCCCTTGAAGAAATACCCCCAGGGCGATTTATAAGGCCCCCTGATCCAGTCCTTTATCTCGCTCTGCGGGCGGGTGAACAGCTCATCCACAAAAACCTGGCGCGGGTTGCGCGCGCGGGTGCGCTCGGCGCACAAATACATCAGCGGAAACATCACCGTGCGCGACCAATAAGAGACCTTGCGCATGGTCACGGGAAACCAGTCCGGCATCAGCACCAGCTCCACCGGCACCACCGGACAGGCCGTCCAGGGGGCGGCGCCATACAGCGCCAGCTGAATGCGGGTGAACACATTGGCCCGCTCAGCGCCGCCATGGGCCAAAATCGCCGCCCGCGCGCGCGCCATATGCGGGGCGTCTGGGCTGTCGCCAATGAGTTTCAGCGCATAATAGGCCTTCACCGAGGCCGAAATATCGAACTTGCCGCCATGAAACAGCGGCCAGCCGCCGCGATTGGTGTCGTGGTCACCCTGGATGCGGCGCAGATACACGCCGATCTTCCGCTCCAGCCCCTCGTCGATCCGGTCGAGATAATGCTCCAGCAACACATATTCGGCCGGAATCGTGGCATCCGCCTCCAGCTCGTAGCAATAATGGCCATCGGGGCGCTGCTCGCCCACCAGGGCCGCACGGGCGCGCGAAATCGCGTTGTCGAGTTGCTGTGACATGGCAAGCGGTGTGGCAAATTTTCACGCGCCCCGCCAGAGGGGGCCTGTCCCCCTGGCGCGAAGGGCTTCATCCACGCCCGGCGCCGGCCTGTCCCGGCGCCAGAAAAATCAAGAGCGCGCTAAAACCCCACGCCGAAGGGCCGGAATTCCATGACCAGAAACGCCACCACGAACGCCACCACCAAAGCGCCGAAAAACACCGGGCCGCTGGTGCGCAGCAAAGGCGGCGGCGGCGGCTCGGGCTCGGTCTCGAGCTGGCGGCTGCGCGCGGCATGCACCAGATTGATGAACGGGTCATTGGTCCCGTCATCGACCTCCCGGTGCTCATACCCCACACGCTCGAAATGCCACGCCCCGCTGGCCGGCGGCGCGGGCTCATCTGGGTATGGCGGCTCGCTGCCCAGGGCCGGCCGCATGTCCGCCGCGGGCGGCATTTCCGGCGCGGCCATGGTTTCAGGGGCAGCCAGGGTTTCGGGGGCAGGCTGGGGCGCGGGGGCGCAGGCTGGCTGGGGTGCCGGGGCCTCGGGCAATTCGGGGTCGCCGGCCACCATATCGGGCCATGCCGCCCCCGTGCTTTCCGGGGGCCCGGCGCGCCATTGCTGGCCACATTGCTCACACCGCAGCCGCCTCACGCGGCCGGCAAACACCTCATCGGGCACTTCATAGGCTGTAGAGCAATTCGGGCAAACAATCTGCATCGCGTCGTGATGCATGGCATTTTTGGCAGTGGCGCGCAATAACGCCGTCTTGTCCTTTGAAAATATATCTTGATTTCGCCTGCGGCTCTTGCGGCGCGCCCCTGCCTGGCGGCACAGAGGCAGCAGCATCCGCGCAAGGGCATGATGGTTCTGTTCGAGGACGTCTGGTTAAGATACCGGCAGGCAGCGCATCCGGGGGCCGGCTCCCCGGAGGTTCTGCGCGGCATCAGCTTCGAGATCCCCGAAGGCGGCATGCGCTGGCTCACCGGCCCCTCGGGCGCGGGCAAAACCAGCCTGCTCAAGCTCATCTATCTCTCCGAGCACCCCGCGCGCGGCCATATCGAGGTTCTGGGCACGCCGGTCGCCAGGGTCACGCGCAACCAGGCCAGCCTGCTGCGCCGGCGCATCGGCGTGGTCTACCAGGATTTCCGGCTCCTGCCCCAGCTCAACGCCTATGACAACATCGCCCTGCCCATGCGCCTCGCCCACCGGCCCGAGACGAGCATCCACGCCGATGTGATCGAGATCATGAAATGGGTCGGGCTGTCGCACCGCCACCAGGCTCTGCCCTTCGAGCTTTCGGGCGGCGAGCAGCAGCGCATCGCCATCGCGCGCGCGGTGGTCAGCCGCCCCAAGCTCTTGATCGCCGACGAGCCCACCGGCAATCTCGATGACGATCAGGCCCAGCGTGTCATGCTGCTGCTCACCGCGCTCAACAAGCTAGGCACCACGGTCATCGTCGCCACCCACAACACCGCGCTCATCCAGCGCCACCCCGCCCCGGCATTGCGCATCGAGAGCGGCAGGCTGGTGCAGGATGGCTGAGCGCCACCGCCCCCCGGCCGATTTTCTCGGCCTGCGCGCCGCCCTGGCCGACCGCCTGCTGCCCCTGCTGGTCGGGGCCATGGCGTTTCTGGCCGCGCTCGGCATCGCGGGCGCCCAGGCCAGCGCCGGGCTCGCCGCCCACTGGCAGCAAGATGCCGCCACCGCCCTGACCATCCAGGTCCCCACCCCCCAGGCACAAGACGCCACCACCACCACCACCCGCCTCGCCGCCGTGCTGGGCGCGCTCGCCGCCACGCCCGGCGCCGAGGGGGTCCAGCAGCTTTCCCCCGCCGCCATCAACAATTTGCTCAGCCCCTGGCTCGGCACCGACACCGCCGATCTCGGCCTGCCGCTGCCCGCCGTCATCACCGCCCATTGGGCGGGCCCTGGCGGGGTCGGGCCGCTGCGCGCCGCGCTGCAAAAACTCAGCCCCGGCACGCTGGTCGATACCGGCGCCCTCTGGACCGGGCGCGTCGCCGCGCTCACCGCCAGCCTGCAAGCCTGCGCGGCGGCGGTGCTCGTCATCGTGGCGCTCATCGGGGCGGCGGTGGTTTCGGTCGCCACCCATGCCGGCCTCGCCCAGCGCCGCGAAACCATCGTCATCGTCCATGAGCTGGGCGCGTTCGATGGCGACATCGCCGGCCTCATCGCCCAGCGCATCCTGCGGCTCACCGTCACCGGCGCGCTCACCGGCACGGCGCTGTCCCTGCCCGTGCTCGCCTGGCTGGCGCGCCTGGCCGCGCCCTTCGCCGCCTCCACCTTGTCCTCCGCCCTGCTCGGCCTGCCCGCGCCCCTGTGGGCGGCGCTGCCGGCCCTGCCGCTCATCGCCGCGCTCATCGGCTGGGGCACCGCCCAGCTCACCGTGCGCGGCTGGCTGCGGACCCTGCCCTGATGACCCACCGCCCCCGCCGCCGCGGCGCCGGTCTGCGCCATTTCCGCCAGGCGCTGCTGGCGCTGGCCTGCGCCTGGGCGGCGGGGTTCGTGCTGTTCGTCATCGCGGTCTCCACCAGCGCGCCGCCCAACCCGCTGCCCCCGGCGGACGGCATCGTGGTGCTGACCGGCGGCGATGACCGCATCAGCACCGCGCTCTCCCTGCTCGCCGAGCACGAAGCCCCCCTGCTGCTCATCTCGGGCGCCGGGCGCGGCACCTATCTCGGCGACTTCACCGCCGACGACGCCACCGCCGCCACCCGCTACGCCGCCGACATCACATTGGGCCATATGGCCAACACCACCCACGGCAACGCGCTCGAGGCCGCCGCCTGGGCCGATGCGCGCCACATGCGCGCGCTGCTCATCGTCACCGCCGATTATCACATGCCCCGCGCCCTGGCCGAGCTGCGCCGCACCCTGCCCGGCGTCGCGCTCATTGCCGTGCCCGTGCGCCCGCCGGCCATGCACAAGCTGTTCAGCCTGCCCACGCTGCGCCTGCTGGCCCTCGAATACACCAAATACCTGCTGGTCCGCGCCGATCTCCGCGGCTTCGCCAGCCACCTGCTGAAACTGGACTCCTGACCCATGCGCCTGCTCCGCTCGGCGGTCTTCAACATCGTCATGTTCGGCAGTTGCGGGCTGCTCAGCCTGTGGTGCGCGCTCGCCGCCTGGACCAAACCCGATGACCGCGTCCTGGTGGCGGCGCGGATTTGGGCGCGCATCTGTTTCTGGAGCCTGCGGGTCTTTTGCGGCATCACCCTGCGCGCCGAGGGGTTCGAGGCCCTGCCCCCCGGCGGCACCATCATCGCCGCCCAGCACCAATCCGCGCTCGACATACTGG
The DNA here is from genome assembly GCA_021781835.1 of Pseudomonadota bacterium. Lineage (GTDB taxonomy): Bacteria > Pseudomonadota > Alphaproteobacteria > Acetobacterales > Acetobacteraceae > Acidocella. The sequence continues at coordinate 67,212 of JAJXWD010000004.1, read as the reverse complement.
TCTGGATCCACCTGCTCCCCCGCCCCGCCTTCGTGTTCAAGCGCGAGCTCAAGCGCATCCCCGTGTTCGGCCAGCTGCTCGAGCCCTCGGGCATGATCCCGGTCGATCGCGGCGGCGGGCGGGTGGCGTTGCGCGCGATGGTGGCGGGCGCCACCCAGGCCATCGCCGCCGGGCGCCAGATCGTCATTTTCCCCGAGGGCACGCGCGTCGCCCCCCATGTGCGCGGCCATCTGCGCCACGGCATCGCGGCGCTCGAACAGGCGGGCATCGCGCCCATTTTCCCCGCCTCCACCGATTCCGGCGTCTGCTGGGGCCGCCGGGCCTTCGCCAAAACCCCCGGCATTGTGCGCGTCACGCTGCACGCGCCCCTGCCCCCGGGCCTGCGGCGCGAAGCGGTTCTGGCCCGCCTGGCCACGCTTTATTACGGCGAACCGCCCGCGCGCCTGGCCAACGAGGAAGCCAAAGACATTTAGCTCGATATTGGTTTGGCTGGCATCGGCTTCTCAAGCCAACCCAATGAAATTGATCGCCAAAAACAGAACGGGGGCGCCTCAGCGCGGCCCGCTCTCACGCCACCGCCCGGGCGCCGAAACAGGCGCCCACCAGCAGCGCCCCATCCAGCCCGAGCGCGCCGCCCAGGCCAAACCTGCCGGCAATCAGCCCAATCACCACCGGCCCGACCAGAAACCCCGCATATCCCAGCCCCACCACCGCCGGCATGGCCTGGTGCGCGCTCATGCCCGGCACCCGGGCGGCGGCCGAGAAAATCAGCGGCGCCATGTTGCCGGTGCCCAGCCCCACCAGCCCAAACCCGGCCACCGCCACCCAGCCCGAGGCGCTCACAATGGCCAGCCCAAAGCCCAGCGCGCCCAGCAGCGTGCCCAGGCGCAGCACGGCGGGCTGGCCAAAGCGTGTCGCCACCCCGTCGCCCAGCAGCCGCGCCCCCACCATGGCCACCGCGAAGGCGGCATAGCCCAGCGGCGCGTCGGGCAGCGCCATGTGGCGCTCGAAGCGCAGAAAAATCGTGCTCCAATCGGTCGCCACGCCCTCGGTCATGAAGGCGGTGAAGCAGAGCAGCCCGAGCGCCAGCGTGGCGCGGTTGGGCAGGGCGAGATGGCGCCCCTCGGCCTGGTCATCGCCCTCGCGCCCCACCAGCCGGGGCGTCTGGGTCAGCACCAGGGCGGCCAGCAGCGCGCTGGCCCCGGCGCAGAGCGGCTCGGCCAGCCCCAGCCGCAAACACAGGCTGGTGCCCAGCACAATGCCCAGCGTGCCCAGGCTGTAGCAGGCATGAAACCCCGACATCAGCAGCCGCCCGGCGCGGCGCTCCACCACCGCGCCCTGGGCGTTCATCGCCGCGTCGAGCGTGCCGAACACCGCGCCGTAAACAAATAAGATCGCCGTGAACCAGCCCGCGCTCGGCGCCGCGCTCAGGGCGGGCAGCAGCAGCGCCATGGCGCCCCCGGCCAGCGCCAGCGCCGCGCGGCTGCCAAGCCTTGCCACCAGCAGCCCGGCCAGCGGCATCACCGCCACGCCGCCCAGGCCGCCCATGAACAGCACGCCGCCCAGCGCGGCATCGCTGATGCCAAAGCGGATCTTGGTCAGCGGAATGATGATCGCCCAGACCGAAATCCCGATCCCGGCCATCACGAACACCAGCCGCATGGTCCATTCGCGTGCCCGCGCCCTGTCCATGCCGCCCGCGCCCGGTCTCACACGGCGGCTTTCAGCTTCTTGGCCTCCAGCCCCTGCCAGGCGATCAGCACCGGCACGGCCAGCACAAAATCCCGTGCCCGGCGCAGCAGCGAGAGCGAGAGCGCGAGATCGGGCGGGATGCCGAAAATGGCGCCGAGCAGGGTATAGGTGGCTTCCTGTATGCCCACCCGGCCGGGAATGAAAAACGCCAGCGCCATGATGGCATGGAGCATCGATTCCAGGCACACGGCATCGATGTAGGACAGCGGCACCCCCAGCGCCCGGAACCCGACATAAGACGCCCCCGCCGTGCCGAACCAGCACAGCAGATGAAACGAGGCCCCCAGCGCCAGCCGGTCGCGCCGGGCATAAATACTGTCGAGCGATTCCTGCAGCCGGTCGATATGCGACGCCGTGCCCTCGCCCGTGGTGCCGGCGATTTTTTGCGCCAGCGCCCGGAAAATCCGCGCCCCGCTGCCGCGCTGGGCCAAAATCAGCCCAATGCCCGCGAACACCGCCACGCACAGCCCGATGGCCACGGGCATGAACAGCGTCGAGCCGGGCACCTTGTCGGCCAAAATCGCCAGCCCGACCCCGATAAAGGCGAGCTGGGCCAGAAATTCGGTGGTCACATCGCCCAGCGTCGAGGCCACCGCATCGGCCAGCGCCACGCCGCCCATGGCCACCACCCGCGCGCCCAGCACAAACCCGCCCACCTGCGAAAAGGGCAGAAACTCGCCGGTGGCGTCGCGCACCGCCCGCCCCCACGCGCACAGCCAAAAACTGCCGCGCCGGCGCGAGCGCAGCAGCATGCGCCAGCTCAGGCCCAGCCCCAGCGTGATAAAGATCTGCACCAGCAGATAGAGCAGAAAATCCCCCCGCCGCACCGATGCCAGCGCCCGCCCCACATCGGCGGCGCCAAAATAAATTACCAGCCCGGTAACCACCGCGATGCCCGCCAGCGCGAACAAGGCGGGCAACAGCTTGAGATGTTTTTTCAAGTCCGTGCCGCCCAAATCGCCGGGCCTGGCCTCACGGCGCCCTGGCCGCGCAGGGCCTCATGGTCGGCGGCGCCAGCCGCGATATCGTCCATCTCGTTCTGCCTCTATGGTTGCGTCAAAGGCCGCAATGCGTTCTACCGCGAGGGCGGCGAGGCTGGTATATGGCGCCGGCCGCGTATTGCAAACTGTGTGAGAGGTGAATTTTGGCCAATCAGGGTCTGGTTCTGGTAACGGGCGCCACGGGGTTCGTGGGCGCGGCGGTGGCGCGGGCGGTTTGCGCGGCGGGGTTTTCGCTGCGCGTCACGGCGCGCGCGGGCTCGTCTCTCGCCAACCTCGCCGGGCTGGAGGCCGAAACCGTACCGCTCGACCTCACCGCCCCCGCGAGCTTCGCCCCCGCGCTCCGGGGCTGCCGTTACCTCTTCCATGCCGCCGCCGATTACCGGCTCTGGGTGCCCGATGCCGCCGCCATGCGCCGGGTCAATATCGATGGCACGCTGGCCCTGCTGCGCGAGGCCGCCCGCCAGGGCGTCGAGCGCTCGGTCTATACCAGCTCGGTGGCCGCGCTTGGCCTCACCCCCGACGGCACCCCGGCCGATGAGACCACCCAGATCCTGCCCGCCCACCATGTCGGGGTCTATAAACAGTCGAAATTCGAGGCCGAGCAGGCGGTGCGCGCGCTCGCCGCCACGCAAGACATCGTCATCGTCAACCCCTCCACCCCCGTCGGCCCGGGCGATGTCAAACCCACCCCCACCGGCCAGATGGTGCTCGACGCCGCGCGCGGCGCCATGCCGGCCTATGTCGATACCGGCATCAACATCGCGCATGTCGACGATGTCGCCGCCGGCCATCTCCTCGCGCTCGAAAAAGGCCGCGCCGGCCAGCCTTACATATTGGGCGGCGAAAACCTCATGCTGCGCGACCTGCTCGCCCTCATCGCCCAGGAAACCGGCCGCCCGGCCCCGCGCCTGCGCCTGCCCATCGCGCCGCTCATGCCCATCGCCTGGGCCATGGAGCGTCTGGCCGAGCGCACCGGCAAAACCCCGCTCATGACCCCCGACATTCTGCGCATGGCCAAAAAAACCATGTTCTTCTCCTCGGCCAGGGCCCAGGCCGAGCTGGGCTACGCGCCCCGTCCCGCCCGGCTCGCCGTGCGCGACGCGCTGGCTTGGTTCCGCGCCAGCGGGCGCTTGTCATGATCGCCCTGCTCGCCTTCCTCGTCTGGCTGTATCTGTTTTTCCTGCACGGGCAATTCTGGCGCTCCACCCCCGAGCTCCACCCCGCCGCGCCGCTCAACGCCCCCCCGGTCGACATCATCGTGCCCGCGCGCGACGAGGCCGGGACCATCGCCCCGGTCATCGCCTCGCTGCTGGCGCAGACCTATCCCGGCCCGTTCCGCGTCATCCTGGTCGATGACAATTCCACCGACGGCACAGCCGCCAAGGCCGGCACCGATCCGCGCCTCACCATCCTCACCGGCCTGCCCCGCCCGGCCGGCTGGTCTGGCAAGCTCTGGGCGCTCTCGCAGGGCGTGGCGGCCAGCACCGCGCCGCTCATCTTGTTCACCGACGCCGACATCACCCACGACCCGCGCCACCTCGCCACCCTGGTTTCGCGCCTCGAGGCCCCGCGCGCCGCAATGGTCTCCGAAATGGTCCGGCTCAATTGCGCCTCCTGGCCCGAGCGCCTGCTCATCCCCGCCTTCGTCTATTTCTTCCAGATGCTCTACCCCTTCGCCAAGGTGAACGACCCCGCCAGCAAAACCGCGGGTGCCGCGGGCGGCACGGTGCTCATCCGCCGCACGGCGCTCGAGGCCATCGGCGGCATCGGGGCCATACGCGGCGCGCTCATCGATGATTGCACCCTGGCCAAGGCGGTCAAACCCCACGGCCCCCTCTATCTCGGCCATTCCGGCCTCGCCACCTCCATCCGCCCCTACCCCCATATGCGCGACATCTGGGCCATGATCGCGCGCACCGCCTTCACCCAGCTCAATTATTCCTGGCCCCTGCTGGCCGGCACCATCCTCGGGCTGGCGCTGGTCTGGCTGGTGGCGCCGCTTTACGTGCTCACCCTGCACCCGGCCCGCCCCGGCTTCTGGCTGGGGCTGGCCACCTGGTGCATGAGCACGGCCTCCTTTCTGCCCACGCTGCGCCGCTATCGCCAGCCCTGGGCGCTGGCGCTCACCTTGCCTTTGGTGGCGCTGTTCTACATGGCGGCCACCATCGGCTCGGCGGTCAGCCACGCGCGGGGCCAGGGCGCCAAATGGAAATCCCGCGCCTACGGAGCCGACATCGGATGATCGCCAACGACAATCAGCGCCCGCCGCGCGCGCCCAAGCCCCGCCCGGCCTCCATCGAGGCCTGGTCGGGCAAGGACCGGGGGGATGAGAATTTCCCCGTCGGCTCGGCGCTCATCGCCAAGCCGCTCCGCGCCCATGTCCACGCCTATTACGCCTTCGCCCGCAACGCCGACGACATCGCCGACAGCCCCACCCTCTCCCCGGCCGAGAAACTCTCCCGGCTGGACCAGATGGAGCGCGCGCTGATGGGCGGCACCCGCAACGGCGCCCCCTCCGCCAAACGCCTGCGCGCCTCCCTCGACCAAACCGGCGTCCCCGACATTCACGCCCGCGAGCTGCTCATCGCCTTCAAGCGCGACGCCACCAAAACCCGCTACGCCAGCTGGGCGGAGCTGGCCGAATATTGCCGCTACTCCGCCGCCCCCGTCGGGCGCTTCCTGCTCGATCTGCACGGCGAATCCCACGCCACCTGGCCCGCCTCCGACGCGCTCTGCGCCTCCCTCCAGGTGCTCAACCACCTGCAAGACTGCGCCAAGGACCTGCGCGACCTCGACCGCTGCTACATCCCCCAGGACTGGCTGGCCGGCGAGGCCCAGCGCACCGACGATCTCGCCCGTCCCGCCACCACCCCCTCGCTCCGTGCGGTGTTCGGCCTCATGCTCGCCGAGGTCGAGGCCTGGAACACCCTGGCCGCCACCCTGCCGGGCCAGATCAAAAACCGCCGCATGCGGCTGGAGGCCGCCATCATCGTGGCGCTGGCCCGCAAGCTCACCGCCAAGCTCCGCCACCGCGACCCGCTGGCCACCCGCGTCAAGCTCTCCAAGCTCGACTTTCTCACCGCCGCCTTGAGCGCACTGAAATACCTGCCATGACCCCCGCAGACGCCGCCTTCGTCACCGCCCTCACCAAAGCCTCGGGCAGCTCTTTTTACCTGGGCATGAAAAGCCTGCCCCCCGCGCGGCGCCACGGCATGTATGCCATCTACGCCTTCTGCCGGGTGGTCGATGACATCGCCGACGAGGAAGGCCGCGACTTCGCCACCAAACAGACCGCGCTGGAAGCCTGGCGCCGGCGCATCCGCCGCCTCTACGCCGCCGGCGAGACCGACGGCCCGATCACCCGCGCCCTGGCCTCGGTGGTGCATGTGTTTGGCGTCCATGAGGAGGATTTCATCGCCGTTATCGACGGCATGGAGATGGATGCCGGCGCCCCCATCATCGCCCCCAGCCTCGCCGAATTCGACCTCTATTGCGACCGCGTGGCCTCCGCCGTCGGCCGCCTCTCCGTGCCGGTGTTCGGCGATGCCTCGGCCAAAGCCCGCGAAGTGGCCTATTTCCTCGGCCGGGCGTTGCAGATCACAAACATTTTACGCGACGTTCCCGAAGACGCCGCCCGCGGCCGGCTCTACCTCCCGCGTGAAATTCTGGCCCGCCACCACGTCCCCCTGCAACCCCAGGCGGCACTCGATTCCCCGGCCTTGCCCAAGGCTTGTTCCGAAATCGCCATGATCGCCGAGGGGTACTTCACCCGCGCCCTTTCCGCAATGCAGGATTGTAATCAACCAGCCATGCGCCCGGCCAGATTGATGGCCGAAAGTTACCATCCCCTGCTCAAGACTTTACAGCATCGCAATTTTGCGTATGCGAAAGGTCGTATTCGCTTGCCTAGATGGCGCAAGTTTGTCTTATTATTGCGTTTTCTTCTGCCGCTTTGAGATTTGAGAGACAGCATGAGCGTTCATGTCATTGGTGCCGGCTTGTCCGGCCTCGCCGCCGCGTGTCAGCTGACTGAACTGGGCCACCATGTGGTGGTGTTCGAGTCCGCCAATTTCGCCGGCGGCCGCGCCCGCTCTTACTTCGACAAACATCTCGACTGCCGGATCGACAATGGCAACCACCTGATTTTATCGGGCAACATCTCCACCCTCTCCTATCTCCACCGCATCGGCGCGCGCCGCTCCCTCATCGGCCCCAACGAGCCGATCTTTCCCTTCTGTAACATCGAAAACGGCGAAAACTGGACGCTCCGGCTCAACCAGGGCAGCTTTCCATGGTGGGTGTTCTTCCGCTCCCGGCGCGTGCCCGGCACCGGGCTCATGCATTACAAGGCCCTGCTCAAGCTGCGCTCGGCCGGCAAGGCCGAAAACATCGCCTCGGCGCTGGGCGGCACGGTCAATGGCCCGCTCTACCACAAGCTGCTCAAGCCGCTGGCCATCGCCGCGCTCAACACCATGCCCGAGAAGGCCGCCGCCCAGCCGCTCAAAACCGTGCTCTCCGAGACGCTGGAGCGCGGCGGCTATGCCTCGCTGCCGCGCTGGGCGCGCCTTGGCCTCTCCGAAACCTTCATCGACCCCGCCCTCGAATGGCTGCGCGCGCGCGGCGCCGAAATCCGCCTGGGCGAGCGCGTCACCGAGCTGACCCCAGGCCAGGCCACGGTGCTGGCGGTGCCGCCCTGGGTGGCGGCCGAGCTGCTGCCCGGCCTCACCGTGCCCACCGAGTTCGAGAGCATCTGCAATCTGCATTTCAAATACAGCATGGATCCGGGCGAGGCCGGATTTTGGGGCCTGATCGGCGGGCTGGCCGAATGGGTGTTCGTGCGCAACGGCATCGTCTCGGTCACCATCTCGGCCGCCAACCGCTACCTCGAAATCGACACCGACGTCATCGCCCAGCGCGTCTGGGCGGAGCTGGCCAAGGCTTTTTCCCTGTCCCCCGAGCTGCCGCTCTACCGCGTGCTGTGGGAAAAGCGCGCCACCATGGTCACCAGCCCCGCGCAAATCACCCGCCGCCCCGGCACCCGCACCACCAACCCCAACGTGGTGCTGGCCGGAGACTGGACCGATACCGGCCTGCCCGCCACCATCGAAGGCGCCATCCGCTCAGGCAACGCCGCCGCCATGGCGCTCATCCGCCCGACCGACGATACCCCCGAGCCAAACCAGCCGCGCCGGGTGTAAGGGTGAATTGTAATACCCGTCAGCCCTGAGGCTGACTGGTGCGCGCGTGGGGTTGGTGGGGCGGCCATGCGCAAAATCAAAGACTTATACCATCCCGCCACCGGACGCGAAGAAGCAAACATTTGGCGGGATGGTATAATACCGGTCAGCCTTAAGGCTGACTGGTGCGCGCGTGGGGTTGGTGGGGCGGCCACGCGCAAAATCAAAGATTTATACCATCCCGCCACCGGACGCGAAGAATCAAACATTTGGCGGGATGGTATAAGAGACTGTTTTAAACAGCCTCCCCCACAAAAATTGAAATTATTAAATATTTTTGCGGAGTTTGGCGCTTCGCCGCACGCTCGAACCAATGGCGCGCGCGGCTCAGTTTTATAAAAAGCGCCCCAAAACTCCGCCCCTTTTTTGTAAACCTGCGAGGGGAGCGCCACTGGTTCAAGCGATCCGAGCAGGAGGAGAGCGCCACGGGTTCAAGCGCCCCGAGCAGGCGGCCCCAAAAAACTTTTGGTTATCTCAGGGGGCGGGGCGGCTGCGGCGCCATACGGCCACGCCCAAACCCGCCGCCAGCACAAACATCAGCGCCCCCACCCACAGGGCCGGGCCATGGCTGGGCAGGCTGCCCTGGCCAAGCAGGGCGAACACCACCGTCTGGGGAATAAACCCAACGCTCGACGCCGCGATAAACGGCAGCGCGCGCACATTGGTCACGCCCCCGGCCAAGTTGAGCAGCAGATTATTGCCCACCGGCATCAGCCGCAAAGACAGCACGGTCATAAACGGCGAGCGCGCCAGCGTGCGCTCCAGCCAGGCCAGCCGGGCGCCGAATTTGCGCTGGCAAAATTCCCGCCCCACGGCCCGCGCCCACAAAAAATCCAGCCCACAGGCGGCCACCTGGGCCAGCAGCGCCAGCGCCACGCCATAAAGCGGCCCAAAGGCGAAGCCCGCGGCAAAAGCCGGAATCTGGCGCGGCAGCCCAAACGCGACCAACAAGGTCGAGAGGCCGAGAAACATCGCCTCCCCGCGCGGCCCGCCCGTGCTCAGCAGGCTGTTCATTTCGGCCAGGGCGGCGCCATGGCCAAGCCATGGCAGGGCGGCGGCCACGGCCATCAGCGCGGCGGCCATCATGGCCGGCTTCACGGCCTTGGCAACCACCGAGATCTGGCTGGTCTCGCGGGGCAGGGTCTGGCTCATTCCAGCGTCTCGATCTGCGGCACCTTCCAGCGCCGCTGCAACCACGCCACCCCGAACAAATCGACAATCCCGACCTTGAGCCGCTGCCAGTTATTGTAATGCGAGGCGCCATGCGCGCGCGCATGGTGGCGCACCGGCACCGAAACCACCCGCCCCCCCGCGCGTATGAACAAGGCGGGCAGAAACCGGTGGATATGATCGAAATGCGGCAGCTCCAAAAACGCCTGCCGGCGAAACAGCTTCAGCCCGCAGCCGGTATCCGGGGTGGCGTCCTGGAGCAGATAAGCCCGCACCCGGTTGGCTATTTTCGAGCCCCAGCGCTTGGCCTGGCTATCCTGGCGGTGCACGCGGTGCCCCGCGATCAGCACCGGCCCCGCCGCCTCGGCCTCGGCCGCGCGCATGGCCTCCAGCATGGCCGGAATATCGGCCGGGTCGTTCTGGCCATCGCCGTCCAGCGTGGCCACATAGCGCCCGCGCGCGGTTTTCACGCCGGTAATCACCGCCCCGCTCTGCCCGCACGCCTTGCGGTGGCGCACGCGCACCAGGGTCGGCAATTTAGCGGCCAGCCCGGCCAGAATTTTCTGTGTGTCATCCGTGCTGCCGTCATCGACATAAACAATCTCATGCGCGATGCCGCCCAGCGCGGCGCTGATCGCCTCGATCAGCGGGGTCAAATTCGGCCCTTCATCATGCACGGGCACCACCACCGAGACAACCGGCGCGGCCGGCTCCTGGTCTGACTGGGTCAAAAAACGGGTCTCTGCGTTCATGGAAGTCATCAAGTCAGGGCTTTGCGGCGTATCTATGGCTTTAATCGTGTTTCTCCGTGGTCTTGCGCGGGGCGGCCGGAAAAACACCTCCTCTCGGCCGTACTTGCCACGCCCGCCGCGCCGCCGCCAGGGGGTTTCTTGGCCGCCGCGCCCGCCCGTCGCGCTTTTGCAACCCACTCACCGCTCACAGGCATCTTGGCGAGCCGGGGGTGCATCGCTATAAGCCCGCTCAACCGCCGGCCGAGCCCGCCTCGCCCCCGGCAGATTCAGAGTGTTAAGGAACGGACGGCATGTTGATTTCTTTGCCACCCGACTACCGGCCATCGGACGACGAAGAGTTCATGAACCCGATGCAGACCGAATATTTCCGCCAGAAGCTGCTGCGCTGGCGCGCCGACCTTGTGAAAGAGGCCAACGGCACGCTGGCCTCGCTGGGCGAAGGCGGAATATTGGAGCCCGACATCACCGACCGCGCCAGCGTCGAGACCGACCGCGCGCTCGAGCTTCGCACCCGTGACCGCGCCCGCAAGCTGATCGGCAAGATCGACCAGGCCTTGCAGCGCATCGAGAACGGTTCCTACGGGTTTTGCGAGGAAACCGGCGAGCCCATCGGCCTCAAGCGCCTCGAAGCCCGCCCCATCGCCACCCTCTCGATCGAGGCGCAGGAGCGCCACGAGCGCATGGAAAAAGTCCACCGCGACGATTGAAAAAAAAAGCCTGCCCTTCCGGGGGCAGGCTTTTTTCGTCTCAGGCGGTCACCGCCGGCGCGCCGCGCCGCCGCTCGGCCACTTGCGTCTTCATCGCCTTTTGCAGCTTCTCAAACGCCCGCACCTCGATCTGGCGCACACGCTCGCGCGAGATGTTATAGCCCTTCGAGAGATCCTCGAGCGTGGTCGGCTCATCCTTCAGCCGCCGCTCGGTCAAAATATGGCGCTCGCGCTCGGTCAGCGTCTTCAAAGCCCCGGCCAGCAGCGCCCGCCGCCCCGTAAGTTCCTCGCGCTCGGCCATCTCGGTTTCCTGGCTGTCGGCGTCATCCACCAGCCAGTCCTGCCACTCGCCCTCGCCATCGAGCTTGATCGGCGCGTTCAGGCTCGAATCGGCGCCGCTCAGCCGGCGGTTCATCTGCACCACATCGGTCTCGCCCACATCGAGCAGATGCGCGATCCTGCTCACCTGCTCAGGGGCCAGATCGCCGTCTTCAATCGCCTGCATCTGGCCCTTGAGCCGGCGCAGGTTGAAAAACAGTTTTTTCTGTGCCGCCGTGGTGCCCATTTTCACCAGCGACCAGGAATGCAGGATGTATTCCTGAATGGCGGCGCGGATCCACCACATCGCATAGGTCGAGAGCCGGAAGCCACGGTCGGGGTCAAAGCGTTTGACCGCCTGCATCATGCCGACATTGCCTTCGGCGATCAGCTCGGCCACCGGCAACCCATAGCCCCGGTACCCCATGGCGATCTTGGCCACCAGCCGCAAATGCGAATTCACCAGCCGGTGCGCGGCCTCCTGGTCGCCATGGTCGCGCCAGGCGCGGGCCAGTTTTTCTTCCTCTTCATGGGCGAGCATCGGGTAGCGGCGAATTTCCTGCATATATTTCGCCAGCCCCGAGTCGGACGCCAGTAATGCCATCGTGGAGGCCATGAAACGGATACTCCTTTCATCTCCCGCGCCACCGGGCGCCACCCCCTGGCGCCGCCCTCCCGCACGGTCTTGCCGTGGCCTGGGCCAAACTCACCCCGCCAGCCTCGCGGCCCGGCGGGTCATTCGCCCCGGTCCACGGTGCTGAGTCGGAGCTTAGGAACGAAATACTGCCCCAGTCAACAAAAAGGACTTAACAAGTCCTGTTTCATGCGCATGCGAGCAATGCATCCAGCAGCGCCATGAAATCCCCCGGCGGCGGGGCTTCAAAGCGCAAAACCTCATTGGTCATGGGGTGTATGAAGCCCAGCGTCTCGGCATGCAGGGCCTGGCGCGGAAAATCGAGCAGCAGACCGCGCGCCGGCTCTGGCACAAATTTCGCAGCCCCGGGCTTGCGCCGCAAATACACCGGATCGCCGACCAAAGGGTGGCCGATATGGGCCATATGCACCCGGATCTGGTGCGTGCGCCCGGTGGCGAGCCGGCAGGAAATCATGGCCGCGCCGAGCCCGAACCCTTGCAAAACCCGGTAATGGGTGAGCGCGTATTTGCCATTGCGCGCAACCACCGCCATGCGCTTGCGCTCTCTGGGGTCACGGCCGATATCGCCGGTCACCTCGCCGGCCGCGGGGGTGGGCAGCCCCCAGCAAAGCGCGCGGTAGGCGCGCTCCAGCCCCTCGCGCCCGGCAAACAGGCTTGAGAGCCGGGTCAGCGCCAGCTCGGTCTTGGCCGCCACCATCACGCCCGATGTGTCCTTGTCCAGCCGGTGCACGATCCCGGGGCGTGTCTCGCCGCCAATGCCGGTCAGGCTGGCCCCGCAATGGCTGATCAGCGCGTTCACCAGCGTGCCGTCGGGGTTGCCGGGCGCGGGGTGCACCACCATGCCGGCGGGTTTGTTGATGACGATCAGCGCCTCGTCCTCGTACAATATATCAAGCCCGATCTCTTGCCCCCGCGGCAGGGCCGGCACGGGGGCGGGCAGCTCTATCTCATACACCGCCCCCGCCACCACGCTCTCGGCGGGCTCTTGGGTCGGCGCGCCATTTCGGCTAACCCGTCCCTCCAGGATCAGGGCTTTCAGCCGCGAGCGCGAGAGCGTGGCGGCCTTGCCCGCCAAAAACGCATCAAGCCGCTGCCCGGCATCGGCGGGTTCGGCGGCAAAGGAGAGGTCGGATGAGTGAGACAGGGAATCAGCCACAGAATTTACGGGGGTTGAAGGCGCTGGTCGGCATCATGGGGGTGCTCATCGTCATCGGCACCACCGTGGTCGTGGGTACAATCATTCACCGGCTTTACACCAAGTTTCTCGCGCCCTCCACGGTACAAAACGCCCAGGGCTTCGCGCCCCCGCCGCCCGGCCCCGTGGCCATTCCCGCGCCCCCCGCCATGGCCACGGCGCCCGCCCAGCCGTTCACCCTGCCCAAGGGCACGCAAATCGAGAGCATCGCCCCCGCCGGCGCGGGGCTGGCCATCCTCACCACCAGCGCCACAGGCCAAACCGTGCTGCTGCTCGACCCCGCGAGCGGCAAAACCAGCCTGGCGGTTCAGTCGGCGCCATAATCGCGCCGCCACGCAAAGCCCGCGGGCGCGGGGTCAAAATACTCCGCGCCCACCCAGCCCTCATAGGGCAGATGCGCCACCGCCCTGAACAGGCGCGGAAAATCCAGCCACCCCGAGCCCGGCGCGCCCCGCCCCGGAAAATCCGAAAACTGGACATGGCCGATACGCTCGATCCGCCGCTCCAGCCCCGAGAGCACATCCTCCCCGGCGGCGGCGGCGTGATAAAAATCATATTGCAGCGCCATGTTGGGCGCGCCCACCTCCGTCAGCAGCGCATCCGCCTCGGCATAGCCGCCCAGAATGAAGCGCGGATTATCCCGCCGGTTCAGCGGCTCTATCAGCAGCGTCACCCCGCGCGCCGCCAGCGCGGCGGCGGCCAGGCGCAGGCTCTCCACCATTGTTTCCCAGCAGGCCTCGGGCGCGCTGCCGTCGGGCACATTGCCCACCAGGCAGTTCACGCGTGGGCAGCCAATCTCAGCGGCATAATCGCCGCCGCGCAGCACGCCGGCCAAAAACTCCTCGCGCCGCCCGGGCAGGCAGGCCAGCCCCCGCTCGCCCTGGCCAAACTCACCGGCGGGCAAATTAATCAGCACCACCTCCACCCCGGCATCGCGCGCGGCCTGGCCAAAGGCCCCGGCGCTCATCTCGGCATGGGGAAACTGCGCCTCGATCGCCAAAAACCCCGCGCGCGCCGCCGCATCGGGGCGGGCGGCAAACGGCATATCGGTAAACAGCGTGCTGATATTGGCCGAGAATCTAAGCATGCCCGCCTCCCTCACCCGCGCCCGACCAGGGGCATTTTGGTCGCCATCACGGTCATGAAGGCGACATTGGCCTCCAGCGGCAGGCTGGCCATATGCGCCACCGCGCTGGCCGCATGCTCACTGTCCATCATCGGTTCGGGCGCCATCCGCCCATCGGCCTGGCGCACCCCGGCGGCAAACCCGGCGGCCAAATCGGTCGCCGCATTGCCAATGTCGATCTGCCCGCACGCAATGTCATGCGCCCGCCCCTCGAGCGCGAGCGCCTTGGTCAGCCCCGTGACCGCATGTTTCGAGACCGTGTAAGCCAACGCATGGGGCCGTGGCACCTGCGCCGAGACCGAGCCGTTATTGATGATCCGCCCGCCTCTGGGATCCTGCCCCGCCATCGCCCGAAAGGCCGCCCGCGCGGCCAGAAACATGCCGGTCACGTTCACCTCCAGCGCGGCGCGAAAGCTTTCGGCCGGCATCTCCGCCACCGGCATGGCCTTGGGAAAATTCCCGGCATTGTTGAACAGCAGATCCACCCGCCCAAAGCGCCGCAGGGTCTCTGAAAACAGCGCCTCCACCTCGGTTTCCACCGTCACATCGGCCGTGAACGGGGCGAGGTTGGGGTGCAGCCCGGCGGTCTCGGCGAGCACGTCCGCGCGCCGCCCGGCCAGCATCACCCGCCAGCCTTGTGCCGCCAGCTTCAACGCCACGGCCCGGCCAATGCCCGTGCCACCGCCCGTGATCACGGCGATTCCGCTCATGCTGCGCGCCTCCTTGTTGTTTTTGACGCACCGCCATAAAACCACGTCCCGCGCCGTTCCGCCAGATCAGCCCGCCCGCACGCGCCCAAACAGCACCTGGTACTCCGCCCGCAACCCGCCTTCAAAACGCGCCATCACCGCCTTGAGCGCGCGCGGCGAGAGCGGCTTGTAGCCCGCGCGCGGCTGCCCGGCGCCCAAACGCTTAAGGTCGCGCGCAAACGCCCAGCCATCGGGCAGCTCATCGGCCACCATCTCCGCCTCGATCTCGCCCGCCCCCCCCGGCGGCCAGGCAAACCCCGCCGCCGAGGGGTAGTCATGCAGCCCGCATGGCAGCCCCAGCGCCGCATGTGCTGCCGCCCAGGCGCCAAAACTGCCCGCCCCCAGCGTGGCGAACAAAAGCTGCCCGTTTGGCGCCAGCATCGCCCGCAACCGCCCGATCGCGCCGGGCAGATCGCCAAACCATTGAAACGCCAGGCTGGAGATGATCAGATCAAACTGCCCCAGCCCCGCATCTGGCGCCTCGCCATCCATCACCGCATAGCGCGCCCGCGCGCCCAGCCGGGCCCGCGCCTGGGCCAGCATGGGGGGGGCGATGTCGGTGAGCACCAGCGCCGCGCCGGGCAGGCGTTGGGCCAAAAGCGCGCCCAGATACCCCGTGCCGCACCCCACCTCGAGCACCCGCGCCGGCGTAAACGCCACCCGCGCCGCCAGCCGCTCGGCCACCACGCGCTGCACGCGGGCCACATCGTCATACCGCCCGGCCTGGGCGCCAAACCGTCCGGCCACCGCGTTCACGGCGCCAAGGCCTTCAAATTCGCGGCGCACCAGTCCGGATCTTCCAGGGGCAGTAAATGCCCGCCCTCATGCCAGGTAATCCGCGCAAAACAAGCCTCGCTCATCGCCCGCGTCAGCAGCGGGTCAGCCGCCCCGCACAGCGCCAAATCAGCTTGGCGCGGCCGCGCATCCCACCCGGCCAGTGCCGCCAGCCCCCACGCCAGCCGCGCCACATCGGGCGCCGCCGCCCCTTCGCCGCCATACCCGATCTGGCCGTAAAACCCCGCCAGCACCTCGCGCGGGTGCGTGGCCAGCCGCGCCCGCATGCGCGCCAGCACGCGCGGCGCCACGCCCGCCTCAAACCCCGGCCGCGCGGCAAAACAGCCAAACCCGTTAATGGCCACCAGCCTGTCCCAGGCAAAGGGGCGCTCATGCATCAGCCACAGCGCCCCCAGCGAATGCCCCACCGCGACCACGAACCGCCCGGGCGGTATGGGTGGCTGGCTGGGCGCGCCAAAAAACCCCAAATCCCAGCACAGCACGTCCTCAGGGGCCAAGCGCGCCGCCATCGGCGCCCAAAACGCGGCCCCGAATCCCCAGCCATGCACCAGCACATAAACCGGCCTCATGGCGCCCCGCTCAACCTGATCACCGCCTCCGCCAGCCGCTCCACATCACCGCGCGTGTGCGCGGCCGAGAGGGTAATGCGCAACCGGCTGGTGCCGGCGGGCACGGTCGGCGGGCGGATGGCGACGGCCAGAAACCCCTCCGCCTCCAGCGCCGCGGCCACGTCCAGCGTGCGCCGCTCCGCGCCCAAAATCACCGGCACAATCTGCGTCCGCGACGCGCCCGTCTCCAGCCCGGCCGCCTTCAGCCGCGCGCGCAGCAACGCCCCCAGCGCCGCCACATGCGCCCGCTCGGCCCCAAGCCCGGGAATCAGCTCCAGCGCCGCCGCCATCGCGCCCAGCACGGCGGGCGGCAGGGCGGTGGCATAAATAATCCCCCCGCAGCGATTGATCAGATAATCGCGCAGCGCCAAGGAGCCCGCCGCATAGGCGCCAAACCCGCCCAACCCCTTGCTGAACGTGCCCATGATCAGGCCGTTGCGCAGCCCCTTGGCCAAGCCAAACCCGCCCTCGCCCAGCACGCCGGTGGCATGGGCCTCATCCACATATAAAAACGCCCCGTACCGCTCGGCCAGCGCCGCGATCGCCGCCATATCGGTGCAATCGCCATCCATGCTGAACACGCTCTCGGTGACGATGAATTTCGGCCGGTCCAGCCCCTCGTCGCGCGCCAGCAGCGCGGCCAGATGCCCCAGATCATTATGCCGGTACCGGATCTGCCTCACCCCGGCCGCCAGGCAGCCATGGATCAGGCTGGCATGGTTGAGCTTGTCGGCATAAACCAGCGGCTCGGCGCCCAGCACCCTGGCATCGAGCAGCGCGGGCAGCAGCGTGGCATTGGCCTGCACACCAGAGACAAACACCAAGGCCGCCTCCGTGCCCTTGCCCGCCGCCAGCCTGGCCTCAACCGCGGCAAAGGGCGCCAAATTCCCGCTCACCAACCGCGAGGCCCCGCTGCCCGCGCCAAATTCACGCGCATAGGCGCAAGCCCGCTCAATCAGCGCCGGGTGGTGGCTGAGCCCCAGATAATCATTGGAGGAAAAATCCAGCACCGGCGCGCGCCCGGCCACGGCAATGCGCCCGCCGGGCAAACGCACCACATCGCGCAACCCCCGCAAGCGCCCCGCCTCACGCAGCCGCGCCAGTTCGGCGCCCCAAACCTTGTCAAACTCCACCATCAAGGCGCCGCTTTACGCCCATTCGGCGCACCGCGCAAAAGACCGTGGGGGCTTTTTGTAAAAAGCCCCCACACCCCCAAAAACTTTTGATCATTTTCAAAGTGTTAATCAGGGCGCGGTGAAGAAATCCCGCACCAGCATGTTAAACCGCGCGGCATGCTCAATCTGCGTCCAATGCCCGCAGCGGCCAAATATATGCAGCTCGGCATCGTTGAGCAGCTCAAACAGCCGCAGGCTCGCCGCGCGCGGTATCACCTTGTCCTCGCGGCCATGCACAACCAGCGCCTTGTGCGGCAGCTTGGCAATTTCGTCCTCGCTCGAGGCCAGCTCATCCACCCAGCGCTGGCGCGGCGCCGGAAACATGGCCGAAAAACTCTCCTGAAACCCAGGGCGGATGCTCGCCTGGTAGCGCAGCTGGGCCAGCTCATCATTCACCAGCCCGCGGTCATAGGCAAAAATATCGAGCAGCCCGCGCATGGTCTCGAACGAGGGCTGATACCCCCACACATCATCGAGCCCCTTGGTGATGGGAAAGCTCACCCCCACCGAGCCCATCAGCACCATCCGCCGCACGCGCGCGGGGTACTGAATGGCAAACGCCACCGCCAACCCGCCGCCAAACGAATTGCCGACCAGATCGACCTTTTCCAGCCCCAGCGCGTCGAGCAGCCCTTTGAGGTGCGCGACCCACAGCGCCTTGCCGTAGCGCACGCCCGCGGGCCGCTCGGTAAAGCCAAACCCCACCATATCGGGCGCGATCACCCGCAGCTTCTCGGCAACCGGCCCGATATTCAGCCGCCAGTTGGCCCAGGCCGAAACCCCAGGCCCAGAGCCATGAATGAACAAGGCGGGCAGCCCCTCGCCCACATCATGGTAATTCGTCTCAATCCCATTGGCGACGATGGTCCTGCCCAGCTCCGGGTTCATTCCCCCGCCTCCGGCGGCTTGCCCTTCACCTCACCCCCAGCGGCGAAGTGCCAGGGCGGCACTTCATTGAGGATGATGCGAATGGAATCGCGCGGCGCGTTGATGCTCTCCACAATGGCATCGGTCATCGCCCGGATCAGCTTTTGCTTCAGCTCAAACGAGCGCCCCTCGATCATGGTGACATTGACGATCGGCATGGCTATTTCCCAACGCTAAAGGATACATCGCCCAGTTTCTGGAACATGCACTTGATGTGCTCGCCCACGCTCAGCGGGTGCGCCGCCGTGGCGCCGCCCGCCAGCACAATGTCCCCCGGCATCAGGCACTCGCCCGCGCGCCCCACCAGCCGCGCCGCCTGCACCAGCGAGCGCACGGGGTTGCCCAAAATGGCGGCCGTCGAGCCAATCTGCACCGGCCGGCCATTAACCTCCAGCACAATGCCGAGATTGCCGACATCCGTATCGGGCCTCGCATAAGACCCGACATAAAACCCCGATGACGAGCTGTTATCGGCGATCACATCCGGCAGCGAGAATTTGAAATTCTTGTAGCGGCTGTCAATGATTTCAAGCGCCGGCGCCACCGCCTCAACCGCCCGCAGCGCCTCCGCCGCCGACACCTCGCCCGAGAGCGGTTTGCCGATGATATAGGCGATCTCCGGCTCGACACGCGCATGCACATATTTGCCCAAGGACAGCACGCCGCCATCCTCGAGCCGCATGGCATCCGTCAACCGGCCCCAGATCACCTCCGAAACCCCGACCTGCTGCATCTTGGCGCGCGAGGTCAGGCCCATCTTGTAACCCACCCGGCGCTCACCGCGCGCCCAGCGGCGCTGCACATTGAGCAGCTGGATGGCATAGGCATCCTCGATGGTCAGATCAGGATGCGTCTCGATCAGCTGCGTCGCCTCGGTGGCGGTCCTGGCGGCGTCATCGAGCATCGCCGCCAGGGTCGAGAGATTGGCGCTCATGCCGCTTCTCCACGCTGTTTCAAAATATCCAAGGCGACATCGATGATCATGTCCTCCTGCCCACCGACCATGCGCCGCCGCCCAAGCTCGGCCAGAATATCGCGCGTGTCCACGCCATAAGTCTTGGCGGCGTTCTCGGCATGACGCAGGAAGGACGAATACACCCCCGCATACCCGAGCGAGAGGCTCTCCCGGTCCACGCGCACCGGCCGGTCCTGCAAGGGCCGCACCAGATCATCCGCCGCATCCATCAGCGTGAACAGCTCACAGCCGGTCTCGATGCCATAGCGGTCAAGCACGGCAATCAAGGCTTCGAGCGGCGCATTGCCCGCCCCCGCGCCCATGCCGGCCAAGCTCGCATCCACGCGCACCGCGCCCGCCTTAATGCCCGCCACCGCGTTGGCAACCCCCAGCGTCAGGTTATGGTGCGTATGCACACCAATTTCCGTCTCGGGGCGCAGCGCCGCGCGTACCGCCGCAACACGCTCGCCATATTGCTCAGGCAGCAGTGCCCCGGCGCTGTCGGTCACATAAACGCATTCCGCGCCATAGCTTTCCATCAGCCTGGCCTGCTCAACAAGCTTTTCCACCGGCGCCATGTGCGCCATCATCAAAAACCCCACCGTGTCCATGCCAAGCCCGCGCGCGGCCTCGATATGCTGCCGGGAAACATCGGCCTCCGTGCAATGGGTCGCCACACGCACCGAGCGCGCCCCGGCCTGATAGGCGATCTTGAGATCATGCACCGTGCCAATGCCGGGCAGCAGCAAAATCGTCGGCACCGCGTGCGTGCACACATCGGCCACCGCGGCAATCCACTCGGCATCGTCATGCGCGCCAAAGCCATAATTAAAGGTCGAGCCGGTCAGCCCGTCGCCATGGGTGATCTCGATGGCATCCACCTTGGCGGCATCGAGGGCGCGGGCAATCGCCTGCACGGTGTCGAGCGAATATTGGTGGCGGATCGAGTGCATGCCGTCACGCAGCGTGACATCTTGCACATAAAGCTTGTTCGGGTTGGGGCGGGCCATTTATGCGGCCTCCTTCATAAGTTCGCGCGCGGCCCAGCTGTCTGCCGTCTTCAGCGCGGCCGAGGTCATGATGTCGAGATTGCCGGCATAAGCGGGCAGATAATGCGCGGCACCTTCAACTTCGAGCAGAATGGTCGTTTTGAGACCGGTCGAATAGCCAACGCCCGGAATCCGCACCGGCGCGTTATCGCCAATCACCTCGAACTGCACCTTCTGCTTCAGCCGGTAGCCCGGCACATAATGCTGAACGGTCTTCTCCATATCGAGAATGGAAGCCTCGATCGCCTCGCGCGTGCCGCCTTGGCTCAGCACGAACACGGTGTCGCGCATGATCAAGGGCGGCTCGGCGGGGTTGAGAATGATTACCGCCTTGCCCCGCTCCGCGCCGCCGAGTTTTTCAATCGCGTGCGACGTGGTTTCGGTGAACTCATCGATGTTGGCGCGCGTGCCGGGGCCGGCGGATTTGGACGAGATGGAGGCGACGATTTCGCCATACACCACCCGCTCCACCGCGCGCTTCACGGCATAGACCATCGGAATGGTCGCCTGCCCGCCGCACGTCACCATGTTCACGTTCGGCTCATCGATGTTGGCATCGCCATTGATGGCCGGAATGGTGAACGGGCCAATGGCGGCGGGGGTCAAATCGATCACCTTCTTGCCATCCGCCTGCAAGATCGCATTGTTCTTCACATGCGCGCCGGCCGAGGTGGCATCGAACACCACCTTGATGTCTTGGTAATTGGGCAGCTTGCGCAGCCCCTCGATCCCCTCATGCGTCACCGCCACGCCCAGCCGCGCCGCGCGCGCCAGACCGTCCGAATTAGGGTCGATGCCGACCATCGCGCCCATCTCGAGAGTCTTCGAGTTGCGCATGATCTTGATCATCAGATCGGTGCCGATATTGCCAGACCCGATGATGGCGGCTTTGATTTTGGCCATGATTATTCCTTTGCAAACACCGCGCGCACGGCGCCAAGCCCGTCTATGCGCACATCAAACACATCCCCCGGCGCCACCGCCACCATGGGCCCCAGCGCGCCGGAGAGGATCGTATCGCCCGCGGCAAGCGGCTTACCCACGCGCGCCATCATTTTCGCCAGCCACAGCGCGGCATTCAGCGGCGAGCCCAAACAAGCCGCCCCCGCGCCAACCGAAACCGGCTCGCCCGCCTTCTCCATCACCATGCCGCACAAACGCGGATCAAAATCCCCCAGACGCACCGGGCGAGATCCCAAAACATAAAGGCCAGACGAGGCATTATCGGCAATCGTGTCGGTAATGCGGATGTCCCATTTGGCAACCCTTGAGCCAACAATCTCCACCGCCGGCACGGCATACTCAATCGCGCGGAACAAATCCGCCACCGTCAGATGCTCGGAGTTCAAGTCGCGCCCAAGCACAAAGGCAATCTCCGCCTCCACTTTCGGCTGCAACACATCCGAGAGCGCCACCTCCTCGGCATCGCCGCGCGCCATGTCGGCAAACAGCATGCCGTAATCGGGCTGGTCCACGCCCAGCTGCTTCTGCACCGCCACCGAGGTCAACCCAATCTTGCGCCCCACCAAACGCCGGCCCGCGCTCAGCGCCCGCTCGGTATTGATCGCCTGCACCGCATAGGCGCCCTCAACATCGCCAGGCGCCAGCAAATCGCGGATCGGCGCCGCCGGAACCCCTGTCCGCGCCGCCTCATAAAGCGCGTCGGCCGCCTGTAAAATCGCCTCTTTCGAACTCTGGCTCATCATTCAACCCTTACAGCTTGACGCACACATTGGTGATTTCGGTGTAGAACTCCAGCGAGTGCACCCCGCCCTCGCGGCCAATGCCCGAAGCCTTGGCGCCGCCAAAGGCCGTGCGCAGATCACGCAGAAACCAGCTATTGATCCAGCAAATCCCCACCTCGAGCTTGGCGGCCACGCGGTGCGCGCGCGAGAGATTTTCGGTCCACACCGCCGCCGCCAGGCCATAAGGCGTGTTGTTGGCGAGATGAATAACCTCCTCCTCGGTATCGAACGGGCGGATATGGCAGCACGGGCCAAAAATCTCCTCCGTCACCACCGCATGGTCATCGGGCAGCCCGGTCCAAATCGTCGGCTGCACCCAAGAGCCGCCAGCCAGCTCGGCCGGCATCTCGGGCACGCCGCCGCCGGTCACCACCGTCGCGCCGCCCTCAACCGCCTTGGCGTAATAAGAGAGCACCTTCTTGCGGTGCACTTCATGAATGAGCGGCCCCATGCCGGTCGCCGGGTCTTCCGGCCGGCCCAGCTTCAGCCCCTCGGCGCCCGCCTTCAGCCGCGCCACGAACTCATCAAACACCGGCCGCTGCACATAAACCCGCTCGGTGCCCAGGCAAACCTGGCCGCAATTGGCAAAGACCGAGCGCATGGTGCCCTCAATGGCCTTGTCCATATCGCAATCGGCAAACACAATGCCGGGGTTCTTGCCGCCCAGCTCCAGCGACACGGGGCGGATGCCATGCGCCGCCGCCAGCATGATCTGCTCGCCAGATTTGGTGGAGCCCGTGAAGGTCACGCCGTTCACGCCCTTATGCTCGGTCAAAAACTGCCCGGCCGAATTGCCGCCAAACCCGTGCACCACGTTATAAACGCCCTTGGGCACGCCCACCTTGTTCATCACCTCGCCCAGCAGCGTGGCGGTCAGCGGGGTCGATTCCGAGGGTTTCACCACCACCGTATTGCCCAGCGCCAGGCCCGGGCCCACTTTCCAGGTCATCAGCAGCAGCGGCAGATTCCAAGGCGAAATCACCGCGATCACGCCGCGCGGGCGGCGCAGCCCGTAATTCAGCGCGCCCGCGCCATCGGGCGTCGGCATCGGAAAGGTCTCGGTGGCGATGGTCTTGGCCACATCGGTAAACATCGTGAAATTGGCGGCCCCGCGCGGAATGTCGATATGCGCGGCCAGGCTCATCGGCTTGCCGGTATCCAGGCACTCGGCTTCCAGAAAATCATCGAACCGGCGGTTGATCTCGGCGGCCACCTCGGCGAGCAGCCTGGTGCGTTCCACCACGCTCATCTGCCCCCACGGGCCCTCCAGCGCCGCGCGCGCGGCCTGCACGGCGGCATCCACCTCCTCGCGCCCGGCCTCGGGCACAAAGCCGATGCGCGAGCCGTCAAACGGGCAGATATTGTCATAACCCTTGCCGCTGGCGCTCTTATAGACAAACTCGCCATTGATGAAATGGGCGGCGTCGCGGCGGGCGGCGCTTTCCGTCAATGGCCGGCGCGGGTGCGTTTGAACATTCATGATGAGCTCCTCAAAATCCGACAGGCGCGGGGCCTGGCAAACATGCCCCCGGCGCCAAACTGGTTACGTCATGCGGGTGCGGCGGGCGCCCAGGCCTCACGGACCAATCCCAATCGCCCTCAGCCCGGCCGTGGCGCACACACGGTCATCTTCCTCAGACCCGCCCGAGACCCCAATGCCCCCAATCACCAGCCCCTCATGGCGCACCGGCAGCCCACCGCCGAACAGCACCACATGGGGGCGGCTGGCGATGCCATCGAGCAGCACCTGGCTATGGCGCAGCGCCTCGGCCAGCCCATCCGTCGGCGCGCCAAACACGGCGGCCGTATAAGCCTTGTCGCGCGCGATCTCGATCGAGGCGATGAACGCCCCGTCTCCACGCGCCAAGGCCACGAGATGCCCGCCCCCATCGACCACCGCCGCCACCACCGCGACATGGCGCGCCCTGGCGGCCTCCAGCGCGGCGGCCACCGCCTTGGCGGCCGCCTCATGGGTGATGAACGATACGGGGCGGGTCAAACTCATGGCTTTTTGGTCCTCAATCGTTAGATCAATACCGGTTCAGCGTGAGACGGCAGCCTCGAGCCAAACCTCTGAAATTGATCGCGCAAACAAAACAATCGTCAGCTCACCACCGACAAAAAGGCGTCGTTCAGCTTCCGCTCGTAATAAAAAATTCCCTTGCCCACCTGCGTCTCGTCCCAGGTGCGGGTCGGATTGTCGGGGTAGTAGGTATAGCCGCCGGCAAACACCTCGTCGCGGTTGCCGGACGGGTCGAAGAAATAAATCGTTTCGCCCCGCGTAATGCCGTGGCGCGTCGGCCCGACATCAACCGAGATGTTGTAGCGCGTGATGATATCGCCCGCATGGCCCACCGCGTGCCAGTCCTTCAGCTCAAACGCCACATGGTGCAGCTTGGCGGGCTCGGGGTATTTCACAAACGCGATGTCATGGGCCTTGGTCGAGCAGGTCAGCCAAATGGCCAGCAGCCCGTCGGGCATATCCACCCGCTCGGCGCACTTGAAGTCGAGAACTTTCGTGAAGAAATCGAGGTTTTTCTCGATATCTTGGCCATAGAGCAGGCAATGGTCCATGCGGCGCGCGGCCATGCCGTGCGGCTCCAGATCCCACACATCGGGGTTATGGATCATCGGCTTGGGGTCCGAGAGATCGGCATGGGCATAAAGCTCGATGCGGTGCCCCGAGGCAATGGTCCAGCCAATGCGGCGCCCCATCCCCGGTTGCTCGCCGGCGGCCACATGGTCAACCGCGAAGCCATAATCGGCAATGCGCGCCTCAAACGCATCGAGATCGGCATCCGAGGCCACCTTGAACGCGAACATGTCAATGCCCGCCTGGTCGCATTGGCGCAGCACCAGACTGTGATGGTCGAACTCATCGCCGCATTTGAGGTACACGCGGCCATCATGGCCGGTGGTCACCTCATAAAGCCCCATGCGCTTGGTGTAATGTTCGAGCGCTTTTTCCATATCCAGCACGCGCAGCTGGGCAAACCCTGGACGCAAAACTCCGGTAAGAGCCATTTCATTCTCCTGACGTTTGAGCAGCCGGTAGTATCCCCGGCTTGTTGAGGCACGGCGTCTCCAGCCGCACCGTTAGGTCACTAAGCGGATAGATGGCGCAGGAGAGCACAAGCCCTCTCGCCTCATCCTCCGCCGAGACACAAGACCGGCTCATCGGATCGGAGCGGTAATCCCCCTCCAGCACCAAAACCCGGCATATGCCGCAGCCGCCGCGCCGGCACCCCACGGGTAACTTGCGCGCCAACCCCCTCAAACGGCCAAACCCCTGAGCACGCTCCATGGCCACCAGGGCGCGCTCGTCTTCATAGCATGTGGCCTCGCCGGCACCTTCGACGGTGATTTTATAAGTCATCGAGGCCTTCCCCCCGGCCCGTCCGAAAGCACAACACACCCCCCGCCCCATCGCGGCGCCGCTGCGAATCCTGGGAGAGATCCATGCTGTTCCTCCTTATGGGCCGGCAAGCCTGACGCTCCCGGCATCGTTTTATCGAAGCCTAGCCTATCGGCCATCGGACGCGAAGTGTCAATAATAATTTCGAGATTTTTGGCAATATCGGAAAATTTAATCTGATCCCCACCTGTTCAGGTCCTCGAAATTCATCAATAAACTTGTTTTTTTTCGCGCGTTCGCCCATTTTCATCAGGCCCCCGATTTCGCCGCGGGGCATCTGGAGACGACCATGAACAACATCTCGGCGCCCACCTCCGCCCGCGCCGCGCACAGCCCCGCCAAGGCCCGCAGCCTGGTCGAGGCCGCGCACGGCACCATCCGCCACGAAATCCTCACCGGCGTCCTGGCGCCCGAGACCAAGCTCCGCTTCGAGATGTTGCGCGCCCGCTACGGCTTTGGCGCCTCCACCTTGCGTGAGGCCCTGACCCGCCTGGTCGGCGAGGCGCTGGTCACCTCCGAGGAGCAAAAGGGCTTCCGCGTCGCCTCCGTCTCGGTCGAGGATTTCGCCGACCTCACCCGCACGCGCGTGTTCATCGAAAAAGAGGCCCTGCGCTCCTCCATCGGCCATGGCGACGATGCCTGGGAAGGCCGCGTGGTCGCCGCCTATCACCGCCTGTCCAAAATCGAGGCCAAGCTCGTCACCGGCCCCGAGGCCCAGCAGGATGAATTCGAGGAGCGCAACCGCGAATTCCACCTCGCCCTCATCAGCGCCTGCCCCTCGCGCTGGCTCAATCACCTATACGGTATTTTATTCCAGCAGTCCGAACGCTACCGCCGCCTCTCGCTCGTCAACCGCGTCATCTCGCGTGACGTTCACGCCGAACACAAAGCCATCTTCGATGCCGCCCTCGCCCGCGATGCCGATCTCGCCTGCAAGCTCGTCGGCGAGCATATCGAGCGCACCCTCACCGTCATGGCCAAGCTCTTTCCCTCAAAGAGCTGAGCCATATCCTCGCAACTCTCACCGTATATACTGCGCGATATACCACGCGCCATTATAACGTGACAATTTCGCAACGTTTTTGTCATGTCTCTCGCTCATAACTGTTGCACAAAAGTCACGCCCCCCCGGCAGCTTCGCCCACATGCCCAACGGTGATGACAAAGGCTTGACGCTCCATCGCCAGACCCCGATTATACTCCGACAATACAAACCAAATCAAACACGAGGAAAATTCAAGACTACAAAAAAATCCATGGCACACCAGCGTTTTTCGTGAATTGAACAGGCACAGAACCGGCTCTTCACCAAAAACAGCGTGCCATGGCCGCAACCGGGACGGCACCCCCGGTAACGCCAAACGGCGCGAGAACGATCATTGCAAGAGCGTCATGCTCCATAATGACACAGATCTCGCGGCGATATGGCGGTGCCGCTGACCAGAACAAATTAGGGAGACTAACCGTAATGTCTATCAAAACGAAACTTCTCACCGGCGCCGTGGCGCTCTCGATGGTCGCCGCCATGGGCGTCCAGTCCGCCAAGGCCGAGCGCCTGTGGGATCCGTATCTGCGCGGCGTGAATGAAGGTCTGGCCGCCGGCGCCCTGCCGCCGCCCGGCGTGTATGGCGTGCTCAATAATTACTGGACCGACTATTCCTATTACGGCGCCAATGGCAAAAAAGTCGCCAACAGCCAGCTGACCGCCCTGGTCGAAGTCCCCGTCGTGCTGTGGGTTCCGGGCATCAAGGTCCTGGGCGCCGATTACGCCGCCGCCATCGCCCTGCCGTTCGACTATACCCAGTCCAACGGCCTGAGCCACACCACCGGCCCCGGCAATCTGGGCCTGTTCAACGCCGTGGTCGTGCCGGGCATCCTGTCCTGGGCGCTGCCCAATAATTTGTTCGTCAAGACCGGGCTTGAGTTCTACCTGCCCACCGGCACCAACTCCTTCAAGGACATCGCCGAAGGCAAGATGAGCAATGGCGGCCTGCCGTCCGCCATGGGTTTCTTCGCCGTGCAGCCCGACCTCGGCTTCAGCTACCTCAACGGCCCCTGGAACCTGAGCGCCGGCTTCAACGTCAGCTTCCCCGTGACCGATGACAAATATAGCGGCATCTCCTGGCACTCGGGCGATGAATTCTCGGCCGACTACACCGCCATGTACACCACGGGCAATTGGGGCTTTGGCGTCGGCGCCGAGCAGCAGGACCAGTTCACCACCGACACCATGAACGGCGTCAACGTCCACAACGAAGTCCATGATTTCGGCATGGGCCCGCTGGTCTCCTACCAGCTCGGCACCGTCAACGTCCTGGCCGAGTGGAACCACGCCCTCGTCACCCAGAACCAGGTCGCCGGCGACTTCTTCGACATCCGCCTGCTGACCAAGTTCTAAATCTTCCAATCGCTCCCGCGATCACCTCCAAAGGCCGCCTCCCCCATCTGGGGGGCGGCCATTTTTCTGCCCAAACCCTGCCCGGCCGTTGCCCGGGCGGCCGATAATGACTACAGCAAAACCACAAACAAGCGTGGCGCCAACACGCGTTTTGGCAACCGCGCCGCGCGGGTAACCGCATAAGCAACCGCATGATAAGCAACTGCATAAGCAGGAGTCGCGCCCATGACCGATCAGCCCCCCTCCATCTTCGAGACCGACCTCGACCAGAACCCGGCCAATTATGTGCCGCTCTCGCCGCTCTCCTTCCTCCGCCGCGCCGCGCGCGTGTTCCCCGAAAAAATCGCCGTCACCCACCATGACCGCGCCTATAATTATGCCCAGTTCGCCCAGCGCGTGCGCAAATTCGCCAGCGCCGTGGTGGCCGCTGGCGTCAAGCCCGGCGAATGCGTGGCCGTGCTCTCGCCCAACGGCCCCGTCGCGCTCGAGGCCCATTACGCCGTGCCGCTGGCGGGGGCCGTGCTGTGCATGATCAACACCCTGCTCGACAGCGCGGCCATCGCCTTCATCCTCGAACATTCCGAAGCCAAGCTCCTGCTGGTGGACCGCGAATGGGCCCCCAAGGCCAAATCCGCCCTGGCCGCGCTCACGCACGACCTGCCCGTGGTCGAAATCGCCGACGAAGCCGCCCCCGCCGGCCTCACCCTCGGCGCCCCCGAATATGAAGACTGGATCGCCCCCCACGCCCCGGCCGCCTGGTCGCTGCCGGCCGATGAATGGCAGGCCATCGCGGTCAATTACACCTCGGGCACCACTGGCAACCCCAAGGGCGTGGTCTATTCGCATCGCGGCGCCTATCTGGGCGCGCTCGGCATCGCGCTCACCATGGGCCTCACGGTGCGGTCCCAATATCTCTGGACTCTGCCGATGTTCCATTGCTCCGGCTGGACCCTCACCTGGGCGGTCACGGCGGTGGGCGGCACGCATGTCTGCCTGCGCAAGGTCGAGGCCGCCGCCATCTTCGACCTCATCGAGCGCCACAACGTCACCCATATGTGCGGCGCGCCCATCGTGCTGGGCATGCTCATCAACGCGCCCGAGGGCGTGCGCCGCCAGTTGCCGCACCGCGTGCTGGTCGCCACGGCGGGCGCCGCCCCGCCCAGCGCCATCATCGAGGGCACCGAGCGCCTGGGCTTTCGCGTTCACCACGTCTATGGCCTCACCGAGGTGTATGGCCCCTCGGCCAATTGCGAAATCCAGCCCAACTGGCCCGCGCTCGATATCACCACCCGCGCCAAGCTCATGGCGCGCCAAGGCGTGCCCGGCGCCACGCAAGAAGACCTCACCATCCTCGACCCCAGCGGCCACGAGGTCCCCAAAGACGGCCAGACCCTCGGAGAACTCGCCTTCAAGGGCAATGTCATCATGAAGGGCTATCTCAAAAACCCCCAGGCCACGGCCGAATCTTTCAAAAACGGCTGGTTCCTCACCGGCGATCTCGGCGTGCTCCACCCCGATGGCTATGTCGAGATCAAGGACCGCTCGAAGGACATCATCATCTCAGGCGGCGAAAATATTTCCTCGCTGGAAGTCGAAGACGTGCTCTACCGCCACCCCGCCGTGCGCGAGGCCGCCGTGGTCGCCTCGCCGGATGAAAAATGGGGCGAGGTGCCGCTTGCCGTCATCACCCTTAAAGATGGCATGAGCGCGACAGACGCCGAACTCACCGCCTTTTGCCGCGAACATCTGGCCGGCTTCAAAATCCCCAAGAAATACATCTTCGGCGACCTGCCCAAAACCTCCACCGGCAAAATCCAGAAGCACATATTGCGCAAGCTGGCCACGCCGTCAGAGTCTTAAAAGTTTTCGGGGGCGTGGGGGCGTTTTTCAAAACGCCCCCACGCCCCAATCCCCCTCACAAAGCCCACCCCAGCGCGATCGGCAAAAACACCAAGGCCGCCAGATTGCCGATCAGTACCATCGAAGCCACCTTGTCCGGCTCCTGGTTATAGCGCTCGGCGAAAATATAATTCAGCACCGCCGGCGGCAGGGCGCCAAACACCAGCAGCAGCCCCTTTTGCTCATGGGGCAGCGGCAGCAGCCAGATCGCCGCGGCCGCGGCGGCCATGCCCAGCACGGGCCGCGCCACGGCGCCCAGCACGCCATAGGCAATGGCGCGCGGGTGCGAGAGCGCCAGCCGCACGCCCAAAGCCATCAGCATCAGCGGAATCGCCACATTGCCCAGCATTGTCACCGCGTAAAGCAGCGGCGGCCACACGGCGATGCCGCTGATGGCGAAAAACAATCCGGCGATGGTGGCCATCACGCTCGGCACCCGCCACACCGAGCGCAGGCTCGCCTTATGGTCGAGCAGCCAGATGCCAAACGAGAACTGCAAGAAATTACTGACCGCGAAGGTAATCACCCCCGCCGCCAGCGCATGCTGCCCAAAAGCCAGCACCGCCACCGGCAGGCCCAGATTGCCGCAATTATTAAACATCACCGGCGGAATCAGCGTTTTCGGGTCCATGCGCAGCAGTCTGGCCAGCCCGTAGGCGCCAAGCCCCGAGCCCGCCACCACCACCAGCGTGCCGATGGCCAGCGGCACATAGCTCATCACCTGCACATCCTTGCCGCACAATGCCGAAAACACCAAAGCGGGTGTGAAGATTTCCACATTCAACCGGTTGGCGGCGGTAAAATCGGGGCGGGTCTTGCGCCCCACCACATAGCCCAGCGCCACCACCGCAAAGAGCGGAAACAGCACCGCCACAATCCGCTCAACCATTTCACCCCCTCCCGCGCGCCGGCCACCTTACCGTCCGGCGCGCCTTCGCACAAACGGGCGCAAAAAAACCCGCGGCGGATCGCTCCGCCGCGGGTCATCATCAAGCCCCGTTCAGCTCAGGGGTTGAATTTCTCGCGGGTGAGGGCATAGGCCACCACCATCAGCCCCAGATAAACGAAGGGGACAAAGAAGATCAGGCCTTCGAGATCACCGAGCATGGTTACACCTTACCATTCGAGTTGGGTTCCTGCGTGTCGTACAGCACGGCACCGGCCACGGCGATGAGCACGATCATCGTCGTGCCGACCAGCCAGGCAAAGTACCAAGGCCCGTAATCCCCCGCGATCACCGCGAGCGCGATGGCCAGCGCAACCACCACCGCCAGCCCCAAGAGTTTGAAAAACTTACCCATAATCAAAGCTCCTCAGTAGCTATGGCTGTCATTGGCGACATCCGAGACCTTCACCTTGCCGCGCATCACATAAAAGCACCAAGAGGTGTAGGCGATGATGATCGGCGTGAAGACCAGGGCGAAGACCAGCATCCAGCCGAGATTATACTCAGAGCCGGTGGCGTTCCACACGGTCAGGCTCACATTCGGGTCCGACGAGGAGGGCATCAGGAACGGGAACATCGCCGCGCCCGTGGTGAAGATGGCGCCGATCCAAGCCAGCGCGCCGCACCACCAGGCCACCACCGGCACGCGCGCGGCGTTGAACAGGGCATTGCCGAGCATCCCCACGAACCCGATGGCGGGCAGCGCCCACAGCAGCGGATAGGCGTGGAAATTATTCAGCCATGCGCCGGGCGCCAGACCGACGGTCTGGCCGGCGAGCGGGGTGGCGGGCATGTTGGGGTCGACAGGCGCCGTGAACACGAAGCCGTTCATGTGGGCCACCCACACGCCGCCCACCGCGAACAGCACGGCGGCCACCAGGGCGCCGCCCATGGCGGCCACGCGGGCGCGGCCAAAAATCGGCTCCTCGCCGCGCAGCATCAGCATGGTGCCGCCCTGGGCGATGGACAGGCAGAGCGAAACCACGCCGCACATCACCGCGAAGGGGTTGAGCAGATAGCCCAGGAACGACTCATCCTGAAAATACTGCCCGGTCCAGCTGAAATGGAAGCCCACCCCCTCGAGCACGTTACCAAACGCGGCGCCGTACACAATCATGGGCACCGCGCCCGAGATCAGAAAGGCCCAGTCCCAGGTGGCGCGCCAGGTGCTGCCGGCCTTCGAGCGGTACTCGAACGCCACGGGGCGCATGATCATGCTGAACAGCAGCAGGATCATGACCACGTAAAACACCGAGAAGGAGGTGGCGTACAAGGTGGGGAAAGCGGCGAAAATCGCGCCGCCGCCCAAAATGAACCACACCTGGTTACCGTCCCAGTGCGGGCCGATGATGTTGAGCGCCACGCGGCGCTCGCCGTCATTTTTGCCGACAAAGCGCAGCAGCGTGCCCACGCCCATGTCCATGCCCACCATCGTGCCGAGGCCCGAGAGCAGCACGCCCAGCAGCACGGCCCAGATGACTTTCAAAACAACATACATTTCCATGTTTCAGAACTCCTAGGGCTTACTGCCAGGCTTTATCGGCGGCGCCGGTGGCGAACATCGGCGCGGCGGCCCCGCCAACATCGTGCTCGTCATGGTGCTGCGGGCCCAGGCGGCCGAACTTGAACATCAGGTAGAGTTCAGCGGCGATGAAGCACGAGTAGAGCAGCGCGAACCCGACCAGCGAGAAGACCATATACCCCACCGGATGGCTCGAGGCGGCCTGGAAGGTCGGCAGCCAGCCATAGACAGACCAAGGCTGACGCCCGGCCTCGGCGGTGATCCAGCCAAACTCGCAGGCGAGAATGGGCAGCGGGATCGAGAACAGCGCCGCCTTGAGCACCAGCGGGTGCGTCTCCAGCTCGTTGCGCAGCGAGTAATAGGCCGCGAACGCGAACAGCACCACGAAGTAGAAGCCCAGATACATCATGATGCGGAAGGCCCAGAAGGTCACGAACACATTTGGGATAGTCGCCTTCTCGGTCTGCGCGATGATGGCATCGTGGTTGGCCGGGGTAATCTGGGTCAGGTCCTGGTTGGGGGCGAATTCCTGCGCCAGGAAGCCATAGCCCATATCCTGCTCATGCTGCTCGAACGTGGCGAGCGCGGCCGCGTCATGCGTCTGCCCATATTGCTGCAAGGCATTGATGGCGATGATCCCGCTATCGATGCGCGGCCCGGCCTGCTGCTCAAGCGTGAGCAACCCCGGAATAACCGTGTTTTCCGAGTGGGTGATCAGCGGGGTCAGCACATAAGGAATGCCGATTTCCGCGACATTGGTCTGGGCATCGTCATTGGGCAGGGCAAACAGCAGCCAGGGCGCGGCGGCGGCCGAGCTGTTGGCGTTGCTGTCCTGCCACAGCCCTTCGATCGCGGCGATCTTGGTCGGCTGCACCAGATAATCCAGGCGCCCGAGCGCGTCGCCCAGCGTCACCACGGCCATCGAGGAGACGATGCCAAACAGCGCCGCCATACGGAACGAGCGGGCCGCGAACTCCTTGTGCACGCCGCGCAGAATGTAGAAGGACGACACGCCCATCACAAACAGCGCGCCGGCGACGAACCCGGCGATCGAGGTATGCACGAATTTCGCCTGGGCGTCGGGCGCAAACACCAGATTCAGAAACGAGTTGAACTGCATGCGCATGGTCACGGGGTCGAAAGCCGCGCCCTGCGGGTTCTGCATGAAGCCATTGGCGATCAGGATCCACAGCGCCGAGAGGTTCGAGCCCAGCGCGGTCAGATAGGTCACGGCCAGATGCCCGGGCTTCGAGAGCCGGTTCCAGCCGAAGAACATCAGGCCGATGAAGGTGGATTCCATGAAGAAGGCCATCAACCCCTCGATGGCGAGCGGGGTGCCGAACACGTCGCCCACGAAATGCGAGTACATCGACCAGTTGGTGCCGAACTCGAACTCCATGGTCAGGCCCGTGGCCACGCCGATGGCGAAGTTGATGCCAAAGAGCTTGGCCCAGAAATGGGTCATCTCCTTGTAAATTTCCTTGCCGGTGATGACATAGACGGTTTCCATCGCCGCCAGCAGAAAGGTCATGCCCAAGGTCAGAGGCACGAAAAGGAAGTGATAAAGCGCCGTGAGCGCGAATTGCGCTCGCGACAGATCTACGACACTTGGATCGATTAACGGCATTCCATATGCTCCGTTTGTGAATAATCACCCTGCCCGGCAAACTCCCGCCGGGAGGATCTCTCAAACCATTTTTTCGCCGTGTTGCCGGTATTTTTCGGCCGCCGCGCGGCTTCGCCACGCGCGAAAGCCTCATCGACAGCCAAAAAACCTGCGCGACACTCACCCATACGCAGCCGCGTATAGGCGATTCAAACCCCCCTGGAATTGATCCAGATCATAAGC
Organism: Pseudomonadota bacterium; assembly: GCA_021781835.1. Lineage (GTDB taxonomy): Bacteria > Pseudomonadota > Alphaproteobacteria > Acetobacterales > Acetobacteraceae > Acidocella. The sequence goes on along the minus strand of JAJXWD010000004.1, from coordinate 33,267 downwards.
CGGAGCAGGGAATTTTTTGTTGTTTTTCCGCAACACAAACCTAAAATGTTACGAAACAAACCTAAACCCCCGGTGCCCACAGCGGTCTACCCCATGCCACCTCCATGCTCACGCACGCCCCAGGCAGCCAGCCGGCCGCCAGAGGTTTCCGATTTCTTACCACATTGTAAGAATTGGCCCTTGATCTAGATCAAAAAACCCGCATGGCCATCAAGGCCCGCCCGCGCGGCTCAGGGGTTCAGCCGTCCGTTTTCCAGCCGCCACACCTCATCCACCAGCGCCAGCGGGGCCGGGCGGTGGGTAATCAGCAGCACCGTCCGCCCCGCCAGCACGGGGGCGAGGTCGCGCAAAAACGCCGCCTCGGTGCCGGCATCCAGCCCCTCGGTCGGCTCGTCCAAAATCAGCCAGGGCGTGGGGCGCAGCACCGCGCGGGCCAGGGCGATCCGCCGCCCCTGCCCGCCCGAGAGCGCAATCCCCGCCTCGCCCACCACGGTATCGAGCCCCTCGGGCAGCCCGCGCACAAACCCCGCCAGCTGCGCCACCTCCAGCGCGTTCATCAGCGCCGCCTCATCAGCATCGCCCCGCGCCAGCAGCAAATTGTCGCGGATGGTGGCATGAAACAAATGCCCGCGCTGCGAGACCACGGTCACCAGCCTGGCCATCTGCTCGGGCGTGAAATCGCGCAGCTCCCGCCCGCCCAGGCGCGCGCTGCCCGCCTGATACTCATAAAAGCGCAGCAGCAGATTGATCAGCGTGCTCTTGCCCGCCCCGGTCGGGCCGGTCACGCCAATCCGCCGCCCCTCCGCCACGCGCAGCGTCACATCCTCAAGCGCCCAGGGCCGGTCTGGGCCATAGCGCAGCGAAACCCCGTCCAGCGCCAGATCAAACCGCTCCGGGCGCGGCGCGGCCACGGCGGGCGCGGCCACCGGCACCGGCAGATCGGCCACCTCAAACACCCGCCTGGCCGCCGCCTTTATCTGCCCATATTGCGCAAAGGCCTGGGGCAGCGGCGCCACAGCCTCAAAGGCCGCCACCGCCCCCAGCGCCAGCAGCGCCAGATCGGCCGGGTTCAGCCCGCCCCCGGTCACGGCCTTAATTCCGGCCACCAGCACCGCCAGCAGCGTGAAATTGGTAGCCAACCCCGAAGCCGCGAGCGAGAGCCCCGCATAGCCCGCCATGCGCCCCTGCGCCGCCTGCAAGCGCCCGTTCAGCGCCGCCGCCTCGGCCAGCGCGCCCGGCGCCGCGCCATAGGTCAGCAGTTCGGGCAGGCTTTGCGCGGCCTCCACATAATGGGTGCGCAGCGCGGCCATGGTGCGCGTCACCTCCGCGCCGGCCTTGTACCCCAGCCGCGCGGTCAGCACCGGCACGGCCACGCCGTTCAGCACCAGCCCCACAAACAGCCACAGCGCCGCCCAGCCCGAAAACCAGGCGAAAAACAGCGTCATCAGCCCCACCGTGATGCCCGCCGCCAGCGCCGGCACATAAACGCGCAGGTAAAACAGGTTGAGCGTGTCGATATCGCCCGAGAGCCGCGCCAGCAGATCGCCCGTGCGCTGGTCCCGCAGCCCGGCCGGGGCCAGCGGCACCAGCCGGCCAAAAAACCATGCCCGGAGCGTGGCCAGCAGCCTGAAGGTCGCCTCATGCGTCACCAGCCGCTCGCCATAGCGCGCGCCCACGCGCAGCGTGGCGAAAAACCGCACCGAGGCGGCGGGGGTGAAAAAATTGAACTGGTTCTGCACCGCGAAGCTCGAGAGGCCGACAATCCCGGTCGAGGCCAGAAACCAGCCCGAGAGCGTCATCAGCCAGAAATTCGCCATCACCGTCACACAGGCAATGGCGAGGCCAGAGAGCATCCAGCCCCGTTGCGGGCCAAACAACCGCACCAGGCGCCGCATCTCGTTCATGCCACCATCTCCCCGTAAGCCTGGCAAAGCGTCCGGTACATGCCCGGCTCGTCCTTTAGCGCGGCCGCCGTGCCATCCTGCGCCACCCGCCCCTGGTCCAGCACCAGCACGCGCGCCGCCCGCTCGGCCACTTTCAGCCGGTGAGCCACAATAATCACCGCCCGGCTCGCCGCCATCTCGGCCAGCGCGTCGAGCACCAGCGCCTCGCTTTCGCCGTCCAGGCTGTTGGTCGCCTCATCCAGCACCAGCACGCGCGGGTTTTTCAAATAAGCCCTGGCCAGCGCGATACGCTGCACCTGCCCGCCCGAGAGCGACGATCCCCCCTCACCCACGGCGCACGCCAGCCCGCCGGGCAAGGCGCGCACAAACGCCTCCGCCCGCGCCATTTTCAGCGCCGCCCACAGCGCGTCATCGGTGGCGTCTGGCGCGCCCAGGCGCAAATTATCCGCCACCGCGCCATGCAGCAGCCGGGGCGATTGCGGCACATACGCCACCCACCCCCACCAGGATTCCGGGGCGATCCCGGCCAGATCCTGGCCATTCACCATAATCCGCCCCGCGCGCGGGGGCATGAAGCCCAGTAGCAGCTTGATCAGCGTGGTCTTGCCCGCGCCGCTCTCGCCCAAAATCGCGGTCATGCCGGTGGCGCCAAAGCGCACCTCCAGCCCGTCCAGCACCGCTGGCCCGCCCTCATAGGCAAAGCCCACCCCCTCGCAGGCAATCTCCACCCGCGCCACCGGCGCCAGCACGCCGGCGCCCCGGGGGGGGAGCGGCGCATCGAGCAGCTCATAAATCCGCTTGGCCGCGGCAATGGCGGTCATGCGCGCATGGTAATGCAGCGAGAGCCCGCGCAGCGGCACAAAAAACTCCGGCGCCAGCAGCAGCACCAGAAAGGCCGGGTAGAAGGTGATATGGCCATGGATCAGCCGGGCGCCAAACTGCACGGCCACCAGGGCAATGGCGAGGGTGGCGAAAAACTCCAGCACGGCGGAGGTCAAAAACGCCACCCGCAGGCCTTCCATGGTCACGCGCCGGTACTCGTCCGAGAGCCTGGCGATGAGCGCCACCTCATCGCGCGCCCGGCCAAACAGTTTCAGCGTCGTCAGCCCCTGGAGCATGTCGAGAAACTGCGTGCTCATCCGCAGCAGCTTCTGCCATTGGCGCTGGTTGATCGCCTCGGCCCGGTACCCCACCAGCACCATGAAAAACGGAATCAGCGGCCCCGCGACCAGCAAAATCACGCCGCTGATCCAGTCCAGCGGCACCACCAGCGCCAAAATCGCCAGCGGCACGGCCACGCACAGCGCCATTTGCGGCACATAGCGCGAAAAATAAGGCTCCAGCGCCTCAATCCCATCGGTCAGCGTGGCGGCGAGGTCGGCGCTGGCATCGCCCGCCATCTCCACCGGCCCGCGCGCGAACATATGGGCCAGCAGATCATGGCGCAACGCGGCCCGGATTTCCCGGCTGGCCCGAAACGCCGCCAGCTCGGCCGCCCAGGCCAGCAAAGCGCGCAGCACAAACAGCCCGGCCAGCCCCGCCAAGAACCCGCTCACATCGGCCAGGCGCTGATGGGCGAAAATCACCCCGTTCACCACATGGGCCAGCAGCACCGCCTGGGCAATGATCAGCCACCCCGCCACCATGCCCAGCACAACCGAGAGCTTCAGCGCCCCCCGGGTGCGCTTGCCCTCGCGCATCAAGCGCGGATCGATACGCGGTGCCTTGGCGGCGGAATCCTGCCCCATGTCAATCTCCCGAATGCGGTGCAGCCTTAAAGCATCGGGGCCGGGCCGGAAAACCCCTGCCCCGGTACGCAACAGCCTGACTTGGAGGTCATTTCAACCGCCACCCCCTGCAACAACTTGAAATAATTAAAAATTTTTGCGGGGTTTGGGGGGCTTTTTATAAAAAGCACCCCAAGACTCCGCCCCTTTTTTGAAAAAAAGGGGCGGCCCCAAAAAACTTTTGATAAGTTTTCAGGCGATTTTTTAAGAGACTTTTAAAACAGTCCCTTACGAAACAAACGTCTCGGCCCGGTAGCCCTGCGCGAACAACAGCGCCCGGTGGGTGCTGTGTTCCACGCGGTTGGTCACCTCGGCGGCCACCACCGGCTTGGCATGATACGCAACGCCCAGCCCGGCGGCTTTGAGCATCGGCAAATCATTGGCGCCATCGCCCACCGCCAGCGTGGCCGAGAGCGCCACGCCCCGCGTGGCGGCGAATTCGGTCAGCGCGGCGAGCTTGCTGTCCTTGTCCAAAATCGGCTCCGCCACCTCGCCGGTCAGCGCCGCGCCGTCATCGAGCAGCTGGTTGGAGCGGTGAATGTCAAACCCCACCGCCTCGGCCACCCGGCCGGTGAAAAACGTGAACCCGCCCGAGACCAGCGCCGTGGTGGCGCCAAAACCCTTCATGGTGCGCACCAGCGTCTGGGCATCCTCGCAAAACTCAATGTCCGCCCAGGTCTTCTCCAGCGCGTCCAGCGGGAGCCCCTTGAGCATGGCCACGCGCTCACGCAGCGCGGCCTTGAAATCCAGCTCCCCGTTCATAGCCCGGCGCGTGATCTCGGCGATCTTATCCTTGAGCCCGGCAAACCCCGCCAGCTCGTCCAGCGTCTCGGCGGTCACGATGGTGCTGTCCATGTCCGCCACCAGCACGGCCTTGCGCCGGCCGCGCGGCCTGGTGAAAAACGGATCCACCGCCTTGTGCGCCAGCGCCACCGCCAGCGTTGCGCGCTCGGGCAAATGGGGCGCCAGAAATTCCGCCGCCTCGCCCGCCGAGAGCCAGGTGATTTCGGTGTTCACGCCGCACACGCCCTGCGCGCGCCGGACATCTTGAAGAGAGAGCGGCCCCGCTTGCCGGTTGGCCACCAAAGTGACGATATAAGACATGACCGCACCCGATAGGCCAGACCGCGCCATCCCGCAACGCCCGCTCGCCCTCATCGCGGGCCCCACCGCCAGCGGCAAGTCGGCGCTGGCCCTGGCGCTGGCAACGCGCCTCGGCGGCACCATCATCAACGCCGATGCCATGCAGTGCTACGCGGCGCTGCGCGTCCTCACCGCCCGCCCCTCGCCCGAGGACGAATCCCAAGCCCCCCACCGGCTCTATGGCGTGCGCGCTATCACCTCGCCCACCAGCGCCGCCTGGTGGCGCGAAGCCGCGCTCTCCGAGCTGAACGCCGCCGCCTTCCCCATCATCTGCGGCGGCACGGGGCTTTATTTCTCCGCCCTCATCCACGGGCTGAACGACATCCCCGCCCCCACCGAGGAGGCCCGCCGCGAAGCCCGCGCCCTGCTGGCCGCGCTCGGCCCCGAGGCCCTGCACGCCAAGCTCGACCCCCCAACCGCCGCCCGCCTCAAACCGCAAGACAGCCAGCGCATCGCCCGCGCCTACGAGGTGCTGCGCTCCACCGGCCAGGGGCTCGCCCACTGGCAATCCCGCCCCACCACCGGCCTCCAGGGCTTCACCCCCCGCCTGATCCTGCTCGACCCGCCGCGCGAGGCGCTCAAAGACGCCATCGCCCACCGGTTCGACACCATGCTGGCCCTCGGCGCGCTCGATGAAGTCCGCGCCCTGCTCGCCCACTCCCCCGACCCCAGCCTGCCCCTCATGCGCGCCCACGGCGTGCCCGAGCTCGCCGCCCATCTCCAGGGCGAGATCACCCTGCCGGAAGCCCGCGCCCGCGCCATCGCCGCCACCAGCCGCTACACCAAGCGCCAAGCCACCTGGTTCCGCCATCAGAAACTGGTCAGCAGCGCAGACATGCAAATAATTCATTCAAGAATCACCTCAACAGAGCAACTTTCGGAAAGTTTTATCGCCAATTTGACTAACTTCATAAATCAAGCCGGTTGACCTCCGCCCCCGCACCCGCTAATCGCTACAGACCAAAAATCTTTCAGGGTACGACTATGGACGGCACCATCCCGGCTACGGAACAAATGAACTCAGGCGCCGAGGCGGTCCTGCGCGCTCTCAAGGCCCAGGGCGTCGACGTCATTTTCGGCTATCCCGGCGGCGCCGTGCTGCCGATCTACGATGCCATTTTCCAGCAAAACGAGATCCGCCACATTCTGGTGCGCCATGAGCAGGCGGCGGTGCATGCCGCGGAAGGTTACGCCCGCTCCACCGGCAAGGTCGGCTGCGTGCTGGTCACGTCTGGCCCCGGCGCCACCAATGCCGTCACCGGCCTGGTCGATGCCTTGATGGACAGCATCCCCCTGGTCTGCCTCACCGGCCAGGTGCCCACCCATCTCATCGGCAACGACGCCTTCCAGGAAGCCGACACCACCGGCATCACCCGCCAGGCCACCAAGCACAATTATCTGGTCAAGAAATCCGCCGATCTGGTGGGCGTGGTTCACGAGGCGTTCCACGTCGCGCGCACCGGCCGTCCCGGCCCCGTGGTCATCGACCTGCCCAAGGACATCCTGATCAACCCGGCTCCCTATCACGAGCCCACGGCCAAGGTGCACCGCTCCTACCGCCCCCGCACCGAGCCCGACACCGCCAAGATCAAGGAGGCGGTGGCGCTGCTCAAGCGTGCCCGGCAGCCGGTGGTCTATGCGGGCGGCGGCATCGTCAATGCCGGCCCCGAGGCCTCGCGCCTGCTCACCGAGTTCGTGCGCCTCACCGGCATGCCCTGCACCAACACGCTCATGGGCCTTGGCACCTTCCCGGCCTCAGACCCGCAATTCCTCGGCATGCTGGGCATGCACGGCACGTTCGAGGCCAACCTGACCATGCATGGCGCGGATGTCATGCTCAACATCGGCGCCCGTTTCGATGACCGCGTGACCGGCCGGCTGAACGCCTTCTCCCCCGGCTCGAAAAAAATCCACATCGACATCGACCCCGCCAACATCAACAAATCCGTGGCGGTCGACCTCGCCATCGTGGCCGATGCCTGCAACGCCCTGAAAGCCCTGATCGAGGCCTGGAAGGCCGACCCCACGCCGCAGGACAAGGAGGCGCTGGCCCAATGGTGGGCACAAATCGAGATCTGGCGCGCCAAGCAGTCGCTCCGCTACACCCAGCCGCGCGATCCGGGCAGCGTCATCAAGCCGCAATACGCCATCGAGCAGCTCTACAAGGCCACGCGCGGGCGCGAGACCTACGTCACCACCGAGGTCGGCCAGCATCAGATGTGGGCGGCCCAGTATTTCAAGTTTGAAAAACCCAACCGCTGGATGACCTCTGGCGGCCTGGGCACCATGGGCTACGGCCTGCCGGCCGCCATGGGCGTGCAGGTGGCCCACCCCGACGCCCTGGTCATCGACATCGCGGGCGAGGCCTCCATCCTGATGAACATTCAGGAAATGAGCACGCTCGCCCAGTACCGCCTGCCGGTGAAGGTGTTCATCCTCAACAACCATTACATGGGCATGGTGCGCCAGTGGCAGGAGCTTCTGCACGGCTCGCGCTATTCCAACTCCTACTCCGAGGCCCTGCCCGATTTCGTCAAGCTGGCCGAGAGCTTCCATGGCGTCGGGCTGCGCGCCGAAACGGCCGATGACCTCGACCGCGTGATCCATGAGATGCTGGCCACCGACAAGCCGGTCATCGCCGATATTTGCGTCGATGAAAAAGAAAACGTCTTCCCGATGATCCCGTCTGGCGCCGCCCACAACCAGATGCTGCTCGGCCCCGAGCACGAGGCCGCCGGCCAGCCCACCGTCACCAGCGCCGGAAAGGCCCTCGTCTGATGCAAGACAATACCCTGCGCAGCGCCACCATCTCCGTTCTGGTCGAGAACGAGGCCGGCGTTCTGGCCCGCGTCATCGGCCTGTTTTCCGGCCGCGGCTATAACATTGACAGCCTGACCGTGGCCCCCGTCGAGCGTGACGGCTCCAAATCGCGCATCACCGTGGTCACCCAGGGCACCGAGATGGTGATCGAGCAGATCAAGGCCCAGCTCGACCGTCTGGTGCCGGTCTACAAGGTGCTCGACCTCACCGAAGGCCCGCATCTGTCGCGTGAGCTGGCGCTGATCAAGGTTCTGGGCACGGGGGAGAAGCGGGCCGAGGCGCTGCGTCTGGCGGATGCCTTCCGTGCCCGCGTGATCGACGCGACGACCGAGAGCTTCACCTTCGAGCTGACCGGCGCGACCGACAAGCTCGATGCCTTCCTCGACCTGATGCGCCCGCTCGGCCTGGCCGAGGTCTCGCGCACCGGCGTCGCCGCCATCGCCCGCGGCGCCAAGACGATCGGGTAAGGATCAAAAGTTTTTTGGGGCGTGACCCTTTTTTTCAAAAAAGGGTCGCCTCTTTCTTTTTCCCATGAAAAAGCCCCCCAGAAATGGGGGGCTTTTTCATGGGCAGACGTGGCCCCTTTTTGAAAAAAGGGGCCACACCCCCAAAAACTTTTATCCCCTCACACCGGCAGCGCCGTGGTCCGCTTCACCGTCCGCAGCGTCATGGTCGACTGCACCCGCCTGATCCCCGGCAGCTTGGTCAGCACCTCCGAATGCAGCCGCTCCAAATCCTCCGAATCCCGGTACACCACCCGCAGCAAATAATCCGCCTGCCCCGCCAGCAAATAACATTCCTGCACCTGCGGAATCAGCTTCACCCGCGCCTCGAACGCATCAAGCTGCGCCCGGTCCTGGCCATCGAGCGTGATGAACACATAAGCCGTGCCCCGAAACCCGGCGATCTTCTGGTCCAGCACCAGATGCGTGCCGGCCACCAGATCCGTCCCCAACAGCAAATGCAGCCGCCGCAAACAGGCCGAGGGCGACAAATGCACCCGCTCCGCCAGCTCGGCATTGGTCAGCCGCCCATCCTCCTGCAACGCCATCAAAATCTTGCGGTCGGTTTCATCGAGTTTCATGGCGTCGAATTTTATGCGAATATTTTTGGCATAACAATCCATATTGCAGTGCATATAAGGGGTTTTCGCCCCTAAATAGGCAGCAAATCTTTCACACTCTCCCATATCCTTCGCATATAATTCGGAGCCAAGCTCCTCTCGAACCGCGAAGGGACAAAGCAATGCGTATCGGTGTACCCAAAGAGATCAAGGACCATGAAGACCGCGTCGGCATGGTGCCCAGCCTGGTGCACGAGCTGGCCGCCCACGGCCACAGCGTAACCATCGAGCGTGACGCCGGCAAGAATATCGGCATCACCAACGAGGATTTCGCCGCCGCCGGCGCCCACATCGCCGACAGCGCCGATGAGATCTGGGCCAGCGCGGACATGATCGTGAAGGTCAAGGAGCCCCAGGCGGTCGAGCGCAAAAAGCTGCGCGCCAACCAGCTCCTGTTCACCTATCTGCACCTGGCCCCAGACCCCGCCCAAACCAGCGACCTCATCGCCTCCGGCGCCACCTGCATCGCCTACGAGACCGTCACCAGCCCCGCCGGCACGCTGCCCCTGCTCCAGCCCATGTCCGAGGTCGCGGGCCGCATGTCCATCCAGGTCGGCGCGCAATATCTTGAAAACGCCTATGGCGGCCCCGGCATGCTGCTGGGCGGCGTCGCCGGCGTGCCGCCCGCCAACGTGGTCATTCTGGGCGGCGGCGTGGCCGGCACCAACGCCACGCTCATGGCGGTGGGCCTCGGCGCCGATGTCACGGTCGTCGACCGCTCGCCCGACGTGCTGCGCCGCATCATCGCCAATTTCGGCACCCGCGTGAAAACCGCCTTCTCCACCCAGGCCACGGTGGCCAAGCTGGTGGGCGGCGCCGATCTGGTGGTCGGCACCGTGCTCATCCCCGGCGCCTCGGCGCCCAAGCTGGTCACGCGGAGCATGCTCAAAACCATGCGCCCCGGCTCGGTCATCGTCGATGTCGCCATCGACCAGGGCGGCTGCACCGAGACCTCCCACGCCACCACCCACACCGACCCGGTCTATGTGGTCGATGGCGTGACCCATTATTGCGTGGCCAACATGCCAGGCGGCGTCGCGCGCACCTCCACCTTCGCCCTCACCAACGCCACGCTGCCCTACATCGTCGCGCTGGCCAACAAGGGCTGGAAACAGGCCCTGGCCGAAGACGCCCACCTGCGCAACGGCCTCAACGTCGCGGCCGGCCAGATCACCCACCCCGCCGTGGCCGCCGCGCTCAACCTGCCGCTCCTGGCCTCGGACCGCGCGCTCGCCGCGTAAATTTTGCCGTGCGACCCGGCACCTCCGTGCCGGGCACCTTGAACCGCCAGTCTTTGAGGGAAGACTGGCGGTTTTTTTGTTCAATCAGCGCCATATGTGTTTAGCAGGCCGCTGCAAAACGCTCACTTTTCCCTGGTTTGACTGATTCCATTCTCCTGAATGGAGTTGGTATGCGTGGCCGGTCTGGTTTTGGGGACGAGCTTTTCAGTTTTGTGCGTCTTGAGGAGCGCGTCCCCGCGGATGAGGTTCCGGCGGGGTTGAGCGGCAGTTTCTCGGCGCTTTATTCTGCCACGTGCCGTCCTTCGATCCCGCCTGAGATGCTGCTGCGGGCGACGTTGTTGCAGGCGCTGTACTCTGTGCGCTCGGAGCGGATGCGGATGGAGCAGATCAACTATAACCTGCTGTTCCGCTGGTTTGTTGGGCTTTCGATGGATGCCTCCGTGTGGCACGCGACGGGCTTCACCCATAACCGGGACCGGCTGTTGCAGGCTGATGTGGCGCGCGCCTTTCTGGCTGGATTGCTGGCGCTGCCGCGGGTGAAGCGGCTGCTGTCGTCTGAGCATTTCTCGGTGGATGACACGCTGATCGACGCCTGGGCGAGCATGAAGAGTTTTGTGCCCAAGGATGAAGGCGGCGCGCCGCCCGCACCGCCTTTGGGGCGCAATGCCGAGCGCAATTTCCGTGGCGAGACGCGCAGCAACGAGACGCATGCCTCAACCACCGACCCGGACGCGCGGCTGTATCGCAAGGGCCACGGCCAGTCCTCGTGGCTGTGCTACATGGCGCATGTGCTGATGGAGAAGCGTAATGGATTAGTGGTGGACAGCACGCTCACCCACGCTACCGGCACGGCCGAGCGCAAGGCCGCGCTGGCCATGCTCGACCGCCGCCCTTCAGCCCGGCGCATCACGCTAGGTGCCGACAAGGCTTACGATGTTGCTGACTTCGTGGGTGAATTGCGGGCGCGCAAGGTGACGCCGCATATCGCCGTCAATGGCACCATCTCCAAAACCGGCAAACGCCGCAAAACCGCCATCGACAACCGCACGCTGCGCCATCCCGGCTATGAGATAAGCCAGCGATGCCGAAAACGCCTCGAGGAGGTCTTCGGATGGGCCAAGGCCAGCGCCGGGCTGACCAAGTTCAAAGTCAAGGGCCTTACCAAATCAGCCGCCATCTTCAGCTTCTTCACCGCAGCCTACAACCTCGTCAGACTGCCAAAACTACTCAGCCAACAGCCCGCGTAATGCAGCGGGCAGGCCCAGAACAGGCAACAGGAGAGACATACCTCGCGCCCGCCAGAACCGCCCGAAAAAGAAAATCTATCTACAATAGGTGGGTTGTGCAGCGGCCTGCTAGACCCTCGGCAAAGAAGCGGTATTTCGGCCACCTCTTTTGTGCATAGGCAATGGAATTTTCAGACAGATCGACACCAACGGCTTCACGCGCGAATCTGGCGAACGCTTCTACCATGAAGCCGCCGCCGCAACCGAGATCAAGCACCTTCTTTCCCGTAATATAGGGAATAAACAACAGACTCCGCCAGAAACCACGCCAACGGCGATCACCGGCCTTGGGGTAGAAATCGGCCGTTGCGCCCCGATAAGACTGCGCATAATGAGCGATGATCTTATCAAGCGGGGGGCGAGGGGTGACGAATAAATACCCGCATTCACAGCATTGGGCGATCTGATATTCTTGCCGAAGGAAGGCCTCCTTCGCCACGGATTTGCAAACAATACATGTGGAAACGGTTAAGTCGGATTCAAGACAAGGTTTGTCTAACATCGGGAATTATTACGATATCGTTAAAGTGTATTTCATGTTAATTCCACTCACCATAAAATAAGACTGCACAATATGACCGCCCTGGCCTTGCTTAATGTTAACGTGTCTAAATTATTACGATATCTTTGTAAGCTTTCCAGAGCTGTGCCAATTTTTTCGGCTTCGGCGGGGGCGGCCAGTCTCTCATATCCCGGAGCGATGCCCCCAAGGCCGCCGTGTCTTCGTAACGGATGCGCCGCCACTTGTCAGAGCCTGAAGCATGGGGCTCGGTGAGGCCGATGTTGCGATAAAATGCAACGGTAGCCCGCAAAACGGGTGCACCTTATGCTGGGGGATTTCAGAGCGCGCCGGGGGGCAGGATGACCGAGCGGGTGGTGAGCAGGTGTTTGAGCCAGCGGCGCGATTGCTGGCCAAAGCGCCGCCATTTGGCGTTGTCCCACGGTTCGGGCGTGGGCGGGGGGGCGGCGCGCCAAGCCGCGATGGCGGCGGCGATTTTGCCTGCCCGCCCTTCCCAGGTGTAGCCCTTGGCGTGGCGCGCGGCGCCGGCTGAGAGATGGGCGGCGTAGGGGGCATCGGTGGTCAGGCGTTTGAGGCCGGCGACCAGCTCGGGCAGGGAATCGGGGGGGACGAGATGGGCGGTTTCGCCCGCGGTCAGCACCTCGGCGATGTCGGGCGTTTGGCCGGCCAGGATGGGGCGGGTCGAGCCCAGATAGAAAAACAGCTTGAGCGGCAGCACGGTGGAGCCGAATTTGGCCAGCGGCGCGGCGGAGGGCGGGATGAGCAGCACGTCGGCCGCGAAGATATAGGCGGGCAGGGTGGCGTCGGTCTGCCAGGGAATGACGCGGACATTGGCGAGCGTGGCGGCTTCGCGCTCGATCGGGCCATCGCCTTCGGAGCCGACCAGCAGGAAGGTGAGCTCGGGGCAGAGGCGGGCGGCCTGCAGCACCAGCTCCAGGCCTTTTTTGTGGTTGATGCGGCCTGTGTAGACCACCGTTTTGGCCGTGGGGGCGAGGCCAATATGGGCCTTGGCCTCGGCCAGCCCGATGGGGGACTGGAAGCGCTCGGGCTCGAAGCCGTTATGGACGCAGGTGAGTTTTTCGGGCGGGACGCCCAGCTCGATGTATTTTTGGCGCGTATAGGCCGAATGGCAGATGGCGCCGATGAAGCGCTTATGGCCAAACAGCGTGAAGAGATAAGGCTGGAGGGGGGGGATCTGGTCCGGCCAGGGGCGGTAATGGTCGAACACCACGCGCTGGCCGAACAGGAGGGCCAGACCCGAGACCCAGAGATTGCGGGTGTAGATGAAATCGGCCTGTTTGAAGGCGGAGCGCAGCGGCAGGGTGAGGCCGCAGAAAAAATGCCGCAGCGCGGGCGGCGAGAGCGGTGCCCAGGCGCGGATGACCGGCACGCCCAGCGCCTGCCAGAGCGCGCCCAGCGCCGTGCCCCGGGCCAGCGGCGTGTGCAGCCAGGAGGTCTCGGCATGGCGGGAGAGATAGCGCGCGGTGGTGGCGAAGACCTCGGCGTCGGCTTGCGTGTTGGGCAGCGGATTTTCGAAGGCAAACAGGATTTTCATGCAGGCGCGCCCGGCTGGTGGTTGGCCCCCGAGGGGGTGCGCGGGCAAACTAGGCGGGGCGGGGTTTGGGATCAACACGCGGCCGGGTTTGGCGCGGTGTGTGTTGCACTGTCTTGTGCGCGGGCGGGGGGCGGCGCAACATGCGGCCGCCAAAAGTCCGGAAGGTGTTGAAGTGACCCAGTCTTTGCGTCTTGTTGCCCTGAAAACCAGCCCACCGGCCTTTGCGCCCGAACAGGCCGAGGGGTTTGCCCGCGCCCTGTTTGGGGTGAGCGGCGAGGCGCGCCCGCTTTATGGCGAGCGAGACCAGAATTTCCGCATCAAGACCGCGCTGGGCGCTGGGGTGATCCTGAAGATTTTGGGCCCGGCCGAGGACCCGCGCACGGTTGAGCTGCAGCTGGAGGCGCTGGAGCATATTGCCCGGATGGACCCGCGGCTGCCCGTGCCGCGCGTGCGCCGCACCGCCGAGGGCGCGGCCCATGGCTGGGTGGAGGATGAGCAGGGCACCGCGCATATGGTGCGCGCGCTCGATTTTCAGCCGGGCAAGGTGATGGATGGGGTGGAGCCGGGCCCGGAGCTGCTGCGCCAGGCCGGGGCGACGCTGGCGCGGCTAAACCGGGCGCTGGAGAATTTTTTCCACCCCGCCGCCGGCCAGCGCATTGTGTGGGATTTGCGGCGCATTGCCGAGATGCGCCCCTTTGGCGCGCTGATAGAGGATGCGGAGACGCGGGTGCTGGTGGAGGCGGTGCTCGACCGGTTTTTGAATTATCTGCCCCAGATTGGCCGGCTGCCGCACCAGCTGGTGCATAATGATTTGCACCCCGGCAACATGATTGTGGACGAGGCCGAGCGCAACGTGACCGGGCTGCTCGATTTTGGCGACATGATTCATGGGCCGCGTGTGTTCGACATTGCCGTGACCGCCGCCGAGACGGTGGGCGAGGGGCTGGGCGCGCTCGATTATGCCGCCGAGGTGGTGGCGGGGTATGAGGGGGTTTTGCCCCTGCGGGCGGGCGAGGCGGAGGCGCTGTTTGAGTGCATCATCGCCCGCCATGCGCTCTCGGCCACCATTCATGCCTGGCGCTGCCAGCACGACCCGGAGGGCGCGGCCAAGCTTGGGGGGTTGAGCGCGCTTTCGGCCCCGGCCATCGAGGCGTATCTGACCGCCGGGCGCGATGCGGTGGTGGCGAAATTTCGCGCGGCCAGCGCCAGCCCCGCGCGCAGCGACAGCGCCGCCCTGCGCGCGCGCCGCTACCATGTGCTGGGCCGGGGGCTGGAGCTTTCTTATAACGACCCGGTGCATTTTGTGCGCGGCGAGGGGGTGTTTTTATATGCCCCCGACGGCACGCGCTATTTGGACGCCTATAACAACGTGCCCAGCGTGGGGCATGGCAACAGGCGCGTGGCCGAGGCGGTGGGCGCGCAGATGGCGACGCTGTGCGCGAACACCCGCTATCTGCACGAGGGGGTGGTGGCCTATGCCGAGGCGATTACCGCCACCATGCCGGGTGGGCTCGATGCCGTCTTGTTTGTCAATTCCGGCTCGGAGGCCAATGACGCCGCCTACCGCATTGCCCGCGCGGTGACGGGCAAGCGCGGCGCGATTGTGATGAAAAACGCCTATCATGGCGTGACCGAGCTGGTGGCGGCGCTCTCGCCTTATTATGGCGCCCAGGCCCAGCCGCGCATGAGCTTTGTGCAGGAGCTGGAGGCGCCTGATACGTATCGCGGGCGGTTTGGCGGGGCTGATGCCGCCCTGGCCTATGCCCAGGATGTGGAGCGGGCGATTGAGACGCTGGAGGGGCGCAAATTCGGCGTCGCCATGCTGCTGGTGGATTCGGCCTTTGTCTCGAACGGGATTTTGGACGTGCCGGGCGGGTATTTTGCCCGCATTGCCGAGAAGGTGCGCCAAGCCGGCGGGCTGGTGGTGGGCGATGAGGTGCAGTCTGGTTTTGGGCGCATGGGCGAGGCGTTTTGGGGCTTTGAGCGCCATGGTGTGGTGCCGGATCTCGTTACGCTGGGCAAGCCGATGGCCAATGGATTTCCGGTGGGGGCGGTGGTGGCGAAACCGGCGCTGCTGGAGGCGTTTTTGGGCAAGATCGAGTTTTTCTCGACCTTTGGGGGCAATCCCGTTTCAGCCGCGGCGGCGATGGCGACGCTGAACGAGCTGCGGGAGCGGGGATTGGCGGAAAATGCCCGGGTGACCGGCGATTTGCTGCGCGCCGAGATCAAGGGGCTGCGCCATGATGCGATTGGCGATGTGCGGGGGGCGGGGCTGATGGTGGGGGTGGAGATTACCCGCGACGGCGCGCCCGATGGGGCCTTGGCCAAGCGGATTGCCAATGGGCTGCGGGCGAGACAGGTGCTGATCGGCACCGAGGGGCCGGAGGGCAATGTGCTCAAAATCCGCCCGCCCCTGCCCTTTGCGCGCGAACATGCGCTGATATTGGTGGATGCGCTGGAGACGGTGCTGCGCGCGCTGTGAGGCGCCTGGCTGCCCCCCAAGCACGTACCAGGATTAAAGGTTTTTGCGGGGTTTGGGGCGCTTTTTTCAAAAAGCGCCCCAAGAGCGGCTGACGCGCCAACTTATACCATGTGTGGACGGCCCTTGGGGTTCAAGGGGTTGAAGCGGGATATGTGATAGGCTCGAATGCGGTCATGTGTCCGGCCTGTTGAGGCGGCATCATGACCGCGTATTAGCGATCAATTTCATTGGTTTAGCTTACGTCTGCCGACTCAATCTAAACCAATATTGATCTAGGGGCGGGGGCGTCTACCGCATCCCGCTCTCAGCCCGCCAGCCATGAGGCCGGCGGGCCGGTTCGCTCAGAACCCCTTGAGCATGCTGCCGACACTGCCGGCCGCGCCGCCCACCGCGCCCTTGGCCGCGCCCGCCGCGTTGCCCGCCGCGCCCGAGAGCGTGCCGAGCGAGGAGCTGAGCGCCGAGGCGCCGACCGTGCTGGCCTTGGCAACCACCGTCCCCAGCGCCTGCTGAATGATGACCGCCGGGCTGGCGCCGCCCGCGCCGCCGACATTGGTGAGGTGGATGGGCGGCAGCGGCACCGTCACGCTCTTGCCGCCCAGCAGCGACGAGGCGAGCGAAACCTCGCCCCCCGTGATGTCGAGGTTGCGGATGATTTCCTTGCGCGCCGGCTTGGCGCTGCCCTGGCTGGCCTGGCCGCCGCTCATCGAGGCGGCATAGGCGTTGACGTTTTGCTCGATCGTCTGAAGATTGGAGGCTTTGCCAAGCCCCGGCAGCTCATAGGTGACATGGGGCCCCGCGACACTGACCTGATCAATGATGATCGGCCCGGAACCGGCGATCGAGGACGTATCGACCGTGACCGCGATCTGCCCGGCGGACATGGCCTCGGGGCTCGAAAATCCGGCCGGATTGCCGATGGAGAGGCCATTGATGGCGCCCGCGCCGTTTTGCAGCGAGAGTTTGACGCTCCCCACCCCCACGGGCGCCCCCGTGGCCGCCGAGCCGTAGGTCTCGATCGCCTGTTTGATCAGCCCGTCAAGATTGGAGAACAGATAATAGGCCCCGCCCGCGATGAGCAGCAGCAACACAACAACGCCAATGCCGAGCTTCTTCCACATTTTGGTCCTCCTGAGACCGGGAATCGTTGCTCAAGCTTAACGCCGCCCGCCCGCCGCGCATAGCGCGTCGCGGCATTTGTCATGCCGCTGCCGCCCAAATCTGGCGGGTGGGCGCGGTTCGGGTCAGCCGGCCAAAAAATTTTTAATACCGCTGACAGCTTCGGCGAGGCTGGAACGGATGATCCGGCAATTTTCGGGGAAGGCGGAAAACAGGCGGCTTGGCACGCGCGGGTCGAGCAGCACGAACACCCCGCGGTCGGAAGCGCGGCGGATGAGCCGCCCGAAAGCCTGGCGCAGGCGCAGGCGCACGATGGCGTCGTCATAATCGCGCGGGTTGCCGTGGGAGAGGTGGATGCGCCGGGTGCGGTGCAAAATATCGGGGCGCGGCCAGGGTGTGCGCTCAAACACCACCAGACGGAGCGCGTTGCCGGGAATATCCACCCCGTCGCGCATGGCATCCGTGCCCAGCAGGCAGGAATGTTCCTCGGCGCGGAAAATATCGATCAATGTGGCATTGTCCATGGCATCCACATGCTGGGCGTAAAGCGGGATGCCATGTTCCTCGAGCCGGGGCGCGATGCGCGCCTGCACCGCGCGCAGGCGCGAAATGGCGGTGAACAGCCCGAGCCCGCCGCCGCCCGAAGCCCGGAACAGCGCCTCATACGCCCCGGCGAGCTGGCCGATTTCCTGGGTGTTGACATCCGAGACCAGCACGATGCGGGTGGCCTCGGCATAGTCAAACGGGCTCTCGAACGCCGCGCGGATGGCGGGCGCGGCCAGATGGCTGGCGCCCGTGCGGGCCTCGGCGGTTTCCCAGGCCTCCTCCACATCCGTGCCGTCGCGCAGCGTGGCCGAGGTGATGAGCAGCCCGTGCGCGGGCAGCGCGATGGATTGGGTGAAGGCCTCGGTAGGGTCGAGCATGTGCGAGAACAGGGCGATGTCGCGGTCCGTGCCCGCCTCGCGCTCCAGGCGCAAAAACTCCACGCGCGCGGGGCGCTCGCCGGGGGCGGCCTTGGTTTCCAGCCCCTCCAAAATCCGCCGCCAGGAGCGGAGCGGGTCGATGGCCCGGCGCTGGAGGCCGCGGATCAGCGCCTCCATGCGGCTGCGCAGGCTTTCCTCCAGCTCGGCCTCCAGCTCCAGCCGCTCGGCCAGATGCGCGCGCAGGGCGCCGAGCGGCTGGGTGAGCGCCTCGAACGCCAGAGAGAGCTTGCGCGCCAGCGGCAGGCTCTCGGGGTCGAGCGGGTGGAGGTCGGTTTCGAACCCCGAGGCGCCGTTCAGCTCGGCCTCCTTGGCGCGCGCGCGGGCCTGGGCGCGCAGCGCGCGCAGCCAGGCCTCGGCCGGGTTTTTGTCGGGCGCCAGCTCGGGGTCCAGGCGCATGCCAAACATTGGCGCGGGCAGGGATTTGGCCGCCTCGATGATCTGGGCGAGCTGGCGGGCCACCACGTCATCACCCGCCGCTATGTCCTCGATCCGCCGGGTCAACCCCTTGGCGCGCGAGCGCGTGCCCTCGGCGCCCAGCAGCCAGCGCCGCAGTTCGTTCATGGCGGTGCCCGACAGCTCGACCGAGAAGGCGGAATCGGCGGCGTCGAAAATATGGTGCCCCTCGTCGAACACATAGCGCGTGGGCACGTAATCATCATCGAGTCCGCCCCACACCGCCTGGGCCATGACCAGCGCATGGTTGGCGATGACGAGGTCGGCGGCGCGGGCGTTGCGCACCACATGCTCGATGACACAGGTGGAAAAATGCGGGCAGGCGGCGTGGATGCACTCGCCCCGCCGGTCGGCGATCTGGGCCAGCAGCGCGCCGCCGAACAGTTCGGCGAACCAGCCGGGCAGGTCGCCGCCGAACAAATCGCCATCCGCGCTGGCCGGCGCCCAGCGGGCAACCAGCCCCAGCGGCACGGTGTTGCGCTCCGCCGCCAGCGCGTCCTCATAATTCAGCAGGCAGAGATAATTCTCCCGCCCCTTGCGCAGCGCCACCTGGGTGCCCTTGGGCAGGCGCGCCGCCTCCTGCTCGATCTGGCGCTGGAGATGGCGGGTATAGGTCGAGATCCAGACCGCGCCCCTGTTGCGCGCGGCCCAGAGCGAGGCGGGCGCCAGATAGCCCATGGTTTTGCCGGTGCCGGTGCCGGCCTCGGCCAGCACCACGTTGGGCTGGCCCTCGATGGCGCGCGGCGCGAAGGCCTCGGTCACGGCGGAGCAGAAATCGCCCTGGGCGGGGCGCTGCTCGGCCCCCTCGCCCAGCAGCTCGGCCAGGCGGGTGCGGGCCTCGGCCGAGGTGACGGGATAGGCGGAGGGCGGTGGGCGCGGGGCTTCGTCTTCCCATTTGGGCAGGCGTTTCCACAGCCGGAGCGCCATGCCGTCCGCCCGCGCGGCGGGCTGGCCGAGCGCGTGCAGCACAAAAGGCGCCCAGCCCCAGCCCTGCGCGCCCATGCGCGCGGCCAGGCCCGCGGCGTCGCGGTTCTGGGGCGTGTCCTTGGCGGCGGCGAGGCGCGCGAGCAGCAGCACGGCCATTTCGGGCAGGGCCAGCGCGGCTGACTCCAGGCTCTCGGGCGCGGGCAGCTCAAGAAACCGCGCCAGCCCGGCGGGCGTGGGGGCCAGACTTTGGGCCGGATAAACGAAGGCGAACAGCTCAAGCAGGTCGAGCAGCTCGATGGCCGGGTTGCCCAGCCGCCGCAACGTCGCCGGGGCATGCACGGCCAGGGCCCGCGCCGCGCCCAGCTGGCGTGCCACCGCGCCCGCGCGTACTGGCGCCACCACGCCATCCGCCCCCAGCAGCACGGCGCGGCCGTGGCCGGCCACCAAAGAAATTTGCGGCGCGCTCATCGTCATTCTGCTGGCTCTTATAGGGAGGTGTTCACGGTTTGTCTCTGGCGTGTTGGCCACAGCGCCAGAGTTATTGCAGGGCCCAGTTGCGAAGGGGCAAAAGCGGCGCTAGGGCATGGCCCATCATGAGCGAAAACATTGTGCAATCCCAGTCCTGGCCTTTCCGTGAAGCTGAACGCATTGCCGCGCGGCTGAAAGAGAAAGGCAAGACCGAGGCGCTGTTCGAGACCGGCTATGGCCCGTCGGGCCTGCCCCATATCGGCACGTTCGGCGAGGTGGCCCGCACCAGCTGGGTGCGCAAGGCCTTCACCGACCTCACGGGCCTGCCGTCGCGCCTGCTCGCCTTCTCGGACGACATGGACGGCCTGCGCAAAGTGCCCGACAACGTGCCCAACAAGGACATGCTGCGCCAGCATCTGGGCAAGCCGCTCACCCGCATCCCCGACCCGTTCGGCAAGTTTGAGAGCTTTGGCGCCCACAACAACAACATGCTGCAGGAGTTCCTGCGTGCCTTCGGGTTTGAGTTCGAGTTCGCCTCGGCCACCGATTATTATGCGTCTGGCCGGTTCGATGCCGCGCTGCTCCATGTGCTGCGCCACCATGACGAAATCGTGCGGATCATCCTTCCCACGCTGGGGGCCGAGCGCAAGGCCACCTATTCGCCCATCCTGCCCATCCACCCGCGCACCGGCGTGGTGATGCAGGTGCCCATCGACCAGGTCGATGTCGATCACGGCACCGTGTTCTGGACCGACCCGGAAGCCGGCACCAAGTTCGAAACCGCCGTCACCGGCGGCTCGGCCAAGCTGCAATGGAAGGCCGACTGGGCCATGCGCTGGTACGCGCTCGATGTCGATTACGAGATGTCGGGCAAGGATCTCATCGATTCGGTCAAGCTCTCCTCGGCCATCGTGCGCGCGCTGGGCAAGGAGCCGCCGGTCACCCTCACCTATGAGCTGTTCCTCGACGACAAGGGCCAGAAGATTTCGAAGTCGAAGGGCAATGGCCTCTCGATCGAGCAATGGCTGACCTATGCGCCCAAGGAGAGCCTGGCGCAGTTCATGTACCATGCCCCCCAGCGCGCCAAGCGGCTGTTTTTCGATGTCATCCCGCGCGCGACGGATGATTACATCACCAGCGTCCAGGCTTTGCCCGCGGCCGAGAAGCCCCATGACAACCCGGCCTGGCACATTCATGGCGGGGTGCTGGCCGAGCATGCCGGCTCGCCCATCGGCTTCACCATGCTGCTCAACCTGGCCTCCGTCATCAACGCCGACAGCCCGGACATGCTCTGGGGCTTCATCCGCGCCTATGCGCCCGAGGCCAACGCCGAGACCTATCCGTTTCTGGCTCAGCTCGTGCATCACGCGGTCGCCTATAACCGTGATTTCGTGGCGCCCAATAAGCAGCACCGCGCGCCGAGCGAGGTGGAGCAGGGCGCGCTGCGCGACCTGGCCGAGAGCCTGAAGGCCGGCGAGCAGGCGCAATATCCGGGCGAGACGCCGGCCGAGAGGCTGCAAAACCTGGTCTATGCCATCGGCAAGCGCCACCCGTTCGCGCCGCTCAAGGCCTGGTTCGATTGTCTCTATCAGGTGCTGCTCGGCACCACCGAGGGGCCGCGCTTTGGCGGTTTCATCGCGCTTTACGGCGTTGAGCGCACCATCGCCCTGGTCGAGGACACGCTCAAGCGGTGGGGGCCGGCGGCCTGAAGCGCCCATGACCCGCCAGAAACTCCTCAAAATCCTGCCGCCCTTGCTTGGCGTGCTGGTGCTGGGGGGGGTGATTGTGGGGCTGCACGGCGCGCTCAAGAAAATCGGCGTCGGCGATGTCATCGCCGCGCTCGGCAACACGCCGCGCGCCCATATCATCCATGCCGTGCTGCTGCTCGGGCTCTCCATGGCGCTCATGAGCGCCTATGACCTGCCGGGCATCAGCTTCGCGCGGCGGGTGGAGGATTTTCCCCGCCTGGGGCTGTTGCGGGTGGGGCTGGCCTCGTTTTGCGCCTATTCGCTCAGCCATGTTTTGGGCGCGCCGGCGCTCTCGGCGGCGGCGATACGGTTCCGGCTTTATGCCCAATGGGGCGTGCCGGCCTCGGGCATCGGGCGTATCGTGGCCATTTCAGGCACCAGCTTCACCGCCGGGCTGATCACGCTGTTTGGGGTCATGCTGGCGCTCGACCCCGCCGCCGCGCCCCTGGGCGGCGATACCGCGCCGCTGCTGCTGCGCGGGCTGGGCGTGGCGCTGCTGGGCCTGTCGGCCTTTTACGTGTTTGGCGCCACGCGCTGGGAGAGCGTCAATCTGTTCGGCAAGCGCCTGGCGCTGCCCGGCACGCGCACGGCCTCCAGCCAGATCTTGCTGGCCGTGTCCGATATCGCCACCTCGGGGGCCATTCTCTACTCGGTGCTGCCGCCGTGCGATCTCTCCTACCCGCATCTTCTGGGGCTCTATCTGGCGGCGTTTGTCTCGGGCCTGTTTTCGGGCATTCCGGGCGGGGTGGGGGTGTTTGACTCGGTGCTGCTGCTCGGCCTGTCCGATTACCTCTCCCCGGCCGATGCGCTGGGCACGATTTTGCTGTTTCGGGTGATGTATTTCCTCACCCCCGCCACGCTCGGCGGGCTTTGCTATGTCGGTCATGAATTCTGGGTCCATGCCCGGGGCGCCGGCAAGGACAAATAAAAAGGGCGGCACAAGCGCCGCCCCGGTTTTAAAGGCCATGGAGCGGGGGCCAGTGTGTGCCGGCCCCCGCCCGGCGCTCAATTATTGCCGTTGTCGCCGCCGCCATTCACATCTATGCCCACGAACAAGGCCTGGCCCTGGCGGATGATGCGCAGCGCCACCGCGCCGTTATGCTGGGCTTCCTTGAGGGCCTTCACCGCCTCGTCGGGGGAGTGGACATCGGCATTGCCGATCCCCACGATCAGGTCTCCCGGCTGCAGCCCGGCCATGTCGGCGGGGGAGTTGGGCTTCACCGCCGTGACCACCACGCCCGTGGCATTGTCGGGCAGGTTGAGCTGGCTGCGGGCATTGTCATCGAGCGGGGCGAGGGTGAGGCCGAGCGGCGCCGTGGCCGTGGCGGCATTGCCCCCGCCCTGTCCGCCCTGCTGGAAGCCGGCATCGGGGTTGGCGGGCATGGTGGTCACGGTCACCGACATCGTCTGGCTCTTGCCATTGCGCAGATAGGTGATCTTGGCCGCCGCGTGCGGGTCGACATTGGCGATGTCGGAGGCCAGATCGCTCGGGTTGGTGACCGCCAGGCCATTGACGGCGGTGATGACATCGCCGGGCTTGAGCCCCGCCTTGTCGGCCGGGCTGCCGGCCGAGACGGCGGCCACCAGCGCGCCATCCTTGTCCGGCTCGGCGGTGGAGAGGCCGAGCGCGGCGGCCATTTGCGGGGTGATCTCCTGCGCCGCCACGCCGAGATAGCCGCGCACCACCTTGCCGTGGCTGATGAGCTGCGTGACCACGCGCTTGATCATGTCGGACGGAATGGCGAAGCCGATGCCGACCGAGCCGCCCGTGGGCGAGAGAATGGCGGTGTTGATGCCGATGACCTGACCCTGCTGGTTGAACAGCGGCCCGCCGGAATTGCCTTCGTTGATCGGCGCGTCGATCTGGATGAATTTGTCATACGGCCCATCGCCGATGTCGCGCCCCAGCGCCGAGACGATGCCCGCCGTGACCGTGTTTTCCAGCCCGAACGGGTTGCCCATGGCCACCACCCATTGGCCGGGCACCACATCCGACGAAGCGCCCAGCTCGACATAAGGCAGCGGGTGGCCGACCTCGATCTTGAGCACGGCGAGGTCGGTCTTGGGGTCGGTGCCGAGCACCTTGGCGGGGTAGGTGCGGCCATCCGAGAGCGTGACCGTGATGGTGCGCGCATCCTTCACCACATGGTTGTTGGTGACGATGGTGCCGTTCTGGTTGATGATGAAGCCCGAGCCCTTGGCTTCCACGGCCTGGGGCTGCTGGGGCTGGCCGAAGCCGAAGGGAAAGCCCGGAATTTGCGGAAAGCCCGGCGGCAGACCGTTGATCTGCGGGCCCTGATCATCCGCGGTCTGCTTCAGCTTGAGATGCACATCGACCGACACCACGGTCGGCGACACGAGCTTCACCAGCTTGGAAAAATCCGGCACGGGCGTGAAGCTTTGCTGCACCGCCTGGGTCGCGTCGAGGGCGGGCTGGTCGGCCCATGCCGGCGCGTTGATGAGGGTGGCGCCGATGAGCGCGAAAGAGAGCGCCGTACCGGCGGTGAGGCGAGTGCGCATAGGCTGTTCTTCTCCTGCGGATAAATTATGCGTCGTAGCGATGTCCGCGTGCATTAAGACCGCGTCTGTGTCTTAATTGCCACAGTCATCCCGTCCCCTCAATCCGCCGGGCGAATAGATTACATTTATTCACGAGCCCGTAAGGTGCCCGGGCGCCAGCCCCGGAGGGAGCGATTTCAGTACCTTCCCACGCCCCATGGCGGGCGCGGGCCGAGACGCCGCCGGGCGGCGCGCGCGGGGTCAGCGGTTCATCAGCACCGGCAGATGGGCGTTTTCCAGCACATGGCGGGTGGTGCCGCCCACGATCAGCTGGCGCAGCCGCGAGGCGGTGGAATAGGCGCCCATGGTCATCATATCGGCGCCAAAGGCGGCGGCGGCGGCCAGCAGCCCGGCGCCCACCTCGCGGTTATACGGGGCGAAGCGCGCCACATCGGCGGTCACGCCATGATGGGCGATATAGTCCGCCGCTTCCTGGCCGCTGGGGCCGGGGCGCGAATAATCATCGGAGATCAGCACGCGTACCGCCTCGGCCTGGCGGATGAAGGGCATGGCCGAGGCCAGCGCCGAGGCCGCGCGCGCCGTGCCGTTCCAGGCCACCGCCACGCGCTTGCCGATGGTGGTGGGCGCGGCGAGGGGCGCCAGCATCACCGGGCGGCCGGAATCGAACAGCACGGCGTGCAGGGCGTCCGAGGTCGCGGCATCGTCGCCCGCCAGCGGGTGGGGCACGATGGTCAGGTCGGCCAGCCGGGCCTTGAAGGCGATGAGCTGCTCCTCGCGGCCTGTCAGGTCGGTGAAGCTGGCGCTGGGCTCGGTGGCGCCGGGCCGGGCCTCGCCCACGGGCACAAAGGCGGCCTTGGTGGCGGCATGAAACTGCTCGGCCAGGCTTTTGGCGCGCGCGCCGCCGGCGGCGTCGGAGGCGTTCATCATATCCTCGAGCATGGCGCCCGAGAGCCCCTCGCCCGCGAAGGGCGCGATCTCGCGGGCATCCGAGCGGATATGGAGCACCTCGAGATGGGCATTCCACATGCGCGCCAGCATCAGCCCCGTTTGCAACGCGGCCTCCGATGACGCCGAGCTGCTCACCGGCAGAAGGAATTTGCGAACCGACATCAGGCACCTCCTGTAAGCTGGGCCATGGCACCCCGACTATAGCGCACCCCCCCGGCGGTTTGCCAAGCTCATACCAGCCGGCCCTGGATTTGCCGCGCCGCGATACCCTGGCCGGAGGGCATATCATACCATCCCGCCAAATGTTTGACTCGATCGCGTCCGGTGGCGGGATGGTATGACGCTTTGAGTGTGCCCGTGGCCACCCCACCAACGCCCACGCGCATACCCGACAGCCTCGGGGCTGACGGGTACACCTCTTTTATTTTGCGCGTGGCCGCCCCACCACCCCCACGCGCAGACCAGTCAGCCTCGGGGCTGACTGGTCTTACAACAGATCGCGCAGCCGGAACCATGAGGTGGCGAGCAGCAGCGCGGGCATGCGCAAGGCCCGCCCGCCGGGAAAGCGCGCATGGGGAATGCGGGCAAACACATCAAACCGCCCGGCCTGGCCGGCAATCGCTTCGGCGGCGAGCTTGCCGGCCAACCCGGTGAGCGCCAGCCCGTGGCCCGAAAACCCGTGGGCAAACAAGATATTGGCGGCCAGCCGCCCGAAATGCGGCGCGCGGTTGACGGTGATATCGACATTGCCGCCCCACACATACTCAACCCGCGCATCGGCCAGGCGGGGAAACACCCGCGCGGCCCGCCTGAGCATGGCGGCGCCCAGGCTTGGCGGCGGCAGGGTGGAGTAGGACACGCGCCCGCCAAAGAGCATGCGGTCATCGGGCGAGCGGCGGAAATAATCGAGCACGAAATTGAGATCGGCCACCGCCTCGTTGCCCGGGATCAGCGCCGCCACGTCGGCGCGCGGCTCGGTGGCCATGATGTAGGTGCCGACCGGCATGATATAGCCCGCGATGCCCGCCAGCAGCCCGCCCAGATAAGCCCCGCCCGCGACCAGCAGATATTTGGCCCGGATGTCGTGCCCGCCCGCCCGCAGGGTGAGCGTCTCGCCCTGCGCGACATGGCTGACCTTGGCACGCGCATAAAGCTTCGCCCCCGCCGCCTGGGCGGCCCTGGCCAGGCCCAGCGTGTAGTTATAGGGGTGGATATGGCCCGAGATGTTATCCTCGAGCGCCGCCAGATAGCGCGGCGAATCGAGCCGGGCGCGCAGCTCCGCCCCCTCCAGCAGCCGTCCGACGGGCGCGCCATAGGAGGCCAGCTCCTCCTGCTCGAGCTTCAGATCGCGCACATGGCGCGGTTTGATGGCGGCGTGCAGATAGCCGCGCACCGGGTCGGCGGGGATGTCGAACCGCGCGATCTGGGCGTGGAGCAAATCCACCGCCTCGACCGACATGTCCCAGAGCTGTTTGGCGGCGTCGGCGCCCACCAGCTGGTGGATTTTGTGCATGGAGGCGCCAAACCCCGGCAAGGCCTGGCCGCCATTGCGCCCCGAAGCCCCCCAGCCGATCTCGTGCGCTTCGAGCAGCGCGACCGAAACCCCCCGCTCGGCCAGATGCAGCGCCGCCGAGACGCCGGTGATGCCGCCGCCGATGATGGCGACATCCACGCTCTGGCCGCCATCGAGCCGGTCGGCCTCGAACGCCACCTTGGCGGTGGCATGATAATAATTATTGAGCATGAGCCCCCGCTCAGCGCCTGTGTTCAACCGCCCCCCGGAACTTCCGGGAAAAGGTCAAAAGTTTTTTGGGGCCTGGCCCTTTTTTCCAAAAAAGGGCCAGATTCCAATTCAAACATTGAGCAGCAGATGCTCACGCTCCCAGCTCGAGATGACGCGCAGATATGTTTCGTATTCAATACGTTTTACCGCCACCAGCACATCGACCAGCTTCTCGCCCAAAATCTCGCGCATGGCCTTGCTCTGGTCCATCAAATCCAGCGCCTTGCTGAGTTCGCGGGGTAGGGTATAGGCGCCCGAATAGGCCGAGCCTTTTTGCTCGGGCGTGGGCGTCAGCCCCTCGACCATGCCGAGATACCCGCAGGCCAGCGTCGCCGCGAAGGCCAGATAGGGGTTGGCATCGGCGCCCGGCACGCGGTTTTCCACGCGCATGGCGGCGGGCTCGCCAAAGGGCACGCGCAGCCCGCAGGTGCGGTTGTCATAGCCCCATTGCAAATTGATGGGCGCGTTGGAGAAGCGGGCCAGCCGGCGGTAGGAATTCACGTTCGGCCCGAAAATCGGCATCACGGCGGGAATGTATTTTTGCAGACCCGCGAGATAGCTCTTGAACAACGGGCTGGCCTTGCCGTCGGGGCCGGCGAACAAATTGGCGCCGGTTTGGGGGTCCACGATGCTCTGGTGCACATGCATGGCGCTGCCCGGCTCGCCGCCCATGGGCTTGGCCATGAAGGTGGCGTAGATATTGTGGCGCAGCGCCACCTCGCGCACCGTGCGCTTGAACAAGAACACCTGGTCAGCCAGGCTGAGCGGGTCGCCATGGAGGAAATTGATCTCCACCTGTGCCGCGCCCTCTTCATGGATCAGCGTATCGAGGTCCATTTCCTGCAAATCGCAGAAATCATACATTTCCTCGAAGAGCGGGTCGAACTCGTTGACCGCGTCGATCGAGTAGCTCTGGCGCCCCGATTCCTGGCGGCCCGAGCGGCCGATGGGCGGCACCAGCGGGTAGTCGGGGTCGGTATTGCGCGCGACCAGATAAAATTCCAGCTCCGGCGCCAGCACCGGCTTCCAGCCTTTTTCCTCATACAGCTTGAGCACGCGCCGCAGCACCTGCCGAGGCGCCATCGGCACCGGCGTGCCGTTGGCGTATTGGCAGTCATGGATGATCTGTGCGGTGGGCTCGTGCGCCCAGGGCACCAGGCGCACGGTCGAGGCATCGGGCACCAGCTGGATGTCGATGATCGCCGGGTCGGTCAGGGTGTCTTCGGGGTCGTCCGGATATTCGCCGGTGACGGACTGGATGAAAATGGCCTCGGGCAGGCGCGGCGCGCCGCCTTGGAAAAATTTCTGCGCCGGCATGATCTTGCCGCGCGGAATGCCGGTGAGGTCGGGCACCAGACATTCGACTTCCGTGATCCGATGCTCGTCGAACCACTCCTTCAGATCGATCTTATCACTCATGTCATCCTCAGATTGGGCGAGACGGCGGGGCACCCTGCCCCGCCGCCATGGCCTGGGTTACTGGAGCACGCTGGTCCAGATCTGGTTGAACAGCTTGTATTTGGCGCCGCGCAGGGGCGCCAGGAACTGCAGGTTCTTCAGCTCCGCCTCGGAGGGATTGATGAGGTCGGAGGCCATGATGCCCGTGAGCTGCTTCTGCGAGGCGGCGTTGGGGCTGGCATATTGGTTGTAGTTGGAAAGATCGGCGCCGTTACTGGCGTCGAGGATGAAGTTGATGAATTCGAGCCCGAGCTCGGGGTGGGGCGCATGGGCGGGAATGGCCATGGTGTCCACCCAGATTTCCGACCCTTCCTTGGGCAGGTAATATTTGAGTTTGACGCAGGAGCCATCCGCCACGCACTGGCCGACATCGCCGTTATAAGCCATCGACACGGCGGCCAGCCCTTTCTTCACTTGGCCAAGGCCGGGCGTCTCATCGACGAAACCGGCGAAATTCGGGCGTTTCTTCATCTGCTCGATCAGCTTGGCCGCGGCGATCCACTGGCTTTCCTTCGAGCAGTTGAAGCCATAGCCAAGATAGGCGCAGGCGGCGCCGATCTGGTCACGCCCTTCGCCCTTGGGAAACAGGAACGGGTAGCTGGGGTTTTGCTTGGGGTCGAACAGCAGGCCCCAGCCGGTCGGGGTGCCCTTGATCTTCGAGGGGTCGTAGACCACGCCGGTGGTGCCCCACTGATAGGGAATCGAGTAGGCGTCGTTGGGGTCGTAGGTGGGGTTCTGGAACCGTTTGGCGAGATTGCCGAAATTGGTCAGCTTGGCGTGGTCGAGCTTCTGGATCAGCCCCTCGTCTTGCAGCTCGGGCACATAATAGCTCGAGGGCACCACCACGTCATATTGCGAATCCCCCCCGGCGCGGAGCTTGGCCTCCATCTCGGCATTGCTCTCATAGTCGGTCTCGACCACCTTGCACTTGCATTGCTGCTCGAATTTGGTGATCAGCGCCGGGTCGATATAATCCGACCAGATGAACAAATTGAGCGTTGGCTGGTCGGCTTGCGCCGCGTGCGGTGCGCCGAACAGGGCGCCAAGGCCGAGCGCGACGGCGCCCAGCGCGAGATTGCGTAAAACCCTCATCCTAAATTCCCCCTTGCTGCGAAGTGACCGGCGCGCTCGCGCCGGCTGGTGATGAAAAAATGCCCCAGCGCCATGATGATGATCGTGCCGATCATCACCGTGCCCAGGGCGTTGATCTCGGGTGTCACGCCTTTGCGCGCGATGGCCGAGTAGATGTAGATCGGCAAGGTCACGCTGCCGGGTCCGGCGGTGAAGAAGCTGATGGTGAAATCGTCGATCGAGAGGGTGATGCCGAGCAGGAACCCGCCGATGATGGCCGGCTGCACCACGGGCAAAATCAGGTGGATGAAGCTTTTCACGCCGTCGGCGTAGAGGTCGTGGGCGGCGTCGAACAAATTGGGGTCGAGCCCGGACAGGCGCGCGAACACGGTGAGCGCGACATAAGGCACCTGAAAGGTGATGTGGGCGATCATCATGGTTTGCAGCCCGGCGGCGAACAGGCCGGTGGCGTTGTGCACCAGGTTGAAAAAGATCAGCTCGCTGATGCCGAACACGATCGAGGGCATGATGATGGGGGTGTAGATGATCAGGCCGGGCAGATGCGAAAGCCAGCCCCGGCCGTGCCGGTTGCGAAAGCGCGCCAGCCCGTAGCCCAGCAGCACGCCAAGCGCGGTTGAGCTGCTGGCCGAGCCGAGCGCCAAAATGAGCGAGCGTTGCAGGGCCGTGAACACGGCGCTGTCGGAGAAGAGCAGCTGGTAGGCGTGCCACTCGCTCGCCGCGTGGGGGGTGAGCGAGTAATAGGCCACCAGCACCAGCGGCGTGTAGAGCAGCACGTAAACGGGCCAGGAAATGCCCGCGAGCGTATAGCGGACGGAGGCGGGTATGCTCATACCGCCGCCTCCTCGGCCCCGCCGACCTTTTGGGAGACGACCCGGAACGCCACCAGCCCGGCGGCGGTGAACACCAGCATGATGAGCGTGAGTGCCGCGCCATAGGGCCAGTCGGGCGTTTCGGTGAACTGGTTGGCGATCAGCGAGCCGATCATCATCGCCTTGTCGCCGCCGAGCAGCTGGGGCACCACATAATCTCCAAATGCCGGAATGGCGACGAAGATGATGCCCGACAGCAGCCCCGGCACGGTTTGCGGAAACACCGTATGCCAAAACAGCCGCAACCCCGAGGCATATAAATCCCGTCCGGCCTCGACCAGCGTCCAGTCCAGCTTCTCGGCCGAGGCGTAAAGCGGCACGATCATGTAGGGCAGGTAATTATAGGCCAGCCCCGTGGTCACCGCGAAACCGCCCGGCGCCATGCCGAGATCGGGCGGCAAAAACCCCAGAGTGTGGCCGAGCCACGAAACGGGCGCGTTGGGGCCGAGCAGCTCGAGCCAGGCATAGGTGCGCACCACCTGGTTGGTCCAGCTTGGCAGCACGATGAACAGCAGCAGCAGCGGGCGCAGGCTCGGGCGCTGAGAGAGAATGAAAAACACCAGCGGATAGGAGAGCAGCGCCGAGACCAGCGTGGCGATGCCCGCCTGTTTGAGCGAGCGCAGGAAGACGAGGATATTGCCAGGGTCCCAACCGAGCAGCGAATAGCCCGCCACCTGGCCAAAGGCCTGGGTGGAAAGCGGCATCACCGGGTTGCCGTAATCATCGCTCGAGAAAAAGGCGATGCCGAGCAGCACCGCGGAGGGCAGGATCAGAAAGAGCATGATCCAGGCGAGGCCCGGCCCTGAGCTGGCCATCAGCCGCCGGCGCTGGCGGCCGGCCTCGAGTTCCACTTCGGTCTTTGCGCGTTTCATAACGTCATCCGCTTGTACGGTGCCAGTCGCGTGAGCCGCCCGGGCTCAGGGCTGCACCAGCATGATATTTTCGGGTTTCAGCTCCACCGCCACTTTTTCGCCCGGCCGCCAGGAGCGTTCGGCGGCCTGGTTGTTGGTGTCATAGGCCAGCACCATTTGCCCGCCGGCCAGCTCCACCCGGTATTGCGTGGCCGCGCCCATGTAAATCGCCTCGCTGATGGTGCCGAAAAACTGGTTCGGCCGGTCCTTGGGGGCGGCGGTGTCGTTATAGAGCCAGATTTTTTCGGGCCGGATCATCGCCAGGGCGCCGGGCTGGCAGGGTTCGTTGATGGCCAGCGCCCCCAGCGGCGTGGTGGCCCTGTCACCCGCGTGGCCGGTGATCGGCCAGATGTTGGACAGCCCCAGAAACTCCGCCACGAAAACATTTCGCGGGCGCTCATACACATCGAGCACAGGGCCGATCTGCTGGAGCCGCCCCTTGCTCATCACCGCGATGCGGTCAGACATCACCAGCGCCTCGTGCTGGTCATGGGTGACGAAGATGAAGGTCATGCCGAGGCGCTTTTGCATGCGCAGCAATTCGATCTGCAATTCGGCGCGCAGCTTGGCGTCGAGCGCCGAGAGCGGCTCATCGAGCAGCACCACCTCGGGCTCATTGACCAGCGCGCGCGCCAGCGCCACGCGCTGGCGCTGGCCGCCCGAGAGCTGGGCCGCCGAGCGCTTGGCGAATTGCCCGATCTGGGTGAGCTCCATGATGGCATCCACGCGCTTCTTGCGCTCGGGCGATTTCACGCCCTGCATCTTGAGCCCGAAGCCGATATTCTGCTCGACATTGAGATGCGGAAACAGCGCGTAGGACTGAAACACCGTGTTGACGGCCCGCTTATGGGCCGGCACGTCCTGCATTTCGCGCCCCGAGATGAGGATGCGCCCGTCATCGGGGGTTTCGAACCCGGCGATCATGCGCAGCAACGTGGTTTTGCCGCAGCCCGAGGGGCCGAGCAGGGTGAAGAACTCACCAGGATGGATGTCGAGATCGATATGATCGACGGCGGGGGCCGCGCCGGTGAAAATACGGGTAACACCCGTGAGCGAGATGGCGCCGCGCCGCGTGGCGGCAACGGTCTGGGAGGCGGACATCATCCCCCCTTCCCGCTTAGGGGGGCAAGATGGTCAATATCGGGCGGCGTTATGTTCCACAGCACGCAAATCCCCGTTTTTGTTACCTTTCAAGTCTGGCTTAACCTATAGGTCGGCGTCAAGAATAATTGGGCAAAGTTTCGCGCCTTGCGGGGAATAGCCATTGCGGTTGAGCAGGCAGGGCGCGTAACATCGTCCAGAATCCTAAACGCATAACAACAGCAGAGGCCATGGCGGAAGATTTCGAGACCGGGGAGATTTCAGAAGACATCGGCACCCGCCTGAAGCTGGTACGGCAAATTTTTGGCCTGACCCAGCGTGAATTGGCCCGCCGCGCGGGTGTCACCAACGGCGCCATCTCGCTCATCGAGCAAAACCGGGTCAGCCCCTCGATCTCCTCGCTCAGGAAGATCCTCGACGGCATCCCCCTCTCGATGGCGGATTTCTTCACCCTCAATTTCTCCCCGAGCGAGGAAGTGTTCTTCACGGCCGAAAGCCTGCCCGACATCGCCTCCGACCCGGCGATGAGCTGGCGCATGATCGGCGCCAAAATGAAGGAGCGCGCGCTGCTGATGCTCAAGGAAACCTATGAGCCCGGCGCCGATACGGGCGATGCCATGCTCCGCCACGAGGGCGAGGAATGCGGCATCGTCATCTCGGGCACGATTATCGTCACGGTCGGCATGCAGGAGCGCCAGCTCGGCCCGGGCGATGCCTATTATTTCCGCTCCGACATTCCCCACCGGTTCCGCAACCCCGGCCCCGAGCCCTGCGTGCTGGTCAGCGCCGCCACGCCGGCCTCGTTTTAGATCGATATTGGTTTGGATTATGTCGGCAGACACAAGCCAACCCAATGAAATTGATCGCTAAAACAGGCTTAGAAACTGTTTTAAAAGCCTCTTAAAAAATCTCCTGAAAAATTATCAAAAGTTTTTTGGGGCCGCCCCTTTTTTACAAAAAAGGGGCGGAATCTTGGGGAGCTTTTTAGAAAAAGCTCCCCAAACCCCGCAAAAATTTTTAATAATTTCA
>JAJXWD010000025.1 GCA_021781835.1 Pseudomonadota bacterium | reverse complement strand
GCCGGCTGGCGCGGGCCGGGCAGGAAACCACCCGCGCCGCCTGGGCGCTGGGGCGCGTGCTGGCCCAGCCCCGGCACTGGCGCGAGGCCGGGCTGGGCGCGCGGGAATTCAGCCTCGGCCCCGCCCTCTTCGCGCCCGGCGACTGGCTGATCGGGCTTGGCGCCTCGTGGGAGAGCCCGCCTTGCCCGCGCGAGCTGGCCCGGCTGCGGGCGCTGGGCGTGCGGCTGGGCTTTGCGGTGCATGACCTCATCCCCCTGCTCCGCCCCGAATATTGCCTGCCCGCGCAAGGCCGCGCCCTGGCCGCCTGGCTGAACGGCGCGGCGCGGGAGGCGGATCTGTTATGCGCGGTCTCGCGCCACACCGCCGCCGATTTGCGGGCCTGGCTGGGCGAGACCGCCCCGCCCATTGCCGTGCTGCCCATGGGCGGCGGCCCGCTCGCCGCGCGGGCCGATGCAAGGCGCGTGCCCAGGGAGCCGTTCGTGCTGATGGTCGCCACGTTCGAGGCGCGCAAGAACCATGCGGGGGCGCTCCGTCTGTGGCGGCGGCTGCTCAGCCAGGGCGGCGCGGTGCCCAAGCTGGTGCTGGCGGGCAAGCGCGGCTGGCTGGCCGATGACGTGCTGGCCCAGATCGCGGCGAGCGATGGGCTTGGCGGGCGGGTCGAGGTGATCGAGCAGCCAGACGATGCCGAGCTGCGCGCCCTGTACGAAGCCTGCCTGTTTTCGCTGTTTCCCTCGGTCTATGAGGGCTGGGGCCTGCCGGTGAGCGAGTCACTGGCGCATGGCGCGCCGGTGCTGGCCTCGGCCGCCAGCGCCATACCCGAGGCGGGCGGCGATTTTTGCGCCTATTTCGACCCCGACGATCTGACCGAGGCCGCCCGCCGCGCCCGGCTCTGGCTGGACCGGCCCGGCGAGCTGGCGGCGCTGCGGGCGCGCATCAAAACCCAATACCGCCCGCTTTCCTGGGCCGCCACGGCGCGCGCGCTGGTGGCGGTGCTAGAGCGGGATGCGTTATGACGCACCCGCTCCAGTCATATTTTGACGATCAATTCCATTGGTTTAACTTGCGTCTGTCGACTCAATCCAAACCAATATTGATCTAAACACTCCAGCGCCCGAGCCCAACCGCGCGGGCGCGGCGGACAACGAAGCCCGCCCAGGCCAGCTGCACCACCAGCACCAGCAGCACCAGCCCCGCGCCCCCGAGCGGTGAGGCCGGGCGCAGCGCCAGCGCACAGGCGCCACCCAGCCCCGCGAAGCCCCACTGCACCAGCGCCACGGCCCAGGCCGGCACCCCGGCGCGCGCCGCCACCTGGTAGAGATGGCCATTATGGGCGCGCGCCACCGCCTCGCCCGCCAGCAAACGGCGGATGAAGGTAAAGCCGACATCGAACAGCACGCCCGAGAGCAGCAGTGGCACCAGCAGCGCCGTGCCCGGCGCGCGCGCCGCCGCGACACCCAGCAGCCCGAGCAGAAATCCGCAAAACTGGCTGCCGACATCGCCCATGAAAATGCGTGCGCGGGGGAAATTGAACGGTAAAAACCCCAGCACCCCGGCCGCCAGCAGCAGCCCGCCGCCCACCAGCACCGCCTCGTGCGCCAGCCCGCCCGCCCAAGCCAGCATCAGGCCGGCGATGAGCGCGACCCCCGCGGCCAGGCCGTTCAGCCCGTCGATGAAATTCATGGCATTGGTGACAACCAGCAAAACGCCCAGCGTGAGCGGCACGCCCAGCCAGCCCAACGCCCACGGGCCAAGCCATGGCAGGCCGAGCCGGTGCAGCCCAAACCCAGCCGCCAGCGCCCAAACCCCCGCCCCCAGCTGGGCCAGCAGCTTGGGCAAGGCCCCAAAGGTCAGAAGATCGTCGAGCAGCGACACCGCCGCGATGAGCAAAAGCGCCGGCACGGCGCCGCGCAGCCCCGGCGCGCCATGCAGCCCCACCCCCAGCGCAAACGCGGCGACAATGCCAAGCCCGCCCGCCTTGGGCGTGGGCGTGGCATGGGCCTTGCGCGGCGCGGGCTGGTCCTGCACGCCGATGAAGATCATCCCCTGCACGACCAGCGCCGAAATGAGCGCCAGCCCGGGCAGCAGGACCAGGGCGCGGGGCAAGGCCATGATGGCGGCGGCGATCGCGGGAAGCATGGAGCCACCCTGGCGCATAATGGTAAAATTTTGAAGATGCTTCGTTCGGGGGCTTGCCGCCGCACCGCCGCCACGCCAGAACCAACCGAGCTGACGGGAGAGCCTGAGTTGAAGATTGCGATCATTGGCGGCGGCTATGTCGGGCTGGTGTCTGGCGCGTGCTTCGCCGAATTCGGCACCTCGGTGGCGGTGGTGGAGGCCGATACCGCCAAGCGCCAGATGCTGCGCGAGGGCGTCATTCCCATTTACGAGCCAGGGCTCGACAAGCTGGTGGCCGACAACGCGGCCGCCGGGCGGCTCGAATTTCCCGATACGCTGGAAACCGGCATCGAGGGGGCGGAGGCGGTGTTCATCGCGGTCGGCACGCCCACCCGCCGCGGCGATGGCCATGCCGACCTCTCTTATGTGTTCGCCGCCGTCGAGCAGGTGCTGAAATCGCTCGTCAAGCCCACGGTCATCGTCACCAAATCGACCGTGCCGGTGGGCACGGGGCGCAAGATCCTGGAGCTGGCGCGCCGCCTGCGCCCGGATCTGGCCATCGAGGTGGCCTCCAACCCGGAATTTCTGCGCGAGGGCAGCGCCATCAATGATTTCATGCGCCCGGACCGCGTGGTGGTCGGCGCCGATTCCGAACATGCCCGCGAGGTGCTGCGCCGCCTCTACCGCCCGCTTTACCTGATCGAGGCGCCGCTGGTCTTCACCGCGCTCGAGACCGCCGAACTGATCAAATACGCCGCCAACGGCTTTCTGGCCATGAAGATCACCTTCATCAACGAAATGGCCGATCTGTGTGAAAAACTGGGCGCCGATGTCAATGATGTCGCGCGCGGC
This sequence comes from Pseudomonadota bacterium, assembly GCA_021781835.1. Taxonomy (GTDB): domain Bacteria; phylum Pseudomonadota; class Alphaproteobacteria; order Acetobacterales; family Acetobacteraceae; genus Acidocella. The sequence goes on along the minus strand of JAJXWD010000025.1, from coordinate 36,129 downwards.
ATCGGGCTCGATGGCCGCATCGGGCGCAAATTCCTCCATGCCGGGCCGGGCTTTGGCGGCTCGTGCTTCCCCAAGGACACGCTGGCCCTCATGCGCATCGCCGAGGAGGCCGGCGCGCCCTCGCGGCTCATCCAGTCGGTGGTGGCGGTAAATGACGCGCGCAAGGAAAGCATGGCCGCGCGCGTGGTGGCCGCCATGGGCGGCGATGTGGCGGGCAAGACCATCGCCGTGCTCGGCCTCGCCTTCAAACCCGAGACGGACGACATGCGCGAGGCCCCCAGCATCGCCCTGGTGCGCGGGCTGGTCTCGCGCGGCGCGCGCGTGCAGGCCTTCGACCCCGCCAGCATGGACCAGGCCCGCCCCCTGCTGCCCGAAACCGTGATCTACGCCCAAGACACCAACGCCGCCCTGGCCAATGCCGACGCGCTGGTGCTGGTGACCGAGTGGAACGAGTTCCGCGCCCTGCCCCTGCCCCGGCTGAAAGAGCTGATGAAGGGCAATGTGGTGGTCGATCTGCGCAACGTGTTCGACCCCCGGCTGATGCAACAGGCCGGTTTTGTTTATAGCGGCATCGGCCGCGGGCGCGTTTGAGCGCAACCAACCAGGACCAAGCACCCTTGATGCCGCCAAGCCCCTCGCCCACCGATTACGCCAACCCCGAATTGCTGGAAAAAATCCCGCTCACGGCCAAAACCGTGCTCGATGTGGGGTGCCGCCGGGGCGCCCTGGGGGCTGCCTATCTGCGCCGCAACCCCCGCGCCACGATGCTCGGCATAGAGCTGAACGCCGAGGATGCCGAGACGGCGCGCACCCGGCTCTCGGCGGTTTATTGCGGCGATGTCGAGCAGACCCCGATGCCCTTTGCCCCCGAAGGCGGCATTGACTGTATCATATATGGCGATGTGCTGGAGCATCTGGTCGATCCGTGGGCGGTGCTGGCCGCGCAGGTCAAGCACCTCAACCCCGGCGGCACGGTGCTGGTGTGCATGCCCAATGCCGAGCATTGGTCGATGGTGGCGCGCCTGCTGACGGGCAAATTCGATTACAGCGATGACGGGCTGATGGACCGCGGCCATCTGCGCTGGTTCACCCCGCGCATGATGGGCGAGGCGCTCACCCAGGCCGGGCTGGAGCTGGCCGACCTCGCCCCGCGCCCAATGCCCAATGCCGAGCAGGCGCAGAAATTCGTCGAGGCGCTCGGCCCGGCCCTGCATAATCTCGGCATCGAGCCGCGCGACTATCTCGATCGCGCGGGGCCGCTGCAATTCATCTGGCGGGCGCGCAAGGCGGCGCCGGCGCGGCTCGAAATCGCCGCCACCATGCTCACCCCCCAGGGCGGCGTGTCGGATGTGCGGGTGGTCGAGCCGCTGCGCGCCCTGCGCACCGACAGCACGGTGCTCGGCGCCATCACGCCCGAGGCCGAGATCACCGCCCATTTCCCGGGCGCGGCGCGCATCGCGGTGCTGCACCGGCCGCTGCTGCTCGGCGCCTCGGGCCTCGCGCGGCTGCGCGCGCTGATCGACAAGGGCTATCTGGTGGTCAGCGAATTCGACGACCATCCGAGCTTTCTCGAGCAGCGGGGGGTGGATGTCGCAGAGCTGATGACCTTCCGGGCCGTGCACGCCATCCAGACCAGCACCCGCCCGCTGGCCGAGGCGCTGGTGGAACATAACCCCGAGGTGGCGGTGTTTCCCAACGCCATCTTGGAGTTGCCCCCCCCCGCCAATTTCACCACCCCCGAGCGCCTGACCCTGCTGTTCGCCGCCATCAACCGCCAGGATGACTGGGCGCCCTATATCGGGGTGATCAACGAGGTGGCGCGGGCGGTGGGCGAGCGTCTGCGCATCAACGTGCTCCACGACCAGCCTTTTTTCGACGCGCTGGACACCCCCCACAAGCAATTCCTGCCGCTGACCGATTACGGCACCTATCTGCGCGTGCTCCAGGATGCCGAGATCAGCTTCATGCCGCTCGAGGATAATCTGTTCAACCGCGCCAAATCGGACCTGAAATTCATCGAGGCGGGGGCGGCGCGCGTGTGCGCCCTGGCCAGCCCGACCGTCTATGACCAGTCGATCCAGGACGGCAAGACCGGCCTGCTGTTCCACGATGCCGCCGGGCTGCGCGCCAATTTGCTCAAAATGCTCGCCTACCCCGAGGTGACGCGCCAGCTCGCCGACAATGCCCGCGCCTATGTGGCGCAAAACCGCATGCTCGCCTACCAGACCGAGGCGCGGCTCACCTGGTACCGCACGCTCTGGGCACGGCGCGATGAGCTGACCGCCGCGCTCCGGGCCCGCGTGCCCGAACTCTTCGCCTGACCCCCGGTGAGGCCGTGTTAGTAGGTAAGGTTTTCCCCTCATGAAAAGACGCCTGCGCCGCCTTGTTCTCCTGCAGCTCCGGGCGCTGCGCGCCGCGTTCATGCTGGCCGTGGTCGGGCTGGGGTTTTTGCGCTCGCGGCGCCAGATCGTCTTCTCCTGGCCAAGCCCCGCCCCCGTTCTCGGCCCCAAGCTGGTGCTGTTCATGCATTTCGACCGCCACGGCCGGGTGCGCGAGGCGCTGTTCGACTATATGCGCGAACTGGCCGGCACCGGGCGCGCGCTGGTGTTCGTGACCAATTCCGGCAAGCTCACCCCCGATGCCCTGGCCCGGCTGCAAGAGATTTGCCAGGTGGTGATGGTGCGCAAGAACATTGGCTATGATTTCGGCGCCTGGCGCGACGCGCTGGAGGCGCTCGGCCTGCCGCGCGCCGACACGCGGGAGATCATCCTGGCCAATGACAGCGTGTTCGGCCCGGTCAAACCCCTGGCCGGGATTTTGGAGCGCTTCGATTACGCCCAGGCCGACATCTGGGGGCTGACCGATAGCTGGCAGTCGCGCTACCATCTGCAATCGTTTTTCCTGGCCTTTGGCCCCAAGGCGCTGGGCTCGGCGGCCTGGCGGAAATTCTGGGCCGGCGTGCGGCCGGTACCGGCCAAGACCTATGTCGTCAAGGAATATGAAATCGGCGTTACCCAGGCCATGCTCCGGGGCCAGCTGCGCTGCGCCGCGCTCTGGCCTTATTACCAGTTGCTCGACATGGCCAAACCCGACGATCTGCAAACGCTGGCCCAGGCGGAGGAAACCGATCTCGGCCGCATGGATCCGATCCATGTCACGCGCAAGCTCCATGTGCTGCGCATCCGCAACGGCATCGCCCAGCGCCTGCCCATGAACCCGACCGCCGAGCTGTGGCGCCAGCTTCTGCTCACCGGCTTTCCCTTTCTCAAGCGCGAATTGCTGCGTGACAACCCGACCAATGTGGAGGATTTGCATGAATGGCAGGCGGTGGTGCGCGCGGTCGGCGGCGACCCCGCGCCCATCCTGCAGGATCTGCAACTCATGATGAAGGATGGCGCCCCCTGATCCGGTTAATCATCCGCCTTGTGCTGCTCGCCCTGTTCGCGCTCATCGGCCTGCCGGTGCAGGCGCTGCTGGTGCGCGTGAGCCGCCGCGCGCCGGTGTGGTTCGCGCAAATCTTCTGGCGCGGGATCGCGGCCATACTGGGCCTCAAAATCCGCTGCCTCGGCGCCCCCGTGGCCAGGGCGCGCCCGGCCTTGTTCATCGCCAACCACTCCACCTGGCTCGACATCGTGGCGCTGGGCGCCGTGCTGCCGGGCGCTTTCGTGGCCAAAAGCGAGATCAATGGCTGGCCGTTCGTGGGCTTCATGGCCCGGCTCGGGCGCACCGAGTTCGTCTCGCGCGGCCGCGCCACCCTGCATGAGGAGCAAAAACGCCTGGGCGCGCGCATGGCGGCGGGCGATGATTTCATCCTCTTCCCCGAAGGCACCACCTCGGACGGCAACCGCGTGCTGCCCTTTCACGCCTCGTTCCTCACCCTGGCCTTTGGCGAGGCCCGCCCCACCGTGCAGCCCGTGGCGGTGGTCTATGATGAGCTGGACGGCCTGCCCGTGCGCCGCGGCGACCGGCCGATGATCTCCTGGCACGGCGACATGCCGCTCGCCCCCCATGCCTTGGCGCTGCTCAAACGCCAAAGCCTGCGCGCCACGCTGTGGCTGGGCGAGCCCATAGCCCCCGGCACGCTGCCCGACCGCAAGGCGCTGGGGCGGGTGCTCGAGGCCCAGATCGGCGGCGCGGCCGGGGCGCTGCGCCAAAGCCGCACCCCAAACGCGCCGGAATTTTCTTGACACGGCACGGGCCAATCTGGCCCGATGGGCGCATCAGCTGGGAGATAAGCTCGATTTGCGCTTGACCTGCGGCCCTCACCTGCGTTTTTCCCTCCGGTCAAACCGGATGGATTTGAACGCATGACCGCCCAGGCCAGAAACACCCGCAAGCTGCACGTTGTCACGCATGGCTGCCAGATGAACGTGTATGACAGCGCGCGCATGACCGACCTGCTGCGCCCGCTCGGCTATGAAACCGTCGATGCCCCGGAAGGCGCCGACATGGTCATTCTCAACACCTGCCATATCCGCGAGCGCGCCGAGGAAAAAGTGTTCTCGCAGCTCGGCCGCTGGCGCAAGCTCAAGGAGGAGCAGGGCGGGCGGATGATGATCGCGGTCACGGGCTGCGTGGCCCAGGCCGAGGGCGAGGTGCTGGCCAAGCGGGCGCCGTTCGTCGATCTGGTGGTCGGGCCGCAGGCCTATCACCGGCTGCCCGAACTCATCGCCGCCGCCCACCGCAAGAGCGGCACGGTGATCGACACGGATTTTCCCGCCGAACAGAAATTCGACTTCCTGCCCGATGACGCCGCCCCCCAGGGCGTGGTGTCGTTCCTCTCCATCCAGGAAGGCTGCGACAAATTCTGCTCCTTTTGCGTGGTGCCCTATACGCGCGGCGCCGAAAGCTCGCGCCCGGCCGCCTCGGTGCTGGCCGAGGCGCGGCGCATGGTGGCGGGCGGCGCGCGCGAAATCGCCCTGCTCGGCCAAAACGTGAACGCCTATCATGGCGAGGGGCCGGACGGCACAGTGTGGAGCCTGGCGCGGCTGGTGGCGGAACTCTCGGAGATCGCGGGGCTGGAGCGCCTGCGCTACACCACCTCCCACCCCAACGACATGGAAGACGAGCTGATCGCCGCGCACGGCACCAACCCCAAGCTCATGCCCTTCCTGCATCTGCCCGTGCAATCGGGCTCCGACAAGATCTTGCGCGCCATGAACCGCAAGCACGACGCGGCGAAATTTTACCGCATCATCGAGCGGCTGAAGACCGCGCGCCCCGACATCGCGCTCTCCTCCGATTTCATCGTCGGCCATCCGGGCGAGACGGATGAGGATTTCGCCGCCACCATGAAGCTGGTGAAAGACACCGGCTTCGCCCTGGCCTATTCCTTCAAATACTCGCCCCGCCCCGGCACGCCCGCCGCCGGGCTGCCCCAGATCGAGGAAGCGGTGAAGGACGCCAGGCTTTACGAGCTGCAAGCCGAGCTGCGCCGCCAGCAATATGCCTTCAATGACAGCAAATTGGGCCTGACCCTGCCGGTGCTGTTCACCGGCCCGGGGCGCCACGCCAACCAGCAGGCCGCGCGCTCGGGCTATATGCAGCCGGTGGTGGTTGAGCATCCCACAGACCTGACCGGCCAGATTTGCGAGGTCGAAATTATCCAAAGCAACCCCAATTCTTTACTCGGACGCCTGGTTGATAAGGAGAAACGCGCAGCTTGAGCCAGATCACAGCCCCCCGCCATCCCCTCACCGCTCCCCCTCAGCGTTCGCTGACCATGAGTTTCGCCAGCAACGCCCTCATGCCGCTTCTGGTCGGCGACCATGACCGGCACCTCGCCCGCATCGAGCAGCGCCTCTCGGTGCGGCTCGCCTGCAAGGGCAACCGCATCTCGATCACCGGCGCCGATGACAGCGTGAGCGTGGCCGAGGCCGCGCTGGCCGCGCTCTACCGGCAGCTCGAACGCGGCGAGATGATCGATGGGCCGAAAGTGGATGCGGTGCTGCGGCTGATGGATACGGGCGCCGAGCCGAGGCTGCCGCTCTCGGACCTGCCCGCCATCCGCACCCGCAAGGGCGCCGTTGGCCCGCGCAGCCAGGGTCAGGCCGGGTATATGGAATGCCTGACCCGCCATGAGATGGTATTCGCCCTCGGCCCCGCCGGCACGGGCAAAACCTATCTGGCGGTGGCGCAGGCGGTGGCCATGCTCACCGAGGGCAAGGTCGAGCGCATCGTGCTCTCGCGCCCGGCGGTCGAGGCCGGCGAGCGGCTGGGCTTTCTGCCCGGCGACATGAAAGAGAAGGTCGACCCCTATCTCCGCCCGCTTTACGACGCGCTGAACGACCTGCTGCCCGGCGACACGCTGGCAAGGCGCATGGCGTCTGGCGAAATCGAAATCGCCCCGCTCGCCTTCATGCGCGGGCGCACACTCTCGCATGCCTTCGTCATCCTCGATGAAGCCCAGAACACCACCCCCATGCAGATGAAAATGTTCCTCACCCGCATGGGCGAAGGCACGCGCATGGTGATCACCGGCGACCTCACCCAGATCGACCTGCCGCCCAACACACGCTCCGGACTTGCCGACGCGCTGGAAACGCTCGAAGGCATCCAGGGCATCGGGGTTATGCGCTTCTCGAACGCGGATGTGGTGCGGCATCCGCTGGTGGGCAGGATTGTCGACGCCTATGATCGACGCTATGCCGCCGTCACCGAACATGCGCGCGAGCAGAAACTCGCCTGAAGGACCAATGGAACCCGGAAGTAGCAGCCCCTTCGGGGGCGTCGAGATCGTCATCACCGAGCGCCTGTGGCGTCGCTTCGTGCCCGATGCGGTGCGGCGCGTCGAGCGTGCCCTGGCCGCCGCCGAGTGCGCGGCCAGCGTGGCCCTCACCGATGACCGCACCATCAAACGGCTGAATCACCGCGACCGCGGCAAAAACAAGCCCACCAACGTGCTCACCTATGAGCGCCCGCCGGAAATTCTGCTGGCCTTTGGCGTGGTGGCGCGCGAGGCCCGCAAGGAGCACCGCAGCATCGCCAGCCACCTCACCCACCTCATCGTGCATGGCGCGCTGCATCTGCACGGGTTCGACCACCACCATCCCGGCCAGGCGCGCGAGATGGAGGGCGAGGAAGCCCGGATTTTGGCCCGGCTCGGCGTGCCCAACCCCTGGAAAAACCGATGAACCGGCGGATCGGCCGGTTATGGGGGCGGCTCAAGGGCGGCGAACAGGCCGCGATGCGCGATTCCATCGCCGAGCTGGTGCAGGAGGCCAACGCCGCCGGCGACCATGCCGAACCCGGCGAAGCCCCGGGGCTTAACCCGCAGGAGCGCGCGCTGATCGCCAATGTTTTGCGCCTGCGCGGCTCGACGGCGGATGACGTGATGGTGCCGCGGCCCGACATCATCGCCATGAAAATGGACGTGACGCTGGACCAGGCGGTGGCGCTGCTGCGCCGCGAGGGCCATTCGCGCCTGCCGGTGTACCGCGAGGAGCTCGACGACATTGTCGGCATGGTCCATCTCAAGGACGTGTTCGCCTATACCGGCGCGCCCGCCGAGTTCGCGGTCGAGAAAATCCTGCGCAAGCCCCTGCTGGTGGCGCCGCAAATCTCGGTGCTCGACCTGCTGCTGCAAATGCGCCAGACCCACACCCATCTGGCGCTGGTGGTGGATGAATATGGCGGCATAGACGGGCTGGTGACCATCGAGGATCTGGTCGAGACCATTGTCGGCGACATCTCGGATGAGCATGACGAGATCGAGGGCCCGATGCTGACCGAACGGCCCGATGGCACGCTCGACCTCAATGCCCGCCTCACCGTCGAGGAGTTCGAGGAAAAACTCGGCCCGGTGCTGAGCGAGGATGAGCGCGATGCCGACATCGAGACCGTGGGCGGGCTGGTGTTCAACCTCGCCGGCCGGGTGCCCGCCAAGGGCGAGGTGATCGCGCACGGCTCAGGCATAGAATTTCTGGTGCTCGACGCCGATGCCCGGCGCATCCGCCGGCTGCGCGTGCGCCGGCTGGCCACGGCCGAGGGTGCCGAACCCGCCGCCTGAGCCGCTGACCATTGGCATAAAAAACGCCGCCCAGGTTGCCCAAGGCGGCGTTTTTATTTGGTCGCGCGAGCGGCTTAGTTGAGCACGATCTCGACGCGGCGGTTCTGCGGCTCACGCACGTTCGGGCCGGTCGGCACCAGCAGGTGCGTCTCGCCGTAAGCGTGGATCTCGATGTCGGACGCCGGCACGCCATCGGCGACCAGCTTGCCGGCCACGGCCTTGGCGCGGCGCTCGGAGAGGCCCTGGTTGTAAACGGCGGTGCCTGAGGTGTCGGTATAGCCCGAGACATCCAGCGTGGTGACGTTCTGGGTCTTCGAGTCAGAGGCCGCCTCGGCGATGATCTGGGTCGCCTTCGGCGTCAGCACCGCCTTATCCCAGTCAAAGAAGACCAGATAGGTCTTGGCCGGGGCAGGCGCGGGCGCCGCCACGGGGGCAGGCGCAGGCGCCGGAGCGGCAACAGCGGCGGGAGCATTGAACAGCTGATAGCGCAGGCCGATCAGGAAGGTGTGGCTGGAAATCTGGCCCAGCTTCTCAACACCGCCGGGGAAGCCGACGACAGGGTAGTTGCGGCTCTGCACCAGCTGGGTGAAGCGGTACTCGCCCGTCACCGACAGGCCCGGCACGGCGGCCAGCGGGTAGGCGAGGCCGGCGATCAGGTCATAGGCGAACGAGCCGCGCGAACCGCCGAACACGGTGCCCAGGCTGGCGCCGTCGTTCACATGGCTGTCGAGATTGACCCACTGATAACCAACGCCACCGCCCAAATAGGGGTAGATCGGCAGGCCGGCGTTGAAGTCGTAATACACATTGACCATCGGGCCATAGGTGTTCATGCCGCCATGGGCGCGGGCGCGGAAGCCGCCATTGAAGTCGGCCTTATGCACGGTATTGCGGTCGAAAACGCCGCCCAGCTCGATGCGCAGGCCATTCCCGAAGCCATACCCAACAGCCATCGCCCCGGCATAAGAGGGGCGGGTCTGCAGCTTGCCCGAAACGCCGACGGCGTTGTCGCGGAAATCGATCGGCTGCTGAAAGCTGGTGCCGGCGCCGAGGCTGACATAGGGGCCGGTGACAGGCTGGGCGTTGGCGACGATGGGCAGGGCCATGCAGGTCGCGGCGGCAAGGGCAAGGCGCAGTTTCATGCTTCGCATTCCTTTGATTGCGGAAAATAGCTGGCGCCTCCCTACAGCAATTCTGCCCTTTTGAAACTCACCATTCTGTAAAATCCCGTAAATACGGCCTCTTGTGGTATTTAAATCACAGTTTGCCGCGCCCGAACCCGGCTAAAATTTTCTTATTAAGAATTTTTTTATTCTCTTGGATCGACAAGCCGCCCTCCTTAAAGTTAACTTTATTTCTCTTTATGAAAATTACCACGGACATGTGCGCCAACCCTCCGGTTTCAGGGAGCCGCGCCCGGCGCGCGCTTCATGTACGCAACCCTGCCATATTGCCGCTTCGTGGCGCCAAACCGGCCAATAAGGGTGACAGAGGCACGAAAACATAATAGGTGAGCCGCCAGATTTGTTGAAAACCATTGGGGACAAGCCACCATGCGCGTTTACTACGACCGCGACGCCGACGTTAACCTCATCAAGGGCAAGAAAGTCGCCATCATCGGCTATGGCAGCCAGGGCCATGCTCATGCGCTGAACCTGCGTGATTCCGGCGTCAAGGAGCTGGCCATCGGCCTGCGTCCAGGCTCGACGGCGATCGCGAAAGCCGAGGGCGCGGGCCTCAAGGTCATGACCCCCGCCGAAGCCGGCGCCTGGGCCGATGTCGTCATGGTGCTGACCCCCGACGAGGGCCAGGCCGACCTGTACTACAAGGACCTCGCCGCCACGCTGCGCCCCGGCGCCGCGCTCGCCTTCGCCCACGGCCTGAACGTGCATTTCAACCTCATCGAGCCCCGCGCCGACATCGACGTGTTCATGGTCGCCCCCAAGGGCCCCGGCCACACGGTGCGCGGCGAATACCTCAAGGGCGGCGGCGTGCCGACCCTGGTGGCGGTCGCCCAGAACGTCTCGGGCAATGCCTTTGACATCGCGCTTTCCTATGCCTCGGCCAATGGCGGCGGCAAGGGCGGCATCATCGAGACCACCTTCAAGGAAGAGTGCGAGACCGACCTGTTCGGCGAGCAGGCCGTGCTGTGCGGCGGCCTCGTCGAGCTGATCCGCGCCGGTTTCGAGACGCTGGTGGAAGCCGGCTACGCCCCCGAGATGGCCTATTTCGAGTGCCTGCACGAGGTGAAGCTGATCGTCGATCTGATTTATGAAGGCGGCATCGCCAACATGAACTACTCGATCTCGAACACCGCCGAGTATGGCGAGTACGTGACCGGCCCGCGCCTGATCACCGCCGAGACCAAGGCCGAGATGAAGCGCGTGCTCGAAGACATCCAGACCGGCCGCTTCACCCGCGACTGGATGCTGGAGAACAAGGTGCATCAGGCCAGCTTCAAGGCCATCCGCCGCCGCAACGCCGCCCACCCGATCGAGGAAGTGGGCGCCAAGCTGCGCGCCATGATGCCCTGGATCGGCAAGAACGCGCTCGTCGACAAGTCGAAGAACTGATCCATCTGATCAAACTCGCCGTGGGGGTGCGCGACATCGCGCACCTGCGCGCGCTGCAAACGGCAAGGGCGGGGTCAAACCCGCCCTTTTGTGCTGATGCCTCGGGCACCGGCGCAAAAGAAAATCACGAAAAAGGCGGCCCGGTTCACGGTGAAGGCGTGGTGGCGCGTTCACCGGTCGGGATGCCGCGGCATTTTACCCGCCAGTTTCCCAAGCGCGCGGATGAGCTGACCGAAGGCGGCTCGCTTTACTGGGTCATTGGCGGCGTGGTGCTGGTGCGCCAGCGCGTGCTGGAGGTGCGGGCCGAGACGGAAACCGACGGCAGCAAACTCACCGCCCTGGTGCTCGACCCTGCACTCGTGCCGGTGGAGGCCGTGCCCCGCCGCGCCTTTCAAGGCTGGCGCTATCTGCGCCCCGAAGACGCGCCCCGCGACCTCGGCCACACCGGCAATGACGAGCAAATGCCCGAGGCCATGCGCCGCGAACTCGCCGCGCTGGGCCTTATATAACTGAAAAATTTATAAAAATTTTTGGGGGTGTGGACCCTTTTTATAAAAAGGGTCCACGAGCAGACCCAAAACCCTGACATTATCAAACGTTTTTGGGGAGCTTTTTATAAAAAGCTCCCCAAGCCCCGCAAAAATTTTTAATAATTTCAAACCCTTGCGGGAGAGGACTTTTAAAACAGCACCAGATCGTCGCGGTGGATCAGCTCATCGCGCCCGCGAAAGCCCAGCAGCGCCTCGAAATCCTCCGAGCGGTGCCCGGCGATCACCGCCGCCTCCTCGCTGGTATAGGTCACCAGCCCGCGCGCAATGCGCTCGCCCGCCAGGTTCAGCACATCCACCGGGTCACCCCGCTCAAACGCCCCCTGCACCTGGCGCACCCCGGCCGGCAACAGCGACGAGCCCTTGCCCAGCGCCCTGCCCGCGCCATCGTCGATCACCAGCGCCCCGGCGGGGGCCAGATGCCCGGCAATCCAGCTCTTACGCGCCGAGCGGCCCTCGGGCGCGCCCAGAAACCAGGTGCATTTGGCGCCCTTGGCGATGGCGGCGATCGGGTTGGGCTTGTTGCCGATGGCAATGGCCATGGCACAGCCCGCCTGGGTGGCAATCTGCGCCGCAATCAGCTTGGTGCGCATGCCGCCCGAGGAATAGCCCGGCGGCGGCTCGCCGCCCATGGCCATGATCTCGGGCGTCAGCGCCGCCACCACGGGAATATGCGCGGCGTCGGGGTCCTTGCGCGGGTCGGCGGTATAGAGCCCGTCAATGTCTGAGAGCAGGATCAGCGCATCCGCCTGCATCATCTCGGCCACGCGCGCCGCCAGCCGGTCATTGTCGCCATAGCGGATCTCGGCGGTCGCCACCGAGTCATTTTCGTTGATCACCGGCACGCAGCCCAGCGAGAGCAGCGTGGAGAGCGTGGCGCGGGCATTGAGGTAATGGCGCCGGTCCTCGGTATCGCCCAGCGTGATCAGCAATTGCGCGGCGGTCAATTCGCGGTCGGCCAGCGCCTCGGCCCAGGCCTGGGCAAGGCGAATCTGCCCAACCGCCGCGGCGGCCTGTTTCTCATCCAGCCGCAGCCGCGCGCCATGCAGCCCCAGCTGGCGCCGCGCCAGCGCAATGGCGCCCGACGAGACCACAATGACCTCGGCGCCCCTATGGGTCAGCTCGGCGATATCCTCGACCACGCCCCGCAGCCATTCCTGACGCGGCGCCGCCGAGGCCTGGTCCACGATCAGCGCCGAGCCGATCTTGATGACAATGCGCTTGGCCTGGCTGAGCGAGGGGATCATCGGGCCCGGGCCTCGATGATCACCTTTTGCAGCGCGCGCAGCACCTCGCGCACCCCCTCGCCGGTGACGGCGCAGATGCCCATGACCTCGGCGCCCGAGGCCTTTTCCAGCGCCGCCCGGCGGGAGGAAAATTCGCGCGGCGTCATGCCGTCGGTCTTGTTGAGCACAATAATCTCGGGCTTCTCGGCCAGCCCGCCGCCATAGGCCTCCAGCTCATGGCGGATGGTGCGCCACGCATCCACCACCTTGCCCGCCGCGCCATCGATCAAATGCAGCAGCACCGCGCAGCGCTCGACATGGCCCAAAAACCGGTCGCCCAGCCCCGTGCCCTCATGCGCCCCCTCGATCAGGCCCGGAATATCGGCGAGCACGAACTCCTCGGTCATCGAGAGCCGCACCACACCCAGCTGCGGGTGCAGGGTGGTGAACGGATAATCGGCGATTTTGGGGTTGGCGCCCGAAACAGCCTTCAGAAAGGTGGATTTGCCGGCATTGGGCAGCCCCACCAGCCCGGCATCGGCAATCAGCTTCAGGCGCAGCCACACCCAGCGCTCCTCGCCCGGCCAGCCCTTGTCGGCACGGCGGGGGGCGCGGTTGGTGGAGGTTTTGAAGCGCGCATTGCCAAACCCGCCATCGCCGCCCTTGAGCAGCACCAGCCTCTGGCCGGGCTGGTCGAGATCGGCCAGCATGGTCTCGCGGTCATCGTCGAAAATCTGCGTGCCCACCGGCACCTTGATGACCAGCGGCTGAGCGGCGGCGCCGGTGCGGTTGGAGCCCTCGCCATTGCCGCCCTTGCGGGCCTTGAAATGCTGGGTATAGCGGAAATCGATCAACGTGTTGAGGTTCTGCATCGCCTCGAACACAATGTCGCCGCCGCGCCCGCCATCGCCGCCGTCGGGGCCGCCGAACTCGATATATTTCTCGCGCCGGAAAGCGGTGACACCGTCTCCGCCATCGCCCGATTTAATGAAGATTTTCGCCTGGTCGAGGAATTTCATGGGGCTGCCCAAACAGAAAAAGGCCGGCGCTGCAAGAGGCCGGCCTTGGCTACCAAGAGGATCTCGGCAGACTTATTCGGCGGCCAAAGCCACCGGCACAACCGACACATGCACGCGGTCATCGGCTTTGCGCTCGAACTTCACCACGCCCTCGGTCAGCGCGAAGATGGTGTGGTCGCGGCCGAGGCCGACATTGAGGCCGGGCTTCACCTTGGTGCCGCGCTGGCGGATGATGATGTTGCCGGCCACGACCGCCTGGCCGCCCGACTTCTTGACGCCAAGGCGCCGGCCCTCGGTATCGCGACCGTTGCGGGACGAACCGCCTGCTTTCTTATGTGCCATTTCAGTGCTCCTGCCTTACGCCGCGGTGATGGAAGCGATGCGCAGCACGGTCACGTGCTGGCGGTGGCCGTTCTTGCGGCGGCTGTTCTGCCGGCGGCGCTTCTTGAAGATGATGACCTTGTCCAGGCGGTCCTGGGCAATGACGGTGGCGGTGACGGAAGCGCCAGCCACGGTGGGGGCACCGAGCTTGAGAGCGCCCTCACCGCCAACGGCGAGAACATCGGTGAAGGTGACCGTGCTGCCGGCTTCCGCCTCGAGCTTCTCAACCTTCAGCACCGCGTCTTGCGTGACGCGGTATTGCTTGCCGCCGGTGCGGATGACTGCGAACATGGGTACTATCCTGGTCTCGACAAAATTGAAGCCGCGGCCAAGTCACCCCAGCCGCGTGAGTGGCGCGTTATAGCGAGACGGGGGCTCGTGTCAATGGCGATTCGCGCTTGCCCCGCCGGAGGGCTGTTGCATATCGCAAAAGCACCCCCTATAAGCCGCCGCGCAGACCCCTGAGGAGAGGTGCCAGAGTGGCCGATTGGGGCAGTCTCGAAAACTGTTGTGCGTGCAAGCGTACCGTGGGTTCGAATCCCACCCTCTCCGCCAGAACCCTAGCAAATAAGCCGATTTTTTCCAAAAAAATCATTTTGACCCATCCTTTGTACCATCCTTTGTCGGGGGATTGCGGCGAATAAGCAGCCGTTCGCCGGTGACAAGCTTCGGGGATGCAAGGCCAAGCGAAGGGGCGATCTATCACACCCCTCCCTAGGTCATTACCTGATAAACCCCTTCCGGGTATTCATCCACCACCATTACCCAAACCGCCTCCCATCTAGGGTGAAGGTATACCCATTGGCCATGATCGCCTCATCGATGACCTCGTCAGAGGTCTGGTACTCATATTCGCGCTCCAGCTGGCGGTAGAGCCAGCGGGCCAGGTCCCGCGTTGCCTCGGCGATGCCCTCCTCGTCTGCCGCGGCCACAGCCGGTCGGCCGCCGCGTGTAACCTCGATGTCCATGGAATATTCGTGGCAATAGCGCCCCCGGTGGGTGACGTCGGCGGTGACCCGGTAGAAATTGCGCCGTTGGATGTTTTGCAGCCTGTCGGCGATGGCGTGCAACTCGGTCTCTGTCGGCGCATGGCTTAGAATCGCCTGCCTGGCGCCCGCTTTGTAGCGGTAAAATCCCTCAAAACAGGCGCCGTCGCCCTGTGACCAGAAGCCCCTGAAATAAAGGCACGGCTGCTGGCGTGTCCCGCCGCCATACAGGCGGATGGTCTGGGTTTTAAGCTCCAGACCCAGGAGGGAGGCAATCGTCTCAAAATCCTCAAAGACGAACTCATACCAGTCTTCCGAGGCGACGCCGTCACGGTACCAGGCGCGGGCCTTGTCCTTGGCCGGATCGGTGAGTTCATCAAGGTGGTAAACAGTAGTTTCGATGATCTCAGGCATCATGGCCTCCATCAAACCGGAGGCTGGAGGGTTTGCCCGTGCCAAGCCGGCACGGGATATGTGCAGTGTCGTGAACCATGGGGGGCTCCTGAATAAAAAAGCCCGGCGCTGAGGCCGGGCATCGGGTTGGGATGACATCCACCCGGCGCATGCGGGCGCCGGAGGAACAGAATCAGGGGGCAGCAAAAGGGTCGACCAGCTTGTGGATGGGCTGCGCCCGGCCCATCCAGGCTTCGGGCCGGATGCACCGCACCCAGTCGGCGAAGCTGGGGATGAAGCCCAGATCCTCCATCACATGCTGCTCGCCAATCAGCCGCACCGGCACCACCCGGCCGGTGGAGAGGGTGATGGTGGCGCCAAAGCGCCGCTCCAGCTCGAAAATGCCCTGGGCGTGGTGGCGCAGTGCGCGGTGGCGGAAATCCGCGGTGATCTCCTTGGATTCGTCAAACCATTGGTGCAGGGGCAGGTAATCCTCGGCCACGCCACCCCATTTGCGCACGGAAGACAGGGCGTGGTGATAGCAATGTCCCATGGTGGTCTCCTCACAAGACATGGGTGAAATTTTCGGAGCTGGTGAAACGCTCATTGTAGTCGAGCGTGATCGTGCGCGCGGCGGTGTCGAAGATGATGTCGCCATAGGCGCCCTCGTTATTCTCCGTGCGTCAGGTAGTAAATGAAGAAAGGAGGGGTTTCATTTCAAAGCTGTCAGTGATCTTGCGGGGTGAAAGACCCAGCACGTCATGCAACACAGAGCATGGCGACAAGCGAACGGGTGAGACGAACCGGGTGCTTCCGGTAAGTCATAAATCAGCAGAACCCGTTAAAGCTGAATGGTGGGGGACTTCCGCCCTTGTGACCGATTCGGCAAGCGAGTCCGCCAAGGAGAGGGAAAACCGAACCGATGGTAGAAGCCCCGGTAGAAGATGGACCCCGCCAACGCGGAAGTGGGCGGGTCGGCCGCAAGGCCGGTGGAGTGCTAAGCCGCTCTGGAAAATGGCGGTTGGAGATGGACGGGAAACCGAACGTCAGCCTGCGAGCGAGACTGTGGGGCTCGGAGGCCGGATTCCACACGGGGTAGAGTCGGCTCCTACAGCGGATAAAAGACCACGGACGGAACCTGAGAACCTTGCCGTCGCTCCCACGCACCCCGGAATTCGGCGTGCGCGGATGATCGAAGCGACCGATGAACGCGGTGGCAGGGGGCGGAGCCTCCATAGTAGTCCGAGGACGGGAAAGCCGTCCACATGGCGAAGGGAGGCAGTGGATACAGCGTGCAGGCAGGGGGTGGCTCAATGGCCGACGCGGTGAATATCGCGTTTGTCCCCGACATGCAGCGCAAGCTGTATCGGTGGAGTACCGCGGACCCCGACAAGGTGTTCGCGGATTTGTTCAATATCGTGTGTGATTGCAGAACGCTTGAGTTCGCCTGGCAAAAGATGTCCCGGAATCGGGGCAGCCAAACGCCAGGCACAGACGGCGTGACGCGACAAAAGGTCGAAGAGCGTACCGGCGGTGTGGCGCGGTTTCTATCGGACATCCGGGAGGAACTTCGTAACGGCACATTCTCTCCTGAACCTGTGCGGCAGCGGTTCATTCCGAAGTCGGGCAAACCGGGGAAAATGAGGCCGCTCGGTATCCCCACGCTCCGCGACCGACTGGTGCAAATGTCCCTGAAGCTTGTTCTCGAACCTATATTCGAGGCGGATTTTTATCCAACCTCCTATGGGTTCAGGCCCGGTCGAAGCACCCATGACGCGCTGGCTATCGCCCAGAGCAAGATGCACCCAAATCCGGCTGGACCATCTCTGTTCCGCTATGTGATCGAAGGTGACATTAGAGGGTGTTTCGACGCCATCGACCATCATGTGCTGATGGAGCGGGTAAGATGCCGCATCAAGGACCACAAAGTCCTGCGGCTGATCCTCGCATTTCTGAAAGCTGGCATCATGGCCGAAGGCACCGTCCGCCATCCCCAGACGGGCACTCCGCAGGGTGGCATCGTGTCGCCGTTGCTGGCCAATGTCTATCTGACGGCCATCGACGAGCGGTACGGACGATGGTCTGGCCGTCCTCGGGAAGCGCCAAAAACGCCGCTTTACCGCCGATACTATGATCGGAAAAGAGGACGACCGACGTTCTGTTCGGTGCGATACGCGGACGACTTCGTCGTCTACGTCGAAGGAACGTACGAGCAAGCGGAAGCCGAAAAACAGGCGTTGGCGGAGTTCCTCCGACGGGAACTGCGCATGGAATTGTCGATGGAGAAAACCCGGATCACGGCAGTCGAGGAAGGCTATGTCTTTCTCGGCTATCGGGTCGTGCAGACGAAGAGCTACCGAACAGGAAGAATGATCGGAAACCTCTTCATTCCGAAGAGCAAGCTTAAGGACCTGCGCTACAAGATCAAGGAAAAGGTAAGAGGAATGCCCTCGGGTGAACCTCTTGCCCGCCTCATCGGCATGCTCAATCCCATCATCCGTGGTTGGCGGAACTACTATCGCTACGCCACCAAAGCCTACCGAGACTTCTCAGGTCTCGACTGGTGGATGAGGCAACGCGTCGGACGCTGGATCCGGAAGAAACACCCCAAGACGGCGTGGCCTACGTTACGTCGCCGATTCTCCGGAAATACGCGGGGGAAGCGACTGCGATGGTGTGAAGGCACCATCATGATCGACTCCTTCCAGGAAGGCGGGACATCGCACTACCCCAACCGGGGCATACACATACCGAACGGATGGAATGCCGAACCAGACAAATGGTTCCTACCGGGAGCCAAGCAATTCTGGTCAACATTCCACAGCCTCAGCCAGTTATGAGGTCCACCTGCGGCGTTAGCCGTACATAGAGAGCCGGATGCAGGGAAACTCGCACGTCCGGTTCGGCGAGAGGGATGAGGAAACTTGCCCTGGCAACAGGGTGAAGCGCCTTATCCCTACTCCACCAGCCGCAATGGGTCTGGGCCAGCACGTCATAGGCCAGGTTCTCCACGGCGGTGGCGAGGCTAAGGCTGGAGAACGCCGGTTCGGTTTGCGGCCAGGCGATGCCCAGGGTCTCGACCATGCAATCGGGCATCTGGGTGGGGGCCTCGCCGATGCTGGCGGAGATGCCCTCGATCTGGCCGGAATCGCCATAGCCATCGAAGGTGACGGTGATCTGGGTGATGCCGGCGGCTTCCAGCGCCGTGAAGATGGCGGCTTTGTTAAAGTCAAAGGGGGTGGTGGAGGGGACGAGAGGTGTGGTCGCCTGTGCGGGGGAAGGTTCGGGGGTTAGGGTCATGATGTGCTTCCTTGAAACGAAAAAGCCCGGCGCTGAGGCCGGGCATTGGGGTGAGATGGGGGGGATTTTAGGGGGCGTTGGGAGGCAGACGGGTCAAGCGGTTGCCCGTTTGCCCATGACGACGTGGTCGCAGAGGAATTTGGCCAGGCCGTAGAGCACGAAGCCTGTGACGACCAGCCAGCCGACAAAATTAAACATGTGAGGTCCTTTCGGGGGAGGTGTTCATCGTGAAGGAACGGGCGGCTGGCCTGAAATAGAAAGCTCAATCAGTGTTTTATGGCCGACCCGTTCTGCTGTGATGATATATGGCTGTTCCCAGCTGAACGCCGCCGGCAGGGCCGGAAATGGCTGGCAGAATGATTCGACCTACCATCGCGATAATAACGGCAATACGTTCGAGGCACGGCATCAGCGTGCTAACAGCGCATCCGCCGAGGCCACAATCGACTGGTGTAATCAGATCGAGTACTATGCTGCGTAATTCCGCTTTTGGAACCCATGGAAAATGGACAGATTGCGGAGTGATCTCAGTCACGGTTTCTCTGTTCAGCGCTATAAAGAGTGTTTTAACTGCCGAGTCTCGAAACAAACTGGAAAGGTAAAGTGGCGTGTCTGCGTATTTCTTGACTGGTCTCGATCTTCAGAACAAAATTAGTATGATTCTCCTGGGGAGCGATATTCGTTGTGCGGTAGCCTTTTGGGGAAATGGTGCTGCACAATTTCTATTTTCTAGCCAGACTGCCCGTATCAACGACGCCAGAATCATGTGCGATATCAGCATGGGGGCAACGAACCCGAACGAACTGCGCGCGCTAGGCGCGCCAAACAACACGGGCTTGAAACATTTAAAAAACCTCCACGCAAAAGTCTATTTGTCGGGCCAAGGAGTAGTGATAACGTCGGCTAACGCATCCAGTAATGGAATTGGATTTGGCCCTCCAGCGGACCTGATCGAAGCAGGATCGTTCCACGCCGTCGATAGTGTTGCCTATAAAGCCGCCGCCAAGTGGTTTGAACAAATTTGGAGACGATCTCAGAAGGTTGATGATCAGGCACTTTCAGAGGCCGAAGTCAGATGGAACAGACGCTCGCACGGGCAGCGCCGAATCGACGACAAGCCCCTCGATAACTTAGATAGTTCTCTGCTGAGCATAGTCTGCACCGATCCCGACAAGTTCAGAGGAGTTGGTTTTGTGTTTTCATCAACAACACCCGATGTGGAGGATCGTGACAACGCAGCTTCAAACCTTATCGAAGAGGATAACTCTAGGGAAGTACCGACTCTTTCTAACGAAGAGCGGAGTCGAATCAAACATTGGCGACCTGATGACATCTGTTCCAATTGGAGCGAGGAGGATATTAATGCCTGGCCAAGACACTTTATTATCGCATATCAAGGGCCTCGGGGCGGCTTAAGTTACGAGTTTTATCAAAGAGAATATGCTATTATCGTTGAAAATGGTCTAGGCACAGTGCTTGCCAGCAAGAGGAGAGAATTGTTTTTAGATAAGGGTTTTCAGCATCCGCCAAATAAAATGATTTCAGTCGATAAAATGCTGCTCCGCAAAATTTTTGAATCGCTGCAAGGTGAGAGCCGTCTATTCGAGACCGCAGATAAGCTGAACGAATTTCTTGATGAGGTTTTGACAAATTCGGCGGCTTGATGGCCTCTAAGCTCGTCAAGTACAAAGCTTGCCTAAAGTTTATTCGGTTCGAATAGGCACAGGCTATAGCTGGTGCTTCGCCCCCCGGCTTCATCTTTGGCCAAAATGCCGCGCCCGATGAGATCCTGAATATCCCGTGTGGCGGTATCCTGCGAGCATTTGGTCAACTTGGCGTATTTGGACGAGGTGAGCTTGCCCACAAACCCGTCCAGCAGCCGGTTCACAATCATCCGCTGGCGTTCATTCAGCGCCGCGCCTGCATGCGCCTCCCAGAACCGGGCCTTTTGCAGCACGGCAGCCAAAATCGTCTCCGACGCCGTAAAGGCGCGGTCCAGGCAACCCAGAAACCAGGTGATCCACGGCGTGATGTCGAGATCACCTTTTTGTGCCGCCTCCAGCTTCTCATAATAGGCGTTACGTTCCACCCGGATCTGCGATGACATGCTGTAAAATCGCTGGGAGGTCTGCTCCGAGCGGGCCAACGCCATGTCGGCGATGGTACGGGCAATGCGCCCGTTACCGTCGTCAAACGGGTGGATGGTGACGAACCACAGATGCGCAAAGGCCGCGACCAGCACGGGGTCGATCTCGCAGGGGGCATTGAACCAGGCCAGAAAAGCGTCCATCTCAGCCGGCAGCCTGGCCGCTTCCGGTGCCTGATAATGGACACGCTCACGCCCGATAGGCCCCGAGACCACCTGCATGGGGCCGCTTTCATCTGTCCGCCAGGCGCCGACCGTGATCCGCGTCATCCCGTTGCGCCCGGTGGGGAACAGGGCCGCATGCCAGCCAAACAGGCGCTCGGCGGTGAGAGGCGAGGCGTAATCCTGCGTGCCGTCGAGCATCATCTCCACCACGCCATCGACATGACGATCCACTGGCGCCAGCGCGCCGATGTCCATGCCAAGGCGCCGTGCCACCGAGGAGCGCACCTGGTCACGATCGAGGATTTCCCCCTCAATCTCGCTGGATTTGATGACCTCCTCGGTCACGGATTGCAGAACGGCCTCGATTCGTAGCGGAAAACCGAGCGCTTCCATGCGCCCGATGAGCCGTCCCTGGCGGTGCCGTACGGCTGCCAGGGGGGCTAGAATCGCGTCATGATCCCAACGGAAATGGGGCCAGTCGGTGAGGTTATGGATGTAGGTCGCCATGCCGGTTTTCGTGGGGGGATGCTGGCACAGGGAGCGGAGGTTCGCAAGGGTATTCGCCGCATTTTTTGCGGCAAATACAGAACGGGTTGGCCTTAGATGGACTGTGGGAAGAAAGATACCGGCCAGAGATGTTAAGCAATTCCCGGCAAGCTTATAGATAATACGGGCCGGAAGGGCTCTGTCTGCTCTGAATTAAACGCAGGGACAGCTGTCGTCCAGGGTCACAGCGGCCAGGAAATGCTATTGAACTTTGCATAGCATGCAGCGGCATAACTGGGCTCCACGTAGTGCGCGAATGCTAAGAGGCCACTTATGTGCCGCCGCATCCCAATCAACGAGGCAAAGCCTCGGGCCTGACGATGACGCTCAGGGCCAATCGCGCCTTTTGTTAATGCATGAAGGTGCGTTTCGAGATTGTTTCGGAATGAACGCGTCAAACGTGGCTGTTCGCCATCCACAAGCAAGCCCAACACAATTCGTCGGGCGCCAGGTGGCGCAACCACAGTCTTCGATGCGTTCAGCTCCAAGCCAAAGCGAGCAATTTCCGCTTTCGCCAGTGCGATAAGCTTACTTGCCTCTGTCCGGCTAGAGTCGGCCTGTGTCGAAAATGCCAAGTCATCAGCGTATCTTGTGTAAACCCACCCACGGGCTTCAGCAATATCGACAAGCTTAGCGTCAAGAGCTTTAACTACCATATTTGCCAATGCGGGACTCGTGGGGGCTCCCTGGGGGAGGTGGCCTTCATCGTTGCATGGATATGGCCTGCCATCACTGGGAAAGATTTGATTGCGCTGGAGAGGCCTGTTCGGGCCACGCGTACAAATCCTTGCCAGCTCGAAGCTGAGGAGCACCCCATACCCTAAAGAGCGAAATACCTTATAGCATTGATGCTCTTGGATACTATCGAAGAAGTTCTGGATATCGAGTTTGACTAGCCAACGGCAATTACAGTGGTGTTGTGCCGCCTCGAGGATACCTCGGTCTGGGAAAAACGCAAAGCTCCGAGGATGGGGCGTTGCTCTCGAGAGGATATTTTGAGCGATCCAGCGTTGTAAGCGCATTAGCTCTGGCTCGGGAACACAAATCGTGCGGAAACCTCGTGCGGGCGCTCGGCTATTCCGCTTCGGGCGCTTCTTAAGCCTGAAAACCCTGTATGGCTCGATCGTCCATTTGCGTGCGGCGTAGGCATAAGCCGCTCCTGGGTTGATCTCTGCGAGATGGGCTAAATGGGAAAGGGTTAGCACAACGGGAAGGTTAGGTTCGCTAGACTTTATCGACTTACCGGCCCCAACGGCTGCGCTGATCATAGTCTCGGTTCGGCCGAGCTGTCTTGCTTTAGCGGCGAATTGGTGAGGACTCCACGGATGTTTCATCTACCTTCTGCCATCGCACAGCGTGCGGCCCTGCGGCGTCGAGCAAGCCGTAGCGCTGCGGCCCGCAGGGTGACGTCGCAGGGCCGGACCTGCGATCAACAGCTCTGTCCACGGCAACCAGAACCTGGAAGCCTCAGTGGCGGCCAAGCCACCACCCGGCCGTCCCGAAGGACGGCAATCACTAGATTTCACCGTGGAGCCCTCAGTGCTTGCGGATAATACATTTCTGGATTGGTGGGAATATCAGGGCGCTTGCGAATTTTGGGTGCGCCTGCGCGGGCAAGCTTTTGCCCTTCGTCTGTCAGGTGTCCTTGTTTTGTCAGCAGACCGACGGCTTGCGCCTGATCCTTCGCGTCCAAGATCTCCGGTACAGTTAGCCCCGTGCGTTCAGCGAACTCCACTTCTTGCCCCGCCCTCCACCTGCCCCTGACTGCGCGCAAAATCACGATCATCCGCCCCTCTTCTGGCGTAAGATCATCGGCAAGCGGAATTCTTGACGCCAAGGCCGCCCCTTTCACCCTGGCGCTAAGCTTGCCCAAACCAAAGGCAGCCCTCATATCTTCCGACGGCGGCCCCTGAAAAAGCGGAGTCCAGCCCGCCCCCCCCTGATGTAATAGGAGTGGCGTGTTATTTGGCGTACGGTAGCTGAATACAACAAGCGCACCGCCATCATCGAACCCCTCCGGTCCGGAGCCCCGTGCCCTGCGTGGGCCGTAGCGAGACATTAGCCGTCGCCATTTGTCGGCCGCTTCAGGGTTTGGGAAGCCATTCAAAGTTGGCACGACATGGGTGACGGACACCGTTGGTGCAGTACGATGTGATTGAACCGAACGGATCCCCTTAGCAGTTCCGGCAGCGGCAACAACTGTGAAATGCACCCAGCTATTCGACCGCCACGCTCGTACTGAAGGCACTTTGATAAATTTATCGATCATGGCTCGGACCCGTGAGCCCGATCCCAAGAAATCGGTGACAATAACAATCAAGCTCACGCCGTTTCGACGGATGCGGTCAGGGCCGGGGTGATTGAGGTAGACTTTAGGGGATGCTTCGACTGCTTGTGAGATGATGAAGGCCGTCCAGCCTTCGCTTCCCACTCGTGACCGGCCCCGCACGGGCTTTACCGCGGGAGGGCCTACGTTGCCGATAGCCCTCATCCGGAAAATACCGTCACGGCCGAGGCGTCGTTCTGACTTAAAAAAAACCGCTTCAGCGATCTCGCGTTCAGAGTAGAGCGCAATTTTCTTGCGGAGCCCAACACCGCCTCGGGCAAGTCGTCCGAGCTCTTCTCTCAAAGAAGAAGCGACATCGTCGTCGTTCAAGAGCAGGAGAGAGTCCAGGAGTTCTGCCGCGGCCAGTTGGTCCGCCGCTCTAAACTGCAAAAGCCAGTTCGCTGCACTCGGTGTGCGCGAAAGGGGCGGCCGCCCCGCAGCTGCTGGATTTAGTGTCCTTCCTTGTGGCAAAAACTCTCCTCTCGATCGTATTCAGCTTGTGCACTGATACCGGCAATGGTCAAGCTGACGAGTTCGCAGGGGGCAGCCGACGAACCACCCATGATCGGTATCGCAATGTTCGCTTCGGGGAGGTTTGCAAAGGAAGCTGAATGACGTACATGGAGCGACGCGGCAGCTCATGGCCCACATGGGCCGTCTGCAGGTCAAGAAGATCGGGCGAAGCCGGTCGTCGGGGCAAGCCCTGGAATGACAATGGAGCGCGCACGCCGTTGATGGGCCAGAACTAGCGCGCGAATGGCGCCTGCTGAGCATTACGATTAGCCCGCTCGCTGCAAACCGATCGCCTGCAGATCGGCCTCGAACTCCTTAAGGCAGCTTGCGGGAATCGCCAGGACAAAAAGATCACGCGATCGGGTCAGAGCGACGTAGCCGATCCGGCCGTCCTCGCAGGTCGTGCCGCCAAGCAGGGCCTGAACATGCCCTTTCTTGGCGACATACAGAACCGCGTTGATGCTAGCGCCCTTGACTTTGTGGACAGTGGATACCGGGAAGGTGGGGACGTCGGCCTGGGTAAGATCCGACGTCTCGGTCAGCGGCCGATGCTCCAGCTCCCTCTTAGCCAGTTTGTTTCCAACGTTCTCGCCCTGCTTCAATCCGAACTCTCGCTCCAGCCGCGCCAGCAGCGCACGGACACGCTCGCAAAGAAGCGGATGCCAAGCCGTGTCTGCGACCAGCGCCGAGGAGGGTAGCCCAGTCTTGGCATCGCGAACGAACGACCAGATGGCTCGTCGCACGCCGGCGATGTCCGCCCCCGATCCCCAGGCGAGCTGCGATGTCAGCCCCCCATGTTCCGGCGCAAGAAGGCCAATTACTCCGGCGCACGTCTCGCTGAAGGCCCGCGGAAGTTTGCCCTTCTGGTCCCGACTGATCGCGGCACTGGCGAAGCAGCGCACGACGCCCACCCCCTGACCATCTCGGTCCCCGCCCCATTCGCTCGCGAGGTCGCTCGAGCGGCACAGAACTACGCCGGACCGAGGGTCGATCTTCGCGGTTTCCAGCATGTTGTGAAAGGTCGCCAAGGCTGGCGCCCGATCCTTGGGATCATAGGGGATATAGAAGGCGCCATGACGCCCAAGTTGAGCTGGGCGGTCAGCGGTGTCGGCACGCTGTGTCAGCCTGTTCGCCACAGCGAGGATGCTAGGAACGGATCGATAGTTCACCGATAGCTGTTGAACGTTGACGTCGGGGTGAGCACCATAACCGCAGAGGAATGTGCCATCGGCGCGAGCAAACTCATAGATGGCTTGGTGAGGATCGCCGATCAGGGAGACCTGTGAGCCGTGCTGGATCAGTAATTCCAAGATCGCCTGGTGCTCAGGCCCGATGTCCTGCGCCTCGTCCACAAGAATATGCGGATAGCGCCGGGCGAGCGCAGCCAGCAGCGATGGCTGTTCCTTGAGTGTGCGCCACACCCAATATCGGGCCGACGCATGCGTGTACGCGCCTATGGCACCAAGCTTGGCAACAGCGGCCTCGGCGCGCCATCGATCCACAAGCTGCGCCTGCCGTCCCACGGTGTAGACAAAGGCGCCATTCTTCAGCGAGATCCCGAGGCTGTCCGTAGGGTGGCCACGTTTGCCATCGAAAACGGTGAAGCTCTTCAGAAACGGCTCCCGACCCTCAACCAGAAATGGCGTGCAGCTGCATCCCATCGCTCGATGGCCGTGTGGACGCAGCACGTTTGTGGTGATGAAGCCGTCCATCGTGTCGATCTCAACCGCCCTGTCACGACGCGAGGGGGGATGGTATCTTATGGCCGCAGCATATTCCCTCCTGAATGTTTCGACGGCGACGTTAGAGAATGACAACAACGCAACTAGGCTGCGCTCGTCCGTATGCAGCCTGCGCATCGCCGCCAGCCGGTGCACAGCTGTCCTGGTCTTGCCGCTTCCGGCGCAGGCAGTGACGACGATCGGCTCCAGCGGCAGGGCCACGATCGCTTCCTGCTCCCTGGACAGCTTGGTCATTTCTGGCAGGCGTGCTTTATCGCGGCGAGGATGTAGGCAGGCGTCACGAACGCGACTGACTTGTCGACAATGGCGGCGGCGAGCGCCTGCGCAAACCTTCCCTTTTGCACATTGTTGGACGGCCGCTCGAACATGCCACGAAACAGCGTCTTTGCCTTCTCGCTGTCATTGACGCCTTTCTCGACATCGACCTTCAGCCCGGCGGCGATCTGCGGATGGATATCCTCCAAGGCGGTCAGCATGGCTGCGCGGTTCTTCGCCTCCAACGCCAGATCGTACTCGAAGGTCTTCTGCCCGTAGAAAACCTTTACTAGGCTATCCTGCTGTGCCTGCATCGCCGCTGTGTTGTCCGACACCGTGATGGCTTCACCGGCTGCCGGATAATGGGGTTCCCATTTATCGCCGACCTTGATCTTCGGGTCGGCGTCGGTGATCATGGCGGTCGGCACCTTGATCGCCTTCTCCCCAAAGAGAGGCATGAAGGAGTCGAAGTTCAGGCCCTCGACGCTGATCAGACTGACGCCGTGATCGCGCAGATCCAGGCCCTCGCGTGTGGCCAGCACTTTGACCAGGAGCAGTTCGGCTGCCCCCTCAACGAAGATAACTCGTCGGGCGAAGAACAACTCGGCCCGGGTGACATCCAGATAACGAGCTAGCTTCTCGCGCTTGCCTTTCTCGAACTTGATGCCGCGCGGATGAAATACCTCCGCGCCACCGCCGACATCCAAAAGGCACACGATCGAGTTGAGGTCCGCGATGCTGACGAAGTTGGGAGAGTGGCTGGTGACGAACACCTGCACGGGCTTTTCACCGGTCGCATCGTGGTCGATGCTTGATAGATAGCGCAGAAGTACTGCTTGGAGTTGGGGATGCAGATGCGCCTCGGGCTCCTCTACGATCAGGCTCCGAAACGCCGCGTCGGCATTCTTCGCCAGTTCGCTGAGCACGACAGCCATAAAGATCAGATTGTTGTAGCCGAGCCCGTTGCGCTCGATCTCGAAGGTATCGACGAGCAGGGACAACCGGGCCGCGAGCTTCGAGAAGTCAGAGCCAGCCAGCTCGATATTGACCACTTGCGCAAGCTGTTCGCCAAGCATGGTGCGATGGCGGCCGCTGATTGCGGCCTGAGCGTCGACGATAGGCTTGTGCTTCTTTAGTTGCTTGTCCAGTTCGGTGAGAGCAGAGGCGATAGCCTCCTTTCCCGCATCGTCCGAGAGCAGGTGGAGTAGCCGCGAGAGCTGGCTGTTGCGGCTCGGCCTCAGGCCCTGTTCGGCATCTCGAAGTGGCTGTAGATAGACGCTGCGCAAATTCTCCAAGATCGTCGTCGTCACCGCGACATCTTCGAACTCACCGCACCATCTGCGGGCTCGCAGGCGTCGCGTCCGGTCCGCCTCGCCGTAGGTGACGCCTAGCACCGCCTCATACTTACCGTCCGCGTTGGAGCGCAGCGCATGCAGGAAGTCGGCCTCGTCGGCCGGCTCCAGCCCACGGAAGACATATTCGAAGCGGATTTCGCCCGACGTTTCTCCACTAGGCGGGAGATGCAGATCGTCCAGTGTGAAGCGCGGATACGGATCGTCCGCGCCGGCGAGTAAAGCGCGTAACGCATCCACCACCGCGGTCTTTCCGATATTGTTCGGGCCGACGATTACGTTGAGGCCCGGCTGAAACTCGAGTGTCACTTTCGACAGGCGTCGAAAGTTGGCGATCGACAGCTGCGCCAGATACACATTCACCCCCCGGCTATCCTCAAACTGTTTGCTTGGTCGCGGCGTGGTCGGTCAATATACAGAATCGGGCGCGCGGGCGGCAAGGTCAATGGTCGCTCAGACGCGGCGATTTTCGGGTCTTATGATAGCGCCTCCCCGGTGACATCCGAGAAATTGGCCAATAAGCCTTTGAACTCGACTTGTGGGCGAATAGCCGAATTCGGAAGTGCATCCATAGCAGGCAAACGGCTAGTTGGGGCACAAGCGGCGCCGCCGCAGGTAATGTATCCCGAGCCGCCACGAGCCTAAGCTTCAAGGACTGTGTCGGCAGGTACCCTGCCTGTCTCAGACCTTAGCCCTAGCCAAATCACCCTACTATCCCATTGAGCAACCTATAATCCCTCAATGTTCCCGCCTCCCGGCAACTCTACGTACCCGCCTTTAAGCGCGCATTTCAGCGCCAAACATGGCCGGTGCTGCGGGCATAATTCGCGCCAAGTTGGCCGGGTCCGCCAGAATCCATAGCCGGCCCATGGCCGCCGTTCATCCCCCGTCGGGCATATATCATTCAATCGATCAACCTCACGCGTTTGATCGCCTCCCTCACAATCCGCGCCTCTGCACCTGGCCCCGCCAGCTGCACGCGCACGCCCCAAGGATCGAACATATGAACGCCATCGACACCACCACCTCATTCAAAGTCGACCCCACCAGAGGCGAGCGGAACAGCCGCGTCGCCTCTGAATGGTATTCCCGCCCCGCCGACGAGCGTTACCTTACCCTCGATTCCCTCTTCGCCTCCGTGTCATCCCGTGCGGAGCGGTCCCGCACCCGCACGGTGGCCAGCCGCGAGGTCCGCGTCCAAGCCGCGCCGGATCAGGCCGATGGGCTGACCGTCATCCTGCCCGGCAGCGACGCGCCTCTGGCCCCGACCCATTGGAGCTTTGGCCAGCTCTGCAGCCTGGTCGGCGCGCCGGCAGGATATCTGCGCGACATGCCCGCCAAGCTCGCCGGTATCAATCTGCAATACGGCCTGGCGCACCAGCGCTCTGAGCAGGTCAAAATCCTGGAGCTGGACGATGGTCGCCAGGAGTTGCGCGCCGCGACCGGCCCTGAATATGGCCGCATCTTCGACCATGAGCTGGTCAGCGCCGTCCGCCAAATCGCCGGCAACGGCATTGGCGACACGCGCTGGAAAGTGCCCGGCGCCATGGATTGGGCAAATTCAACCTACAACCCCTATATCGACGTCACCACCGACACCACGACGCTGTACGCCAGTGACCGCGATGTCTTTCTGTTCCTGGTTGACGATACGCATCCCATCGAGGCCGGGAAGCTGCCCAATGGCGAGCCGGATCTCTACTTCCGGGGTTTCTATTGCTGGAATTCGGAAGTTGGCTCCAAGACGCTGGGTATTGCCAGTTTCTATCTCCGCGGCGTCTGCCAGAACCGCAACCTCTGGGGCGTGGAAGGCTTCGAGGAGATCGTCATCCGGCACAGCAAATATGCCGGCAACCGCTTTGCCCATGAGGTTGCCCCAGCCCTGGAGAGCTTTGCCAACTCCAGCCCGCAGGGGTTCATCACCGGGGTAAAAGCGGCGCGGGAGACGATCGTCGCCCGTACCGATGACGACCGGCAAAAATTCCTGAAGGACCAGGGGTTCAGCCGGAATGATTCCAACCGGATCATCGAGACGGTACTGCGCGAGGAAGGGCATGCGCCGGAGAGCGTGTTCGACTTCGTGCAGGGCCTCACCGCCATGGCCAGGCGGCGGGAGAACCAGGATGGTCGGCTTGACCTTGAACAGCGGGCCAAGCGCCTGTTCGACAAGGTGGGGTGACCGGCATGGAATGCGTGGAAGACCTTGTCGGTCAAACGCCGGTAATCCCGTGCCCCGCATGCGGCTCGCCCCATTGCTCCCTCCAGACCACCGCGCGCAAGGCGGGGGTCGTGGTGGGAGGTACGCTGGGGGCAATCATCGCCGCCAGCTTCAATGGCGCTGCGTCTGGGGCTGCCATAGCTGCCGTTGTCAGCCGCCGTCTGCCCACGACGGTAACGGGCGCCATCGGTGGGGCCATCATCGGCTTCGCCTGGGGTGCCCTTGTTGGCCATGCCGTTGGTGCCGACATCGATGTGCATGTGCTGGGCATGTATCGATGCCGGGAATGTGGGTTTGAGTTCAAGAAATGAGGTTGAACAGCTCGGGCTGAAAAGGCCCGAGTTGATCAATTAAGTCTCGCAATTCTGCGGCCCCGATGTGGCGGATATTTTTTGTCAAAAACACCAGACAAATCAGATAGTTAATTCATTCAACCTGCTAGGTATATGGTATTATTTATATATACATATCAATACAATAACCAATAAGTTTTTATATCATCCAATATCTTATTGAAGAGAGTTAATTCAAAACAATAGGATATGAAGAGATGACGGTAAAAAAGAAATATTCAGAGATCAACGGAAAGTTCGATGAACGCCTTGATCATATGATCGACAAGCACAACAAGGTCACATATTTTCGAATGGATATTCGTGTTCCTACTGACATATCAAGGGATAATCCAAACAAAGATGTAAGCGAGTTGATGAAACGCTTGAAGGAGCCTTTAACAAGGGCTGGTAACGAGATGCACTATGTTTGGTGTCGAGAGAAAAAGACGAGCAAAAATCCTCACTATCATGTCGCGGCGTTGGTCAATGGCAGCTATACGCAACAATCTTACGGAATACTGCAAGAAGCCAACAGAAATTGGCAGAATATTACCGGCAGCTCGAAGGAGGGATTGATCAACTATTGCAACCGCTATGACGGTGAGAAGGTGCCGCCCCAGATCCGGCTCAATCGTCCGTCTTCCAAGAAAGACGGTGAGGAATTAGCCAAGCAGCAGCAAATATTTGAAGAAAACAAAAACCAGGTGATTCGGCTTGCACACTACCTGGGCAAGAATGATCAGAAGGGCGATGTGCCACCACGAGTAAGGGAATATGGCACGTCTCAGCTACCGAAGGCCAGAAAGGGCACGTGAGAACTGCAACAGGATAAGCAGCGAGAACCTATTCTTCTGAAATCTCGGAGATTTCACGCAAAATCTCACCGGCATTAAAGCCAATAAGGCGTGATAAGGGCCTCCGGGTTTTTCTCCCCGACATCGGTGGTCATGCCGCCGGCAGCCATCCATTGGCATGAAGGGTCTCGAAGGCGATCCCGATTTGGCGCGGTGAGAAGCGCCTCTTGCGCTCATTCCACGCATGGACCTGGGCTACGGCGTCATTCGCGTTATTGGCATGTTCGCGCGTGGCAACCCAATGGACTGTCGCCAAAAGCTCCAGCCCAAAGGGCGTCTCGAACCCCTCGACCAGCTTGCCTACCCGATCAAACCTGGTGCGCGTATCACTGTCCCCGGAGAGGAAAGCCTCGGCGTCTTGCACTGCACCCGGCACCAACTCCAGCTGCTTCTCCGGCGCATCGCCGCCATCATGGTATCCGGACACAAGGTGCCCCTCGATCTTCGTCAAGACATGGCGAAGATTATCGGCGTATGGGCCGTAATGATGCTTGACGTAATTCAGCCGCAGCGGCTCACCCGCTTCCTGCATGAAATACATCAGCTTCTGGACCTCGATCAGCGTCACGAATGGGTCCATCAATCCGCCAAGATAGCGGTTCATCAACACCACCAGGGCCGCCCGCCCTGGCGTCATGGCCGGAACGTCGCGCGATTTCGTAACCGCAGGTGCGCTGCTCGGCTCGAACACGACGACACGAAGGTCGTCGATCCCCTCCAATGCGGCGATGACACGCGGGCGCACGTCTGCCCAATTCAGCCCACCCAGGCCACTGCCAAGGGGCGGAATGGCGATGGAGCGAATGCGGCGGCTGCGGATCTCTTCCACCAGCGCCTTCAACCCGGAATCAATATCCTCCATTCGGCTCTTGCCGCGCCAATGGCGCTTGGTGGGGAAATTGACGATGAATTTCGGCCCCGTCAGCTCCCGGGTTTCGAAGACGAACATCTTGCCTGGCTGCACGTCTTCCCGCGCGCAGGCGGCTTCATAAGCCTTGAAATTGGCCGGGAATGCGTTCTTGAACTGCAGCGCGATGCCGCGCCCCATGATGCCAACACAGTTCACGGTGTTAACCAACGCCTCGACATCAGCCGTCAGGATGTCGCCTGTCTTGAATTCAATCATCGCCACCCCTCCTCTCAATAGTACCAATCCCGCTTGATCTCGACCGTCGGCCGATGGGCTGCCCCTTGCATGGCAGTCGAGACGGCTTGTGTATAACCCCGCGAGAAAATGCCGATTCGCTCAATTAGATGCCACGGAAAGGCCTTTTCGACCAGAAATTCTGCTTGCTTACCCTCTTTTATCGAGCGGGAAACGTCCGAGCCAGCCCATTTGCGGGCTTTTACGGCCTCCCAGTTGATCTCACCCAGGCATGCCAAGTCTGACCTGTCTTCAAAATAATAGGCGCCGGCGTTTGACAGAGTGAACGCCCAGCGCCGCTTATGGTCCTCCGCCCACGCAATCGACTCATGGAGATCGGCCTCAAGATGGATGATCGGCTCCTGCCCGCCTTTATAGGCGAGCTCGTCGCTTCTGACATGTATGAGGTACAGCATGACCGAACGCGGGCAAAAATAGAATGGGGCGCATTGCCCAACCCGCAGCGCCGGATGGCTGCTCAGGGTCAGCTCATTCAGTCGCCGCGCCTTAATTCGACTCATGCCGATTGTGGTACCGGCATCTTGCCGCTGAACCATTTTCGCGTCGGACCACAAAAACCCGTCCGCAACGACTGATGCCAGGCGGTCGACATGCAGGATGTGGTAGATTTTCGGCCGTGCGGGTACGGGCATGGTCAGGGGGCAGCCTCCTCAGGCTTGGCATCATAGCTGGCTTCGCTGAACTCGCCGTTGCTCATGTCCGTTCCACCATTCCGTCGTTGCTGCCCAGGGGGGTGGAGGTACCAGCGGATTGCGCCGCGGCGCCATGCAGCCGCTCATATTCTTCCACGGAGATCACCATGACCACACCGCGCTCGTGCTTCTCGATCCGTACGGGTTCAGCCCGTGCCGTGTCGATCATCAGCCCAAACGCGTTCTTCGCCTCCCGCGCCGACATGGTTTTCATGGTCAGGTTCCGCGTCGATTCATATGCCCATTAGGGACAAAATAGCTCTTTTGGCAAATGCCGGTCAGAGTTCGGCGCAAGCGCCAGCCACCCACAGGGTGGGTATGGGTCGTGGAGTGTGCCATTGCCGATATCCCGGCCCTCCACCTTGCCACCCACAGGGTGTGTGTATGGGGCGCAGAGTGTCGGTGCTGAATAAGTCTTTGTAGTATAAATAAACTCTTGAAATTCGACCCAGAAATTACGCGTAAAAAGCGCCAATTGCGCGCAATTTTGGGCGTATTTCGGTGCCGGCAGCGTCATTTTGTGCGATCCGCGGAGCGAATGTGCGATTTGCTCCAACGGTTGGGCGATCCAAAATTGAACTCGGCGGTGCCTTGTTCACCAAACGGTGCCGCAGAAAAGATGATAAGAAAACCGTACAAACCAGATGCGGAGACGGGAGAGGCGATCTGCCGATCGCCCCCCTTCCCACCGCCGGTCAATCGTGGATAACCGATTTGATAATCTCTTCGGGCAAGGCATAGATGGTCGCCTTCCCCCGACCGGTCACAACGACCGCTCCTTCTGAAATCAAATCGCGGATCCGGGAATGTGTGGTCGATGCTGAGACGCCGAGCTGGGCCCCAATCTCAGACCGCCGAAGTCCCCGCTTGCCTTTCAGGAGGGCCATAGCCAAGAAGCGGACGATGTCAGCCTTTTTCCCCGCGAATTTCGCCAGGATAAACTCCTCGTTTATACCACGAGCGGCCGAGATATGTTCCGAAGGCTGCGATGCCGAGGTTTGCGCTTCAGAAGCCTCCGCATCCCTGGTCCACCAGTCCAAGAGACCATTTGGATTTCTCTTATAATAGAGCAAGAATGCCTGAAGGGCCTTTCCCAAGGTCTCGTCATCCCGATGTTTTTCAAATTCAATGTAAGAGGCCTCCGGTTCCTTTGGAGCGCGCTTGATGTGGATTTTCGTGTCAACGTCGATATCCAGCGTCGCTGAACCGCGCTGTAGCCCGTTCTTTCCCGCGTGGTGTAGCAGCAGGATGGTTTTGCCTTGCTCCGTAAGCCGCCGAAGTAGAGCATGAAACCTGGACCAGCTGTCATGAGTATTGTGGCCAGATGTGAAGGCGGTCAAATGGTCAATGACGATAACATCCGCCTTGTCGGTTAGGTCGAGAATCTCTTTCCATGCGTCTTCGTACTCAAGATTCAGCTTTCCGATATTTTGGTCCGGACGCGGGTAGATGTCGATGGCGACGTCTCCAGAGCCTCCCATGGCCGCATGAATCTCCTGAACGCGCTTGCACATCTTAGCCGATGTTTCGCCCGCAAGGTACAAGCAACGCAATTTTCTGGGCGCGTGAAATCTTCCCCACAAACTTCTACCTGTTGCCAAAGCATAGAGAATAAGCAGGACAAACCAAGATTTCCCCGCCCCTGGATCTGAGTAGATGAGATTTATGGTGCCCCGCTCGAGCCATGGATTCATGATCCAGTTTATTTCTGCCCAACTGGCATCCTGCATTATGTTCCATATATTGGAGCTCTTCCGTGCCACTGGAGATTTTGGCAACACATTGAAGCACTCCTTGGCAACGGCCAGAAATTCGCATTCGTTCATGCGGATGCCCCGAACCGTCCCTCCCTCATGGTCAACAGTGATATTGTTTTTGCCTTCGCGGAAGCCCGTTGGAAGGATGAACTCTACGGCCGCAACGTCTGCACATTTCAGCTCATCATTTAGCGTCAGAGCATGAACAAACGACTCTCTGTCGTTCGCGACACGAATTAGGATTTTGCGTCCTTTTAACGATGTCCAGTCGGTATCCGCCGGGGTAGCTCCAACCAAGCCTCGTGGCCAGGCGATGAAGACGATTGGCGGGTTCGAGGCGTGATGCTTGACGAGCCGGGGATTTTCGCGATTCACCGTGAAAAGATCGTCGTCGACAACGATTTCAGCCTCTTTGTATTCGACTGCTGATTCCAAGCCGTACGGGCAAATCCTGGTGGCAGATCGTGCGGGCCTCCACCTTTGATCCAATGGATCACCATCCCTGTGCCACAGTGTAAAGGCCAGAAGCAAGGAGGCACTTGCTGTGGGCCAACAGCCGATGATTTGTTGAAGTCGGCCGCCCGCATCCCGCATCTCGAAGCTTGTTCGCGGCCAGCCGATAAATGGTACATGGTTTGGGCAAAAGCGCGGCCACATGCCGGCGGGCTGCTCCCATATCTGAACACCGCATTGAGGGCTCAGCGCGGACGCCCAAGTTACTTGTGTCCACCCACGAAACACACAGGGTTGCCGCACCTCCAAATTTTTGGCATCAATCTCGAAACGCATCGCCAGGTCGTCGATAACGGATTGCCTTGTCGCTGCGTGGCGAAACTGGGCTGCCAGCTCGCGAAGGAATTCGGGATGACGACCAGCATGCAGGTCAGACTTGTAGTGATTCAAAGCGGTTTCAAGGTGAAGCTTCAGGGAAATCACGTCATTCCCGGAGCAGTCGAACAATGTGTCACGCCACCTTCCCGGTGAGGGGGGGCCGGAATATAGGTCCATGTCCCCCCATTCACGGTGGATAATGATTGGGCCGAGTCGATAGACATCATGCTTCTGGGGATCTTTATCCCAGACGCCGTCCTTCTCAATTTTAAGATGGTGTAGATCAAGCGCCTTTCTCAGGTCCATATACGCGCAAAGATTGACAACGTCCTCTAAGGACAAATTGGAGGCTGTGGAATCGCAGAACATGGTCGCGCCCTCCTTAACCTTGAAGGCCTGAAAGGAAGGCGGCAATCTCAGTCGCAAGAATGAGCGTCTTCGAGTTCAGCTTGACGGCCCGCAGCCTGTTTTTTTGCAACAATTCATACAGGGTGGTGTGGCTGATGGAGAGCAGGTTCTCTGTCTCCTTAGGGGTATAGGCGGCCTTTTGAAGGCCGTAGTCTTGGGGGGAGCGCATTGATAATCCGATCATGCCCCCTGGCGTGGTGTAGGAGCGGCGTTCTGAGCAGCGTTGGCTGCGTTGTCAGGCGGCCATTTCTGGCAAGCTGACATTGGGAGTATGGCTCAGCGGCGCGATGGTTTCCAGCGTCATGTATCTGGCACGCTGTGTGGCCCATTCATCATTCTGCTCAAGCAGCAAGGCGCCGATGAGCCTGACGACCGCAGCGTCGTTAGGGA